>NZ_JBVJIM010000016.1:0-217555 GCF_055586305.1 Nonomuraea sp. NPDC051298
GACAGGACCTTAGACAAGCCCCATCCTCCCAGCTCAGAAGCACTTTTCTCATGTAACTGGTCTACTCGCGGGAAATTCGCCGCGAAAGCCCGAGGCTAGTCGTACTCCAGGTCCGGGAGAGCCGAGGGGGGATCGGGGCTGCGCCAGACGACCACGACCCCGTCGTGCGCCGAGTCGGCCGCCACGGCCAGCCGGTCGAGGTCGAAGTCGGGCAGATAGCGCAGGCGGGTGAGAAACGTGGCGTCCGTGGCCGAGCGGGGCACAACACAGCCCTCGCCGTCACGGTCGAGCAGGATGAACAGGACGTCTTCGCCACTTTCGGTGACGACACGGACCTCCACCACGTCCTCCCAGGCGAGGGCCTCGACGCTCCCGTCCGCATAGTGACGAGTGACGCCCTCTTCCGTGACATACACGTAGGAGTCCGGCATCGGATTGCCGTGCATGGCCGCGATTCTTGCGAGTTCTGGGGCTGTCTCGCAAGGGTTCGCGCGCATTGGTGCTCATGCACCGGACGACCCGCCGATCGCCGGGCTCACCGCTGAGTGCGCTCGCCGCCCCACGAGTGACCGAGATGGGCCGCCACCGCCGCCCGCGCGACCTCGACCGGGCCGTTCGCGATGGCGTCGAGCAACTCCCGGTGCTCGCGGATCAGCACGTCCCTGTCCTTGTACACCTCGCGCAGTCGCACCACCCCGAGCTGCGTCTCGGCGGCCAGCGTGCTGTAGAGCCGCTCCAGCCGCGGGCTGCCGACGGCCTCGATCAGCGCCTGGTGCAGCAGCATGTGCTCGGCCACGGTGTCCGACCACGGCGCCTCGGGGGGCAGGGCGGCCATCCGGTGCAGCGCGGCCTCCGCCTCCGGCACCCTCCGCCCGACCACGGCGCGGGCCATCAGGTCCTCCAGGGGGCGGCGGACGTACATGAGGTCTTCGAGGTCCGAGAGCGTCACCTCCGGGACGTAGGCGCTGCGGTTGCGCTCGCGCCTGAGCAGCCCCTCGTGGACCAGGCTCGCCAGCGCCTCCCGCACGGTCGGCCTGGCCACGCCGTACGTCGCGGCGATCTCCTGCTCAGGCAGCGGGGTGCCGGGCGCGATCTCGCCGGACAACACCCTGCTGCGCAGGGCGTCGGCGAGCGCGCCAACGGTGGAGACGGGTCTGAGCGGCAACGTCACGGCTGCGACTCTAGCTCCATTTCCGGCCCGTGATCCGCCGCGCGTGTCGGCCCCTCGGCCTTCGGCACGGACCCGCGTTCGGGCCCTGGCTCTGGCTCTGGCTCTGGCTTGGGCTTGGGCTCAAGCCCGCGTTCGGGTACGGCCGCCGCGAGCAGGCTCGCCCCCAGCAGGACCAGCCCGGCGATCGAGACCGGGGACAGCCGTTCGCCCAGCACGACCAGGCCGAGCAGCGCGGCGACGGCCGGCTCGGTCAGGGCCAGCGTGGCGGCCGTGGCCACGGGGGTGGTGCGCAGGCCCCGGCCGTACAGGAGGTAGGACAGGGCCGTGGTGCCGAGCCCCAGGTAGAGCACGACGAGCAGGGCGCGCGGCTCGGCCGCCCACCCGGGCCAGGTCAGCGCCAGGACGGGCAGCATGATGATCGCCGCGCCGCCGAACATCACCCCCATCACCGCGTCGGAGTCGCCGCCGCGGCCGATCGCGCGGGCCGCCATGACGGCGTAGTACGCGTACACCAGCCCACCCAGCAGGGCGAACAGCACGCCCGACACCGCCCGCGTCCCCGCTTCTGCCCCGCCGCCCACGATCAGCGCCGCGCAGCCGCAGATGGCGACCGCGGTGGTCAGGGTCCAGCGCCGGGTGGGGCGACGGCCCTGCATGAGCCAGGAGAGCAGCCCGGTGAAGACCGGCCCGCTGCCGATCGCGACGACGGACCCGATGGCGACCCCCGTACGCGTCACGGCGGCGAAGAAGCAGAGCTGGTACGCGGCCACGGCCACCGCGCCGAGCAGAAGGCCGGGCCTGATCACGCGCCTGAGCCCCCTACGGGCGACGAACGCGAGCGCCGCGCCTCCGATCACCAGCCTGGCGGCGGCCAGGGCGGTCGCGTCGGAGGCGGAGCCGGTGGACACCAGCAGTCCGACCGTGCCCGCAGTCCCCCAGAGCACAGCAGCGCCGATCACGGCAAGAGGTCCGTTCCCCATGCCGTCATTGTCTGACAATTAGACACGCTTCGTCTAGTTGTCAGACAATTCTTCCAGAAGCTGGCCGATGAGCCGCGCCGCCGGAGCCGCCACCTCCCCCACGTAGTCGTCGAACACGGCCAGCCCGTCCCGGACGCCGGGCAGGCTCTTGCGTGGCAACTCCAGCAGCGGCTCGCCCTCCGCCTCGACCCCGCCCTCGACGTGGAACGCGCCCCCGGAGGCGGCGATGGAGACCTCGAACCGGACCTCACGGCCGTCCGGCAGGACGAACGTGACGCCCACGCGCGCGCCCGCGGGCGGGAAGAAGTGGGAGAAGCGCTCACTGCGCACGAACGGGTGATGTAACTCCGCGAGGATCTCCGACGCCCGGCCCAGGGCCGCCAGCAGCCCAGCCGCGGCCAGACTCTCGCTGTCCATCCGCAAAGATTAGTTCAGCGACCCCGAGCCTCACCAGGCGAACCACATCACCCCGACTGCGACCCCGACTCCGACCTCGGCCGCCGGTCGGGGCCGGACGGCGCGACGGCCGGACGGTCAGCGGCCGGACGGTCAGTGGCCGGGCGGGATCAGTGGCGCCGGAGGGTCGGTGGCCAGGCGGGCGTGCCGTTCGACGTCGTAGCGGACACCCTCGTAACTGAGCTTCCCCCGCTCGACCCCCTCGGGCAGGAACCCGGCCTTCACCGCCACCCTGCACGAGGCGGGGTTGTCGGTCCTGTGCCCGAGTTCGAGCCGGAAGAGCCCCCGCACCTCGAACGCCCACCGGGCCAGCAACTCGGTGGCCGCCACCGCGACACCTCTCCCCCTGGCCTCGGGAACGACCCAGTAGGAGACCCACCCATTACCGTGATCGTCGATCCGCGCCACGGCCACGTTCCCGACGACCCGCGCCCCGTCACCCCCGTCCGCTTCACCGACCGTCACCGCGAACGCGTGCCCCACCCCGGACCAGGCGGCGATCCACCCGGAGGCGTCCTTGAGCGTCACGACGGGCCAGGGGGCCTGCCGGCGCAGGTCAGGCGACTGGAAGGCGCGGAGCACGACGGGGGCGTCATCGTCGCGCCACTCCCGCAGCCGGACGTTCGCAGGGGTCACGACGCCCGAGATTACCCGGACTGCACCCTCTGCCCGATCGGGTGGGTGGCCTCGAAGTCGGCCACGAGCTGCTTGGGCGCGGTCAGGCACCACGCCTCGGCCACCAGCTCGAACAGCTCATCCGAGTCGATCCTGTCGAGATGCACCACCACCCAGCCGAACCGCCCCGCCGTGAACTGCACCTCGAACACCTCGGGCCGCTCACTGACCAGCGCGATCTGCTCCTCGATCGTCGCCTTGAGCCCGACGGTCTCCGTCGCCTCCCACAGGTAGGCGAACCCCTTGTCGCGCACCTTGAGGCCGACCCACTCGCCCCCGTGGCTCAACCGGACCTCGGGCAACTCGTCCAGCATCGCCAAGAACTCATCGACGGTCACACCCATGCCGCCTGTGTACCAGACCGCCCTGACACTTCAGAACCCGAGGTGGACGTGCACCTCTACGTCGAGACCCTGACCGGGAGGCCCTGCGGCTGGAGACCGGCTGGAGCCGTACGAGGGCGTGGACGCTCAGTCGTAGTACCGAACCTCGATCACGTTCCCGTCGGGATCGGGGAAGTAGATGGTCTCGGGCGCGATGCCCTGAGCCCCGAACGAGTTCGTGCCGCTCCCGGTGATCTCCACTTTGTGCTGCTTCAGCCGTACCTGGAGGGCGTCGAAATCCTCCTTGCCGACCGCCAGGCAGAGATGGTTGAGCGGATGCCCGGAACTGCCCTGCACTCCGGTGCCCTCGTCCACGCCCCGCATGGACTCGAAGGTCATCAGGTCGATGACGCACTCCGGCGAGATCCGCACGCTGGGAAAGGGCGCCTTCCCCTCGCGGAACTCCACTGCCCGCACCCCTGGCAGGCCGATCACCCGTTCATAGAAATGCAGGGAGACGAGTTGGTCGGAAACCCAACAGACGAGATGGTCAAGGCGTGCGTGCATCAAAACACCTCCGCTTCCCCCCTAATATCCGGTTTCTGAATCCCCGTGTCCACCTGCCGCCTCAGATGGCCGCCTGTTTGCCAGAGGCGGTTCATTCCGGGTTCAACGGACTGTCCTCCATAATCCAAGGCATGACGCCCTCGTCCACGGCCTCCGAACGAATGCCGGGCACCGTGAAAGCGGCTCAATACGTCCTGACGTTCCAGATGGCCTTCGGGCTCGTGGGGTTCGCCGCGGGGATCGGCGGCTTCTTCGCCACGTTCCACTGGATGCCGCTGATCCCGCTCGGCTACGTCGCCGTCAGCCTGTCCGCCGTTGGCTGGCTGCTGAGCCGCTGGTCCACGCGTCGGAGGGCGGTGCGCGTGCTGATCGTCGGCGTCGAGACGGCGTACATCGCGGGCGGCCTCGCGCTCCATGCGATGGATCCGGGCTTGACCTGGCGCGACACGATTCTCATGGTGGCGGGGTTCCCGCTGGTCGCCATCGTCCTCATGCTGCTGCCCCCGGCCGGGCGCTGGTTTCACGTCACCTCGCAGTCACGACCGTTCACCGGGACATGAAACCCGCCTGCCGCTGATGGGCCGTGGAAAGTCACCACGAAAGGCCGGAAGTTGTCGCAGGAATTATCCGGAAATCGTGACGGCAATATAACGGCCTGCCATCAGAGGCGAACTTTCCGTGCCGATACGCCCTCCAACAGGAAAGCGAGGGCCGGCACCACGTCGAAACGGGGAGATCATGAACTTGACCACCTGCCTGCGGACCGCATCGGTGATCACTCTGGCGGCGCTCGGCTCCGCCGTACCCGCGTCGCCTGCGACGGCCGCGACCGGCGCCCCGCCGCCCGCGCTGCCCGACTCGGGGGCGGGCCGAGCGACGTTCGCCTACCTGTGCGTCAATCCCAAGGACCGCGACAGCATCCCTTCAGGGCCCTGCCAGAGCTGGCGCCTGGTCACCGCCGACGGGCAACGCTTCACCGTCCCCGACGCGCTGGGCTGGGAGAAGAGCAAGAACCCCGACGAGCTGGGCGAGTCCGGCGCGCTCGCGATCAGCCCCGACGGTACGCGCATCGCCTACCAGCGGGCCGCCGACGACGCCGTCGTGGTCCGCGACCTGGCTTCCGCGCAGACCTGGACGGTCCCCTACCGGGTGCCGCGCGACTCCGTGGGCTCGCCGTTCACACTGCGGTTCGTACGCGACGGCAGCGGGCTGGCGATCACCCCGGCCGACACCGACGTCCCCTCGGTCACGTTCGCCGACGTGGCGGCCGGGACGACCCGACGCCTGCCGAAGGGCTGGACCCTCCTGGACGCCGACCCGGACACGGGCCGCCTCACCCTGCTCAAGCCACCCGGCCTGTCGGACCGCGGAGCCTTCCGCACCATCGACGGCACCCGCGGCACCACCGTCAAGATCCCGACCCACGCCCACAAGCACCTCATCTGGGGCGCCTTCGCCGCACGCGACGGCCGGGCCGCCAACCTGGTGCCCAAGCAGGCGCCCGCCTGCGGTCCCGACATGACCCCCGTGTGGCTGGCCGCGTTCTCCACCCGGACGGGCAAGATGACCACGGTCAAGCCACGGCTGCCCGCCGACGTCTACCAGGCCGACGTGATCGACTGGCTCGGCGACGAGGAGATCGTCGCCGCGGCGGGACGGGAGCGTCCGGGCAAGGCGGCCACCAAGCCCGTCGGCTCGTACGTCTACGCCCTCAACGTCTCCACCGGCGCGGCCCGCCTCCTCGCCACGCTGTCGACCCCCGACCAGATCTACGGAGACCGCCTGACCGTGGGCGGCTACCTGGGCCCGCAGAACGGCGCGGCAGCCGGCAAGACCGCCAAGCCCGGCCGCCGCGGCTGCGGCTGACGAGGCCACACCCCGAGCGCCCGCCCCCTATGCGGAACCACGCACCTGCGGGTCCCCCGCGCCGGACGCACGTGACGACCCTCACCCCTGGACGCTCCCGCACGCCGTTCTGTGCCAGGGTGGGGGCCATGCCGGAAACCACAGCGGCGACCGAGGACGGCCGCCGACTGGTCGGAGCAGGCGAGGAAGCCGTCGCGACACTGGTCGACGGGCTGGGACCGCACACCTACAGGTTCGTGACCCTTCAACGAATCCCCGACCTGCCGGACGTCTTCCTGCAGGTATGGCATGACGGAGCCGCCTACACGATCGAGCATCGTGCAGGCGGGGCCGACCGGCACTTCCAGGTCATCCTTCCTCGACAGTCCCGACCCAGTGATCGCAACCATGACCGCGTGGCCGCGCCAGGACAACGGTCGGCGGTCCATGCTCTCCTGGACCCGTTGCCCATGCTCTCCTGGACCCGTTGGATCTGACCCCGCCCGAGCCACCTCCCACTCAGCCTGGAGGCCGACGATCGGGAGTGCTGTGGGTGACCCTGCGATGGCCAGCCTGACCACGGTCTGGTTGTAGCCCCGCGACGGCCCGATCGTGGTGGACATGAATGACAAGCACAATCTGGCGATCATCATTGGCAGCGTCCGCGAGGGCCGGTTCGGCCCGGTGGTGGCCTCGTGGGTCGCCGATCAGGCCCGCGGTCATGGTGGGTTCGAGGTGGAGGTCGTCGATCTGGCGCAGGTCGAACTCCCGCTGGCTCTCCCAGACATCTCGCCGAGCCTCTCCGACGAGGACTACCCGCGTCCGGCCGGAATGGCGCCGCTGACCTCGGCCCTGGATCGCGCTGACGCGTTCATCGTGGTCACGCCGGAGTACAACCACAGCTACCCCGCGTCACTGAAGGCGGCCATCGACTGGCACTTCACCCACTGGACGGCCAAGCCCGTGGCCTTCGTCAGCTACGGCGGCGCGGCGGGCGGGCGGCATGCCGTGCTGCACCTGGAGAACGTACTGACCGAGCTGCACGCGGTGACCATTCGCGACGGTCTGTCCTTCCCCTACTACTACACGGCGTGGCAGGACGGCCGCCCGCTCGACCCTGAGTCGTCCGGGTACGCCAAGACACTGCTCGACCAACTGGCCTGGTGGGCAGGCGCACTCCGATCAGCCCGCGAGACCACCCCTTACCCGGCATGAACCCGACAACACCGACGAACGCCCCACTCACCTACACCAATGCCCTGACCCGCCGATCGCCCCCAGCCCGATCCTGAGATCAACCAGACTCAGGCGTTCGTAGACCGCACCAGAGCACGGCGCTCGAACCAGCCCCCTGCGAGCGGCTTGCCTCCTCCCACCGGGACCGGCCCTCGGGCCGCACGCCCGGCGAGGGGGCAGCCCGAGCGGCGCCAACGCCTTGACCCCGTTGAGAAGATCGTCGCCGCGAGCACTCCGCGTGTTCTTCGAAGCGACCAGGGCTACGGTCGGCTGAGCCAATGGTCGTAGTCAGCCTGGATCTTCTCCCGTCCACCTGGCTGGTCATCGCGAAAGCGCGAGAAGCGCTCGATCGCATCGAAGAGAGTGCTCACAGCGACCATGTTGCGCTCCTCGTCCATACCGGCGAGAAGGGGCCCGACAGACTCGCCGGGAAACGCCAGCATGAGCACCAGCGCCTCCCATATGAGGTTGCTGCCGCCATTCACCTGAGGTATCAGCCACTCCCGGAAAGTGTGACCGCTGCCCGCGTCAAACCCGGCGATGTACGTCGTGAACAGCTTGTACGAGCCGTCCAGTCCGTACATCCCCGGTCGTCTGCGAATCAGCTCCATGTGCTCCCGAGGAGTGTGTAAGCGCACCTGCTCAGTCCTCGCCGAAGGTCAAGCCGACCGGGCAGAAGACGCCCGTGCCACCGATGCCGCAATAGCCGTTCGGGTTCTTCCACGATCATTGCTGGTGGTAGCGCGTGGCTTCGCGCTACAGATCCAGTTGGGGGGACTTCAGCCGGCTCGAAGGGCAGCGACCGCTTCGATGAGGCCCGCTGACTCCAAAGCGTCGAGCACATCATCAACGGTCTCCGGCGGGCTGGTCCGCGAGTCCGCGATCTGCTGCACACAAGCCCAGACGACCCTTCCGTCCAGGTCGATTTGGTCCAGCACGAAGTCATCGGGCGACTTCACCTCGATATCCCATGGAGCCAAGTAGTCGGCAGGGAAGTCCTTGGGTTCGACGTAACGATGACCTCGCGCCCACCTTGATCGCCGCAGCCAGCACATGCCGATCGTCGGCGTCGGGAAGTTTCAGCCCTTCGATCAGTGGCTCATACCCCTCGACAAGGCAGTCTCGGACAGCGGAGGTCATCAGGCGCCGGAGCTTGTCGAGCTTCTCCGCGGGAATGTCGGGCCGGTTGGCGGCGAGGTTGCGCTGCATCTCGTCAAGGATGCGCCACCACGAATGTCATGGCTCAGATGCCCAACTCTTGCCCCAGCGCAGCGAGTTCGTCGGCCGCGGTCCGGCGCTTGGCGTCATCGCGACGCTTGTATTCCTGGAGATCCTCGTACTTGATTCGGCGGTGCTTGCCGATCAACCGGAAGGGAATTTCTCCCGTCTCCAGAAGTTTGATCACATACGGGCGGGAGACGTTCAGCATGTCCGCCGCTTGCTGTGTCGTCAGCTCAGCATGCGATGAAATCACCGTGACTCCACGCCCTTCGGCTGCTTGGGCAAGGATAAAGGCAAGCAGAGTCAGGGCTTCACGAGGCAGGATCAAGGGGCCCTCGTCCCCGTGCTCACCTACGACATGCACGGTCGGTCGACGCCTCACTCGCCGGCAGGCGCGATATCGACCGGGCAGGCGACGCCCGTGCCGCCGATCCCACAGTACCCATTGGGGACTTTGTACAGGTACTGCTGGTGATAGTCCTCGGCGTAGTAGAACGGGCCCGCTGGGGCGAGTTCTGTGGTGATCTCGCCGTAGCCCGCCTCCTTCAGCACCCGCTGGTACGCGTCCCGCGACGCCTCCGCCGCCTTCTGCTGCTCCGGCGAGTGGTAGTAGATCGCCGAGCGGTACTGTGTCCCGACGTCGTTGCCCTGGCGCATGCCCTGGGTGGGGTCGTGGGCCTCCCAGAAGACCTTCAGGAGCTCCTCGTACGAGACCTTCGCGGGGTCGAAGACGACCCGGACGGCCTCCGTGTGGCCCGTAAGCCCGCTGCACACCTCTTCGTACGTGGGGTTGGGCGTGTGGCCCCCCTGGTATCCGACGGCCGTCGTGACGACCCCCGGGGTCTGCCAGAACTTGCGCTCGGCGCCCCAGAAGCAGCCGAGCCCGAAGTCGGCGGTCTCCAGCCCCTCCGGGTAAGGGGGCGCCAAGGGGGCGTCGAGGACGGCGTGGCGGGGCGGCACGGGCATCTGCTCCGCGCGGCCGGGAAGGGCGTCTTCAGGTCGGACCATCGATGTCTTGTTGCCGCCGAACAGCCAGCCCATAGCGCTACCTCCATAGGTCAGATCCAGCCTACACAGAGGTCAACACTTTAGGATCGCTACACATTTCCATTCAATGGACGAAATTTGTGTTTAAAGGTGGTAATGCTCGAAACTGGAGGACATGCCTGACCTTCGGCGTGGCGTCTTGTTCGGGATCGCCGCCTACACCATGTGGGGCCTGTTCCCCCTCTACTGGCCGCTGCTCAAGCCCTCCGGATCCGTCGAGATCCTCGCCCACCGCATGGTGTGGTCCCTGGTCGTCGTCGTCGCCGCCCTCGCCGTACGCAGGCACTGGTCCTGGATCAAGCAGATCGCCCGGCAGCCCGCCAAGCTCGCCCTGCTGACCGTGGCCGCCATCGTCGTGACCGTCAACTGGGGCACCTACATCTACGCGGTCAACACCGGTCACGTGGTGGAGAGCGCACTCGGCTACTTCATCAACCCGCTCGTCAGCGTGTTGTTCGGCGTCGTGCTGCTGCGTGAGAGGCTGCGGCCGTTGCAGTGGGTGGCGGTGGGGTTCGCGGCGCTGGCGGTGCTGGTGCTGACGATCGACTACGGGCGGCTGCCGTGGATCGCCCTGACGCTGGCGTTCAGCTTCGGGCTCTACGGCCTGGTGAAGAAGCAGGCCAACGTGGCGGCCACGGAGAGCCTGGCGGTCGAGACGCTGGTGCTGCTGGTGCCGGCGCTGGCGTACCTGGTCTTCCTTCAGGGCAGCGGTGCGGCCACGTTCGGGCGGGAGGGGATGTGGCATACGGCGCTGCTGGTCGGGGCCGGGCTCATCACGGCCGTGCCGCTGATCTGCTTCGGGGCGGCGGCCATCCGGGTGCCGTTGAGCACGATCGGGGTGCTGCAGTACATCGCGCCGATCCTGCAGTTCGTCTGCGGGGTGCTGATCATCGGGGAGGTCATGCCGTCCAGCCGGTGGATCGGGTTCTCGATCGTGTGGCTGGCCCTGGCGATCTTCACGTACGACGGCTTCCGGACGGCTCGCACCGCCGCCCGGAGCCGCGTCACCACCCCGAAGGCTCAGCCCGAGCGTTCGACCACGTAGTCGCAGAGGGCCAGGAACGCGTCCTTGGCCGGGATGTCGGGCAGGCCCGAGATGTCATGGCGCGCCCGGTTCACCCAGGCGTCCAGTTCCGCCCGCGCCCGCGCCATCCCCGAGTGGGCGCGGAGCAGCGTGAGGGCCTCGTCGAGGTCCTCGTCGGCGACCGGGCCCGACATCAGGGCGGTCAGGCGGGGGTGGTCGCCGGCGGCGAGCGCGTACAGGACCGGGAGGGTCTTGACGCCCTCCTTGAGGTCGGTGCCGGGCGTCTTGCCCGACTCGGCGCCCGTGGAGGCCACGTCGAGCAGGTCGTCCCCGAGCTGCCAGGCCACGCCGATCGCCTCGCAGGCGCGGCTCAGGCGCTCCTCCACGTCGGCGGGGGCGCCGGAGAGCAGGGCGCCGAAGCGGCCGGAGGCGGCGATCAGCGACCCCGTCTTGTCGGCCAGGACGTGCAGGTAGTGCCCGACGGGGTCCTCCCCGTCCCGCGGGCCGATGGTCTCACGGATCTGCCCTTGGACGAGGCGGGAGAACGTCTGGGCCTGCACCCGGATCAGCTCGGGGCCGAGGTCGGCGAGGAGGTCGGAAGCCTGAGCGAACAGGTAGTCGCCGGTGAGGATGGCCACGGTGTTGTCCCACCGGGCGTTGGCG
The DNA here is from genome assembly GCF_055586305.1 of Nonomuraea sp. NPDC051298. Lineage (NCBI taxonomy): Bacteria > Bacillati > Actinomycetota > Actinomycetes > Streptosporangiales > Streptosporangiaceae > Nonomuraea > Nonomuraea sp. NPDC051298. The sequence continues at coordinate 11,209 of NZ_JBVJIM010000016.1, forward strand.
GAGGGCGAGCCCCGGCGCACCGGGGCCTCGTCCATGACGTCGTCGTGGTAGAGCGAGCCCAGATGGGTCAGCTCGATGACCACGGCGCCGGGCACCACGCCCGGCGCCGACGCGTCGCCGAACTGGGCGGCCAGCAGCACCATCAACGTACGGAACCGCTTGCCCCCCGCCTCGATGAGGTGCTTGGACGCCTCCGTGACGAAGGCGTCCTCACTCTCCACCGACGAGCGTAGGAGCTTCTCGACCGCGGCCAGTCCGTTGGCCACATCCTGCGCCAACCGTTCGTCCTCAATGGGAAGGTCAACCACGGGAGGCGCAGACATACAGATCCCCTTATCTGATGAACAGGCTGCTTGCAGCGTCGTTGGCTACACCGAGCACGGACTCCGGGTAGAGCCCCACTCCTACCGTAACCAGCAACGAAACTGCGATGACGGCCACGGTCCCCATACTCGGGACCGCGATGGCCGGGCCGTCGGCGGCGGGCTCGCTGAAGAACATCAGCACGATCACGCGGACGTAGAAGAACGCCGCGATCGCGGAGGCCACGACACCGACGACGACCAGGCCGGCCATCCAGCCGCCCATCGAGTCGCCGGGCTGCGTCCCGCTGTTCAGCGCGGCGGCGAAGACGGCGTACTTGCCGAAGAAGCCGCTCGTCAGCGGGATGCCGGCGAAGGCCAGCAGGAAGAAGGCGAACACCCCGGACAGCACCGGCGCGCGCTTGCCGAGCCCGGCCCAGCGTGACAGGTGTCCCGCCTCGCCGCCCGGGTCGCGTACGAGCGTCAGCACCGCGAACGCCCCGACCGTGGTGATGCCGTAGACCGCCAGGTAGAACAGGATCGCCTTGAGCGAGCCCGCGTTCCCCTCGGCGCTGCCGAACGTGGCCATCACACCGACCAGCAGGAAGCCGGCGTGCGCGATCGACGAGTACGCCAGCATGCGCTTGATCTCGGTCTGCGTGATCGCCAGGATCGAGCCCACGATCATGGTGAGCGCGGCCACACCCCAGATGACCGGCCGCCATTCCCAGTCGAGGTTCCCCAGACCCACCCAGAACACCCGCAGCACGGCACCGACGGCCGCCACGAGCGTGCCGGAGGCCATGAGGGCGGTGATCGGGGTGGGGGCGCCCTGGTAGACGTCCGGCTTCCACGCCTGGAACGGCGCCGCGCCGATCTTGAACAGCAGGCCCACGGCGAGCATCGAGAACCCGATCAGCAGCAGCGGCTCGAGCCCGGTGGCCCCGGCCAGGGCCTGGTTGATGCCCGGCAGCGAGACGGTGCCGGCGAAGCCGTAGACCATGGCGGTGCCGTACAGGAAGAACGCCGAGGAGAACGCGCCCAGCAGGAAGTACTTCATCGACGCCTCCTGCGACAGGAGGCGACGCCTGCGGGCCAGGCCGCACAGCAGGTACAGCGGCAGCGACATGACCTCGAGGGCCACGAACATCATCAGCAGGTCGTGCGCGGCCGGGAACAGCAGCATGCCGCCGACCGCGAACAGGACCAGCGGGTAGACCTCGGTCTGGCCGCTGCCGTTGTCGTGGGCCTCGGCCTCCTCCTCGTCGGCGCTGCCGGGTACGGCCGCGGCGGAGGCCACGAAGTGCCCCTCGTCGTTGATCAGCAGCACACAGACGAACGACAGGACGAGGATGACGCCCCAGATGAACAGCGACGGCCCGTCGACGGCGACCGCGCCCATCGCGGAGGCCGTGGTGGACACCTGGCCGCGCATCGTCTGCACCAGGACCAGCGCGAACGCGCCGGCCAGGCTCAGCAGGGTGAGCGGCACGTGGATGGACTTGCGCAGGTAGCGCGGTGCGAACGCCTCGACGAGCACGCCGATGACGGCCGCGCCGAAGACGACCAGCAGCGGCGCCAGCGTGCCGTACTCGATCGTCGGCGCTTCGATGGCGGGGTTCACTGGCCTGTCCCCTTCTCAGCGATGGTGGAGGTGGGTACCTTCACGTTGGTCAGCGTGTGTTGCACCGACGGGTTGATCACGTCCAGCAGCGGCTTGGGGTAGAAGCCGAACCCGATGATCAGGGCGACCAGCGGGGCCAGCACCCAGACCTCGCGGGCGTTCAGGTCCCTGAACGCCTTGACCGGCTCGGCCGTGGGACCGTTCATGACCCGCTGGATCATCCACAGGATGTAGACGGCCGCCAGGACCACGGCCACCGCGGAGATGATCGCCGCCGCCGTCAGCGCGCCCGAGCCGTGGGCCGTGCTGGAGTAGGTGCCGATCATGACCATGAACTCGCTGACGAAGGACGACAGGCCCGGCAGCGACAGACCGGCCAGACCGGCGACCAGGAAGAAGCCCGCCAGCAGCGGCGCGACCTTCTGCACGCCTCCGTAGTCGCCGAGGAACGGCGAGCCGCGCCTGGCGATGAGGAAGCCCGCGGCCAGGAACAGCGCGCCGGTGGCGAAGCCGTGGTTGACCATGTAGAGGGCCGCCCCGGACTGGGCGACGCCGGACATGGCGAACACGCCCAGCACGATGAAGCCGAAGTGCGAGATCGACGTGTAGGCGATGAGCCGCTTCATGTCGGTCTGCCCGATGGCCACGATGGCGCCGTAGATGATGCTGATGACCGCCAGTACGACGATCGGCATCGTGAACGCCTTGGCGGCGTCGGGGAACAGCTCCAGGCAGAAGCGCAGCATCCCGAAGGTGCCGACCTTGTCCAGCACGCCCACCAGCAGCACCGCCGCGCCGGCCGGGGCCTGGGCGGCCGCGTCGGGCAGCCACGTGTGCACCGGCCACAGCGGGGCCTTGATCGCGAAGGCGATGAAGAACCCGGCGAACAGCCACTTCTGCATGACCGGGTCCTGGATGGCCCCCACCAGCTCGGGGAACATGAACGACTGCTTGCCCGCGACCACGAAGAGCCCGATGACCGCGACCAGCATGAGCAGGCCGCCGAACAGCGAGTACAGCAGGAACTTGACGGCCGCGTACGACCGCTGGGCGCCGCCGTACGACCCGATCATGAAGTACATCGGGATCAGCATGGCCTCGAAGAAGACGTAGAACAGGAAGATGTCGGTCGCCGCGAAGACGCCGATCATCATCGTCTCGAGCACCAGCAGCAGCGAGAAGTACGTCTTCACCGACCGCTTGGGCGTGATCAGCGTGCCGTCGGCGGCCTTCACGCCGTCGGCGTCGTGCCAGGAGGCCAGTACCACGATCGGCACGAGCACCACCGACAGGGCGATGAGCACGAGCGCCACGCCGTCCACGCCGACCCCGAACTTCACGCCGAAGCTCGGGATCCAGTTGTACTCGGCGGTGAACTGGAACCGCTCGCCGCCGGGCTTGAACCCGGCGGCCATGACGCCCGTCAGGACCAGCACCAGCAGCGAGACCAGCAGCGTGACCTGCTTGGCCAGCTTGTCACTGCCCTTGGGAAGCAGGGCCACCACGATGGCGCCCACCACGGGCACCGCCATGAGTATCGGAAGCCAGGGTGACATCAGATGTTCCCAACGAAGAGCAGGGCGCCGGTCAGCAGGGCGGCGCCGATCAGGATGGACAGCGCGTACGTTCTGGCGAAGCCCGTCTGGATCCGCCGCAGGCGCCCGGAGGTGCCGCCGACGCCTGCCGCCAGACCGTTGACCAGCCCGTCGATGCCCCGGTTGTCGAAGAACACCGCGATGCGGGTCAGCCACTGGCCGGGGCGCATGAAGAGCGACTCGTTGAGCGCGTCACCGTACAGGTCGCGCCGGGCGAACGTGGTGAGGAAGGAGCCGCGCGGCTGCACCGACGGCACCGTGGCCCGGCCGTACCGCATCCAGGCGATGACCGCGCCGACCGCGACGAGCGCCAGCGTGGCCAGACCCGGCGTGGTGAACGGGTCGAAGTGCGGCGCCCCTTCCGGCGTGCCGCCCACGGCCGGACGCAGGAAGTCGTACAGCGTGCCGCCCAGGACGAGGTAGCCGCCCAGGCCCAGCGCGCCCAGCGAAAGGATCATCAGCGGCACGGTCATCACGGTCGGCGACTCGTGCGGGTGGGCGTCGTCGGCCCAGCGCTTCTCGCCGAAGAAGGTCATGAAGACCATCCGCGACATGTAGAAGCCGGTGATGCCCGCGCCCAGCACGGCCAGCCAGCCGAGCACCGGCTGGTGGTGCACCGCGGTCTCGATGATGCCGTCCTTGGTGAAGTAGCCGGACAGCAGCGGGAACCCGATGATCGCCAGGTAGCCGATGAAGAACGTGACGAAGGTGATCGGCATGTACTTGCGCAGGCCGCCGTACTTGCGCATGTTCACCTCGTCGTTCATGCCGTGCATGACCGAGCCGGCGCCGAGGAACATGTCGGCCTTGAAGAAGCCGTGCGTGATCAGGTGGCCGATCGCGAACGCGTAGCCCGCTGGGCCGAAGCCCGCGCCCAGCATCATGTAGCCGATCTGCGACATCGTCGAGCCGGCCAGGCCCTTCTTGATGTCGTCCTTGGCGCAACCGATGATCGCACCGGCGAGCAGCGTGGCCGCGCCGACGATGGCGACGGCCAGCGCGGCGCCAGAGCCCTCGGGGAAGAAGAACGCCCCGGAGCGGACCACGAGGTAGACGCCGGCGGTGACCATGGTCGCGGCGTGGATCAGGGCCGAGACCGGGGTCGGGCCCTCCATGGCGTCGAGGAGCCAGGACTGCAGCGGGAGCTGCGCCGACTTGCCGCACGCCCCGAGCAGCAGCAGCAGGCCGATGGCCAGCGTGGTGCCGTTCTGCACGCCGTTGACCTGGGCGCCCAGGTCCTTGAAGGCCAGGGTGCCGAACGTGGTCCAGATGACGAACATGCCGACCAGCAGCCCGAAGTCGCCGACGCGGTTGACCACGAACGCCTTCTTCGCCGCGACCGCCGCCGACGGCTTGAACTGCCAGAACCCGATCAGCAGGTACGACGCCAGACCGACGCCCTCCCAGCCGATGAACAGCCCCACGTAGTTGTCGGCCAGCACCAGCAGCAGCATCGCCGCGACGAACAGGTTGAGATAGGCGAAGAACCTGCGCCGGTGCTCGTCGTGGGCCATGTAGCCGATGGAGTAGATGTGGATCAGCGAGCCCACACCGGTGATCAGCAGCGCGAAGCTGATCGACAGCGGGTCGATGAGCAGCCCCATGTCGACCATGGCCGGCTCGCCGGGCATGCCCGGGATGAACTCGAAGAGATGGACGGCCCGGCGGCGCGTCTCCTCCCCGAATCCGATCAGCTCGAAGAACGCCAGCACCGCCACGACGAACGAGGCGAGGGACATGGCCACGCCCAGCAGATGGCCCCAGCGGTCGGTGATCCGGTTGAACACCAGCAGGATGAACGCCCCGACGAGCGGGAGGGCGATCATCAGCCAGGAGACGCCGATCACTCCACCGGTGTGCTGGACGATCTCAGCGATTTGAGATTCCACCAGTCACCTCTTAGTACTTCAGCAGGTTCGCGTCGTCGACAGACGCTGACCTGCGGGTTCGGAAGATCGTCACGATGATGGCCAGGCCGACCACGACCTCGGCCGCGGCCACCACCATCACGAAGAACGCGATGATCTGGCCTTCCAGGTTGCCGACCTGCCTGGAGAAGGTGACGAAGGCGAGGTTGCAGGCGTTGAGCATCAGCTCGACGCACATGAACACCACGATCGCGTTGCGCCTGACCAGCACGCCGATCGCGCCGATGGCGAAGAGCAGCCCGGACAGGACCAGGTAGTGCGTGGTCACTTGGTCACCTCATTGGTCTCGGCGTCCCGCTCGGCGACCTTGTCGACGTCGGCGGGGGCCTCGTCCTCCTCGGCCGTGTGCTTGATGGCCGCGGCGAGCTTGGGGTTCTCGGGCAGGTGGTCGTGCTCGACGTCGTAGCGCGCGATGTAGCGGTTGACCGAGGACTCCGCGACCGACCCGTCGGGCAGCAGCGCCGGCATGTCGATGGCGTTGTTCCTGGCGTACGTGCCGGGGCCGGGCAGCGGCGAGGGCTGGTCGCCCAGGAACCGGGCGCGGGCCAGGTCCTTCTGCGTGACCTTCTCGGTGAGCCGCTCGCGGTGCGCCAGCACCATCGCGCCGAGCGCGGCGGTGATCAGCAGCGCCGAGGTGATCTCGAACGCGAACACGTACTTGGTGAACAGTTGCAGCGCGATCGAGCGGATGTAGCCGCCCTGCTGGGTGGCCGCCGCCAGCCCGACCTGGGGGGCGAAGACCGCGTTGCCGATGGCCAGCACGAACAGCGCCAGGAAGCCGAGGCCCGCGAGGACGGCCCAGAAGCGCTGGCCCTTGAGCGTCTCGACGAAGGAGTCGGAGGAGTCGACGCCGACGAGCATGAGCACGAACAGGAACAGCATCATGATCGCGCCGGTGTAGACGATGATCTGCACCGCGGCCAGGAAGGGCGCGTCCTGCACGGCGTACAGGACGGCCAGGCAGAGCATCACCGTGCCGAGCATCAGCGCGGAGTAGACGGCCTTCCGGTTGAAGACCATGCCGAGCGCGGCGCCGACGGAGACGACGGCGAGCACCCAGAACGTGATGGTCTCACCCATTGGTCCGCCCCAGCCGGTAGTAGTCCTCTTCGGTCTCACCGAGCCGCATGGGGTGCGGCGGCTGTTCCATGCCCTGGGTCAGAGGCGCGAGCAGCATCTCCTTGGTGTAGATGAGGCTCTCGCGGTTGGTGTCGGCGAGCTCGTACTCGTTGGTCATGGTGAGCGCGCGGGTCGGGCACGCCTCGATGCACAGGCCGCACAGGATGCACCGCAGATAGTTGATCTGGTACGTGCGCCCGTAACGCTCGCCCGGCGAGAAGCGCTCCTCCTCGGTGTTGTCCGCGCCCTCGACGTAGATCGCGTCGGCCGGACACGCCCAGGCGCACAGCTCGCATCCGATACATTTCTCCAGCCCGTCGGGCCAGCGGTTGAGCTGGTGACGCCCGTGGAAGCGCGGAGCCGTCGGCTTCTTCTCCTCCGGGTAGTTCGTCGTGACAGGCTTCTTGAACATCGTGTGGAAGGTGACCCCGAAGCCTTTGACGGGGTTCAGCCAGTCAGTTAGTCCCACTGGGAATCTCCTTGTGCTGCACCCCGTGGTAGTGCGGCAGGTCGAGCGGCGGCACAGGGAAGCCGCCGGCCGTCGGCTCGTTGGACAGTTCCTCGAACTCGGCCTCTACCTGTGCCTTCATGGCCTCCTTGCGCCGCTGGTTGACGGTGTCGAACCGCATCCAGATGGCCAGCGCGCCGATCACGATGACCACGCCGAGCGCGATGCCGAGCGTCCTGTCGCCCTCGTTGACCACCAGGTTGCGGACCGCGGCCACCAGCAGGATCCAGGCCAGGTTGACCGGGATCAGCACCTTCCAGCCCAGGGACATGAGCTGGTCGTAGCGGACGCGCGGCAGCGAGGCCCTGACCCACACGATGAAGCTGAAGGTCAGCACGAACTTGATGAAGAACCACAGCACCGGCCACCAGCCCAGGTTGGCGCCCTCCCACAACGAGATCGGGAACGGCGCCCGCCAGCCGCCCAGGAACAGGGTGACGGCGATGGCGGAGGCGGTGAAGGTGTGCAGGTATTCGCCCATCATGATCAGGGCGAACTTCAGCGACGAGGAATATTCGGTCTGGAAGCCGCCGACCAGCTCGCCCTCGCCCTCCGGCAGGTCGAACGGGATGCGCGCGGCCTCGCCGAACATGCAGATCACGTAGATCAGGAACGACGGGATCAGCAGCACCGCGAACCAGGTGCTCTCCTGCGCCTTGACGATCTCCGAGGTGGACAGCGTCCCGGCGAACAGGAAGACGGCCACGAACGACAACCCCATCGCGATCTCGTACGAGACCACCTGGGCCGCCGAGCGCAGACCGCCGAGCAGCGCGTACGGCGAGCGCGACGACCATCCGGCGAGCACCACGCCGTAGACCGACAGCGCGCCCATGGCCAGCATGAACAGCACCGCCACCGGCAGGTCCACCAGTTGCAGCGGCGTCTCCACGCCGAACAGGTTCACCTTCCCCGCGAACGGGATGATGGAGAACGCCAGGAACGCCGGCACCACCATGATCACCGGTGCCAGGAAGTAAAGCACCTTGTCCACGGTCCGCGGGAAGATGTCCTCCTTCAGCCCCATCTTCAGCGCGTCGGCCACCGACTGGAGCAGGCCGAACTTGCCGGCCCTGTTGGGGCCGCGCCGGTTCTGCATCCAGGAGATGAGCTTGCGCTCGTACCAGACGAACATCATGACGCCCAGCATGAGGAAGAGGAACAGCATCACGGCCTTGATGATGGTGATCCACAGTGGGTCCTTGCCGAAGTCGGCGAGGGTGGGATCGGCCGCGAGAACGTGGGTCATGAGGCGCTCCCGATGGTGACGATGTCGCCGGCCACCGCACGCAGGTCACGCGTGACCGAGCAGCCGCCGTTGTTGGCCGGCACCCAGACCACCCGGTCCGGCAGGTCGGCGATCCTTACCGGCAGCGTCACGGAGCCGGTCTCCGTGTCGCCCACGACGAGCTTGTCGCCGTCGGCCACGCCCAGTTCGGCCGCGGTGCTCCCCGAGACCAGCGCTTCGGCGGTGCGGGCGGTGCCCGCGAGGTACGGCTCGCCGTCCTGCAGCCTGCCCTCGTCGAGCAGCAGGTGCCAGGTGGCCAGCAGCGCCTGCCCCGGCTCCGGCATCTCCTGGGTGCGGGTCAGGGCGTTGGGCGCGCTGACCCGGCTGCCGCGCCAGGCGCCGAGCCCGGACAGCTCGCGCCGGGCGGCCTTGGCGTCCGGCAGGCCCAGGTGCACGTCCAGCCGGTCGGCCAGGTTGCCGACGACCGCCAGGTCGGACTGCAGGCCGGGCACCCTGAGCGGCGCCTCGAACGAGCGGCCCCTGCCCTCCCAGTTGACGAACGTGCCGCTCTTCTCCTGCACGGCGGCGACGGGCAGGACCACGTCGGCGCGGTCGGTGACGGCGCTGGCGCGGATCTCCAGGCTGACGATGAACGGCGTGTGCTCGAGGGCTTCGAGCGCCGTCGCCGGGTCGGCCAGGTCGTAGGGGTCGACGCCGGCGACGACCAGCGCGTCCAGCTCGCCGTCGCGGGCGGCGGCGAGGATGCCGGCGGTGTCGCGGCCGGGGGCGGCGGGCAGCGAGGCCACGTTCCACGCCCTGGCGACCTCGGCACGGGCGCTCTCGTCGTCCACCGGGCGGCCGATCGGCAGCAGGTTGGGCAGCGCGCCGGCCTCGACCGCGCCGCGCTCACCGGCCCTGCGCGGGATCCAGGCGACCTTGGCGTCGGAGAGGGCGGCCAGGCGGACGACCGCGGACAGCGCGCCCGGGATACTGGCCAGGCGCTCACCGGCCAGCACGATCGTGCCCTCGGCCAGCGTGCCGACCAGGTCGCCGATCGCGTCGGCCTCGGCGCCCGGCGCGGTGCGGATGAGCGTGCCGCCCATCTTCGCAAGGCCCGGGGAGGCGAACGGCGCGATCGAGGTGACCTTCAGGCCCTTCTTCAGCCACGCCTTGCGCAGGCGCAGGAAGACGATCGGCGACTCCTCCTCGGGCTCGAACCCGACGAGCAGGACGTGCGGGGCGTTCTCGAGGTCGGCGTAGCTGATCTCGATGCCCTTGCCGGCCACCGCGTGGGCCAGGAACTGCGCCTCCTCGGCGGAGTGCGGCCGGGCGCGGAAGTCGATGTCGTTGGTGCCGAGCGCGAGGCGGGCGAACTTGGCGTAGGCGTAGGCGTCCTCGACCGTGACCCGGCCGCCGACCAGCACGCCGGCCTTGCCGCGGGCCTTGGCCAGCCCTTCGGCGGCCACCGCCAGCGCCTCCGGCCACGAGGCGGGCACGAGCACGCCGTCCTCGTTGCGGACCAGCGGCTGCTTGAGCCGGTCGGGCTGCGTGGCGTAGGTGAAGGCCCAGCGGCCCTTGTCGCAGTTCCACTCCTCGTTCACCTGCGGGTCGTTGCCCGCCAGGCGGCGGGTGACGCGACCGCGCCGGTGGTCGGTGCGCTGGGCGCAGCCGGAGGCGCAGTGCTCGCACGCGCTGGGCGTGGAGACCAGGTCGAACGGGCGGGCCCTGAACCGGTAGGCGGCGCCGGTGAGCGCGCCGACCGGGCAGATCTGCACCGTGTTGCCGGAGAAGTAGGAGTTGAACGGCTTGCCCTCGGCCGTACGCACCTGCTCCTTGGCCCCGCGCTCGAAGAACTCGATGAGCGGGTCACCGGCGATCTGGTCGGAGAAGCGGATGCAGCGCGCGCACTGGACGCAGCGCTCGCGGTCGAGCAGCACCTGCGTGGACAGCGGCAGCGGCTTGGGGAAGGTGCGCTTCTGCTCCTGGAAGCGCGACTCGCCCTGGCCGTTGGACATGGCCTGGTTCTGCAGCGGGCACTCACCGCCCTTGTCGCAGACCGGGCAGTCGAGCGGGTGGTTCATGAGCAGCAGTTCCATGGCCCCGCGCTGCGCCTTCTCGGCGACCGGGGAGGTGAGCTGGGTCTGCACCACCATGCCCTCGGCGACCTCGATCGCGCACGACGGCTGCGGCTTGGGGAAACCGCGGCCGTTGCCCGCGTCGGGGATGTCGACCAGGCACTGACGGCAGTTGGCCGCCGGGTCGAGCAGCGGATGGTCGCAGAACCTGGGGATCTGGATGCCCAGCAGCTCGGCGGCTCTGATGATCAACGTACCCTTGGGGACGCTGACCTGGAACCCGTCGATGGTCAGGGTCACCAGGTTCGTCTGGGTCTCTACGACTGTCACTGCTCACCCCAGAGAGTGGACTTCTTCGGGTCGAACGGACAGCCGCCGATCTCGAAGTGCTTGAGGTACTCCGCACGGAAGTGCTTCACCGAGGAGTGGATGGGGCTCGTCGCGCCGTCGCCCAGGGCGCAGAACGAGCGGCCCAGGATGTTGTCGGCGATGTCGGTGATCGTGGCCAGGTCGTCCTCGCTGCCCTGGCCCTTCTCCAGGCGCTTGAGCACCTGCTTGAGCCAGTACGTGCCCTCGCGGCAGGGCGTGCACTTGCCGCAGGACTCGTGGGCGTAGAACTCGGTCCAGCGCAGCACGGTGCGGACCACGCAGGTGGTCTCGTCGAAGATCTGCAGCGCCCGGGTGCCGAGCATGGAGCCCTTGGCGCCCACCGCCTCGAAGTCGAGCGGCACGTCGAGGTGCTCGTCGGTGAAGATCGGGGTGGAGGAGCCGCCCGGGGTCCAGAACTTGATCCGGTGCCCCTCGCGGACGCCGCCGGCCATGTCGAGCAGTTCGCGCAGCGTGATGCCGAGCGGGGCCTCGTACTGGCCGGGCCTGGTGACGTGGCCGCTGAGGGAGAAGATGCCGAAGCCCTTCGACTTCTCGGTGCCCATGCCGGCGAACCAGTCGGCCCCGTTGGCGATGATCGAGGGAACACTGGCGATCGACTCGACGTTGTTCACGACAGTAGGCGAGGCGTACAGGCCCGCCACGGCCGGGAACGGGGGCTTGAGCCGCGGTTGACCTCTGAAGCCTTCGAGCGAGTCGAGCAGGGCGGTCTCCTCGCCACAGATGTAGGCGCCCGCGCCGCTGTGCACGACCAGCTCCAGGTCATAGCCGGAGCCGAAGATGTCGTTGCCGAGATACCCCTTCTCGTACGCCTCCCGCACGGCCGCGTGCAGCCGCCGGATGACGTGCAGCACCTCGCCGCGCACGTAGATGAAGGCGTGGTTGGCCCTGATCGCGTACGCCGTGATGATGATGCCCTCGACCAGCGAGTGCGGGTTGGCCATCATCAGCGGGATGTCCTTGCAGGTGCCCGGCTCCGACTCGTCGGCGTTGACGACGAGATAGTGCGGCTTGCCGTCGCCCTGCGGGATGAAGCCCCACTTCATGCCGGTGGGGAAGCCCGCGCCGCCGCGGCCGCGCAGGCCCGAGTCCTTGACGGCCTGGATGACGGCGTCGGGGTCCATGCCCAGCGCCTTCCTCGCGGCCCCGTACTCGCCGTAGACGTCGAGGGTGAAGGAGTTGGGCTGGTCCCAGTTCGCGGTCAGGACCGGTGTCAGAGTCGTGGTCATGCTTCTGGGGCCTTCCATCCCTTGGCCTTGGCGACCTTCAGGCCCTCCAGCGAGGCGCCGGCGGCCGACGGGCCGTCGCCCGCGAGGTCGTCGGGCAGGCCGGCGAGCACCCGCGACGCCTCCTTGAAGGTGCACAGCTTCTTCGGGCCGCGCGTGGGCCGCACATCCTTGCCGTCACGCAGGTCGTCGACGAGCTGCTTGGCCGACTCGGGCGTCTGGTTGTCGAAGAACTCCCAGTTGACCATCATGACGGGGGCGAAGTCGCAGGCCGCGTTGCACTCGATGCGCTCCAGCGAGACCTTGCCGTCGGGGGTCGCCTCGTCGTGGCCGACGCCAACGTGCTCCGACAGCTCCTCCCAGATCTGGTCGCCGCCCATGACCGCGCACAGCGCGTTGATGCACACGCCGACGTGATAGTCACCGGCGGGCTTGCGCTTGTACATGGTGTAGAAGGTCACCACGCCCGTGACCTCGGCCTTGCTGACACCCAGCATCTCGGCACAAAACTCCTGCCCGTCGTCGGAGACGTAGCCGTCCTCCGACTGCACGAGGTGCAGCAGCGGCAGCAGGGCCGAGCGCGCCTTGGGGTAGCGGCCGATGATCTCCTTGGCGTCTCTCTCCAGACGCTCACGGACCTCTGGTGAATACGTCATGACCGTGCCTCCGGCGCACTCATGACATCAACCGTGTGGTGACCCATCGTTCGCTCGCGCAACGCGCTCATCTGTCCACACCTCCCATGACGGGGTCGATAGAAGCCACCGCGGCGATCACGTCGGCGACCTGGCCGCCCTCCGCCATGGCGGGGAAGCTCTGCAGGTTGCAGAAGGACGGCTCGCGGAAGTGCACGCGGTAGGGGCGCGTGCCGCCGTCGCTGACCACGTGGGCGCCCAGCTCGCCCTTGGGCGACTCGATGCTGGCGTACGCCTGCCCGGCCGGCACCCGGAAACCCTCGGTCACCAGCTTGAAGTGGTGGATGAGGGCCTCCATCGAGGTGCCCATGATGTGGGCGATGTGGTCGGGCGAGTTGCCGAACCCGTCGGGGCCGAGCGCGAGCTGCGCGGGCCAGCCGATCTTCTTGTCCTCGATCATCACCGGGTCGCCCTTGAGCGGTCCTGCGATGCGGTCGAGAGCCTGCTCGACGATCTTGAGGGACTCTTCCATCTCCCTCATGCGGACGAGGTAGCGCGAGAAGACGTCGCAGCCGCGCTCGGTGGCGACGTCGAACTCGTACGTCTCGTAGCCGCAGTAGGGCTGCGACTTGCGCAGGTCCCACGGGAGGCCGGCGGCGCGCAGGATGGGCCCGGTGACGCCGAGCGCCATGCAGCCGGTCAGGTCGAGGTAGGCCACGTCTTTGGTGCGGCGCAGGTAGACGGGGTTCTCGTCGAGGAGCTTGCGGATGTCCTTGATCCGCTTGGGCATCTCCTTGAGGAACTCACCGACCTTGTCGACCGCGCCCGCGGGCAGGTCGACGCTCACGCCGCCCGGCCTGATGTAGGCGTGGTTCATGCGCAGCCCGGTGATGTACTCGAACAGGTCCATGACCATCTCGCGGTCGCGGTACCCGAACAGGAACGGCGTGGTCGCGCCCAGCTCCATGCCGAAGGTGCCCATGGCCACCAGGTGCGAGGCGATGCGGTTGAGCTCCATCATCATCACGCGGATGGCCTGCGCCCGCTCGGGGATGCGCTCGGTGATGCCGAGCAGCCGCTCCACGCCCAGGCAGTAGGCGGTCTCGTTGAAGATCGGCGAGAGGTAGTCCATGCGGGTCACGAACGTGGTCCCCTGGGTCCACGTCCGGTATTCCATGTTCTTCTCGATGCCGGTGTGCAGGTAGCCGATGACGCCGCGCGCCTCGGTGACCGTCTCGCCGTCGAGCGTCAGCACCAGCCGGAGCACGCCGTGCGTGGACGGGTGCTGCGGGCCCATGTTGACGACGAGGCGCTCTTCCTCGGAGTCGCGTACGCCGGTGACGACCTCGTCCCAGTCGGCGCCGGTGACCGAATAGACCTTGCCCTCGGTCGCCTCGTCATAAGCGGTGCTCATGAGTAGCTCCTCCTCTGGTCGGGCGACGGGATGGTGGCGCCGCGGTATTCGACCGGGATGCCGCCGAGCGGGTAGTCCTTGCGCTGGGGGTGCCCGTCCCAGTCGTCCGGCATCATGATCCGGGTGAGCGCGGGGTGGCCGTCGAAGACGATCCCGAAGAAGTCGTACGTCTCGCGCTCATGCCAGTCGTGACCAGGGTAAACGCTCACCGTGGATGGAATGTGCGGGTCGGAGTCCGGCGCGCTCGCCTCGACGCGCACCCGCCGGTTGTAGGTGATCGAGCACAGGTGGATGACCGCGTGCAGCTCCTCGCCCACCAGGTGGGGGTAGTGCACGCCGGACACGCCGAGCGAGAGCTCGAAGCGCAGGGCGGGGTCGTCGCGCAGCTTCTGGCAGACCTCGACCAGGCGCTCGCGCTTGACGTGCAGGGTCAGCTCGCCGCGGTCGACGACCACCCGATCGAGGGCGTCGTCGAGGGCCAGGCTGTCGACGATCTCGTCGAAGTAGCCCCCGTACGGGCGCGGCGTGGAGATCTCCGGCGCCCGGCGTACGACGAGGCCGCCGTAGCCGGAGGTGTCGCCGGTGTCGTGGGCGCCGAACATGCCGTGCCGGGCGATCGGCGGCTCCTGGGCCGCCGGTACCTCGGGGACCTGCGCTTCTGGGACCTCGGGGAGGTTGTCGGGCGAGGTCACTTCGCGGCCCCCTGCTCGATCAGCGGCAGCGTGCGCAGCGCCTGCAGCTCGAGCTCCTCGATCTGCTTGGCCCGGTGCGCGCCGAACTTCATGTTCTGGATCTTGTCGTGCAGCTTCACGATCGCGTCGATGAGCATCTCCGGCCGCGGCGGGCAGCCCGGCAGGTAGATGTCGACGGGGACGACGTGGTCGACACCCTGCACGATGGCGTAGTTGTTGAACATCCCGCCGCTGGAGGCGCACACGCCCATGGAGATGACCCACTTGGGCTCGGCCATCTGGTCGTAGATCTGGCGCAGGACGGGGGCCATCTTCTGCGACACGCGCCCGGCGACGATCATGAGGTCGGCCTGGCGGGGAGACGCCGAAGCGCGCTCCATGCCGAAGCGCGCCAGGTCGTAGTGGGGGCCGCCGGTGGCCATCAGCTCGATGGCGCAACATGCGAGGCCGAACGTGGCCGGCCATACGGAGTTCTTGCGCGCCCATCCGGCGGCCGCTTCGACCGTGCTGAGGATGAACCCGCTGGGGAGTTTTTCTTCGATTCCCATTTTCAGTCCCAGTCCAGACCCTTGCGGCGCCACACGTACGCGTAGGCGACGAGCACGGTGACGATGAACAGCAGCATCTCGACGAGCGCGAACAGGCCGAGGCCCGAGGAGAGTACGCGGCCGAGGTCGTCCGTCTGCGGAGCGAACGAGACGGCCCACGGGTAAAGGAAGATGATCTCGATGTCGAAGACGATGAAGAGCATCGCCGTGATCATGTATTTGAGTGGGAACCGTCCACCACCGACAGGCTGGGGCGTCGGCTCGATGCCGCATTCGTAGGCGTCAAGCTTGGCGCGGTTCCAGCGCTTGGGACCGGTGAAGGGAGCGATGGCGACCGAGAAGATCGCGAAGCCCCCCGCGAGAACGGCGAGCACCAGGATGGGCACGTAAAGGTCCATCGCTACGCCTCCTCCGGAGTCGCCGCGCGCGCGGGCGCGCAGCCGGGTCTGTTGATTACGGGATTCATGCTGGTGGCGCGACCTTCGAGAGAGCGTTTATGATCATGTCGGACGCATCGCCTCGCCGGTCGGTGAGATTACCAAGGAGTTTGAGCGCGAAGCGCATCAGCCTCGGGTGGGGCAACCCGTGCCTGGTGCCGAAGCGCATCACGCCCGGCGTCCCGATCGCCTCGACGAACCACCTCCCGAGCGTGAAGTATCCGCCGTAGGCGTCCTTCAGCACCCGAGGATAGGTCCGCAGCGTCCGTTCGCGTTGCGCGGGGGTGGCGTCCTTGTACGCCCGCGCGATGACCTCGGCGGCGATCTCGCCGGTCTCCATGGCGTAGGCGATGCCCTCGCCGTTGAACGGGTTGATCGACCCACCGGAGTCTCCGACGAGCATCAGGCCGCGCGTGTAGTGGGGCTGCCTGTTGAATGCCATCGGGAGCGCGGCGCCACGGATCGGGCCCGTCATGTTCTCCTCGGTGAACCCCCACTCCTCCGGCATCGACCGGCACCAGCGGCGCAGCAGGTCGCGGTAGTCGATGTTCTTGAACTGGGCACTGGTGTTGAGCAGGCCCAGCCCGACGTTGGAGGTGCCGTCGCCCACGCCGAAGACCCAGCCGTAGCCGGGCAGCAGCGTGTCGCCGTCCCACAGCTCCAGCCAGGTCTCGAGGTAGTCGTCGTCGTGGCGCGGGCTCTCGAAGTACGTCCGCACGGCCACGCCCATCGGGCGGTCCTCGCGCTTGTGCAGGCCCATGCCCAGGGCCAGGCGGGTGCTGTTGCCGTCGGCGGCCACCACCAGGGGGGCGCGGAACTCGCGCTCGTCCTTGGTCGTCACGCCCACGATGTGGCCGCTGCGGTCGTCGAGCAGGGGGCCGGTGACGGTGACGCCCTCCATGAGGCGTACGCCGTTCGCGACCGCGTTGGCGGCGACGATCTGGTCGAAGTCCTGGCGGGTGCGGACGAGGCCGAAGTCGGGGAAGCGGTCGAGTCGCGGCCAGTCGAGTTCGAAGCGCAGGCCGCCGCCCACGACGCGCAGGCCCTTGTTCCTGATCCAGCCCGGCGCGTCGATGTCGACGCCCATGTTCTGCAACTGCTTGACCGCGCGGGGGGTCAGGCCGTCGCCGCAGACCTTCTCGCGGGGGAATCTGGTCTTCTCCAGGAGCAGCACGTCGAGCCCGGACCGGGCGAGGTAGAAGGCGGCGGCGGAACCGGCGGGACCTGCGCCGACGACGATGACGTCGGCGTCGACAGTGCTCATGGTCGCGCCCGCTTCGCCACTCGTCGGCTCCTGCGTCGCTCTCTCGCGGCGCGCTCCCGCACTGGGCGGATGGCTGTTGGCACGGTCACTGGACTGTCCTGTCCCTACACGCTCGAAGGCCGTGGGGTGTCGCGCCTTCGTTCCTTTGTGAACCCCTTCACAAACTTACCGGCCCGCAGTCTACTGCTTTTCCTGCACATAGTGGCAGTCGGGGTGCTGTCTTGTGATCCAGGAGGACGGCGTGTCGCCTGTGGTGGCGCAGACATGATCGTCACGCTAGCAGCAGGCTCCGCGCCGCCCGGAGCCCTGCGGGTGAGGCGATGCCGTCTCGAGACTTCCGCGGGGCCGCGCCGGGGCGCCGGAGTGATTTCGCGGCCCGCCCCGCCCGCTCCCGGGAATCGGCCGCCAAGAATTGCGCTTGTTTTGGACGATCCACACCCAGGAAAACGGGCCGACCAAAAACAGCAAGGACAGAAAAGGCCCGGGTCAAGTCAGGCGGGCTTGAACCCTCGGTGCATCGCGACGATCCCCATGCTGAGATTGCGCCAGGCCACCCGCTCCCATCCGGCGTCCTGGATCGTGCGGGCCAGGGTGCGCTGGTCGGGCCAGTCTCTGATCGACTCGGCCAGATACTCGTAGGAGTCGTCGTTGGAGCCGAACACCTTGGCCACCTTCGGCAGCAGCCGCATCAGGTATTCGCGGTAGACCAGGTCGAACGCACCCACCGTCACGTGGGAGAACTCCAGCACCACCAGCCGCCCGCCCGGCCGCGTCACGCGGAGCATCTCCCGCAGCGCCCGCTCGGTGTCGTGCACGTTGCGCAGCGCCACCGAGATCGTCACCGCGTCGAACGCGTCGTCGGCGAACGGCAGCCGCAGCGCGTCACCCGCGATGAACGGCACTCCCGGCCCCGACAGCGCGTTGCCGCCGTGCCTGCGCACCCCCGTGCTCAGCATGCCGAGCGAGAAGTCGGAGGCGATCGCCCGCGCGCCCAGCGTGGTGAACGCGTCGGTGGACGTGCCCGTGCCCGCCCCCAGATCGAGGACCAGCTCGCCCGGACCGGCGTCGACGGCGGCGGCCACCGCCTTGCGCCAGAGCCTGACCTGCCCGAGGGAGATCACGTCATTGACCAGGTCGTAGCGCCGGGCGGTGCGATCGAACATCGCGGCGACCTCGTCCGGCTGTTTGTCCAACTGAGCGCGCGTCATGCCCCACAGCCTATTGCGACGGGCCCTCGGGGTCGCTGCCATGCCCATCCGGGACAATCAACGGAAAGTAGTCTCATGACTACCGAACGTCTGCTAGATATTGGCGAATGTTTGCCCGTGTCGCCCTTGCGGCGATCATCGCCTCGGCTCCCGTCCCGCATTCGCGGGTCGTGTCGGCCGACCCGATCGACAGCACCCCTCACGTGCTCGACGGCATCGTCAACGCCATAGCCGTCGTCGGGCGCACCGTCGTCGTCGGCGGCTCGTTCACCGAGGTCGCCGACTCGGCCCGCCGTACGGCCCAGCCACGGGCCAACCTGTTCGCCTACGACCTGGCCACCGGTCGCATTCTGCCCGGCTTCGCGCCGAGCGTGGCGGGCCCGGTCTACAGCCTGGCCGCCGGCGACGACGGCACCCTCTACGTGGGCGGCGAGTTCCACGGCGTCGACAACCAGCGAGCGCGCGGGCTGGCCCGGGTGCGCCTGGCCGACGGCTCGCTGGTGGCCGGCTTCGAGCCGCGCATCGGCGGAGGCATGGTGACCTCGCTGGCCAGGCAGGGCGCCAAGCTCTACGTCGGCGGCGACTTCGCCAGCCCGCGTGTCGCGCTGGCCAGGCTCGACGCCACCACAGGAGCGGCCGACCCGGCCTTCGACATCGCGCCGGACGATCCGCTGACGGCGAAGGTGAAGGTCTACGCGCTGGCCGTCTCAGGCGGCAGGCTGGCCGTGGACGGCTCGTTCACCACGCTGGGCGGCCAGTCCCGGCCGCAGCTCGGGCTGATCGACATCGGCGGCCGCACCGCCAGGGTGGCCCCGTGGCGCACCGACGCGTACGCGCGCCCGTGCAACAGCAGCGCCTTCCCCTCGTACGTGCGCGGCCTCGACTTCTCCCCCGACGGCCGCTATTTCGCGGTCGTCACCACGGGCGGCCCCAGGGGCGGGATGTGCGACACCACGGCGCGGTTCGAGACCCACGCCAAGGGCACGGCCATCAAGCCCACCTGGGTGAACGCCACGGGCGGCGATTCGCTCTACGCGGTCGCGGTGACCGGGGCCGCCGTGTATGTCGGCGGGCACCAGCGCTGGCTGGACAATCCGCGCGGACGCGACTCGGCGGGCCCCGGCGCGGTGGCCCGCGAGGGCATCGGGGCCATTCATCCGCGTACGGGAAAGGCGCTGAGTTGGAATCCCGGACGCGAGCGGGGGATCGGCGTGAAGGCGTTTTACGCGCACAGCAGTGGACTACTTGTCGGTAGTGACACAACACGACTCGGACGGGAGTACCATGCCCGAATTGGCATGTTCCCCCTGCCCTAGTCGTCCTGCGGCTTCGGCCGGTCGATCTTGGCGCTGAGACGTTGACTCATGGCGTCGCGCTGCTTGGAGAGCAACACGTAGCTGACCACTCCGCTGATCAAGAACGAAACCACGATCAGCAACAGTGGCTGTTGCAGACCGAGCAGCGCGAGGACAGCGGCGGTCACGCCAAACAGCAGGATCCGCAGCAGGGTGTAAACGAGAACTGGACGCACGGGTTCGAGGTTACTCCGACCTGCGGAGCGGTCGCTCTTCGCATCGGACGCGAGCACTGCTACTGTTCCCAGTTAGGGAGTTTCGTAAAGAAACACCCACGAGAGCCCCAAAGAGGCTCTATCATATAACAATCGGGCAGTCAGCCGATAACAACCCGTGATCTTTGTAGAAAACCACGGATAAATCAGGCTTCGCTCGACACACTGGTACCTGTCCGCCCGCTGGCAGGAAGCGGGATGCGAGGGGGAGAGATTGGTGGAGAGTAGCAGCGAGCGTCTGCTGACCCCAGGAGAGGTTGCCGCCCTCTTCCGGGTTGACCCAAAGACGGTTACGCGCTGGGCTGCGGCAGGCCGCATCAGCAGTATCCGCACCCCCGGAGGGCACCGGCGCTTCCGCGAGTCGGAAGTCCACGCCCTTCTGCGAGGCGAGGACGTTCTCACGGCCGACAGGCCGGCAGGTGAGTCCCCGCGCGTCTGACGTTCCGTCAAGTCGGTGATCCTGCACGGTGGGCCGCCTGATCCGCGGCCCTAGCCGCCAGGATCACCGCTGGCGGGACCCACTGTTCGCGTGCTTTCCGGCCACACGCACGTACGGGAGGTACGGGGCGGCGCCATCCGCCGACCGTGGCTGGCGCCTGTCCGGTAGCTCAGGCAGACCTACGCCTCCCCCGCTCAGGCGTCCTCCTGCTCCGCCTTGAAGGCCAGGAACTCCCGCTCCAGGTCGTCGTTCTCCTCTTCCCAGCGCCGACGGCGCAACTCGGCCTCCTCCTCGGTCAGCGACTCGGGCAACCACTGCTCGTAGTCGGGGTCACCGGGCTGGACCTCCACGAACGCGTTGCCGATCAGTCGCCCGTCCTCGCTGGTCAGGCTCTGCGGTACGCGCAAGGTGCCGTCCGCGAGCCGGATGACGTACATGGCCGATCACCTAGATTCCGTAGCGCCGGTTGAAGAACAGCATGATGTCGAGCGCCATGCGCGTGTCGCCCCCGAGCATGTCCACGAGCGCGGGACGCTGGCGGGCGGCGATGGCGGCGAAGGCGTCGGCGAAGAACTCCTTGCGGCCGAGCCCGCCGCCCTGGCGGTGGAAGGTCGAGGTCAGCAGCGGCGCGGCGGCCTCGTAGAGGCGTACGAACTCCGGTGAGTCCGACACCCACTCCCCGTGGAACGCGTCGACGTCGTCGATGGCGTGACCGACCTCGTGCATCATCACGTCAGGCGTGGGCGAGGGACGGTCGCCGACGACGATCTTGCGGTCGCCGTACGCTCCGGCGCAGATGTCCCAGGTCGCGCGCCCTGACGGAAGCGGCGCGCCGCGTAAGTAGCCCATGTCGTCGAGGTCGGGCACGCCTCCAGGGCCGACGTAGATGCCCTCCAACCGGGCCGCCAGCAGTTCCTTCAGCCGGTCGGGCAGCCGGGCCAGGCTCTCCACGGCCCTGATGACGTCCGCGGGCGGCGGGCCCAGCCTGGCGTCCCACTGGCGGTGCAGGATCGACTCCAGCGCGCCGCAGTGGCGCAGGCCGTCGCCGAGCGAGGGCAGGTCGGGCCGGTTGGGCCGGGCTCTGAGCGGCTGGTCGGCGAGCTCGAAGTCGTACCAGGTGTAGCTGGGCCGGTCGACGACCACGGCGGCGGGCAGCCGCTCGCCGCGCTCGCGTACGTCGAAGGCGTCCCAGGTCGTCTCCTGCGGGTGCCGCGGCGTCCGTTCCTTCGCGTCGCCGCCCGGCCACGTCATCCTCTCGGGCTCGCCGCCCCGGCCTCGCTCGGGCCGCCCCTTCAGCCCGTCGCCTCCCGGCCAATGGCGCCGCTCCGCGCCGTTGAGACCCCTGGCCGCCGCGCGGGCCTCCTGGCGCCTCTCGCGGACGCTGGACCAGAACGAGCGGTCGGCTTCTGGCGGCGCCTCGGTGCGGCGCGAGAACAGGTACGAGCCCCGCCGCCACCAACGGCCGCGCCGATGCCGCCCTCTGTCACCGGGACCCTTGTCGTGAGAAAAGGCCATCGCACCCCTCAACGCCCCGTGAAGTCCCATGGACACCGTCGGATCGGTTTCCACCGTACGACGCCGATCTTCCGCTAGTCATCCGAAATGGGACATCGGGCAGCACGATCACACAGCTCCATGGCTTACAGTTCGGGACATGGCAGGTGTTCTGATCGGCCTCGCGCTGCTGGCCTTCTGGCTCTTCTCGTTGTTCGACGTCGTCACGACGCCCGAAGACGAGGTCAGGAACGTACCAAAGGCGCTCTGGATCCTCATCGTCGTGCTGATCCCGCTGCTCGGCGGCCTGGTGTGGATGGCGCGCGGCCGTCCGCGGGCCCCGCGCGCCGCCTGGCCCGTGCCCCCGGGTCCTGGCGCGCCGAAGGGGCCGGACGACGACCCCGACTTCCTTCGCGACCTCGACCGGCGGATGCGCGGCGACGACCTGAGCTAGCCCCCCGGCGGGGTCACTTCACGTCGGCGTAGCTGTGCAGCCCGTCGATGAAGATGTTGACCCCGATCAGGTTGAACAGCAGGCACCCGAACGCCACGAGCTGCACGATCGTCGCGGCCCTGCCCCGCCAGCCCGCCGTCACCCTGGCGTGCAGATAGGCGGCGTAGGCCACCCAGGTGATGAACGACCACACCTCCTTGGGGTCCCAGCCCCAGTAGCGGCCCCACGCCCGGTCCGCCCACAGCGCGCCCGCGATGACGGCGAACGTCCACAGCGGGAAGGCGAAGACGATCGCCCGGTGCGCCACCTTCTCCAGGTCGGCGCGGGAGGGCAGGCGTGACATCCCGTCGCCGCGCACCAGATAGAGCACCCCCGCGACCCCGGCCAGGGCCAGCAGGCCGCTGGCAATGATCGCCGCGGAGACGTGGATGGCGATCCAGTACGAGTCGAGCGCGGGCACCACCGGCCCCGCGACGGTGTAGAAGTATCTGACCGCCAGCCCGAGCCCGAGCGCGCTGATGACCATGACGAACGCGCCGAGGAAGCGTACGTTGTGGCGGACCTGGGTGCCGAGGAACGCCGACACGGCGGCGAAGCAGATGGCCACCACGAACTCGTACATGTTGCCCCACGGCCACCGGTCGACGGCCAGGCCGCGGGTGACGATGGCGCCGAAGTTGGCGGCCCAGCCGATCCAGGCGAGCACGAGGGCCACGGTGCCGGCCTTGGGGGCCCACGCCGGAGGCGCGGCGGGCGCGGCGGGCGTCTCGGCCTCCTCCACCGGCCCGGTGGCGGCGGCGGTGTCACTGCCCGACGCGCCGACCGCGACCGGCTGCCTGGCCTCGGCCTCCCGCTTCGTGGCGGCCTTCGCCTTGCCGGGACGCGCCCGGTCGAAGGCCAGCTCGATCGCGAACCCGACCATGGCGACGACGTAGAGCAGAACGGCCGCGACGACGAAGAGGTCGCTCAGCTCGGCGAGTTGCTCAGCGTTCATCCTTCACTCCCGCTGATAGAACCTTGACGATGTCGGCGAACTCCTCGGCGAAGCCCGCCGCTGAGCCCTCTGTACGGGTCAGACCGCCCACGTCGACCCGGCCCCCGCCGATCCGTACGAACACCCTGCGGCGGCGGATCATGAGCGAGAGCGCGATGGCGACGACGGCGGTGGCCGCGGCCACCAGGGCGGGCATGCGCCCCGGGTCGTAGGCCATCTGGAGCGTGATCCATTCCTTCACGCCGGTGAACTCGATCTTGCCGGCCCCGTCGGGCAGGTCGACCGACTGCCCCACGGCCAGCGGCTTGGCCGTGGCGGTCCCCATGACCAGGGGCTTGAGCTTCTTCAGCAACTCGGGCTCGGCCAGCTCGTAGACCGACTGCGGCCTGCCCGAGCGCATCCCCAGATCGCCGGAGAAAGCGCCGAGGATCTGCACCTCGGGATTCAGCTCGCCGGGGAAGGCCGAGGCGTGGCCGCCGTCGGTCAGCGGCACGCTGGTGGGCATGAACTGCAGCAGGAAGCCGAGCTGCGACGGCTGCGCGTCGGGCGCCTTGACCACGCAGCCCGAGGTCATCGTGGTCTTGTCCTCGATCAGGCAGGGCACGGGCCCCTCGTAGGCCACCTGCCCCTTGCCGTCGGTGACCTTGAAGACGGGCGCGTAACCGTTGCCGATCAGGTAGGTCTGCGTGCCGTCGATCTCCAGCGGCTCGTTGACCTTGAGGTCGTAGTCGCGGGCCGGCGACTCCGGCGAGTCGTTGACCTTGAGCCGGGCCGTGTAGTCGAGCGCCTGCCCGCGCTTGTCACCGGTGACCTGGTAGGCCACCTTGAAGTCGGCGAGCTGGAACGAGAACGGCTCCAGCGACTCGGCCGAGACCTGGCTGCCCGGGATGAAGCGGTCGTAGGCGGCCACGGTGTTGGCGAACCCGTCGCCCTCGACGACCAGCACGTTGCCCCGGTAGCCGAAGAGGGAGCCGGCGCCGATCGCGAGCAGGATGCCGAGCAGCGCGATGTGGAAGAACAGGTTGCCGGTCTCGCGCAGGAAGCCCTTCTCTGCCGACACCCAGCCGTCGCCGGTCACGACCCGGAAGCGCAGCTTACGCAGCCGCGCGGCGGCCTCCGCGACCTCCAGCTCGCCCTCGAACGAGGCGGCGTGCGGCAGGCGGGACACGTTCTTGGGGGCGGCTGGCGGCTGGCGGCGCAGCTCGCGCAGGTAGGTCGCGGTGCGCGGGATGATGCAGCCGATCAGCGAGGTGAACAGCAGCAGGTAGACCGCCGCGAACCAGGCCGAGGTGAACACCTCGAAGAGCTGGAAGCGGTCGTACCACTCGGCCAGGCCCGGGTTCTGCTCGTAGAGCCGGGCGACCTTGTCGGGGTCGACGCCGCGCTGCGGCACCAGCGAGCCGGGCACCGAGCCCAGCGCGAGCAGGAACAGCAGGATCAGCGCCGTCCGCATCGAGGTGAGCGTGCGCCACACCCAGCGCAGCCAGGCCGTCGCCCCGAACGCCTGCCGCTCGGGCGCCTTCTTCCGCTCCAGCTCTTCGACGCTCATCAGATCACCGGCTCGAACGAGCCGATCAGCCCCTGCATGGCCGCGATCATCTCTCCCCAAAGCCCGGTCACGAGCAGGACGCCGACGGCCACCATCATGCCGCCGCCGACCCGGGTGATCAGGCGCGAGTGCTGGCGAATGGCCCGGAACGTACGCAGGGCCCGGCTGTAGGCGAGCGCCGCGGCCACGAAGGGCAGGCCCAGGCCCAGCGCGTACGCCATGGCCAGGAGGGCGCCCCGCCCGGCGCTGCCCTCGTTGAGCCCGAGCGTGAGCACGACGGCCAAAGTGGGCCCGATGCAGGGGGTCCAGCCCAGGCCGAACACCACCCCGAGCAGCGGCGCGCCCGCCAGCCCCGCGGCGGGCAGGCGGTGGATGCGCACGTCGCGCATCAGTCCGGGCACCACGCCCAGGAACACCAGCCCGAGCACGATGGTCAGCACGCCGAGCACCCGCGTGATGTGGACGGCGTTGCCCAGCATGACCGACCCGAGGCCGCCGAACAGCGCCCCGCTGAGCACGAACACCAGCCCGAACCCGGCCACGAACAGCGCCGCCCCCAGCACCAGCCGGCCCCGCTTGGGGTCGGCGCTCATGCCGGTGACGTAGGACAGGTAGCCGGGCACCAGCGGCAGCACGCACGGCGACAGGAACGACACCACCCCGGCCAGCACCGCGATGGGCACGGCCAGCAGCAGCGAGCCGGAGGCGACGACGTCACTCATCGCGCACCTTGGTCACGGTGTTCATCAGGTCGGTGTATTTGACCGCGCCCAGCGCCCTGGCCGCGATGCGGCCCTGCTTGTCGATGATGAGCGTGGACGGGATGGCCGCGGGCGGCACCGTGCCCTGGAAGGCCAGCGCGACCTTGCCGGGCTGGTCGAAGATGTGCGGGTAACCGGTCTGCTCGGTGCGCTCGAACGCCTGCGCGTCGGCCTGGCGGTCCTTGAAGTCGACGCCGAGGAACTGCACGCCGGTGTCCTTCGTCTTCGCGGCGACCTCCTTGAGCACCGGCGCCTCGGCCCTGCAGGGCCCGCACCACGACGCCCAGAAGTTGAGCACCACGACCTTGCCCTTGTGCGCCGCCAGCGAGGCGGTGCCGCCGTCGAGGGTCGGCCCCTCGACCACGGGCGCCGGTTTGCGCTCGGCCGCCTCGAACACCTGCATCTTCCCGTCGCCCGCGACGAACCTGGTGTCGCCTGCCTGCGGCTGGCCGCTCTGGTTGCCCGCGCAGCCGGCGACGAGCACGGCCAGCAGGAGGAGGGGGATGGACTTGGCGCGCACGGAGGAAGATCTCCTTGTACTACAACCGGTAGAGCTTGCAACTCTACCGGGGTGCCCGCGCGCCCCGGACATCAGGCCCCGGGGATGGGCCGTCCGGTCTGCAACGATCCGGCGGGCTCGCTGTAGCCGATGCTGACCAGGCGGTCGCCGGCGAACATGAGCGTGGTGAGGCTGGCCAGCGTGCACTGCCGACGCCGCGGATCGTGCCAGAGCCTGCGGCCCTCCGCGGCGCACCTGATGGCCCAGATCGGGAGCTGGTGGCTGACGAGCACCGCCTCGTGGCCGCGCGCGGCGGCCCTGGCCTCGTCGATCACCGACTTCATGCGCCGCAAGATGACCGAGTAGGGCTCTCCCCAGGACGGGCGCAGCGGGTTCCAGAAATAGCGGTAGTTGCGCAGGTCGCGCAGCACCCGGAGATCCTTGCCCACGACGCGCCCCTGGAGGAAGTTGCCCGCCTCGATCAGCCGGTCGTCCTGGACGATCTCCAGACCGAGCTTGTCGGCGAGCGGGGTCGCCGTCTCCACGGCGCGCTCGAGCGGCGAGCTGTAGAGCGCGACGATGTCGCGGCCGCCGATCGCCTTGGCGACCGTCTCGGCCATGAGCTGACCGGTCTCGGACAGGTGATAGTCGGGCAGCCTGCCGTACAGGATGCCCAACGGGTTGTGCACCTCACCGTGGCGCAGCAGGTGGACGACGGTGGTTTCAGCCATGGTTTGCACAGCCTATCCGCTCACCCGGGCCGTGCCGTCGGCGCCCGCACGTGAAACGGACACCCTCAGTTCACCGCCCAGGCGTTCTCCTGTTTCCTGCTCGCCTCTGCCAGCGCCTCCACCATGGCCCTGATCGCGGGACGGCGCGCCGCGTCCGTACGCCACACCGCGTAGATGCGCCGCGACTGGCGCGGCCGGATGGGGATGAGCCGGGTGCCCGCGGGCACGCAGTCACGGCCGAGCCGCGGCACGATCGCGCAGCCCAGGCCCGCGGCCACCAGGGCGAGCTGGGTCGGGTACTCGTCGGCCATGCAGGCGATCACCGGCTCCAGCGAGGCGCTGCGCAGCGTGAAGACCAGCCAGTCGTGGCAGATCGTACCGGGCGAGGAGCTGATCCACTGCTCGCTGTGCAGCGCGGCCAGCTCGACCTCCCGCTCCCCGGCCAGCGGGTGTGCCGCGGGCATGGCCACGTCGGCCACGTCGTCGAGCAGCGTGGCCTTGGACAGGCCCTCGGGCAGGGCCATGGGCCGGTTGAGCCAGTCCTGGATGACGCCCAGGTCCAGCTCGCCCCTGGAGACGTCGCGTACCACGCGTTCCGGCTCGCGCTCGGTGAGCTGCACCCACAGGTCGGGGTGGCGCTGCCTGAGCGAGACCAGCGCGCCGGGCATCAGGCCGCGCGCGGCGGTGGGGAAGGCGGCGATGTTGAGCCGACCCACGACCTCGCCCCGGAGCGCCTCGAAGTCGGCCTCCGCGGTCTCGACCAGGGCGAGGATGCGCTCGGCGTGCTCGGCCAGCAGGCCGGCGGCGTCGGTCAGGCGCACGCCGCGCCCGCTGCGCTCCATGAGCCGGGCGCCGGTCTCCCGCTCCAGTTTGGCGATCTGCTGCGAGACCGCCGACGGGGTGACCATGAGCGCCTCGGCCGCCGCGCCGACCGACCCGTAGACGTGCACCGCGTGTAGGGCCTTGAGGCGGTTCAAGTCCAACATGTAAGCCAGCCTAAATGGTTTAGCGTAGAAAGTCTCGCTTGTCGTTGAATGTGTAGCAGATGAAAATAGTTGCATGAGAATACTGAAGACGAAGAAGCCGCAGCCCACCCCCGTGTCGTACCTCAAGGTGCTCGCCGAGCAGGCGCGCGACCAGCGCATCCGCTACGAGAAGCCCGCTCGCTGAGCGGGCTCGGCGCATGGTGAGCCCCTCGCCGTCGGCGCTTCGGCGCCACAGCCCCTCAGGTAGCCGCCCCGTCGGTCACAGGACGGCGGCGGCCGCCTTCGCCGCCGCGGGAAGAGCGTCGGCGATCCGGTTGAGCGCCTCGTCGTCGTGCGCGGCCGACAGGAACCACGCCTCGTACGCCGACGGCGGCAGATAGACGCCCTGGTCGAGCATGGCGTGGAAGAACGCCGTGAACGCGTCGGTGTTCTGGGCCTTGGCCTCGGCGAAGTTCGTGACCCGCGACTCGGTGAAGAAGATCGAGAACAGGCTGCCCGCCCGCTGCAGCCGGTGCGGCACCCCCGCCGCGCCCAGCGCCTCGGAGGCCGCCTCCCCCACCCTCAGCGCGGCGGCGTCGACCCGCGCGTACGCCTCGGCGTCGAGGGCCCGCAGCGTGGCCAGGCCGGCCGCGCAGGCCAGCGGGTTGCCCGACAGGGTGCCCGCCTGGTAGACGGGGCCCTCCGGCGCGAGGCAGGCCATCACGTCGGCCCGGCCGCCGAACGCCGCCGCCGGCAGCCCGCCGCCCATCACCTTGCCGAACGTCATCAGGTCGGCGTCGACCGGGTCGAGGCCGTACCAGCCCGCCGGGGAGACGCGGAAGCCCGTCAGCACCTCGTCCACGACGAGCAGCGCGCCGTGGGCCGTGCACAGCTCGCGCAGGCGCGCGTTGAAGCCGTCGAGCGGCGGGACGACGCCCATGTTCGCCGGGCACGCCTCCGTGATCACGCACGCGACGTCGGCCGTGGCGAACGCCTCCTCGACGGCCGCGACGTCGTTGTACGGCAGCACGATCGTGTCGGCCGCCGACGCCCCCGTCACGCCGGGCGTGTCGGGCAGCCCGAACGTCACCACCCCCGACCCGGCAGCGGCCAGCAGCGCGTCGACGTGCCCGTGGTAGCAGCCCGCGAACTTGATCACCTTTGACCGCCCGGTGAACCCACGGGCCAGCCGCACGGCACTCATCGTCGCCTCGGTGCCCGAGCTGACCAGGCGCACCTTCTCGACCGGCGCCACCCTGGCCACGATCTCCTCGGCCAGCTCGACCTCGCCCGGGGTGGCGGTGCCGTAGGAGAAGCCGGCGGCCACGGCCCCCGAGACGGCCTCGACGACGGCGGGGTGGCGGTGGCCGAGGATCATCGGGCCCCACGAGCACACCAGGTCGACGTAGCGGTTGCCGTCGACGTCGGTGATGTAGGGGCCGGAGCCCGAGGCCATGAAGCGGGGGGTGCCGCCCACCGCGCCGAACGCGCGTACCGGGGAGTTGACGCCTCCCGGCACGATCGCGCGGGCGCGGGCGAACAGGTCCTCGGAGTTCTGTGTACGGCTCACGGCAACCAAGGTTAGCCGCGCCGTCCACCACCCCCACGCTCGGGCACAAGACGAGGCACAGCGGTGCTCACGTCGCGCGGGGCAGACGGCTCGAAGCGCTGGAGAAGCTCGCGGCACGCGCTCAGCGGGGCGAGTTCGACCAGGCTGAGGCAGCGCGTTTGGCGGAGAAGGCCGCATGGAGGGAAGTGGCCGTGGCCAAGGTCATGGCCGAGGTGGAGCAGCGCGACCTTCGACGGTTCTGACCTCAGTCGGCCAGCCACTCCAGGAGGCGCAGCGGGTCGGGGAGCGGGCGGCCGTCGGGAGGGCGCAGCCAGGCGACGGACTGGCCGCCGGGCAGCGCCGAGGGCGGCGCGAGGACGTAGCTGTCGCGGCAGTGCCAGCGCAGCCCAGGCGTGTCGTCGATGGTCGCCGGGTCGCAGTCGAGCTGGCACGACCACCATTCGTCCTCGTCCTCCGGGTTGCCCCGGGTGGCCACATAAAACAGGACCCGGTCGCCGTTGGCGGCGACCGGGCCCGGGTGTGCTCC
Source organism: Nonomuraea sp. NPDC051298 (assembly GCF_055586305.1). NCBI lineage: Bacteria > Bacillati > Actinomycetota > Actinomycetes > Streptosporangiales > Streptosporangiaceae > Nonomuraea > Nonomuraea sp. NPDC051298. Next base: position 40,951 of record NZ_JBVJIM010000016.1, read on the forward strand.
GGCGGCGTCGATTCGCGTGAGCGCCGACAGGCCGGAGGCGAGCGGTACGTCGAAGACGTCGAACACGCGCCCCGTGGGCACGATCACCCCGGCCTCGGGCTCGTTCTGCCACCAGCGTGTGAGCAGGGCGGGGTCGGTCGTGGCCTGCACGTGCCAGGCGGGCGAGAGCGGATGCGCGCCCGGGTCGGGACAGCCGACCCTGTCACAGGAACAGGCGCGCGGCCCGTGGCGCAGCGGATAGGCGCCCGGCACGACGGGCCAGCCCAGGGCGGCGTATTCGAGCACGGCCTCGATGCGTGTCGGCCGCGACCGCTTTTTGGTACGCCGAGCCAGTGGTACCCCCACCATTGGTGTCTCCCGTCGAGTAACAGCGCCTGAGCAGGCCCCGGCTCCGGGCGGCACGGTCGGCCGTCTTCAGCGGCCGACCGGCAGGTCGCGGGATCCGCGCCTGCGGCGGGCCGCGGCACACGGCCAGCGCGACCAGCGGAGTCTGCACCAACGCACACGCGGGACACACCAGCACTTGTCATGCAACTCTAACCCACACGTCCCACGAGTTGACGGGAAACCCCTTGGTTAGAGCGTTCGTGCCACCTCCGTGGCCCAGTACGTCAGGATCAGGTCGGCCCCGGCCCGCTTGATCGCGACCAGCGACTCCATGATCGTCCGGTCCCGGTCGATCCAGCCGTTGGCCGCGGCGGCCTCGACCATCGCGTACTCGCCGCTGACCTGGTAGGCGGCGACCGGCACGTCCACCTCGTCGCGGACGCGGGTGATGACGTCGAGGTAGGCCAGCGCGGGCTTGACCATGACCGCGTCGGCGCCCTCTGCCAGGTCGAGACGGACCTCGCGCAGCGCCTCGTCCAGCGGCCCGGCCGGGTCCTGCTGGTGGGTGCCGCGGTCGCCGAACTGCGGCGCGCACTCGGCGGCGTCGCGGAACGGGCCGTAGAAGGCGGAGGCGTATTTGACGGAGTAGGACAGGATCGGCACGTTCGCGTGACCGGCCCCGTCGAGGGCGGCGCGGATGGCGCCCACCTGGCCGTCCATCATCCCGCTCGGCGCCACCATCTGCGACCCGGCCTCGGCCTGGGCCACCGCGATCGAGGCGTACCGCTCCAGGGTGGCGTCGTTGTCCACGTCGCCGGACGGGGTGAGGATCCCGCAGTGCCCGTTGTCGGTGAACTCGTCGAGGCACGTGTCGGCCATCACCACGATGGCGTCGCCGACCTCGGCGGTCACGTCGCGCAGGGCCACCTGCAGCACGCCGTCGGGGTCGTCGGCGGCCGAGCCGCGGGCGTCCTTCACGGCGGGGACGCCGAACAGGATGATCCCGCCGACGCCCGCCTCTGCGGCCTCGCGGGCGGCCTTGCGCAGCGAGTCACGGGTGTGCTGCACGACGCCGGGCATCGAGGCCACCGGCTGCGGCTCGGCGATGCCCTCCTTGGCGAACATGGGCAGGATCAGGTCGGCGGGGTGCAACCTGGTGCCCGCCACCATCCGGCGCAGCGCGGGGTTGCGCCGCAGCCTGCGGGGGCGGGCGACGGGGAATCGCGCGCTCATTTCGCTCTCCTTCTTGCGCCCCTGCGGTTCTGCGAGGGCCTGCGCGGCGTGTCGCCCGCCGCCAGGGCCGCCTGGCGCTGTTTGGCCCCGAACTCGGCCACCGCGGCGGCCAGGGCTGAGGCGGACGGTTTGTCGGCCATGACGTCGACCCGGAGCCCGAACTCGTCGGCCGTCTTGGCCGTCTGCGGCCCGATGACCGCGATCACGGTGACGTTGTGCGGCTTGCCCGCGATGCCCACGAGGTTGCGCACGGTGGACGACGACGTGAAGAGCACGGCGTCGAAGCCGCCGCCCTTGATGGCCTCGCGGATGGGCGCGGGCGGCGGGGCCGCCCGCACGGTGCGGTACGCGGTGACGTCGTCGCACTCCCAGCCCAGCTCGGTCAGCCCGGCCACGAGGGTGTCGGTGGAGATGTCGGCCCGCGGCAGCAGCACCCGGTTGATCGGGTCGAGCATCGAGTCGTACGGCGGCCACTCGGCCACCAGCCCCTCCGACGACTGCTCACCGGACGGCAGCAGGTCGGGCTTGACCCCGAACTCGACCAGGGCCCGCGCGGTCGCGTCGCCCACGGCGGCCACCTTGAGCCCGGCGAAGGCGCGGGCGTCGAGGCCGTACTCCTCGAACTTCTCGCGGACGGCCTTGACCGCGTTCGCGCTGGTGAAGGCCACCCACTCGTAGCGGCCGGTGACCAGGCCCTTGATCGCGCGGTCCATCTGCTGCGGGGTGCGCGGCGGCTCGACCGAGATGGTCGGCACCTCCTCCGGCACCGCGCCGTACGAGATGAGCTGCTCGGACAGGCTGCGCGACTGCTCCTTCGTACGCGGCACCAGCACCCGCCACCCGAACAGCGGCTTGGTCTCGAACCACGACAGCTTGTCGCGCATCCGCACGGCCTCGCCCACCACGATCAGCCCTGGCTCGGTCATGCCGGCGTGCTTGAGGTCGGCCTGGAGCCGGCCGAGCGAGGACACCACGGTGTACTGCTCGGTCGTGGTGCCGCCGCTGCTGACCGCGACGGGCGTGGTGTCGGGCTTGCCCCCGGCCACCAGCGCCTTGCCGATGGCCACGGCGTCGCCGATGCCGTTGTAGATGACCAGCGTGCCGCGGCAGGCGGCGTGCACGGCCCAGTCCTGGTCCTGGGCGGCGTCGACGACCCGGAACTCGGGCACGTCGGTCGCGGACGGGATGCCGGCGTAGGTGAGCACGGCGGTCGCGGGCGGCACGCCGGGCACGATCTCGAAGTCCACCTCCGCCGCGGCACAGGCCGCGACCTCCTCGGTGATCGAGGAGAACAGCATGGGGTCGCCCTCGACCAGGCGTACCACGAGCTGCCCGCGTGCGGCGCGTTGGACGAAGTCGCCCTCGGCGATCTCGACGCCTTCGCGGCAGTGACGCAGCAGCGGGGTCTGCGTCTCTTCGTCGAGCACCACCGCGTCGGCCTTGCCGAGCAGCTCGGCGGCGCGGAGCGTGAGCAGGTTGGGATCACCGGGACCCGCGCCCACGAACGCGACGAAACCGGAGGTTGGACTATCGGAGCTCAATGGGAATGCTCCCCCATCAATCTGTCGGCCCCTTCGGCGATCATCTCGGCCGCGAGGAGGCGGCCCAGGTTCGCTGACTCCGAAGGAGAGCCGGCGGCGGACTTGCGGACCGCTTCGCGGCCGTCGATGGAGACGACCACAGCGGTCAGGTTCAGAGTGTGCCCGTCATCGAGCGCGAAAGCACCCACCGGAGCCGAGCACCCGGCCTCCAGGGCGCTCAGCACGGCGCGTTCGGCGGTCACGGCGGAGCGAGTGTGCGGGTCGTCGAGCACGCTCAGGAGCTCGATCAGGTCGGGCCGGTCGGAGCCGCACTCCACGGCCAGCGCGCCCTGTCCTGGCGCGGGCAGCAGCTCCTCGATCTCGAAGACCTGGGCGATGTCGGCGCCGCGGCCGAGCCTGGTCAGGCCGGCCGTGGCCAGGACGACCGCGTCCAGCTCACCCGACTTGACCCTCTCGATGCGCGTGTCGGCGTTGCCGCGGATGGCCACGTACTCGAGGTCGGGACGCAGCGCGCTGAGCATGGCGACGCGCCGCGGCGACCCGGTGCCGACCCGGGCGCCGGGCGGCAGGTCGGCGAACTTGTGCGCGCCGACCAGCGCGTCGCGGTGGTCGTGGCGGGCGGGGATGGCGGCCAGCGTGAAGCGCGGGTCCTGCGTGGTCGGCAGGTCCTTCAGCGAGTGGACGGCGAAGTCGATCTCGCCCTCGGCGATCTTGTCGCGCAGCGCGCTGACGAACACGCCGGTGCCGCCGAGCTGGGCGAGGTGGGCCTTGGTGACGTCGCCGAAGGTCGTGACGCCGACGAGTTCGACGGCGCGCCCGGTGCGCTCGGTGCAGGCGTCGGCCACGGTCTGGGACTGCGTGGTCGCCAGGAGGCTGCGGCGGGTGCCGAGCCGCAGCGCGCCGGACCGGGACGTCACAGCTCCACCTCCCTCACGGCCTCGGGCATCTTCGGATCCAGGTTGAACAGCTCACGCAGGGCTTCCGCATAATGATCGCCTCCTGGGCAGGTGGCGAGCTGCTTGACACGCACAGTCGGCTCGTGAAGCAGTTTGTCGACCACCCGCTGGACGGTCATGGCGACCTCGTCGCGCGCCCGTTCGTCGAGGTCGGGCATGCGCAGCATGAGGCGGCCCAGCTCCGACTCGACCACCCCGGCCGCCTTGCTGCGCAGCGCCACGACGGTCGGGGTGACCTTGGCCGCCCGCTCGGCGTCGAGGTAGGCGCGCAGCTCGTCCGCGACGAGCGCGCGTACGGACTGCACGGCGTCGCCCTCGCGCGAGCCGATGCCCGAGTCCTTGATCGTCTCCAGGTCGACCAGCGTGATGCCGGGCACCTCGCGCACGGCCGGGTCGATGTCGTGCGGCAGCGCCAGGTCCAGCAGGAACGCCGGCCGCGTGAGCATCGGCGGCGTGATGACGTGCTTGCCCGCGCCCGTGCAGGTGATGACGATGTCGGCCCCGGCCAGCTCGCCGGCCACGGCGGCGAACCCGACCGCCCGGCCCCCGACGGACTCGGCCAGCCGGGCGCCCCGCTCGTACGTGCGGTTGGCCACCACGATGTCGGTGACCCCGGCGCGGGCGAGCGTGACGGCGGCCAGCGAGCTCATCGAGCCCGCGCCGACCACCAGCGCCCGCCGCCCGGCCAGGTCGCCCGCCAGGGCGAGGCCCGCGGAGACGAGGGAGGCCCCGTGCTTGTCGATGCCGGTCTCGTGGTGGGCCCGCTTGCCGACCCGCAGGGCCTGCTGCACCAGCTCGTTGAGGGTGGCGCCCACGGTGCCGTGGCGCTGGCCCAGCTTGAGCGCCTGGCGTACCTGCCCGAGGATCTGGCCCTCCCCGACCACCATGGAGTCGAGGCCGCACACCAGGGAGAACAGGTGCTCGACCGCCCGCTCCTCGTAGTGCACGTAGAGGTGCGGCGTCAGCTCTTCGGCGGGCACGCCGGAGTGCGTGCCCAGCAGCGTGCTGACGGCGGTGACGGCGGCGTGGAACCGGTCGACGGTCGCGTAGACCTCGACCCGGTTGCAGGTCGAGACCACCATCGCCTCGGCGACGCAGGGGTCCTGCTGCACGTCGTGCAGCAGTTTGACCAGCGCGTCGCCCGCGACCGAGACGCGCTCCAGCAGGGCCACCGGAGCCGTCCGGTGACTGAGTCCGATAGCCAGAACACTCATTGACCGTCCACCGCCATGAGTGGCCCCCCAGCCTTGCGTTGCTCGTGGAACGCGAGAATCTGCAGTTCGATTGATAGGTCGACTTTACGGACATCGACGCTTTCTGGCACGGACAGCACGACTGGGGCGAAGTTCAGGATGCTGGTGACGCCCACGGCGATCACGCGATCGCACACTTTCTGCGCCGCTGCCGCCGGTGTCGCCAGAACCACGATCGAGACTCCACGCCGTTTGATCACGGCTTCCAGTTCGTCGATGTGCTCCACATTCAACCCCGCGATGGTGTCGCCCACGACTTCGGGGTCGGCGTCCACGAGCGCCGCGACCCGGAAGCCCCTGGAGACGAACCCACCGTAGTTGGCCAGCGCGCGGCCGAGGTTGCCGACCCCGACGATCGCGACCGCCCAGTCCTGCGTCAGGCCCAGCTCGCGGGAGATCTGGTAGACGAGGTACTCGACCTCGTAGCCCACGCCGCGGGTGCCGTACGAGCCGAGGTGCGACAGGTCCTTGCGGAGCTTGGCCGAGTTGACCCCGGCGGCCACGGCGAGGTCCTCCGAGCTGACGGTCGCGACACCCCGCTCCGCCATCCCGTGCAGCGCCCTGAGGTACAACGGAAGCCTCGCGACCGTCGCCTCGGGAATGCCGCGGTCACGCGGCTGGGACGCGCTCTTCACGTGCCGGTGCTCCAGGGGACGGGCGGCTTGGGGACCGCGTGAACGGAATCGAACCGTCTTTCAGGTTAATCCCTTTGTGAACCGATGCACAAAGTCGGCGGGGTACGGTTGCTCCATGCACCGCATCACCTTGCTCGGCAAGCCCGGCTGTCACCTGTGTGACGACGCGCGTGAGATCATCGCCAGGGTCGCGGGCGAGCTGGGCGTGCCATGGGAGGAGATCGGCATCGACTCCTCCGAGGAGCTGATGGAGAAGTACGGGGAGATGATCCCGGTCACGCTGGTCGACGGCGTGCAGCACGACTTCTGGCGGGTCGACGAGGCCCGTCTGCGGGCCGCGCTCGGCGCGTAGCGGGGCCTCGGGTCAGTACGCGGCCATCGGGAGCGGCATCACCTTCGCGGCGTTGACGTTGAGCTCGATGACGTTGGTGGCCAGCACCATGGCCTGCCGGTCGTTGACGAACCGCTCCACGTGTGGCTGCCGCTGGTGGTCGCGGTAGGCCACCTCGTCGCGGTAGAGCTCGTAGATGATGCGCTGCAGCGGCGCCGACTTCACCGCGTGGCAGACGTAGATGAGCGTGTCGGGCTCGCCGCGGCGCACGGCCTCGACGGTCGCCTCGGCCAGCCGGTCGAACGCGTCGCCCGCGCCGTCCATGATCGTGAAGACGGTGAGCAGGCCGTAGATGTCCGGCGCGGGCCTGCCGGAGCCGGCCTGCTGCTGCGCCGCGGGCGTGAACAGCTCGGCGCCGGGGTAGACGGCGCCGGTGCCGGGCATCGCGTAGTCGGGCCGCGAGGGCGTGCCGTTCATGATGTAGCCGGTCGAGGGGCCGGCGTCGGGCGGCGGCGTCATCCGCGAGGCGTAGTCGACCTCCCTGTCGCCCGCCCGGTACTCGGCGACCAGGTCTCCCAGCCCCGACGACCGGCGCGGCGGCGCGGCCGGCGGGTCGGCGGCGGGCACCGGCTCGGGCCCGCCCCGGCGGCCGCCGCCCTGCTGGGGCACCTCGTCGCGGAACATCGGGCGCTCCCCCGGCGGCATCTGGCGCTCGTCGCGCGCCACGGGACGCTCCTCGCGGTGCTGGGCACGCTCCTCGCGGCGCTGAGAGCGCTCGTCACGGCGCGGGGGCCGCGCGTCGCCGTCGGAGTCGAAGTCGTCCTCGTCGTCGTCCTCGTACGGCGCCAGGGGCCGCAGCACGGTGTACCAGACCGCCGCCGCGGCCACGGCCAGCAGCGCCGTGGTGAACAGCGGCGGCACCGCGAACCGCATCGCGCCCACGACGGCCAGCCCCGACGGGACGATGACGAGGGTGGCGTGCAGGTTGTCGGTGTCGTACTCGTCGCCGCCGCGCCACTTGAGCCCGGCCACGACCAGCATCGCCAGCATGAGCACCAGGTCGACCGCGTGCACGCCGACCATCAGGTAGCTGGGGAAGACGTTCCAGTGGTTGGCGGCCGAGGGCAGGAGCCTGCTCATGTCGTCGGTCTTCAGCGGGTCGAGGACCATGATGACGGTGGCCACGAAGGTCAGCGCGATGCCGAGCAGCCACGCCAGGAACCGGGGCGGCACCTTCTCCGACAGCAGTTGCACCAGACCGACGGCCAGCCAGAGCGGCGCCAGCAACGACCCTGTCACCTGGTAGATCCGGAACGTGACGCCGCCGAAGCCCGCGAGATAGCCGATGCCGATCGCGCCCAGGGACAGGCACAGCGCACAGACTGCAACGGTCCAGGCGATCAACCATCCCTCGGGATCGTCGCGCAGTCGTTGGATCAGGGCGCCCGCCGCGATCGCGGCCAGGAGCGCACCGGCAAAAGCTATGACAGCAACGAGGATCTCCATGGTGACTCCAATGCTGCCGGACGATGCCTCCCAGCCGGTAGCCGAAGAGGGAACGGGTCGGTCCACCACGGTATCCGCCGATTACACCTAGTCATGCAAGCATGCTGTGGATTGTGGATTTTCCGGTTGATTTCTAGAGTGTTCGAGCACGCCGCACCCCTTACCCCTAGGGATACCGGATGCCTGACTCGTCGCCGTTCGCCGGGCTGCTGGCGCCAGCGGTCGCTGGACCTGCCCGGACGGGCGAGGTCGCCGTGCGCGAAGACCCGCCCGACGACCTCCGCTCGCTGGTGATGGAGGCCAAGAACGGATGCAACCAATCGTTTGGCACGCTCTATGACCGCTACGTGGACCTCGTCTACCGCTACATCTACTTCCGGGTCGGCTCCCACCCGCTGGCCGAAGACCTGACCAGCGAGACCTTCCTCCGGGCGCTGCGCAGGATCGGCGACTTCACCTGGCAGGGCCGCGACTTCGGGGCCTGGCTCGTGACCATCGCGAGAAACCTGGTGACCGACCACTTCAAGTCGGGCCGCTACCGGCTGGAGATCCCGACGGGAGAGGTGATCGACGTTCCGCTCGACGGCTCCCACATCCCCGAGAACGCCGTGGTCACGGCCATCATCAACGACCGGGTGCTGCGTGCCGTACGAGATCTCAATCCCGAACAACAGGAATGCGTCGTGCTGCGCTTCCTGCACGGCCTCTCGCTCGCGGAAACCGCGCTGATCATGGGGAAGAAGAGTGGAGCGATCAAAGCGCTGCAGTTCCGTGCCGTACGGGCGCTGGCCAGGGCACTCAAGCACGACCTGGCGTAACCTCCCCCATGCGCCCTTCGTTAGGCAGATGTCGTGGCCGCAACGGTCAGGGAGCACTCATGAGTAGCGCGCGCGAGCGGCAGGAGCGCCTGCTCGCGCACCTCACCGAGCTGCGCGAGCTGCCGCTCGGCGGCGCCCCCGAGCCCGCCTTCAGGGAACGGCTGCGCGCCGAGCTGCTGTCCGGCGCGATCGAGCCGGAGCCCGAGCCGCCCGCGCGGGCGGCCGGACACCGGCGGCGGCGTCGAGGGCGGGCGACACAGCGGCCGGCACGGCGGCAGCCGTTGCTGTCCCAGCTCGCCGCCGTGGGGCTGGCGGCGGCGATGATGGTCTCCTCGTTCGCCACCTACCGGGCCGTGCCGGGCGACACGCTCTACCCGCTCAAGCGCGCCGCGGAGAGCACGCTGGTACGCCTCAGCGCCGACGAGGCCGAACGCGGCCGGCGCGAGCTCGACTCGGCCCAGACCCGCGCCAAGGAGGTCGCCAGCCTGCTCGGCTCGTCGGTCGAGGGCCCTCTGGTCGACAAGACGCTCAAGGACATGGAGGAGTCGACCCGGGCCGGCATCAGCCGGCTCGAACGGGCGGAGCCGCGCTCTCCGAAGATCAAGAAGTTCGCGGAAGATCAGGAGGAGGCCGTCAAGCCGATGCTCCAGGAGCTCGACGACGACCAACTCGCGCAGGCAGAAGGCTATCTCGACTACATAGAAGGACTGGTCGCGCCTGAGTAGGAAAGTAAGCTGAAGCGCATGTGGCGGCTTATGCGACGACGACAGGCAGTGCGGCCCGAGGTCGCCGGTGAGGCGGCGGCGCGGGCCGCGGTCACCGTGCCGCCTGTCGAGCCGGACCTTCGGGTCGCGGCCTTCTTCGACGTGGACAACACGATGATGCGGGGCGCGTCGATCTACCACTTCGCCAGGGGGCTGGCCACGCGCGGGCTGTTCACCACGTCCGACCTGTTCAGGTTCGCCGTGGGGCAGGCGGTCTTCCGGCTGCGCGGCAACGAGAACCCCGAGCACATCGCCGTCGCCAGGGAGACGGCCCTGGCGTTCGTCGCGGGCGCCAAGGTCGACGACGTCGTACGCCTCGGCGAGGAGATCTACGACGAGGTCATGGCCGACCGCATCTGGGGCGGCACCCGCGCGCTCGCCCAGAGCCACCTCGACGCCGGCCAGCGGGTCTGGCTGGTCACCGCCACCCCGGTCGAGCTGGCCAGGGTCATCGCGCAGCGGCTCGGCCTGACCGGCGCGCTCGGCACGGTCGCCGAGACCAGCGACGGCGTCTACACCGGGCGGCTGGTCGGCGACCTGCTGCACGGTCCAGCCAAGGCCGAGGCGGTGCGCGCGCTGGCCCGCCGCGAGGGGATCGACCTGACCAGGTGCACCGCCTACAGCGACTCGGCCAACGACCTGCCGATGCTCTCGCTCGTCGGGCGGGCGGTGGCCATCAACCCCGACAACGAGCTGCGCGAGCACGCCAGAAAGCACGACTGGCCGATCAAGGACTTCCGCACCGGCCGCAAGGCCACGATGGCGGCGCTGCCCATCGCGGCCGGGGTGGGCGCGGTCGCGGGCGGCGTCGCCGCGGGCATCGCCCTGCGCCGCCTCTACCGCGACCGCCCGTGACCCCTGCCGCGCCCGCCCGTCGACCCCGCAGGATCGCCCTGCGCCGCCTCTGCCGCGTCCGCCCGTAGGCCCGTGTGCTTCGGCTACTTCAGCGACTCGAACAGTTCGTCCGCCTCCGGCTGCTTCCACTGGAGCCGGTTGACGTCGGTCTTGGCGGGCTCCCAGGGCACGGACACGGTCTTCATCTCGACCTTCGCGAGTTGCGTGCCCAGCTCGTACAGCTCCTCGAGGCTGAGATCCGTCTTCACCGACCCGCGCACCGCCGTGGCGAGGCTCCTGAACTTGGCGGGATCGGCGACGAGCTGTCGCTGCGCCTTCTTCAGCATCGCCAGCACGAGCACCTGCTGCCGCTTGATCCTGGCGACGTCGGAGCCGTCGCCGTAGCGGCGCAGCCGCGCGTAGCCGAGCGCCTCCTCCCCGTCGAGCACCTGCTCACCCGCGGGCAGCTTGAGTTTCGACTCGCGGTCGTCCACCGGCTGGGGCACCTTGACCGACACGCCCCCGAGCGCGTCCACCATGTCCTTGAAACCGGTGAAGTCCACCTCGACGGTGTGGTGCAGGCGTAGTCCCGTGAGCTTCTCCAGCGTCGTCCTGAGACAGGCGGCGCCACCCGAGTCGTACGCCGAGTTGATCATGCCCAGCCGGGCGGGATCCGAGCCGCAGCGCGCGATCTGGACCATCGAATCGCGCGGAACGCTGACGATGGTGGCCCGGCCCCTGTCGGCCGGCACGTGAATGATCATGATGGTGTCGGAGCGCTGGCCCACGTTCTGCCTGGCCGACTGGGGGCCGTACTGCTCGTTGCCCGCGCCCTCGCGGGTGTCGGAGCCGATGACCAGCACGTTGCGGGTGCCGCTCACGTCCACTGTGTCGGTCCCCGCGGGTGGCGCGGCCAGGTGGCGGACCGCGGTGAACGTCGTCGGCACCACCACGGCGGCGGCCGTGGCCACGGCGACGAGGCCGGCCGTCCACCACCCGGACCACCTGCGCCGTGGCCGGTCGCGCAGGAGCCGGTCACGCTGGCGGACGAGCGTGGCGGGCGGTTCGTGCGTCAGTTCGGCCCCGAGATCGCGGAGCAGCTTCAGGTCGTCCATCTTCACTCCTCCTCCATCGGGTTGGCGTCGCCGAGCGCGGCCCGCACCTTCCGCCTGCCCCTGTTGAGGCGGGAGCGCACGGTTCCCACGGGGATGCCGAGCGCCCGCGCGGTCTCCTCGTACGTCAGGTCGCCCCAGGCGATCAGCAGCAGCACGTCACGGTCTTTGGCGGGCAGTCCGGCCAGGGCGCCGGCCAGCTCCGTGCGTACGGCCTGGGCGCTCACCCCGGCCGCGACCCGGTCGGCGGGCGACTCCACGGCGGAGTCGACAGGGGCACGCAGGAAGGCCCGGTAGCGGGCGGCCTCGGTGCGGCGGTGCCGGGAGATGAGCTTGGTGAGGATGCCGAAGAGCCACGGCCTGGCGTCCTGGCAGGCCAGGTCGTAGCTCTGTCTCCGGGAGAAGGCGACCAGGAACGTCTCGCCGACGAGGTCCTCGGCGGGCTCGGGGCCGAGGCGCTGGGAGGCGTACCGGTAGAGCATGGCGGAGTAGCGGTCGAACAGTTCGGCGAACGCCTCGGGTTCGGTCAGCGAGGCGCTCACCAGCTCGGAGTCCGCACCCCTGATGGCGGGTTGCGTGGTCATCTCCGCCCTTCTGTAGGGGGATCGGTCACGGATGTCTTGCCACAACCCGCCGTCTGGGTTCACGGCCCCGAACGCCCGCCGCGGTCCGGCGGAGGTGTTCCCGGCCCTATCCTCCTCCGGATGGAGCCGGGAACGGGCTCACAGCTCCTTGAGCTGGCCTCCGTCGACCACGAACTCCGCGCCGGTGGTGCTGCCCGAGCGGGGCGAGACCAGCAGGGCGACCGTGTCGGCGATCTCCTGCGGGTGCACGAGTCGCCCGGTGGTGAGCCGCATCATCTCAGGAGCCACCTGGGAGATGACGCTGTCCTTGTCGGTGCCGGCCATCCCGGCGATGACCTCGGCCGCGCCGCCGTCCTTGGTCCACCAGTCGGTCAGCACCGGACCGGGCGAGACGGTGTTCACCCGGACGCCGCGGGGGCCGAACTCCTCGGAGAGCGACTTGCTGAGCGCCGTCACGGCCGCCTTGGCGGCGCCGTAGTCGACGTTCAGGGCGGAGGGCTGCCGGCTCATGGTCGAGGAGACGTTCACGATGGCCCCGCCGCCCCGCTCCAGCATCACCGGTACGGCCGCCCGCACCGTCCGGACGAGCGCGAACAGGTTGAACTCGAACATCGCCCGCCAGTCGGCGTCGTCCGGCGTCATGAAGCCGACGCGCGGCAGCGTGACCCCGGGCGGCGGCCCACCGGCGTTGTTGACCAGGATGTCCACCCCGCCGAACTCCTCCACCGCCCGCGCGACCACCCGTTCGGGCGCCTGCGGGTCCATCAGGTCGACCGCGACGTGGGTCACCTTGAGGTCGGGGACGTCCGGCGCCGTACGGGAGGCGGCGACGACGTGGGCGCCCTCCTCGGCCAGGGTGCGGGCGACGGCGAGCCCGATGCCCTTGGACGCGCCGGTGACGACGGCGACGCGGCCGGAAAGCTGCAGATCCATGGGGAGATTTCCCTTCGGTGTGCGATCAGATCGATCGGAGAACACCGGGGGATCCCGCGGGGTTGCGCATCCGCGTTCGGAGAGTCAGGACGCTCAGAGAAAGGGCGGGAAGGCGTGGCCCCTGCGCAGCCGCAGCTCGTTGAGCAGTTGCTGGATGACCTCGCGCACGTGGTCGGTGAGGTTGAAGACCAGCATGGGGTCGTCGGCCGCCGCCGGCTCGAACTCGTCGGTACGGATCGGCTCGCCGAACTCGATCATCCACTTCGACGGCAGCGGCACCAGCCCGAGCGGCCCCAGCAGCGGGAAGAAGGGCGTGATCGGCAGATAGGGCAACCCCAGCATCCTGGCCACGAGCCGCAGGTCGCCGATCTTGGGATAGATCTCCTCGGCCCCCACGATCGCGGTGGGCACGATGGGCACCCCGGCGCGGATCGCCGACGACACGAAGCCGCCGCGGCCGAAGCGCTGGAGCTTGTACCGCTCGGAGTAGGGCTTGCCGACGCCCTTGAACCCCTCGGGGAACACCCCGACCACCTCGCCCTTGCGCAGCAGCCGGTCGGCGTCCTCCGGGCAGGCCAGCGTGTGGCCCGTCTTGCGGGCCAGGTGGCTGAGGACGGGCAACTGGTAGACCAGGTCGGCGCCGAGCAGCCGCAGCGGCCGGCCGACCTCGTCGTGCATGGCCACCTGCAACATCAGCGCGTCCATCGGCAGCGTGCCCGAGTGGTTGGCGACGATGAGGGCGCCGCTGTCGTCGGGGACGTGCTCCCGCTCGCGGATCTCCACCCGGAACCAGTGGTTGTAGAGCGGCCTGATCAGCTCGAGCACGACCTTGTCGGTCAGCTCGGCGTCGTAGCCGAACTCGTCGACCTCGTAGTCGCCCCTGACGCGCCGCTCCAGGAAGGCCAGCAGCCTGGCCATGGGCTCGGACTCCTCGAACGACGGCGCCGCGCTGATCGGGATCACGCGGGCCGTCCGCCCCTCGTGCTCCCCATGGGGAACGCTCACACGCGCACACCCCCGATCGGGCGCAGACCGCGGGAACGCAGGAAGTCGTCGTAGGCGGCACCGGTGCTGAACTTGGGCCTCCAGCCCAGCTCGGCCTCCAGCCTGGAGGCGTCGACCGCGCGGCCGTGACTCATCAGCCTGACCTGCTCGGGCGAGTATTCGACCAGGCCGAGCCGGCGCACGGCGCCGCCGAGCACCTTGAAGGCGGGCGAGACCAGCGGCAACGACGGCCGTCCCGCCCTCCTGGCGCACTGCGACAGCAGCAGCACGCCCGCCCCGGCCACGTTGAACGTGCCGGGGTGATCCTCGGTCGCCATCCGGCGCAACACCTCGACCGCGTCGTCCTCGTGGACGAACTGCAGCCGCGGGTCGAAGCCGAACACGGTCGGCAGCACCGGCTGGGTGAAGTAACGCGTCAGCGGCGAGTCGACGCCGGGGCCCATGAAGTTGACGAAGCGCAGCAGCGACACCGTCACGTCGGGACGGCGCCGCGCGAAACCGCGCACGTAGCTCTCGACCTCGGCCGCGTCCTTGGCGTAACCGTGGACGGGGCCCTCGTTGGGCTCGAGGTCCTCGGTGAACACCGCGGGGTCACGGGGGGACGAGCCGTAGACGGCGGTGGTGGAGCGGACCACCACGCGCCGCACGGTCGCCGACCGCTGGCACGCACCGAGCAACTGCATGGTGCCGATGACGTTGTGCTCTTTCATGGCCGCCCTGCCACCGCTCTTCGACGGAGCGCTGACCAGGCTCATGTGCACCACGGTGTCGATGTCCGCGGCCGCGATCACCTGGGCGATGTCGGGGCTGCGCAGATCCACCCGGACGAACTCCGTCCGCCCGAGCGTGACGCCGCCGTCTCGCGTGAGCGAGGGGGGCGGCACGGTGTCCACTCCGATGACGCGGCCGATGCCGGGATCAGCCGCCAGAACACTCGCCACGCGGGCGCCTATGTGGCGCGAGACCCCGGTGACGAGCACGGTGTGGGTCATCAGCGCCTCGCAGCAGCGTCGGTTACTTCTTGTTACGCCGCTGGATGCGCGTCTTCTTGAGCAGCTTGCGGTGCTTCTTCTTAGCCATCCGCTTGCGGCGCTTCTTGATGACAGAGCCCACGGGACCCCCAGGTACTGATAGCACGTCTGAATCGGAGTGCGAGCGCACACCGGCTCACAGACTACCGGCGATCCACGGTAGATCGCCCATTGGGGGGTGAGCGCCCGGCCGTACCAGCGTCGGCCGGGCCTCTCCCGCGACAGCACTCACGACACGACCGGGCGTGTCGCTACATCAACCTGCCTCGATGTAGGCCTCCCGTAGATAGTCGTGTACCGCCTGCTCAGGCACCCTGAACGACCGGCCGACACGGATGGCCGGCAACTCGCCAGAGTGCACGAGCCGGTACACCGTCATCTTGGACACCCTCATGACCGTCGCCACTTCTGCGACGGTCAGGAACTTCACCTCGCTGAGAGGTCTTTCGCCTGCACCCATCGGACGCCTCTTCCGCACGTGTTTCCGGGTTATCCCCACTGGTGCCATTGCTCACGCACGTGTACTGCCGTCAGCGTAAGTCGGGACTCCGAGTGCGCAAACCCCCTATTTTCTCAGTTGACGGAGCCACATGTCAGCCGAACCAGCGAAGTCGCTGGCCAGCAGCCTGGCCGAGCACCTCACCTGGACGTTGGAACTGTCCAAGTCGCCTCACATAAGAGTCGCCGGAGGCCCATCAAAAGTTGGCAAAGGGACAGCGAGCCTCTTGGAATGCAGGCGCGAAAAGACAGTATGGGGATGACCGATTTCGACTCAAAGGGCTCGTGAGACCTGTGTGACCAGTCTCTCGGTCAGCGGAGCGTAATGGCGTGGTAGCACGTTGTCGTCGAGCGGCACGACCACGTCGATCTTGCCCTCGGCCTCCCCGAGGAAGAGCCCGGGGTCGTTGCAGTCGGCGAACGCCACCGTCGACACGCCGGCCTCCCCTGCCGCCCCCGCCCAGCCGTGGTCGGCGATCACCAGGTCGGGAAGATCTCCGTCGAGCTCGGCGAGCATGTGCCGCATCGGGTCCGCGTCGTGGGTGTGCACGAGGGCGCCCTTGTCGTCGAGCATGGCGATCTCCTGCAGGTATCTGATCCCCCTCGGCCGCCCGAACCCCGACCCCGCGTACGTCCACCCCTCGCCGGGCGTCAGCAGCACCGCGCCCCTGGCCGCGCAGAGGGCGGCCAGCGGCAGGTGGACGGCCAGCAGACCGGTGGGGTGACCGGTGGCGAACAGGACGCGCGGGCTCGGCCGCGACAGCACTGTGGCGATGCGCTCGGCCATCGCGTCGATCGCGTCGATCGTCAGGTCGGGATCGATGGTGTCCTGGCCCCAGCGGTGGCCGGGATCGGAGACCACGCCCGCGGACTTGGCCATGAGCGAGAGAATGTCGCGGTACGACCACGGCTGGTCGAACGTCAACCCCAGCGCGTAGTAGGGGTCGCCGTTGGCCAGCGAGCTGTAGTGGTCGAGGTTGTTCTCCCGGGAGGTCGCGACATCGCCGGCTATCCGGCTGCGGACAAGCTGATCTCGAAGTTCGTCGCGGGTGAGCACTGCTTATTCCTCGTCAGGGCATCGGATCGAGGCCGTGCAGGGGGAACACCGCTTGCCGGGTCGCCATGACCGCACGGTCAATGGGGTCCGCTGGATCATAACCACCAGACAGGTCACGAAATTCCGGATTTCGACCGTCCGTCATCGTGAGGGGTGGCAGCTCCCCCGTCCTGTCCCGTACGAACTGGCGCCAGTCAGGGGTCGTCGGCGTGTCGGGGTCGATCGGGTGACCGGCCATCTCGGCGATGAGGTGGGTCCACGCCCGCGGCACCACCTGCACCAGCTCGTAGCCGCCCCCGCCGGTCGCGATCCACCGCCCGCCGGCCGTCTCGTGCGCCAGGCGGTGCAGGGCGGCGTACGCGGCCCGCTGGCCGTCGACGCTGAGCATGAGGTTGGCCAGGGGGTCGAGCGCGTGGCTGTCGCAGCCGTGCTGGGTCACCAGGATCTCCGGCCCGAACTCGTGCAGCAGCGGCGGCACGACCGCGTGGAAGGCCCGCAGCCAGCCTGAGTCGCCGCAGCCGGCCGGGAGCGCCACGTTGACGGCCGTGCCGTCGGCCCCGGTCTCCTCGGGGAAGCCCGTGCCGGGGAACAGCGTGCGCGGGCTCTCGTGCAGGCTGATCGTCAGCACCCTGGGGTCGTCGTAGAACACCGTCTGCACGCCGTCGCCGTGGTGGACGTCGACGTCCACGTACGCGATGCGGCCCACCCCCTGCTCCAGCAGCCAGGCGATGGCCAGGGCCGGGTCGTTGTAGACGCAGAACCCGCTGGCCAGGGCCGGCATCGCGTGGTGCAGCCCGCCGGCGACGTTGACCGCGTGCTCGGCCGAGCCCTCCCAGACCGAGCGGGCCGCGGCCAGCGTGGCGCCGGCGATCAGCGCCGACGCCTCGTGCACGCCCTTGAACGCGGGGTTGTCGGAGGTGCCGAGCCCGGCGGCGGGGTCGGGCAGGCCCGAGGCGGACACGCGCTTGACGGCCTCGATGTAGCCGCGGTCGTGCACCATGGCCAGCTCGTCGTCGCTCGCGGGGACGCAGCCGGCCATCTCGACCTTGTCGAGCACGCCCAGCTCACGGGCGAGCGCCATGGTCAGCTCGACGCGCACGGGCGCCAGCGGATGGCTGGGCCCGAAGTTGTAGGAGGTGAGAGCGTCGTCCCAGATCACCCGTGCCGACCGGCTCATGCCAACCCCTCCGCGTGTCCCTCGCCTTGCGCAGACGTTACCGCAGCGCGGACACCGGGTCGTAGCCCGGGTTCGCCGCCGGGGCCGAGCTTCGAGCAGCGGTGATTTAGTGTTTGGGCGTGCGCGTGGCGCGGGCCTTCATGAAGACCGTGCGGTTCTTCCGGCGTCCGAAGGTCTTCGACCGGACGCTAGTGGCCGTGCTGGCCCTGCCTGCGCTCATCGCGCTGGTCGCCCTGACCGCCCGGGGCACGGTGGGAGACTCCCTGACCCTGGCGCACTATCTGCTCGCCATGGTGTGCCTGCTCATGCGCCGCCGCCACCCGATCGTGACGGCCGCCGCGGTGACCGCCATCGACTCCGTGGCCATCCTGACGCAGACCATCGCTATCACCAACCTGCCCACCGCCATCGCCATGTACAGCCTGGGCCGCTACACCATCGGCCGCACCACCGCGACCGCCACGGCCGTCGCCTACGCCTGCTACGCCGTCGTCATGGAGGTGGGCCTGCGGGCGCAGGGCGGCTGGCTGGCGGCCCTGGTCACGGTCGGCGTGTTCGTGGGGGCCGGGCAGTTCGTCCGGCTCAGGATCGAGCTCAACGAGCGCGGCAGGCACGAGGTCGCCGAGGCGGCGGTACGCGCCGAGCGGCGGCGCATCGCCAGAGAGCTGCACGACGTGGTCGCGCACCACATCACCGTGATCAACGCGCTGGTCGGCGGCGCGCGGGCCACGCTCCCACCAGGTCACGAGGTCGCCAGGGGCGCGCTGGAGAGCGCAGAGCAGACCGCCCGCCAGGCGATGTCGGAGATGCGCCGCCTGCTCGACGTGCTCAGGGCCGACGGCAACGAGGGTCCGGACGCCGCGACCGGGGTCGGCGCGGAACGGCTGCCCGCACTGATCAAGGAGGCCGGTTCTGCGGGCCTGCCCGCGAGCCTGACCGTGACAGGAGAGCCGGTCGAGCTGCCCGCCGCCGTCGACCACGCCGTCTACCGGATCGTCCAGGAGGCGCTGACCAACACCCGCAAGCACGCGACCGGCGCCAGGGCCAGCGTCCGCCTGGTCTACGAGCCGGCCGCCGTGGAGGTCGAGGTGCTCGACGACGGCCTCGCCCTGGGCCACGGCACGCCGGGGTTCGGGCTCGGCGGCATGGCCGAGCGGGTGGCCCTGTGCGGAGGCCGGCTCACCACGGGCCCTCGTCCCGAGGGAGGATTCCGCGTGCACGCCCACATCCCGCTGGAGACGACATGACCGCCACGGAGAAGGCCCCAGGAGAGGGGATCAGGATCCTGCTGGCCGACGACCACGCGCTCGTGCGCATGGGCTTCAAGCTCATGCTCGACGCGCAGCCCGACCTCGACGTGGTCGGCGAGGCGGCGGACGGCGAGCAGGCGGTGGAGCTGAGCAGGCGGCTGCGTCCCGACGTGGTGCTGATGGACCTGCACATGCCGGGCCTCGACGGCGTGCGCGCGACCGAGCGGATCACCGCCGAGCTGCCGGGGGTGCGGGTGCTCGCCCTGAGCACGTTCGACCTGGACGAGAACGTGGTCGCGGCGCTGCGCGCGGGCGCCGACGGGTTCCTGCCCAAAGACGTCTCCCCCGAGGAGCTGATCGTGGGCGTGCGCGTGGTGCACCGCGGCGAGTCGGCCGTCGCGCCGCGGCTGCTGACCCGGCTCATCGGCACGTTCGTCCGCACCCCGCCGCCCCGTCAGACGCCCGCCGCGCTGGCCGGGCTCACCGAGCGCGAGCGGGAGATCCTCGTGCTCATCGCCCGCGGCAGGTCGAACGCGGAGATCGCGGAAGACCTGGCCGTCTCCCCCTCGACCGTCAAGAACCACGTGACGAACCTGTTCGCCAAGATCGGCGTCAGGGACCGGGCGCAGGCCGTGATCGTGGCCTACGAGGCCGGGCTGATCCACCCAGGAGAGTAGGACCAGAGTCCTACCCCACCGCCGCGCGAACGGTTCCCCGGCAGGAAGAAAAGCGACGCCCGCGACGGCACGCTGGGTGCCATGACCGCGATACGGGCAACGAGCCTGAGCAAGCGTTACGGCGCCACCGTCGCCGTGGCGGACCTGTCGTTCGACGTCGAGCCGGGTCAGGTGACCGGCTTCCTCGGCCCCAATGGCGCGGGCAAGTCGACCACCATGCGAATGATCCTCGGTCTCGACCGCCCCTCGGGCGGCTCGGTGCTCGTGGGCGGACGGCCGTACGCGGAGCTGCGGCACCCGCTGCGCAAGGTGGGCGCGCTGCTCGACGCCAAGGCCGTGCACGGTGGGCGCAGCGCCCGCAACCACCTGCTGGCCATCGCGCAGAGCAACGGCATCCCTGACCGGCGCGTGAGCGAGGTGCTGGACGTCGTCGGCCTGCGCGAGGTGGCCAAGCGGCGGGTGGGCGGGTTCTCGCTGGGCATGTCGCAGCGGCTGGGCATCGCCGCGGCGCTGCTCGGTGACCCCGAGATCCTGCTGTTCGACGAGCCCGTCAACGGGCTCGACCCCGACGGCATCCTCTGGATCCGCACGCTCATGCGCAAGCTGGCGGCCGAGGGGCGGACCGTGTTCGTCTCCAGCCACCTGATGAGCGAGATGGCGCAGACGGCCGACCACCTGATCGTGATCGGCCGGGGCCGGCTCATCGCCGACACGAGCGTGCGGGAGTTCATCGGGCGCAGCTCCCAGGGCTACGTACGCGTCCGCTCGCCCCGCCTGGCCGAGGTCGCCGAGCTGGTCAAGGTGGGCGAGCTGCACCCCGACCACCTGCGGGTGACCGCGATGAACACCCTCGAGATCGGCACCCTCACGGCACGGGCCGGGCTGCCGCTGGAGGAGCTGACGTTCGTGCCGCCCTCGCTCGAGGCGGCGTACATGGAGCTGACCAAGGACAGCCTGGAGTTCTCCTCATGATCAACATTCTCAGGTCCGAATGGACCAAGATCCGCTCGGTGCGCTCGACGGTGTGGACCCTGGCGGTCACCGCCCTGCTGATGCTGGGCTTCGCGGTCCTCATCGGCCTCTCGCTCAAGAACTCGGCCCAGGGGCCGGTCCCGGGTGGAGACGCGATCATGTCGAGCCTCAACGGCGGCCTCTTCGCCTCGCTGTCCATGGCCACCCTGGGCGTCCTGGTGATCTCCAGCGAGTACCGCACCGGGGGCATCCGCACCTCGCTCATGGCCGTGCCGAAGCGGCTGAGCCTGCTGACCGGCAAGGTCGTGGTGTTCGTGGCGATCTCGCTGGTCGTCTGCGTGGTCGCGTCGGCCGCCGCGATCGCCGCCGGCCTGATCATCCTCCGGCCTCCGTCGGTGGAGGCGTCCGAGGTGGTGCGCGCCGCGCTCGGGTCGGGCCTCTACCTGGCCGCGTGCGGGCTGTTCGGGCTGGGGCTCGGCACGCTGATCAGGCACACGCCAGGCGCGATCGTGGCGGCCATCGCGCTGATCATGGTGCTGCCCACGGTGTCGGCCCAGCTCCCCGGCGCGTGGGGCAGGACGGTGGCCGAGCACTTCACCACCAACGCGGGCCAGCTCATCGTCTCCGGCGGGAGCAACGGCTCGCTGGGGCCGTGGAGCGGGTACGCGGTCTACCTCGCCTGGGTGGCGGCGGCCCTGATCGTGGGAGCCGTCCTGCTCCAGCGCCGGGACGCGTAGTCGCTCCGGCAGGCGCATCACCCGGCGGCGAGTCCGCTCAGCCGCCGGGAGCGCTCAGTCAACAGCGAGTCCGCTCAGCCGGCGGCAAGTCCGCTCAGCCGGCGGCGAGTTCGCGGCTGCGGTCGCGGGCGGCCTCGATGGCGGCCAGGAACGCGGCGCGCACACTGTGCCGCTCCAGCTCCGCGATGGCCGCGATCGTCGTGCCGCCGGGCGAGGTGACCGCCTCGCGCAGGATCACCGGATGCTCGCCGGAGTCGCGCAACATCACCGCGGCCCCCACGATCGACTGCGTGACCATGTCGAGCGCCGCCGCCCGCGGCATGCCGAGCAGGATGCCCGCGTCGACCATGGCCTCGACCAGGTAGAAGAAGTAGGCGGGGCCGCTGCCGGAGAGCGCGGTGGCGGCGTCCTGCTGCGACTCGGGGATGCGCAGCACCTTGCCCACCGGCTCCAGCAGCCCCTCGGCGAGCCTCAGGTGCTCCTCGCCCGCGTGCGCGCCCGCCGAGATGACGCTCATCGCCTCGTCGAACCTGATCGGCGTGTTGGACATGACCCGCACCACGGGCACCTCGACGCCGAGCCGCTGCTCGACGAAGGCCGTCGTGATGCCGGCCGCCGCGCTGATCACCAGGCGCTCGGCGCCGACGAAGGGGGCGATCTCGGCCAGCAGGGTCCCCATGTCCTGTGGCTTGACGGCCAGGATGAGGGTGTCGGCGGCCTTGGCGGCCTCGGCGTTCGACACGGCGCGCACGCCGTACGTCTCGCGCAGCGCCTCGGCCCGCTCGGCCCTACGGGTGGTCACCATGAGGTCGCCGGGCTTGAACCCGGCCCGCAACAGCCCGGACAGCAGGGCCTCGCCCATCTTGCCCGTGCCCAGAATCGCGATCATTTCGGCCCCTCGATGAACTAGACGCTGATCTGGCAGCCTATCCGCTGGCACCCCTGACCTCGGACGCTCTGGGCGGGGGGCGGCTCCCGTCAGTGCCGCGACACGAGCGAGCGCAGGAAGAAGGTCAGGTTGCGGGGGCGTTCTGCCAGGCGGCGCATGAGGTAGGCGTACCAGTCGGACCCGTACGGGACGTAGACGCGCATCCGGGCCCCGAGCCCCGTAAGGCGGAGCTGCTCGTCGGGGCGGACGCCGTACAGCATCTGGTATTCGAAGCCGGTCGCGTCGCGGCCGTGCAGGACGGCGAGCGTGGAGGCGATCCGCAGCAGCCTGGGGTCGTGCGTGGCGACCATGGGGTAGCCGGTGCCGGCCATGAGGACCTTCAGGCACCGGACGAAGGACCGGTCGATGTCGACCGGCCTGGTGTGGCCGCCGGGCGCGGTGTAGGCCCCCTTGCACAGGCGTACGCGGGCCCCGTCGAGCCGCTCGCACCGGTCGAGCGAGTCGGGCAGGTACGCCTGCACCACCACGCCCACGTCGGCGTGGTCCTTGCGCAGCGCGGCGTGCACGGCGTGCAGCCCGGCGACGGTGTCGTGCTCCTCGGCGTCGAGGGTCACGGTCACGCCCTCGCCGGCCGCGGCGGCGCAGATGGCGGCGGCGTTGGCGGTCGCGAGCCGCTGCGACAGCCGCAGCCCCAGTGCCGTCAGCTTGACCGACACGTCGGCGCCGGGGGGCAGCAGGCGCAGCAGCGACAGGTAGGCGGCGACGGCGACCGCGGCCTGTGCCTCGTCGGTCGCGTCCTCGCCGAGGCGGTCGACGGTCACCAGCAGGCCCCTGCGGGTCAGCTCGCCGACCACGGCGCCGACGTCGTCGGCCACGTAGCGCCTGACCACGTCGGCGGTCAGCGGCGAGGTGGTGACGAGCCGCTCGGCACGACGACTCCTGGAGAGGGCGAGCATGGCCTGTCGCAGCACGCGAACCACCCTAATCTGTGAACCGGCGGCGGGCGTGATCCGTCGTAGGGGTATGCGGACTATGACAGCGACTCTCCTGGCCGGATGTCTGGTGCTCGCCACGAGCTGCGGCACGGCCCCACCGGTCGAGCGGGCCGCCTCCTCGGCCCCGGCGAAGCCCCCGGTCGTGTCGCAGCCGGTCACCACCACCCCCACGAAGGCTCCCGAGCCGGTCAAGCCGACGGGCGACGCCATCAACGTCCACAAGGTCCGCTGGACCAAGGCCAAGCCGGTCTCGAAGGGCAAGAAGATCCAGCTCACCTGGTGGTCCGGGGTGGCGCCGTGCACGGTGCTGGACCGCGTCAAGGTGACGGAGACGAGCAAGAAGGTCACGATCACCCTGTACGAGGGCACCTCGCCCAAGGCCAGGAACGTCTCGTGCATCATGATCGCGATCGAGAAGACCACCACGGTCACGCTCAAGAAGCCCCTGGGCAAGCGCAAGGTGGTCGACGGCGCGAAAGCGTGACCTGTCCGTATCCGGACATCCCCAGTGACAAATGATCGATTTGTTGCGATACATCGATCAGGACACCGCGGCGCCCACGGCGCCGTGAGGTCCGGCTCCGAGGAGAATCCGTGGCGCGGCTCCGGCCTGCCCGGTTCCCGCCCCTCCGACCTCGCCGCCTGAGCCACCACCCACGCGGACCCCCGGCCGCACACCCACCGCGCCGGGGGTCCGCCCACGCCGTCCGGCCCAGGCCGCCATGAGCCTGGCACCCCGTCCTCGCGACCCGTGGTGCGCGAAATCACTCCTGCTTCCCCCGTCCTGGCGGGAATGCTTTCGCGCTCACCCAGGTTGAGTCGAGTAGGCTCAAGTCGTTTGACAAAGACGACACGCATCCATAGGTTGAGTCCAATCGACTCAACTTTGACTACAAGGACGTACTCATGGCACGTGCGGTAGGTATCGACCTTGGGACGACCAACTCCGTCGTCTCGATCCTCGAGGGCGGTGAGCCCACCGTCATCGCCAACGCGCAGGGCTCGCGGACCACGCCGTCCGTGGTCGCCTTCGCGAAGAACGGCGAGGTCCTGGTCGGTGAGGTCGCCAAGCGGCAGGCCGTCACCAATGTGGACCGGACGATCCGCTCGGTCAAGCGGGAGATGGGCACGAGCTGGTCCCAGGAGATCGACGGGAAGAAGTTCTCGCCCCAGCAGATCAGCGCGTTCGTGCTGCAGAAGCTCAAGCAGGACGCGGAGGCGTACCTGGGCGAGAAGATCACCGACGCGGTGGTCACGGTTCCCGCCTACTTCAACGACGCCCAGCGCCAGGCCACCAAGGAGGCCGGCACGGTGGCGGGCCTCAACGTGCTCCGCATCATCAACGAGCCGACCGCCGCGGCCCTCGCCTACGGGCTCGACAAGGAGCAGGACCAGACGATCCTGGTCTTCGACCTCGGTGGCGGCACCTTCGACGTGTCGCTGCTCGACGTCGGCCAGGAAGACGGCCACGGCTTCGTCGAGGTCAAGGCCACCTCCGGCGACAACCACCTCGGCGGTGACGACTGGGACCAGCGCGTCGTCGACGAACTGGTCAAGCGCTTCCAGAACGCGCACGGCGTCGACCTGGCCAAGGACAAGATGGCGCTCCAGCGTCTGCGCGAGGCGGCCGAGAAGGCCAAGATCGAGCTGTCCAGCCAGTCCGAGACCAACATCAACCTGCCCTACATCACGGCCTCCTCCGAGGGCCCGCTGCACCTCGACGAGAAGCTCACGCGCAGCGAGTTCCAGCGGCTGACGGCCGACCTGCTCGAGCGCACCAAGGGCCCGTTCCACCAGGTCATCAAGGACGCCGGCATCAAGGTCGCCGACATCGCCCACGTGGTGCTCGTCGGTGGCTCGACCCGCATGCCCGCCGTCTCCGAGCTGGTGAAGGAGCTGACCGGCGGCAAGGAGCCCAACAAGGGCGTCAACCCCGACGAGGTCGTCGCCATCGGCGCCGCGCTGCAGGCCGGCGTGCTCAAGGGCGAGGTCAAGGACGTCCTGCTGCTCGACGTGACCCCGCTGTCGCTGGGCATCGAGACCAAGGGCGGCATCTTCACCAAGATCATCGAGCGCAACACCACGATCCCGACCAAGCGCTCCGAGGTCTTCACCACGGCCGAGGACAACCAGCCGTCGGTGCAGATCCAGGTCTACCAGGGCGAGCGCGAGATCGCTTCCTACAACAAGAAGCTGGCCACGTTCGAGCTGACCGGCATCGCGCCGGCGCCGCGCGGCATCCCGCAGATCGAGGTCACCTTCGACATCGACGCCAACGGCATCGTCAACGTCTCCGCCAAGGACCTGGGCACGGGCAAGGAGCAGACGATGACGATCACCGGCGGCTCCGCGCTGCCGAAGGACGACATCGAGCGGATGATGCGCGAGGCCGAGTCGTACGCCGAGGAGGACAAGAAGCGCCGCGAGGAGGCCGAGGTCCGCAACAACGCCGACGGGCTCGCCTACCAGACGGAGAAGTTCCTCCGCGAGAACGACGACAAGGTCCCCGGCGACATCAAGACCGAGGTCAACGACGCCCTGACCGAGCTGAAGAAGGCTCTGGAGGGCACCGACACCGACGTCATCCGCACCTCGGCGGAAAAGCTCGCCACGGTCAGCCAGAAGATGGGCTCGGCCATCTACGCCGCGAGCCAGGCCCAGCAGGGCGGCGGCCCCGAGGGCGCCCCCCAGGACGCCACCGCCGGTCAGGGCCAGAAGGCCGATGACGACGTGGTCGAGGCCGAGATCGTGGACGACGACCAGCCGAAGAAGGACCAGTGATGCCGGCGCGCGAAAACGGGCACGAGGAACCGGTGATCCGCGACAACCGGAAGATCGACCCGGAGACGGGCCAGGTCAGAGAGCACCCCCCGGCCACACCGCAGGAGGAGTCGGCCGAGGCTCTCGAGCCGCTGGACGGCGAGCTGGCGGCCCAGCTCGCCGAGCGGACCGCTGACCTACAGCGCCTTCAGGCGGAGTACACCAACTACCGCAGGAGGGTCGAGCGCGACCGCGTGGCGGTGCGCGAGCAGGCGGTCGCCGGAGTGCTGGCCGAGCTGCTGCCCATGCTCGACGACATCGGCAGGGCGCGCGAGCACGGCGAGCTGAACGGCGGCTTCGCGAAGGTGGCCGAGTCGCTGGAGTCGGCGCTCACCAAGCTCGGCCTCAGCGCTTTCGGGCAGAAGGGCGACCCGTTCGACCCGACCGTGCACGAGGCGCTGATGCACAGCTATTCGCCCGACGTGACCGAGCCCACCGCCGTGGAAGTGTTGCAGCCTGGATACCGGATGGGTGACAGGGTGCTCCGCCCCGCGCGAGTGGCCGTCGCCGAACCCGAGGACGCTCCCGTGGCGTCCAATGACGACGAAGAAAACTGATCACAAGGACGAAGGGCCGTGATGAGCACCAAGGACTACCTGGAAAAGGACTACTACGCCGTCCTTGGTGTGCCCAAGACCGCCACCGCCGAGGAGATCAAGAAGGCCTACCGGAAGCTGGCCAGGCAATACCACCCCGACACCAACCAGGGCGACGCGACCAAGGAGACCAAGTTCAAGGAGGTCTCCGAGGCTTACGACGTCCTGTCCGACGGCAAGCGCCGCAAGGAGTACGACGAGGCGCGCACGCTGTTCGGGTCCGGGGTGGGCGGCCAGCGGGCGGGCGGTGGCGGTTTCCCGTTCGACTTCGGTGACCTGTTCGGCGGCACCAGCCAGCAGAGCTCCGGCCACAGTGCGGGTGAGCGGCTCGGCGACCTGTTCGGCGGGCTGTTCAACCGGGGCGGCACGACCGGCCGCACCACCACCACGACCCGGCCGCGGCGTGGCCAGGACATCGAGTCCGAGGTCACGCTGACGTTCACCGAAGCGGTCGAGGGCACCACCGTGTCCCTCCGGCTGACCAGTTCGGCCGCCTGCACCGCGTGCAGCGGCACCGGGGCCAAGGCGGGCACGACCCCCAGGGTCTGCCCCACCTGTGAGGGCACCGGCGCGGCCAGCCGCAACCTGGGCAACTTCGCCTTCTCCGAGCCCTGCCGTGACTGCAAGGGCCGTGGGCTGCTCGTGGACGACCCCTGCCCCGTGTGCGAGGGCAGCGGCCGGGCCAAGAGCACCCGTACCATCCAGGCCCGCATCCCGGCGGGCGTGGCCGACGGCCAGCGCGTCAAGCTCAAGGCCAAGGGCGCGCCCGGCGAGAACGGCGGCCCGGCGGGCGACCTCTACATCCAGACCCACGTCAAGCCGCACGCCGTGTTCGGCAGGACGGGCGACAGCCTGACGATCACCGTGCCGGTGACGTTCACGGAGGCCGCTCTGGGGGCCGAGATCAAGGTCCCGATCCTCAAGGGCATGCCGGTCACGCTGCGCATTCCCACGGGCACACCTAACGGGCGCACGTTCCGGGTGCGGGGCAGGGGCGTCACCAGGAAAGACGGCACCAAGGGCGACCTGCTCGCCACCGTCGAGGTGCTCGTGCCGAACACGCTCGACGACAAGTCGCGCGAGCTCCTCAACGAGTTCAACACCGCGACCGCGGGCGACGACCCGCGGGCCGAGCTGATTCAGCGAGCCAGAAGCGAGTAGCCGATGGACGCCAACTATTTCGACCTGTCGGACGACACCCCTGTCTATGTGATCTCGGTGGCCGCGCAGCTCTCCGGGCTCCACCCGCAGACGCTGCGCCAGTACGACCGGCTGGGGCTGGTCAGCCCTGGCCGCACTGCTGGGCGCGGCCGCCTCTACTCCACGAGAGACATCATCCAGCTCCGCGAGGTGCAGCGGCTCTCCCAGGAAGAGGGCATCAACCTCGCGGGGATCAAGCGGATTCTCGAGCTCGAGAACGAAGCTCTGCGGCTGCGTGAGGAGGTTCACCGCCTGCGCGCCGAGATGCGGATGGTCAGAGCGCTGATCCGTTACGAGCTGCCACCGGGGGCCTAGAAGGAATGGACTACAAGCTCACCCAGAAGAGCCAGGAAGCGCTCTCGGGTGCCATGCGCCGCGCCGCCGCGGAGGGCAACCCGGAGATCGCCCCGGCTCACCTGCTGACCACGCTGCTCTCGCAGACCGGCGGCACCGCCGTGCCGCTGCTGGAGGCCGTCGGCGCCGACTGGCGCACGCTGCGGGCCCGTACGGAGGAGCAGCTCGCCACACTGCCCAAGGCACAGGGCGCGACGGTGGGGGCGCCGTCCAGCTCCCGCCAGCTCCTGACCGTGCTCAACACCGCCGCCCAGCACGCCAAGCGGCTCGAGGACCTCTACGTCTCGACCGAGCACCTGCTGGTCGGCCTGGCGGCCGACGGGGGCCAGGCGGCCGAGCTGCTCAAGTCGCAGGGCGCCGCGCCGCAGGCGCTGCTCGACGCGTTCGAGAAGGTACGCGGCCACGCCCGGGTCACCAGCGAGACCCCGGAAGACACCTACCAGGCCCTGGAGAAGTACGGCGTCGACCTGACCGAGCACGCCCGCGGCGGCAAGCTCGACCCGGTCATCGGCCGTGACGGCGAGATCCGCCGCGTGATCCAGGTACTCAGCCGCCGCACCAAGAACAACCCGGTGCTCATCGGCGAGCCCGGCGTCGGCAAGACCGCGGTCGTCGAGGGCCTGGCCCAGCGCATCGTGGCCGGCGACGTGCCGGAGTCGCTGCGCAACAAGCGGCTCATCTCGCTCGACCTGGGCGCGATGGTGGCCGGCGCGAAATACCGCGGCGAGTTCGAGGAGCGGCTCAAGGCCGTGCTCTCCGAGATCAAGGAGAGCGACGGGCAGATCGTGACGTTCATCGACGAGCTGCACACCGTCGTCGGCGCGGGCGCCGCCGAGGGCGCGATGGACGCCGGCAACATGCTCAAGCCGATGCTGGCCCGCGGCGAGCTGCGCATGATCGGCGCGACCACGCTCGACGAGTACCGCGAGCGCATCGAGAAGGACCCGGCCCTGGAGCGCCGCTTCCAGCAGGTCTACGTGGGCGAGCCCACGGTCGAGGACACCATCGCGATCCTGCGCGGGCTCAAGGGCCGCTACGAGGCCCACCACCAGGTGCAGATCTCCGACGGCGCGCTGGTGGCCGCCGCCGCGCTGTCCGACCGCTACATCACCAACCGGTTCCTCCCCGACAAGGCGATCGACCTGGTCGACGAGGCCGCCTCGCGGCTGCGCATGGAGATCGACTCCCGTCCCGTGGAGATCGACCAGCTCCAGCGCAACGTCGACCGGATGAAGATGGAGGAGCTGGCGCTGTCGAAGGAGACCGACGACGCCTCCGTCCAGCGGCTCGAGCGCCTGCGCCAGGAGCTGGCCGACCGCCAGGAGGAGCTCAACGCCCTCGTCGGCCGCTGGGAGCACGAGAAGGCCGGGCTGAACAAGGTCGGCGAGCTGAAGAAGCAGCTCGACGAGGCCCGCGGCGCGGCCGAGCGCGCCCAGCGCGACGGCGACTTCGAGGCGGCCTCCCGGCTGATGTACGCCGAGGTGCCCCGGCTGGAGCAGGCGCTCAAGTCCGCCTCCGACGCCGCGCCGCCCGACAACGCGATGGTCAAGGAGGAGGTCGGCGCCGACGACATCGCCGAGGTGATCTCGTCGTGGACCGGCATCCCGGCCGGGCGGCTGCTGGAGGCCGAGACGGTCAAGCTGCTGCGCATGGAGGGAGAGCTGGGCCGGCGTCTCATCGGGCAGCGGCAGGCCGTCCAGGCGGTCTCCGACGCCGTACGCCGCAGCCGCGCGGGCATCGCCGACCCCGACCGGCCGACGGGCTCGTTCCTGTTCCTCGGGCCGACAGGGGTGGGCAAGACCGAGCTGGCCAAGGCGCTGGCGGAGTTCCTGTTCGACGACGAGCGGGCGATGACCCGCATCGACATGAGCGAATACTCCGAGAAGCACAGCGTGGCCAGGCTCGTGGGCGCGCCTCCCGGCTACGTCGGCTACGAGGAGGGCGGCCAGCTCACCGAGGCCGTGCGGCGGCGTCCGTACACCGTGGTGCTGCTCGACGAGGTCGAGAAGGCCCATCCCGAGGTGTTCGACATCCTGCTGCAGGTGCTCGACGACGGGCGGCTGACCGACGGCCAGGGCCGCACGGTCGACTTCCGCAACACGATCCTGATCCTCACCTCCAACATCGGCTCGCAGTTCCTCGTCGATCCCAAGCTGGAGAACGGCGCCAAACGGGAGGCGGTCATGGGGGCGGTGCGCAGCTCGTTCAAGCCGGAGTTCCTCAACCGGCTCGACGACGTGATCCTCTTCGACGCGCTCGGCTCCGAGGAACTGGCCCAGATCGTCGACCTGCAGGTCGAACGCCTGGCGCGGCGCCTGGCCGACCGCAGGCTGACGCTGGAGGTCACGCCGGCGGCCCGCGAGTGGCTGGCTCTGACCGGCTACGACCCGCTCTACGGCGCCCGCCCGCTGCGCCGCCTGGTCCAGTCGGCCATCGGCGACAAGCTGGCCAAGGCGGTGCTGTCGGGCGAGGTCGTCGACGGCGACAAGGTCAAGGTCGAGCTGGGCGACGACGAGCTGCTCGTCCAGCGCGGGGCCTGACCCGCCCGTACCCTCGACCGCCGGGCCCGGAGATCACCACGATCTCCGGGCTCCCGCGTCCCGGGAGGAACGCGACGGCGGCGTGTCATGGCAGGGTCATCGGGCCGCGCGTTCGGTAAGGTTCGCCCCACCCTTCGGACAAGCCGCCTTCCCCGGCCCGGAACTGTGACTACGTTCGGCGTTCGTCAGATCACCGAAATCGATCAGGGGAACGTCCGGTGTCATTCCAGAAGATCCGAAGCATGATCGCGGTGGCCGCTCTGATCGCGGGTGTCGGCTTGCTGTCCACAGGTCCCTCGACGGCCCAGTCCTGCCCCCGCACCGAACCCTCGCTGCTGTCGCCCACCGCCATCGCCTCGTACTGCGACGAGCACGCGAAGCTGCGCGTTAACGACGGAGGCCCCGGCAACGGCCGGATGGTCACCAAGGAGAGCAACAGGCTGGCCATGGCCGCCGGGGATCTGGCCAGGCATCTCGGCCTGACCGGCCTGGCCACGGGCAAGGAGGTGCTGGGCGCGGCGGACCTGGGCGGCGTCGCGGCCACGTGGGGCATGCCCTCGCTGACCTCGGCGTCGCCGGCGCTGTTCCCCATGGTGCCGGGCCCTCTCGGAATGAAGGACCTGTCGACGATGTCCGGCGTGCCCGCGCTGCCGTCGCTGCCCGAGCTGCCTGCGCTGCCCGCGCTGCCCCAGGAGCCGCAGCTCGCCAATCTGCCCGCCGAGCTGTCACTCGGCCAGGCCACCCATCAGAACCGCATCGCCGGCACCGGGGTCCAGTCGCCGCTGGACCTGAAGCAGCCGGTACGCGAGGTCGGCGCGGACGTCATCGGCGAGCTGCTGCCGAAGGCCGTGGAGAGCGTCGAGGGCACCTCGATGCTGCCGGGCGGCGAACTGGTGGGGACCGGCTTCGCCGGCCTGGCGCAGCAGCTCGGCCTGAAGTGACCCACCCGCTCCCGACGAGCGAGCCGCGGTGAGCCGACCGCGCCGCGCTCCGCGCGAGCGGAGCGCGGCGGGGCAGCCGCGGGCCCGCTCCCTCCGGAGTCGTCGGGTTGTTGAGATGAGCCACCTCGTCCGGGCGCGGGTCGTGCCTGCCGCGCCCGGCGTCCCACAGCCGGAGGGGTCGCGGTCGCCCGGCCGCGGCCCCTTCGGACCCGCCCGCGCGTACCTGCCCACCCAGACCGGCCCGCTCGGAACCCGCCCGTTTTCGGGCACGCCACAGCGAGCCGTGCCGGTGACCACCCCGGCGGGCGTCCGTACGCGCGGTCTCAGGGGACGAGCTCGTCCAGCTCGTCCTCGGGGAGCCCGAGATCGACCCTGATGCGATAGCGGGTACGCAACAGCGCCACCTGCTCCGGGTCGTTCTCGTCACACCTGAGGACGGCCTGGGTGGCCCATTCGAGCCCCCCTTGGAGATCGCCGTAGGCCACCAGCGTCTCGGCGATCGTGTGAGCCGTCGCCGTGGAGACGTTGCCCTCCGCGCGTATGGTCTCGATGACCTCCCTCGCCTCATCCGGCCGGTCGAGTTCGAAGAGCGTGTCGGCGATGCCGGCACGCGGATCGAAGCCCGCGTCGCCGCCGTCCTCGACCGCGCGCTGGAAACACTCCATCGCGCGCGCGGGCTGCCCGGCCGCTCGCCATTCCTCGGCGGCGAGGACCAGGATGGATGCCCTGGAGACGTCGCCGGACGAATAGTCGAGCGCGACGTCGTACAGCCGACTGGCCAGGGAACTGTGGTCGTCGGCCAGCAGTGCCTGCTCAAGCAGACGATCAAGGTGCTCACGGGTCACATGCGCCACACCGCGAGACTACCGAGCCACCCGGCCGTTTGCCCGGTCAATCCGCATCGCCGGTCCCGTGCAAATTCGGTAACGTCTTGTCCAATCCTGCTCACGCTGCGCGTGTCCGTGCAGGTCGGCGGGCATATACCAGTCGCTTTGCCGCCACGCGAGCGAAGGGACTGTGATGGGCATGTCCAAGCAGCTAACCTTCACGCTGGCCTGTGCTGTGGTGTTGTCGGCCGTCATTCCCGGGGTGGCCGGCTACATGTCGGCCCGTCTGGAGGCCATCGACGTGGCCGAGCGCAATCTGCGGGCGCTGGAGGCCCGCCTCGACGTACGCGAGGCCAGGGACGCGCGTCCGGTCTCGTTCCCGGCCCCGTGCTTCCGCACGCCCGCCACGCCAGGTCTGCAGCAGGGGCCCGCGACCGCGCTCGGAGAACGCGAGTACACCAAGCGTCTGTCCCGTGAGGTCCCGGCCTGGCCCGGCGACCCGCTGAGCGACAACTGAGCCCGCCGAGCAACCTTCTCTCCGCCCGCCCGCGTCGTACGGGTGAATGTCACCGGAGAGAGGCTTGTCGCATGGCGGATCGGCCGGAGTACGACGCGTTCGTCTCCGCGGCGTGGCATCGGTTGCTCCGCACCGCCTACCTGCTCACCAGGGACTGGGCCACGGCCGAGGACCTGGTGCAGACGGCGCTGATGAAGGCGTGGCCGGCCTGGCCGCGCATCACGAGCGAGCACGAGGCGTACGTACGCAAGATCGTCGTCAACGTGCACGTGTCGTGGTGGCGGCGGCGCTGGAGACGGGCGGAGGTCACCACCGGCTCGCCGCCCGACCTCGAGGGCCTGCCCGACCACATGGGTCAGGCGGACGAACGTGAACTGGTCTGGCGGGCGCTGGGCCGGCTGCCCGCCCGGCAGCGGGCCGTACTGGTGCTGCGCTTCTTCGAGGACATGACCGAGGCCCAGACCGCCGAGACGCTGGGCTGCAGCGTGGGGACGGTCAAGAGCCAGACCAGCAGAGCGCTGGCCAAGCTGCGGATGGACGAAGCGTTCGCGGCCACCTACGCGAAGGAGGGGTAGAGGCGTGCCGATCGACCGCCGAGAGCTGCACGACCTGCTGGAGGAGCGCAGCCGTCCCGCGCTGGACCGGCCGATCCCGTGGGAGGTGCTGCGCACGGGTGCGCGGAGGGCCCGGCGACGCCGACTGACCGCGTTCGCCGCCGCCGGGGTGGCCGCCGCGGCGGTGGTGGCGACCGCGGGTCTGGTCGTCCTGGGCGGGCCGTGGCGGGACGACGCCTCGATCACGGCGTCCTCCCCCGACCGGCTCCCCGCCGGTTTCGAGGAGGCGGACGGAACCGTCTACCGCCGTCTCACCGAGATCTCGATGCTGCCCGCGATGCAGTCGTTCCTCTTCGAGGTGGAGGTGAGCGGGCGGCCGCTGGCCCTCATGGCGGACTGTCCCGCGGGGGCGAGCGGCCCGCTACCGGACGTCCGCGTCACGACGCCGGAGATCGACCGAGAGGCCCTGACGCCCGTCCCCACACTGCGAGGGGTCTGCGAACGGCATCGGCCGGTCGACGTGGTGCCGCTGCCCGCGGACACCGAGCGCGCGATCTTCATCGTCAAACGTCCGGACGCGCCCGCCGAGGAGACCCCTCAGACGTGGCGGTTCGGCGTCTACGAGTGGACCCCGCCCACCCTCATGGGGCCCGCGCCGACGCCCGTCGCGCCACCGGCCGCTCTCCCGGACGACGGTGGGCGCCGGCTGGTCACCTCGAAGAGCGTCACCTGGCCGGAGGCCAAGGAGGTCACCCTCACGGTCCCGCACACCGGACGGCCGCCGGCGGTGGTGACGTACTGCGGCGGGGTCCTGGCCGGTCGGCTGCGCCAGGAGATCACCGTGAACGGGAAGGCGCTGGACGGCGGCCCCGGCTGCCCCGACGCCCCTTCGTCGGGCACCCCGGCCCGCATCGAACTCGGCCAGGTGGAGCCCGCCGCCGACGGCCTGCTGACCGTACGGGTCAGGGTGTGGGCCGACGCCCCCGAGTACGGCCGCCGCCCCGGCACCCTGACCGTGGCGCTCTACGACTGAGGCTCACCTCGGCGACCACGACTTGAGCTGGCGGGACAGGAAGCCCCTGATCAGGTGTTTGGCCGCGTCGATGATCTCGGGCTCGCCGCCGGGGTCGCGGCGGAAGGCCAGTTTCAGCACCGCGTCGCCCGCCTCCACGGCCACCAGCACGGCGAGGTCGAGCGTGGGGCTGTCGGCCAGCCCGAACTCGGTCAGGAACAGCCCGCGCAGCCGGCCCGCGATCACCGTGTTGTTGTCGGAGTCGGAGTCGAGGAGGTTGAGGTCGACGACGTCGCCGAAGTGCAGGCTCTTGAAGCCGGCGACGGTCCTGTGCATGTCGACGTAGATGTCGATGATCGCGTCGACGGCCTCCCACCAGCCGCGGTAGTCCTCCTCCAGGAACCGGCGGTCGACCCTGCGGACGAACTCCTCGACGTTGCGCCGGGTCAGCTCCTGGGTGATGGCCCGCTTGTCGGGGAAGAACTGGTAGACCGAGCCGATCGCGACGTCCGCCCGCTCGGCTATGCGCGTGGTGGACAGGGTCTCGTATCCGCTCTCGTCGAGCAGTTCGGCGCACGCGTCGAGCATCCGCTCGACGCGCCTGGCGCTGCGGCGTTGTGCGGGTTGCCGCCTGAGGGCTTTGGGGTGGACGCACTCGTCGTCGATTTGCGGCGTGGACACGGATTCATCTTCTCCCGTTTGGGCGTTCATTACCCTCCGCTTCTCGGATTTCCCGCGAGCGCGCTCAGCCGGGCCAGCCCGCGCATCGCTCGGGGCGAAATCCGCGACAGGGCATACCCGATTTTCCCCTCCAAGTTAACCGGCACGACCGGCTGATTTCTCCGCACCGCGCGAAGAATGTGCGCGGCCACCCGCTCGGGCGGGTAACCGCGCCGCGCGAGCCCGCGTACGGCCCCCTCCCGCATGCCGCCACCCGCGCCATTACCAAGGTACGTGGCGTTGCGCGCGATCCCCGTGGAGACGAACCCCGGGCAGACCACGGTGACCCCGATGCCCTGACCGGCCAGCTCGGCCCTGAGACAGTCGCTGAGCGTCTTCACGGCGGCCTTGGCGGTCGAGTACGCCGGCAGCGGCCGGGACGGCACGAACGCGGCCAGGGAGGCGACGTTGACGATGTGCCCGCCCTCCCCGCGCTCGGCCATGGCCGCACCGAACAGACGGCACCCGTGGACGACACCCCAGAGATTGACGTCGATGGTCCTGCGCCAGTCGTCGAGCGTGTGACCGAAGAACGATCCAACGATCGCTATCCCGGCATTGTTCACCACAATGTCCGGCACGCCATATTCGGAGATGATATTTCGCGCGAAGTCCTCCATCTGATCGGCGCTCGCCACATCGACCCGCGCCGCGTGGGCCGTACCGTGGAGATCTTTGTCAATGGCGTCGGCCGCCCGCCTCGCCGCATCTCCGTCGATGTCCGCGCAGACCACTTCCGCCCCGTGCGCCGCGAACGCCCGCGCCGTCGCCAGCCCGATCCCGGACCCCGCGCCGGTGACCACCACCAGCCGGCCGCCGAACGCGCCCCCGGCCCGCGCCCGGCGCGGCGCCGCGCCCTCGACGTGGTCCACGAACTCGGCGATCACGCCGGCCACGGCCTCGGGGTGGCCGCGGCGCGCCCGGCGCCGGGCCGCGATCGTGCGCCGCCAGCGCCTGGACGCCCAGTGTCCTGCTGCCGCCCGTAGCGCGGGGGTGACGCACGGGTCGCGGGTGGCCGCGACGAGTTGCACGGGCACGTCGGGCACGCCCGGGTCGAGGCCCGGGTCGCCCAGCGTGCCGAGCGTGTTCCGCCGGTTGAGCCACAGGTCGCGCCACCGCCCGTGCCGCGTGAAGCCGCCCGCCCGCCGCAGCCCCGGCCCGCCCAGACCGGTGAACGAGGCCAGCCGGTCCCTGATCCCCGCCCGTGCCGGCGCCTCCCACCCCCGCGGCGAGCCCCGGTCGTGCCCGACCAGGTGGACACGGGGCGCGCCACTCGCGTCGATCACCGCGCCGAGGTCGGCGGTCAGCGGGTCGAAGCCGTGGTCGCGCCGGGCCGTCGACGCCCCCGCCCCGCGTACGTCGTAACGCACGACGCGGAAGCGGTCACGCAGGAGCGCCGCGACCTCGTCCCAGACCCGGCGGGTGCCCGGGTGGTCGTGCGGGAGCAGCACGACCGGCCTGCCCGGTTCCCCCTCCTCGAAGACCGCCGGCCGCACGTCACCGGACTCGACCCACCGCATCACGACCCCCTATTGGACGATCTGTCCAGCAGACTAGATCGATCAGGGTCGCGCGGCCAGCCCCGTGCAGGAGCGCAGTGCCTTCCAGTCCGTCACGGCGCTGGTCCTGGCCGACCCTGTCATCGGTATCGGGATACCCCCTTGGATGGTGGCCGGAGTCCAGGTGTCCTTCAGGACCTTCCGCCCGTTGATGGTCAGCGTCAGGACGCCGGTCCTGCCGGTGGTGGCCGGGTTGGAGTTGTAGAAGACGAAGTTGCCCAGGCCGTAGTTGACGTAGGCGTCGTCCAGGTAGCCCGAGCCGAGCAGGATGTGCGCGTGCCCGCCGACCACGACGTCGGCGCCCGCCTCGACCAGCTTGGGGGCCAGTGAGCGCTGCGCCTCGTTGGGGCACTTCTGCATCTCGGTGCCCCAGTGGAGGTGGACGATGACGGTGTCGGAGTTCTTGCGCGCCTGCCGTACGGCCCGCAGCAGCGCCGCCTCGTTCTTGGCCGAGGCCAGGCCGCCCTGGTCCGCCGTGGCCGTCCACGACTGGATGAACTCGGCGTCCAGCACCTGGGTGGCCCCGATGATCGCCACCCGGTTGCCGTTCACCGTCCTGCGGAAGGGCCGGTACGCCTGCGCCGCGTCCTCCCCGATCCCCACCACGGGGAACTTGCTGCGTTTGACCGCCGCCAGCGAGTCGGCCAGCCCGCTCTCCATGTAGTCCATGCCGTGGTTGTTGGCCATGGAGGCGACGTCCACCCCCGCGCCCTTCAGCGCGGTGAGCGCGCTGGCCGGCGCCCTGAACGTGTACTGCTTGCCCGGCGCCGGCGTCCCCGCGGTGGTGATCGCGGTCTCCAGGTTCACCATCGATAAGTCGGCCTTGCGCAGCACGCTCGCGATCGGCCCCAGCGCCGTGCGCGGATCGGCCAGCCGCGGGCGCAGGATCCCCTCGAAGTGCACGTCACCGCCGAAGGCGATGGTGAACGGCTTGCGCTCCGGAGTCGGCGTCGGCTCCGGGGTCGGCTGCTCGGCGGCCGTCGAGGGCGCGACCGGCCGGCGCAGCGGCTCCCTCTCCGGCGCGGGGGAGCACGCCGCCAGCGACGCGACCACAGCGAGCACCGGGAGGGCACGGGGGAGTCTCATCTACCGCCACTTCCGCTCGAACCTGACTTTCAAGGATCGAGCATGCCATGGAGGCGTATTACCGTGCAGTTCCCCTGAGTTTGGACATTGCCCTACGAGTCTCGTCGTCCATCGGCGTGTAGACGATCATCCGGAGTTCGGGCAGCGCCGTGAGGCTGGTCGTGCTGAAGCGCAGGATCCCGTGCTTGACGTGCTTGTACTCCTTGACCCGCGGCCCCGGCTCCGCCACGTCCTGCCGTGCCCACAGCCGGGCGAACTCGGCGCTCTCGGAGCAGAGCCGGCGGGCGAAGTCCTGCCAGCAGGGGTCGTCGGCGTGCCGGGTGTAGGCGCCCCTGAACACCGCCACGGCCCGCGCCAGCTCGCCCTCGCGGTCGAGCAGCAGCGTCGTGGGCGCGGGGTTGACGCACGCCTGCCAGAGCGAGTTGCGCTCCCCCTCGGCGGCGCTGACCAGCTCGGGGAACAGGGTGGCGTACGCGTCGTTCCAGGCCAGGGTGTCGGACCGGCTGTTGGTGACGCAGGCGGGTATGTCGCCGAGCCGGTCGAGGATCTCCTGCATCTCGGGCGTCACCTGGCCCGAGTCGACCGGCATGGGATCGGCCACCTGCCCGGCCAGCCGGTAGAGGTGGTGGCGTTCGGCGCTGTCGAGCCTGAGCGTGCGCGCGATCGCGTCGAGCACCTGCGTGCTGGCGTTGATCGGGCGCCCCTGCTCCAGCCAGGTGTACCAGGTCACGCCCACGCCGGCGAGCTGGGCCACCTCCTCGCGGCGCAGCCCCGGGGTACGCCTGCGCGGCCCCGGCGCGAGGTCGACCATCTCCGGCGTGATCCGCTCGCGACGGGAGCGCAAGAAGGCCGACAGATCCGTACGTCTTTCCTCAGCCACCCTCACAACTCCACTATGGAGGAAGCAACTGCATCTAGTCAGTTACCGTCAATACCAGTATAAAGGGGCTCTCGTTACTGGTACTGGAGGCCCGGCAGACTGCTGAGTATGTCGCAAACTGCCGCTTTCATCCCTCCTGCGGGCACCCAACCGCGGGAAACCCCCAAGTCCAGCGGCCTGCTCCTGGCGATCATCCTCATCGGGCAGTTCCTGGCGATCCTCAACGTCAACATCGTCAACGTGGCCACCCCGACCATCGAGTCCGACCTGGGCTCCTCCGGCGCCGGGCTGCAGATGATCGTGGCGGGCTACACCATTGTCTACGCCGTGCTTCTGATCACTGGAGCCAGGGTCGGCGATCTGTTCGGCTATCGCACGGCGTTCCTGGGCGGCCTGGCGGTCTTCACCGTCACCACGCTCGCCGCGGGGCTGGCTCCCACGACCGGCTGGCTGGTGGCCTCCAGGCTGTTGCAGGGCGCCGGGGCCGCCATGATGATGCCCCAGGTGCTGACGCTGATCCAGCGCAACTACCAGGGCGCGGCCCGCGGCCGGGCGATCGGGCTGTGGTCGCTGATGATCAGTGGTGGCATCGTGGTCGGCCAGGCGCTCGGCGGAATCCTGCTGGGCCTGGGGCTGGGCTGGCGGATCGTGTTCCTGGTGCTGGTGCCGATCGGGGCGCTGCTGCTGGTGGCCGGGCTCCGGGTGCTGCCCGCCGACTCGGGCGGCGGACGTACCGGGCTCGACCCGTGGGGCCTGGTGACCCTGTCGGCCGCCGTGCTGCTCTTCGTGGTGCCGCTGGTGCTCGGGCGCGAGCTGGGCTGGCCGCTGTGGGGCTGGGTCTCGATGGGGCTGAGCGTGGTGATGTTCGTCACGTTCGTCCGCGTCGAGCGGTGGGTGACCTCCCAGGGCGGGCGTCCGCTGGTCGACGCCCGGGTGCTGCGCGCGCCCGGCATGCGGCCGGGGCTGGCGATCCTGCTGTTCGGCCCGGCCACGTGGGGCGCGTTCCTGTTCACCTCGGCCCTGCACCTGCAGGGCGACCTGCACCTGACGCCGCTGGCCTCCGGCCTGATGATGGTGCCGTGCGCGCTCGCCTTCGGCGCGGTCGGGCTCGCCTGGCCGCGCCTGCCGCTGCGGTTGCAGCGCTCGTTGGTGCCCTTCGGCTACGTGGTGGCGGCACCGGCCTACCTCGGCCTCGGGTTCGCCGCCGGCGGCGGGGTGCCGTACGCGGTCATGAGCGCCCTCGTCGGCGCGGGCCTGGGCGTGCAGGTCGCGGTGACCAACCTGGCGACCGAGCGGGTGGACGGCACGTACGCGGCCGACGCCAGCGGCGCGCTGCTCACCGTGATGCAACTCGGTCAGGTCATCGGCGTCTCCACGGTGGGCACGCTGTTCATCACCCTCGACCGGAGCGCCGCCTCCTCGGCGTCGGCCCCGCTGGCGACGTCGATCGCGTTGGCGGGCCTGGCCGTGGTCGCGGGCCTCTGCTCGATCTTCCTGGTCCGCCGCGCACCCGCCGCCGCCTAAACCTGGATAACTCCATAACTTGAGTCGTTCAAGTTAACGCAGTAGGTTGGTCGTCACAGGCGCCTGCCCGAACCACAAATGATCATTCGGAGGACCGTGCCATGACGACCAGGCCCGTAACGACCGACGGCGCGGGCATCCCCGCGCCGAGTGACGACCACTCGCTCTCCGTCGGCCCGAATGGCCCGCTGCTCCTGCAGGACCACTACCTGATCCAGAAGATGGCCCACTTCAACAGGGAACGGGTGCCGGAGCGGGTGGTGCACGCCAAGGGCGGGGGCGCCCACGGCGTACTGCGGATCACCGAGGACGTCAGCCAGTTCACCAAGGCCGAGCTGTTCCGCAAGGGCACGGAGACGCCGCTCTTCCTGCGCTTCTCGACCGTCGCCGGCGAGCTGGGCAGCGCCGACACCGCCCGCGACCCGCGCGGCTTCGCGATCAGGTTCTACACCGAGGACGGCAACTACGACATCGTCGGCAACAACACGCCGATCTTCTTCATCCGCGACCCGCAGAAGTTCTCCGACTTCATCCACAGCCAGAAGCGCCGCGCCGACAACCACCTGCGCGACCACAACATGCAGTGGGACTTCTGGACGCTGTCGCCCGAGTCCGCGCACCAGGTCACGTTCCTGATGACCGACCGGGGCACCCCGGCCACGTGGCGGCACATGCACGGGTTCGGCTCGCACACGTTCCTCTGGTACAACGCGGCGGGCGAGAGGTACTGGGTCAAGTACCACTTCAAGACCGAGCAGGGCGTCCGCAACCTGACCACCGCAGAAGCCGCCGCCCTGCAGTCGGCCGACCCCGACCACCACACCCGCGACCTGTACGACGCGATCAGGCGCGGCGACCACCCGTCGTGGACGGTCAACGTGCAGATCATGCCGTTCGAGGCCGCGGCGGACTACCGGTTCAACCCGTTCGACCTGACCAAGGTGTGGCCGCACAGCGACTACCCGGAGATCACGATCGGCAGGTTCACCCTCGACCGGAACCCCGGCAACTACTTCGCCGAGGTGGAGCAGGCGGGCTTCGAGCCGTCGAACCTGGTGCCCGGCATCGGCGCCTCCCCCGACAAGATGCTCCAGGGCCGCCTGTTCTCCTACCCCGACGCCCACCGCTACCGGATCGGGCCCAACTACCTGCAGCTCCCGATCAACCAGCCGCGCAACGAGGTCCACTCCTACAACGCCGACGGCCCGATGGCCTACCGCAACCCGCGGGACCCGGTGTACGCCCCCAACTCCGCCGGCGGTCCCGTCGCCGCCCCCTCGCTGTACGAGGGCGAGAACTACGACGTCACGGGCGAGATCATCCGCTCGGCGTACGTCCTGCACGCCGAGGACGACGACTATGGCCAGCCGCGCGCCCTCTGGGAGAACGTGCTGTCCGAGACCGACCGCGAGCACCTGGTGGGCAACATCGTCGGCCACGCTTCGGCTCCCGAGGTCACGGCGGCCATGAAGCGGCGGGTCGTGGAGTACTGGGACAACGTCCACAAGGACCTCGGCCAGGGCGTCGCCCGCGGCCTGGGCCTGACCTGACCCGGCCCAGGCCCCGCC
This sequence comes from Nonomuraea sp. NPDC051298, assembly GCF_055586305.1. Lineage (NCBI taxonomy): Bacteria > Bacillati > Actinomycetota > Actinomycetes > Streptosporangiales > Streptosporangiaceae > Nonomuraea > Nonomuraea sp. NPDC051298. Next base: position 82,764 of record NZ_JBVJIM010000016.1, read on the forward strand.
GACCGCCGGGACACGAGAAACGGCCCGCGCCTCTCACGAAGGGCGCGGACCGTGATTCTTTCTACGATCTGGGGAGATGAGGTACCACTTTTTCCGCTCATGCGGCCGTGATGAGAAAATCCTCCGCGAAAACCGGTCAAATGCGCACGCGAAAGGCCACCGACACGTTGATCAACATGGTGGCGAGTGTGCCATGATGTGCGGTATTCCGTGCTCGATCCTGCGGGGAGAGCTGGAAATCCGGAGGTTTCGCCATGCCTCCATCCGAACGGCCCTGAAAGGTTGTGCCAGCAACTCGCCAGGGCCGTTCATCTATGCTCCGGCCACGAGCGCGGCCTGATCGAACTCGCCACTACGGACCCCGGCCGTGAAGGCGGCCCACTCCTCCGGCGTGAAGACGAGGACGGGACCGTCCTGCACCTTGCTGTCCCGCAAGGCCACGTTGCCGTCGGCCAGAGGGGCAACCTCGACGCATGTCGCCGCGCCGTTGCAGAAGGTGCTCTTCCGCCAGGCTGCCGTCTTGGTGTGGTTGTACATTTTCTCCCCAAAAGCGTAAAGGGGCACCATTGCCCCTTTCTGAGGTTTTCGTCGCTCAGCGTCGCCACAGCATGGCTTTTCGCTGGATGAGAACACGCGACTCGTCCTCGTCCAGAGCCTCCGACCGGATGTGATCGAAGGCCGTTTCGTATCCGGCCACCCGTTCGAGATCTTCGACGAAGTGAGCAGTATACAACTGTTCTAGGTACACAACATCATCAAAGGCGGAGAACTTCAGGTGAATAAACGCACCGGTGTTAACCGGATGAAGTGACTCTAGAGTGAGAACCCGGACACTCACGTGCGGCAGGTCGGAGATCTCCAGGAGATGCTCCATCTGCTCCCGCATCACCGACGGCTCACCGAAGCGGCGCATCAGGGCCGACTCGTCGAGCACCACGGTGAGAGCACAGGGCTCGGCCCTGTGCAGCACACGCTCCTGCCGGTCGAGCCGGGCCTCCACCCGGCTCCTGACACCGCTGTGCGTGATGCGCGCGATGCCCCGAGTGGCCAGGATCACCTCTCTGGCGTAGTCCTCGGTCTGTAGCAGGCCAGGCACCACCTGGGGTTCCCAGTTGCGCTGGAATGTCGCCTCAGCCTCCAGCCCGAGGAATCTTGTGTACTCCTCGGGCAGGGAGTCCTCATAATCCTCCCACCACCCCCGCTGCGCCGCATCCCGCAGGAAACCGAAGAGCTCGTCAAGCTTCTCCCCGTCGACGCGGTAGAGCTTGGCCAGCGCCTTGATGTCGTCGGTGCTGGGCATGGTCTTGGCCGCCTCGATCCGGCTGACCTTGCTCGGGGACCAGCCGAGGGCCGTGGCCGCCTTGGCCCCCGTGAGCTTGCGCCGCTCCCGGAGGAAACGCAGCTCCTGACCCAGCCGGAGCCGCCGTACTGTTGGACTGCCCTGCTGCGTTGGCACCGTCCACTCTCCTTCTCGGGAATGAAGGTGTAGCCGTAAGGGTTCGTTTGGACCCCAGCTTTCTGGGCCGTTCGTCCAATCTTACACTGCAAGTTGCATGCGTTGTGCCGCAAAGCCTTGCTCGAAGGCTTTCATGCGGAGGGCGCAGGAGCAAGGACGACCTACGCGAAGAGTCTCGGAACCGGACAGGCTTCCCATCACGCGCCGACAGTTCTCGTGCAAGTTGCATGGCAACCAGCGAAGAAACTTAAATCTTCCCTTGCTCGAAGTATTGCAGCATTGACCGCCAAGGGGCACGATCGGAAGCAGGAGGGTTACCGAGAGGTGAGGAGGCCGGAGATGACGACACGGCCGTACACCTCGGGCCTTCCGACCATGATCGCGTGCCCTGTCGAAGAGCGCGTCCCCGGCAACGTCGCCGTCCCGGAAACGAACATCCAACCCAGGGAGGCCACTTGCCGGAAGGACACCGTCATCGCCTGAGGAAAACAGCGCGAATCCGCTCATTCGAGCGCGAAAAAAGCCGGGCCGAGGCTGACCGCCAGTTCGCCGCATATGGGCTGCCACCCTGCGGCGAGACCGGCCATCAGCCGTCGGACCGGCCAAAGAAGCCACCTCTAAATTGCCGCGAAAGGGGTCTTCTGTGTACACACAAGGTACCAAGGGACTCAGCCGAATCAAGTCCTGGTTCCAGGAACTCATCGCCTCCGCCGACTACGAAATTTGCGTGGAGCCGGACGAGTTCGCCTACCGCGTGGGCTGGACGGTGACGAAGACGGGCTTCGGCTCCCGTCGCTACCGCGACCCGCGGTTCGACCAGCTCCGCACGCCACACAGGGTGAGCGAGGAGGTGTCCTGACGTGCCGAGGAACCCGCGCAACCAGATCTACCCGGCCAACGAGGACCTGCCCGCCGCCCGCGGTGGCGGGGCGCTGGTCAGGCTCTGGCGGGCGCGCACAGAAGTGCTCCTGCTCGCCGTGCCCGCCGGGTTCACGCTGGCCCTGCTGAGCGGTGCGCACGAGGGCCGGTGGCTCCCGTTCGTCCTGCTGACCAGCGCCGTATCGGTGCCCGCCGCCACCAGGGTCGGCCGCAACTGGATCGCCGCCCACTTCTGGTGCGTGGTCTCCCGGCACCGCCTGCAGCGGGTCTGCCTGGAGACCACCATGCACACCAGGTCAGGACGCATCCCGCTGATCTTATGGATCACGCCGACGGTCACCGGCGAGAAGGCGCTGATCCTGGTCAGGGCCGGCATCAGCGCCGAGGAGTTCGAGGCGTACGCGGAGGAGATCGCGGCCGCCTGCTGGGCCAGGAACGTGAACGTCTACCGGCACCGCCGCCGGGCCCAGTTCCTGATCGTGGAGATCGTCAGGCGCGACGAGACCGCCGGGGCGGCCTCCCCCGGCCTCGACCGCCTGTACGGCCGCCGCTCCTGGGTCCCGCTGAGACCCGACCTCGAGGAGCCGCCTGATCTTCGTCCGCAGGTGGCACTGCCCCAGATGGGCTGACGGCCCACCCACCGAGCCAGGGAATTCACGCCATTCCCTGGGGTGCAAGCCCCGGAGACCGCGGGGGCTCCGGGGCTTCCCCATGCCCACGGCCCGCGCCGAGACCCGCTTCCCTCGTAGCCCGGGAGCGGCGGCGGCACCGTTGAAACCCCAACTGGTAACGCAGTGTTCAACGGAGTTCCGGTCACGATTTCACCAACCGGGGTGATCACCGCACATTAGGGTGTCGCGCGTGACTATCGCGCCAGAAGAGGACCGCCTGAACGCCCAGATCGCCTTCGCCATCGAGATCGACAAGTTGAAGCGGATCATCCGCCGCAACCATCTCATCGACGGCTCACGGCGGGAGAACACCGCTGAGCACTCCTGGTACGTCGGCATGTTGGCGATGGTCCTCGGAGAGCATGCCCCACCCGGAACCGACCTCCAACGGGTGGTGGCCATGCTCTTGGTGCACGACCTGGTGGAGATCGACGCGGGTGACACGTTCATCTACGACCCGGTGGAGGTGGCGCGCCAGGCCGACGCCGAGCGGGCCGCCGCCGATCGCATCTTCGGCCTGCTGCCCGCGGAGCAGGGGGCGTGGCTGCGGGAGCTGTGGGACGAGTTCGAGGCCAGGCAGACGCCGGAGGCCCAGTTCGCCAAGGCGCTCGACCGCTTCGCGCCGATCCTGGCCAACCACCACACCGAGGGCGGCACGTGGCCGCTGTTCAAGGTGACGGCCGCACAGGTCAGGGAGAAGGTGCGGATCATCGAGGAGGGCTCGCCGTCGCTCGGCGCGTACGCTCTGGAGCTGGTGGACCTCTCCGTGGCCAGGGGCCATCTGTCCGAGTGATCCCCTCTAGGCCGGGGTAGGTGACTTGTCGTGAAAGAGACAGTACGAGCGAGACGTCGGCAATTGAGGGGATTTGGCGGGCCGGTCGCGATCGCCGACCGGCTCGAGAAGTCCAAGGCCATGGATCGGCCGATCAGAGGGCTGGCCAAGGTCGTGCGCCGGCGGTTGCCCCGGGGCAGGCTCCGCGACCTGCTGCACGGCGTCCCCCTGGGTGAGCCCATGCATCCGCCGCTGGCCACGGTCAGCCTGGGTTGCTGGTTGTCCACCGCCGTGCTGGACCTGGCCGACGCCGACCCGCGGGCCGCACGCCTCCTGCTGGCCACCGGCCTGGTCAACGCCCTGCCCACGGCGGCGGCCGGGCTGACCGACTGGTCCTCGCTGCACCGCGAGCAGCAGCGGGTGGGGTTCGTCCACATGCTGGCGAACACGACCGCGCTCGGCCTGTTCGCCGCCTCCCTGCTGGCGCGCGTACGCGGGCACGAGCGGCCCGGCCGGATGTTGTCGTTCGCGGGCCTGGCCGTCGGCGGGATGGGCGCGTACCTGGGCGGTCACCTGGCCTACCGGCAGGCGGCGGGGGCCAACCACGCGCCGCAGGTGACGCACCTGGTGCCGCTGGGCTGGCACGACCTGTGCGCGCTCAAGGACCTGCCCGAGGGCCGGCCGGTGTCGCGGCGGCTCGGCTACATCCAGCTCTTCGTGCTGCGCCAGGGCGACGGCGTGACCGTGCTGGCCGACCGGTGCCCCCACCTGGCGGGCCCGCTGCACCAGGGCAGGCTCGTCATGGAGGACGGCGAGGCGTGCGTGGTGTGCCCGTGGCACAGCAGCACGTTCCGGCTGGCCGACGGCTCGGTCAAGCACGGGCCCGCGACCGCTCCCGCGCCGGTGTTCGAGACGCGGATCAGGCGGGACGGCACGATCCAGGTGCGGCCGGGGTTGACCTGAAGTTCGATTGAGGTCCTACGGTCGACGCCATGGGAAGCATTCTCGTGACCGGCGCGACCGGCAACGTGGGCAGGCATGTGGTGTCCCAGCTCGCCGGGGCGGGGCTGGCGGTGCGGGCGTTCGCCAGGCGTCCTGAGCAGGTCCAGGCGGGGGTGGAGGCCGTACGAGGCGATCTGAACGTCCCCGAGACGCTGGAGCCCGCGCTGAGGGACGTGGAGAGCGTGTTCCTCCTGTGGCCGGGCTTCTCCGCGGGAAACGCCGGAGAGGTCGTCTCGGCGATCGCGGCACACGCGCGGCGGGTGGTGTACCTGTCGGCGGCGGTGGGCGAGGGCGACGGGGCGCCGTCGCACTACCAGGAGATCGAGCGGCTCATCCGGCGCTCCGGGCTCGGCTGGACGTTCCTGCGGCCCGGCGGGTTCGCGGCCAACACCCTGGGGTGGGCGGAGCAGGTCAGGCGGGGGGTGGTGCGGTGGCCGTACGGGGCGGCGTCGCGGGCGCTGATCCACGAGAGGGACCTCGCGGCGGTGGCCGTGCACGTCCTCACCTCGGCGGGGCACAACGGAGCCGCGTACGCGCTCACCGGCCCCGACGAGCTGACCCAGGCCGAGCAGGCGCGCGTGCTCGGCCAGGCCACGGGACGCGAGGTGCGCTGGGAGGAGCAGCCGCCGGAGGAGGCCCGCGAGCAGCTCATGGCGGCTTGGGGAGACCCGGCGTTCGTGGACGCCGCGCTGAGGACCTGGGAGAGCTTCGTGACGAGCCCGGAGCGGGCCACGGACACCGTGGAGCGCCTCCTCGGCCGCCCGGCGCTGACCTTCCGCCAATGGGCGCTCGACCACGCGGCCGACTTCCGCTGACTTCCGAAGGGGAGTCGCCGCGCCTCACCTCGGAGGGGCGGGCGGCGCCTCGTCGGCGGGGTGCTCGACCAGGGCGAGGATGCGGCTGGACATGAAGCGGGCCGTGCGCACCGGCGTGCCGCTGCGGGTGACCTCGCTCACCTCCACGAGCCCCCGGCGGGTGTCCACCTCTACCCGCCGGCCGGCGCGCGTGGCCGTGATCTCGTAGGTGCGGGGCGAGGCGCCGCCCGCGTCGATGACGATCTCCACCCGGTCACCTTTCATGCCAGGGTTATACCCATCACGACTTATCCGTACACCAGTGCGATAATCGCCGCGATGCCCACACACACGATGACGGCCCGCAGCACGGGCGCCGGGATCCGCCTGCCCAGCCTGGCCCCCGCGAACCCGCCGGCGATCGCCCCCAGGGCAACCCCCGCGACGGCCGCCCAGTCCACGTCCGCGACCAGCGCGAACAGCACCGCCGCCACCCCGTTGACGGTCAGCGCCAGCACGTTCTTGGCCGCGTTCACCCGTTGCAGGCCGTCGTCGAGGAAGATGCCGAGCAATCCGATCAGCAACACCCCCTGGGCGGCCCCGAAGTACCCGCCATAGACGCCAGAGGCCAGCACCCCCAGCCACAGGGCCACGCCCCCGTTCTGACGGGGCTCCTCGCGCAACGCCGTCATCCACCCGTTGAGCCTGGGCTGCGCCAGCACCAGGACGCAGGCCACCGCGATCAGCGCCACGACCACCACCTCGAACACGGCGGGGTCCAGGAACAGCAGCAGGATCCCACCGGCCAGCGCCCCGAGCGCGGAGGCGGCCCCCAGCCGGAGCAGGCGCTCACGCTGGCCCGCAAGCTCGACGCGGTAGCCGTACGCGGCGGTGAACGAGCCCGGTACGAGGCCGACCGTGTTGGAGACGTTGGCCGTGACGGGATCGACGCCGAGCGCCACCAGCGTGGGGAACGTGATCAGCGAGCCCGACCCCACCACCGCGTTGATGGCGCCCGCCACCAGCCCGGCGGCGCAGACCACGGCCAGTTCCCACCCCGTCACGAACCCCTCCCGATCGGACCGCCGCGCCGCTGTCGTGCCCGGTCAAGGCTTCGGCGGCAGTCCGTTCAGCAGGTTTCTCACCGGGTGTCCTGATCCTTGGGGGGTGTGAAGAGGCCGCCCAGGCTTTCCAGGACCTTGCCCATTTCGGATGGGACGATCCAGATCTTATTGGCGTCCCCTTTTGCGATCTCGGGCAGGGTCTGCAGGTACTGGTAGGCCAGAAGCTGCTGGTCCGGCCGCCCATCGTGGATGGCCTTGAACACCATGCCGATCGCGTCCGCCTGGCCCTTGGCCCGCATCGCCTGCGCCTCAGCGTCCGCCTGGGCACGCAGCACCGCCGCCTCCGCCTCGCCGCGCGCCCGCAGCACCGCCGCCTGCTTGTCTCCCTCGGCGGCCAGGATCGACGCCTGACGCTGCCCCTCGGCGGCCAGTACGGCGGCGCGCTTGTCGCGGTCGGCGCGCATCTGCTTCTCCATCGAGTCCTGGATGGACGCGGGCGGGTCGATGGCCTTCAGCTCGACCCGGTTGACCCGGATGCCCCACTTGCCGGTCGCCTCGTCCAGCACGCCGCGCAGCGCGGTGTTGATGTCCTCGCGGGAGGTCAGCGTGCGCTCCAGGTCCATGCCGCCGACCACGTTGCGCAGCGTGGTGACGGTGAGCTGCTCGACGCCGACGAGGAAGTTCGCGATCTCGTACGTGGCCGCCTTCGCGTTGGTGACCTGGAAGTAGATGACGGTGTCGATGGACACCACCAGGTTGTCGGAGGTGATCACCGGCTGCGGCGGGAACGACACCACCTGCTCGCGCAGGTCGATCAGGTCCTTGATGCGGTCGACGAAGGGCACCACCAGGTTCAGCCCGGGGGTCAGCGTGCGGTGGTAGCGGCCCAGGCGTTCGATGATGGCGGCCGTGGCCTGCGGGATGATGCGGATCGTCCGGGCCACCCCGAAGCCGACCGCCGCGACCACGACGAGGGCGACGATGAGCTGCTCGACGGACATGGCGACGCTCCGAAGCCGAGGGAACCGACTCCGTGGATCCTATTTGCTTTCACCTTTTGGCGTCTTTTAACGCCATAAATGGCGATCCAATGAGCGCGCGGGCCGATCAGTGGGCGCGCGCGTACCAGCGGCCCTGCGCGCCGCGTTCCAGCGAGAGCGGCACGCCGAACGTCTGGGAGAGGTTGTCGGAGGTCATGACGTGTTCGAGCGGCCCCTGGGCCACCGCGGAGCCGTGCCGCAGCAGCAGCCCGTGCGTGAACCCGCTGGGCACCTCCTCCACGTGGTGCGTGACCAGCACCAGCGTCGGCGAACGGTAGTCGCCGGCCAGCACCGACAACCGGCGCACGAGGTCTTCCCTGCCGCCCAGGTCGAGCCCGGCCGCCGGCTCGTCGAGCAGCAGCATCTCGGGGTCGGGCATCAGCGCGCGGGCGATCTGTACGCGTTTGCGCTCACCCTCCGACAGCGTGCCGAAGCGCCGCCTGATCAGGTGGGCCGCGCCCATCATGTCGATCAGTTCGACGGCCCTGGTCACGTCGTTGGAGTCGTACTCCTCCGTCCAGCGGCCCATGATCGCGTACGAGGCGGTCAGGACGAGGTCGATGACCTTCTCGTCCGGCGGGATGCGCTCGGCCAGCGCGGCGCTCGCCAGCCCGATCCTGGGGCGCAGGTCGAACACGTCGGCCTGCCCCAGCCGCTCACCCAGCACCTCGACCAGACCCTCGCTCGGGTACAGCAACGTGGCCGCGACCTGCAGCAACGTGGTCTTGCCCGCACCGTTGGGACCGATGACGACCCACCGCTCGTCCTCGTTGACCGTCCAGTCGATGCCGCGCAGCAGGGCCGCTCCGTCGCGCCTGACGGCGACGTCCTGGAGCCGCAGCACCTGACCACCCATCCCCGATACCTCCTTAGGAGTCACCCTGGGGACAAACCTATTGCAGGGCGAGCGCTTATCGTGGATCGGTGCGCCCTGAATCGCCTGTCTGTCCGTCCCTGGTCGCCTGGGGCAACGCGTGGCTGTCCGGCCACGTGGGGCTCGACGAGGCGGCTGACCACGTGGAAGCCATCGGCGGACCCGCCGTCGCGGGTGAGGTCCCCTTGCGTAAATACCTCGCAAACCTCCGCTCCGACGGTCTGCGCGAGCTGCGGCTCGCCCTGCCCGCGCCCGGAGACCCGCTGGGGTTGTCGGGGCCGCCGTCGTTCAACTCGGCCGCGGTCGACGCCGGTCAGGCCGCGATCGCCGTGCTCGCCGAGCGCAACCTCGGGCTGGTGCCGCAGCCGGACCGGCGCGGGTCGTCCTATGTCGGGGTACGCCTGGAGGTGCACGACTCCGGGCCCGTACGCCATGACCTGCCGTCGTTGTCCGAGGCAGAACGCGAGCTGTCCGACGCGATGCGTTCGGCCACCGAGACCCTGGCGTCCGTCGATGGCCCCGCGCAGACCCGCCCGGAACGGCTGGAGCGCGGCGGGGAGCTGGCGCCCGGCTACCCCGGTCGCGCCCACCGGGTCTCCGCGCTGGCCACGCGGCTGGCGGCCGTCCTGCGCCTGGCCGACGAGCGCGGCCTCACCTCGGGCCAGGCCGCCGCCCGCGGCGCCGCGCTGCGCGAGCTGGACCGCGCGGTACGCCGCGCGCTCGTGGCGGCCCACCACGCCATCTTCGAACCGGTCAGGAACTCCTAGCGGGCAGCCTCACAGGCCCGCGGCGGCCGCGTCCAACAAGAAGAAGGACACTTGAGCGCGGCCGGAGGAGGTCAGCCCAGGCCGTGGCGTACGGCGTACAGCGCGGCCTGGGTGCGGTCCTGCACGCCCAGCTTCATCAGCACGTTGGAGACGTGGGTCTTGACCGTCTTCTCCGCGACGGCCAGGCTCCTCGCGATCTCCCTGTTCGACCGGCCCGACGCGATCAGCGCGAGCACCTCCCGCTCCCGCTCGGTCAGCGGCACCGGGGCGGGGGCGGGACCGCCCGCCGAGGTGGCCATCATCGCCTCCGCCGCCTCGGGGGCCAGCAGCACCTGCCCGCCGTGCACGGCGCGTACGGCCTGGACGAGCGCGGGCGGATCGACGTCCTTGTAGAGGAACCCGGCGGCCCCGGCCCGCATCGCGGGAGCCACGTCGGACGGGTCGCTCACCGAGGTCAGCACCACCACCTTGGCCGCCGAGCCGGACAACCGCTCCAGCGCGCCGAGCCCGTCGAGCACCGGCATCTTCAGGTCGAGCAGCAGCACGTCGGGCTCCAGCTCCGCGACCAGCTCCACGGCCTGCGCCCCGTCGCCCGCCTCGCCGACGACGGTGATGTCGTCCTGCAGGTCGAGGAACGTCCGCAGCCCCTGCCGCACCACCGGATGATCGTCGGCGATCAGCACCCGGATCACACGCCCACCTCCACGCGCACGGTGGTCCCGCCGCCGCGCACGGACTCCACGCTCATGACACCCCCGACGGACTCCACCCTGTCACGCATCGACACCAGCCCGAGCCCGCGCGAGTCGGCCTGCTCGAACCCGCTGCCGTCGTCGCGCACGGTCAGCTCCAGCGTGCCCGTCTCGTAGGCCAGACGCACCGAGACGGCGACCGCGCCCGAGTGCCGCAACGCGTTGTGCAGCGCCTCCTGAGCCACCCGCAGCACGGCCACCTCCACCGCCGAGTCGAGCGGCGGCAGCTCGCCGCACTCGAACGCCACCAGGGCCGGATGCAGCCGGTCGAGCATGCGTACGTGCTTGCGCAGCGTCTCGGCCAGCCCGTGGCGGTCGAGCTCGGCCGGGCGCAGCTCGACGATCACCGCCCGCAGCTCCGCCAGGGCCTCCCCGGCCAGCCGCTGGACGCGTTCGAGCTCCGCGACGGCCCTGTCGGGGACCTGGTCGGGGGCCTGGTCCAGCATGGTGGCCGCGGCCTGCGCGGAGAGCCTGAGCGAGAACAGCTTCTGGGTGACCGCGTCGTGCAGCTCTCTGGCCACCCTGTTGCGCTCCTCCAGCATGGCCAGCTCGCGCCCGCGCTCGTACAGCCTGGCGTTGGTCAGCGCGATGGCGGCGTGCGCGGCGAACAGCGTGAGCAGCTCCTGGTCGGCCTGCGTGAAGCCGCCGCCGGCGCGCTTGTTGGCCAGGAAGATGATGCCCAGCACCCGTTCGCCGTCGCGGATCGGCACGCCGAGGAAGTCGCGCATCACCGGGTGCGCCTTCGGCCACCACTCGAACCTGGGGTCGTCGCGCAGGTCGGGCAGCCGGACCGGGGTGCCGTCGCGGAGCATCGCGCCGAGCATGCCGTGCTGCCTGGGCAGCGGCCCGATCGCGTCCCACTGCTTGTCGGTCAGGCCCTCGGCGACGAACTCGGCGAACGAGCCGTCGTCGTCGGGCACCCCGAGCGCCGCGTAGCGGGCGTCGAGCAGCCGCTGCGCCGAGCGCACGATGACCTGCAGCACCTCGCGCACGGACAGGTGGCGGGTGACCGCGAGCACCGCGGAGCTCACCGCCTGCAGGATCTCGTCTCGGTCGGAGGCCACGGGCCCACTCTAAGGTCCTAGGACGATGTGCCCAGGCCGAAGGGGCCCGCAGCCCGATGTCCGCGACGCGCCGTGTTCCTACCGTCGGTGACATGACGAACACCGCACTCATCACCGGCGCGTCCCGCGGACTCGGCCTGGCCCTGGCCAGGGCGCTGGCGGCCGACGGCTGGGACCTCGTGCTCACCGCGCGCGGCGCGGCCGGCCTGGAGCGGGCCGCCGCCGAGCTGGGCGCCACCGCGATCCCCGGCGACGTGACCGACCCGGAGCACGTACGGCGGCTCGCCGAGGCCGTACCCGAGCTGGACCTGCTGGTCAACAACGCGAGCGATCTGGGCGTCACGCCGCTGCCGCCGCTGGCGGGCTACCCGCTGGAGGCGTTCAGGGTGGTGCTGGAGACGAACGTGACCGCTCCGCTCGCCCTCATCCAGGCCACGCTGCCCGCACTCCGCGCGGCCGGGGGCGCGATCGTGAACATCACCTCCGACGCCGCCACGGGCGCGTACGAGGGCTGGGGCGGCTACGGCGCCACCAAGGCCGCGCTCGAACAGCTCTCCAACGTGCTGTCCGCCGAGGAACCGGCCCTGCGCGTCTGGTGGGTGGATCCGGGCGAGATGAACACCCGCATGCTCGCCGACGCCGTGGGCTCCGAGGAGGCCGCCGCCGCCACGGACCCGGCCAAGGTGGCGGCCGCGCTGTACGACCTCGTCAGCTCCCGCCCGGCCGGCGGCAAAGTGAGCCTGCAATGACCGCCGCGCTGGACTTCTCGCTGCCGCCCGGCCTGGCCGCCCACGAGCCGCCCGAGGCGAGGGGCATGGCGAGGGACGCGGTACGGCTGATGGTCTCGCGCGGCGACCTGGAGCCGAGCCATCATCACTTCCGCGACCTTCCCGGGCTGCTGGACCCGGGCGACCTGATCGTGGTGAACAACTCGGCGACGCTGCCCGCGGCCGTCCGGCTGGACCGGCTGGCCGTGCACTTCTCGACCGCCGAGCAGGACGGCACGTGGCTGGTGGAGCTGCGCCGCCGTACCGCGAAGGCGTCCGAGCCGTACGGCGGGGGCGAGCCGGGCGAGTGGCTGCCGATGCCGGGACGGGCCACGTTGCGGCTGATCGAACGGGTGACACCACGGCTGTGGCGGGCCGCGCTCGACTGGGACGTGCAGGCGTACCTGCGGGTGCACGGGCTGCCGATCCGCTACTCGTACGTGACGCGGGACTGGCCGATCGAGGCGTACCAGACGGTGTTCGCGACCGTGCCGGGCAGCGCGGAGATGCCGAGCGCGGCGCGGCCGTTCACTCCGGAGCTGGTCACGGCGCTGGTGTCGCGCGGGGTCGGGATCGCACCGATCACCCTGCACACGGGGGTGGCCTCGCCGGAGAAGGACGAGCCGCCCTACGCCGAGCGCTACGAGGTGCCCGCGGCCACCGCGCGGCTGGTGAACCTGGCCAGGCGGAACGGGAGCCGGGTGGTGGCTGCGGGCACGACGGTCGTACGGGCCCTGGAGACGGCCACGCACGCCGACGGGCTCGTCTCGGCGTCGGAGGGCTGGACCGAGCGCGTCGTGACCCCGGAGAGCGGCGTACGGGCCGTCACCGGGTTGATCACGGGCCTGCACGAGCCCAGGTCCAGCCACCTGCTCATGCTGACCGCGATCGCGGGCGAGCGGGCGCTGGCCCGCGCGTACGAGGCGGCGCTGCGGGAGGGATATCTGTGGCACGAGTTCGGCGATACACACTTGATACTCAAGTAATCGGCTTTACATAGATTTTACATTCGTGATAGGAAAAGCCGACATTTGCGGGGGCTTAGTCACTAGGGCTCAGTCGTCGCGACCCCGTTTTCCTTCCTCACCGGAGACGTTGAATGCGTAACTCTTCGACCAAGGTCGCCGCGCTCGCCTTAGCGGCGGGCGCCCTGCTCGTACCGGCCGTTCCCGCCTCGGCCACGACCGTCGCGACCGGCTCGACCGCGGCCGTCCTGGACGAGCCGTTCTCGGTCTTCGATGTTCAGGTGAAGGCGCCCAAGACGGTCAAGCCCCGGGGCGAGATCACGTACAAGATCGTCGCCACCAACAAGGGCCCGCACTACGCGGACGCGTGGTTCGTCGGCGGCGCGCTCCCCAAGGGCGCCGACCTGAGGCGGGTCGAGTACACCACGAGCGTCAAGGGCACCGAGTGCGGCCTGGAAGGCCGCGCGCTCTACTGCCTGCTGCCGCAGATCCTCGAGAAGGGGGACTCGGTGACCATGACCTTCCACGTCAAGCTCACGAAGGCGGCCAAGGGCACGCAGCAGGCCACGCTCGGCGTCATCTCGTATGACGTGCAGACGGGCATGGACAACATGAGCAGGGAAGAGCTGGAGCGGCTCGGCATCCCCGAGCACGGCTACGCCAAGACGGTCAAGACCAAGATCGTTCGTTAGTCCGGACACGCTGCGCCCGTACCCGAATGCCCAACCTGCTGCGCGAGCATCGGACCGGGCGCAGTACCGTGGCTGGATGTGGACCAGCGCACCCTCCTGATCACACTGACCGGCCCTGACCGTCCGGGCGTCACGTCGCGGCTTTTCTCCGTTTTGTCGAGATTTCCGGTGACGGTGGCGGATATCGAACAGGTCGTCATCCGAGGCCGGCTCACACTCGGCGTGCTCGTCGCGTACGCGGGCGGGCCCTCGACCGGCACCGGCACCACTCTCGGCGCCATGTGGACCGCCGTCGAGCGGATCGCCGAGGACCTCGGCATGGAGGTCGAGCTCTCCACCGGGTCGCAGGCCAAGGAGCAGCGCCGCCGCGGCCGTCTGTCGGTCAGCGTGCTCGGCGCCACGCTCCAGCCGGCCGCCATCGCGGGCATCGCCGGCCGCATCGCCGCCGCCGGCGCGAACATCGACCGCATCGAACGCCTCGCCCAGTGGCCCGTCACCTGCATCGAACTGTCGGTGTCCGGCGCCGACCCCGACGCGCTGCGCGTCGAGCTGGCCGCGGAGGCCGCCGAACAAGAGGTCGACGTCGCCGTCCAGCGCACCGGCCTGTCGCGCCGGGCCAAGCGGCTGATCGTCATGGACGTCGACTCGACCCTCATCCAGGGCGAGGTCATCGAGCTGCTGGCGGCCCACGCCGGCTGCCTGGAAGAGGTCGCCCGGGTCACCGAGGAGGCCATGCGCGGCGAACTCGACTTCGCCGAGTCGCTCAAGCGCCGGGTGGCGCTGCTCGAAGGGCTGTCGGCCGACGTGTTCGAGCAGGTGCGCAAGCAGGTCGTGCTCACGCCCGGCGCCCGTACGCTGGTGCGCACGCTCAAGCGGCTCGACTACCGCTTCGCCATCGTCAGCGGCGGGTTCACCCAGATCACCGACGGGCTGGTCGACGAGCTGGGCATCGACTACTCCGCCGCCAACGTCCTCGAGGTCATCGACGGCCGGCTGACCGGGCGCGTCACGGGCGAGATCATCGACCGGCCGGGCAAGGCGCGGGCGCTGGAGCGGTTCGCCCGCGAGGCCCGCCTGCCGATCTCCCAGACGGTGGCCATCGGCGACGGGGCCAACGACCTCGACATGATCGCCGCCGCCGGGCTCGGCATCGCGTTCAACGCCAAGCCCGTCGTCCGGCAGGCGGCCGACACCGCGGTCAACACGCCGTACCTCGACGCGATCCTGTACCTGCTGGGCATCTCGCGCGACGAGGTGGAGGCGGCGGACGCCGAGGACGGCGCGCTGACCGCCTCCTAGTCCTCCTGGGGGCCCTCCTGGGGGCCCTCCTTGGGGTCCCAGCGGGAGAGGAGGCGGCCCTCGTCCGGCTGCAGGTCCGCCCACGCCGACTCCACGCCGATCACCGCGAACGCCCCCGGCCGGAAGCCGTAGTCGCCACCGGCCAGCCCCAGGGCCAGCTCGTGCACGCCCGGGTTGTGCCCGCACAACACGATCGTGCCCAGGTCGGGGTCGGCGCGGCGGACCAGCTCCAGCAGCTCCTCCGGGTACGCCTCGTAGATGTCGCGCTCGTAGCTGATGTCCAGGTCGGGGAAGGCCAGCTCGGCGGTGCGTTTCGTCCTGAGGGCTGGCGAGCAGAGCACCGCGTCGGGGCCGAGCCCCGCCGCCCTGATCTCGTCTCCGGCCCGCCTGGCGTCCCGCTCGCCCCGATCCGTCAGGGGCCGCTCGCGGTCGGCCAGCCCGGGAATGTGGGCGGCCTTCGCATGACGCAGCACGATCAAGGTACGCACGATCATCCCGTCCTCGACGCCCAGACGGACAGGCCGACTATCACGGCCAGGACGGCGATCATGGCCAGGAGGATCAGGCCCAGGGTCTTTCCGCCGCTGGGCCGCTTGTCATCGTTCACGCGCCCAGTTTCCCACCGGGGCACCCAGGTACGCCGCCCGCCCTCCGCGTCCGCCGGGCCCTCCGTGCACGCTGGGACCGGTGGGCGCGCCGGGACCGGTGGGCGGCCGCATGCAGAAGCGCCCGTCCCCCCTTCGGTCCTTTCGCGGGACCGGGGAACGGGCGCCTCGTCAGCGGGCCACGACCCGCACCGCTCAGCGGGCTACGACGCCACGGGCTCGTGCGCGCGGTTGTTGTCGCTGGCCGGTTCGTTGCTCACCGACCGCCGCTTGGACACCACGATGGCGCCGACCACCACGGCCACCGCCACCACCGTGATGCCGATGCGCAGGGCCGGGTTGCCCGCGTACAGCACCACGGCGGGCGCCACCAGCAGCGCCACCAGGTTCATCACCTTGATCAGCGGGTTGATGGCCGGGCCTGCCGTGTCCTTGAACGGGTCGCCGACCGTGTCGCCGATGACCGTGGCCGCGTGCGCATCGGAGCCCTTGCCGCCGTGGTGACCGTCCTCGACGAGCTTCTTGGCGTTGTCCCAGGCGCCGCCGGAGTTGGCCAGGAAGACGGCCATCAGGGTGCCGCAGGCGATGGCCCCGGCCAGGAACGCGCCCAGCGGCGCGTACCCGAGCGCGAATCCGACCGCGATCGGCGTCATGACCGCCAGCAGGCCGGGCGTGGCCAGCTCACGCAGCGAGTCGCGGGTGCAGATGTCCACCACGCGGCCGTAGTCGGGGGTCTCGGAGCCGTCCATGATGCCGGGCTTGGTGCGGAACTGGTTGCGTACCTCGAAGACCACGCGCATCGCGGCCCGGCCGACCGCCATGATCGCCAGCCCCGAGAACAGGAACACGACCGCGGCCCCGATGATCAGGCCGACCAGGACGTTCGGCTGGTCGATGCCCAGGCTGAAGGTGGAGAAGGACCCCAACGCCTCCTTGATCGCCTGGTCGCCCGTGGCCAGAGCCCTGGCCAGCTCGGTCTCCACGGCTGTTCGGAAGGCGCCGAACAGCGCGGTGGCCGCCAGCACGGCCGTGGCGATGGCGATGCCCTTGGTGATGGCCTTCGTGGTGTTGCCGACGGCGTCCAGGCTGGTCAGCACCCGGGCGCCCTCGCCCTCGACGTCGCCGGACATCTCGGCGATGCCCTGGGCGTTGTCGGAGACGGGGCCGAAGGTGTCCATCGAGACGATGACGCCGACCGTGGTCAGCAGGCCGGTACCCGCCAGGGCCACCGCGAACAGCGCGATCGTCACGTTCCCGAACCCGAGCAGGAACGCGCCGTAGACCGCGCCGCCGATGATCAGGGCGGTGTAGACGGCAGACTCGAGGCCGACGCTGATGCCCGCCAGGATGACGGTCGCCGGGCCGGTGGCCGAGCTCTCGCCGATCTCGCGTACGGGGCGGCGGGTGGTCTCGGTGAAGTAGCCGGTGAGGAGCTGGATCGCGCTGGCCAGCACCAGGCCGATCAGCACCGCGCCGATGGCGATGAGCCGCGGGTCGGCGTCCGACTGCACGCCGGAGCCGGTCAGCCCGGAGAAGCTGCTGGGCAGGTACCAGTACGCGGCCGCCGCCACCAGCACCGCCGAGATCCCGGCGGAGATGAAGAAGCTGCGGTTGATCGCCGCCATGCCGTTGCGGTCGCGGCTGCGCATACCGGTGACGAAGATGCCGATGATCGCGGTGATCACACCGATCATCGGGACGATCAGGGGGAAGATCAGCCCCTGCTCGCCGAAGGCCACCTTGCCCAGGATGAGGCTGGCGACCAGCATGACCGCGTACGACTCGAACAGGTCGGCCGCCATACCGGCGCAGTCACCGACGTTGTCGCCCACGTTGTCGGCGATGGTGGCGGCGTTGCGCGGGTCGTCCTCGGGGATGCCCTGCTCGACCTTGCCGACCAGGTCGGCTCCCACGTCGGCGGCCTTGGTGAAGATGCCGCCGCCGACTCGCATGAACATCGCCAGCAGCGCCGCCCCGAAGCCGAACCCTTCGAGCACCCCGGGCGCGTTGCCCTGGTACAGGAGCACGACCACGGCCGCGCCGAGCAGGCCGAGGCCCACGGTGAACATCCCGGCCACACCGCCGGTGCGGAACGCGATGCGCATCGCCCGCTTCTCGCCGGACTCGTTGGCGGCGGCGGCGACGCGTACGTTCCCGCGCACGGCCAGCCACATGCCCATGAACCCGGTCAGCGCGGAGAAGACCGCCCCGACGACGAAGAAGATCGAACGCCCTATGCGGACATCGGTTTCTCCAGGTAGCAGGAGCAGCAGAAAGGGAATCACGACGACGAAGATCGCCAACGTGCGGAACTGGCGCGTCAGATAGGCCGCGGCGCCTTCTTGCACGGCGCGCGCGATGTTCTGCATTCGTTCGGTGCCCTGGCCGGCGGACAGCACTTCGCGCACCAGGCCGCCGGCGACGGCTAGTGCGATCAGTGCGACCGCGGCGACCACGATCACGATGGTGAGATTGTTTCCGCTCAGAACCAGATTGGACGCTGGCTCCGCTGCCAGCAAGTGCCTGCTCATCGTTCTCCTCGGCAAGACCGGTCGTCCTGCCCGGGCGGTGCTGCAGTTTTCCTCGGCGGGTGTTGCGGCACCATCCGGGTTGTGGGTGCCGCTTCCGGTTGAATCCGCGTTCCGCCGGATCACCTTGGCCGGTGCGGGGAGTCTACGCAGGCAGTCAGCGGATATGAAGGCTCTTGCGGTCGTAAATTGTTCGAGTGTCTGGTAACCCCCTGCCAGTGGCCCGATTTGGGGTCTGACAAGAGAAATTTTCCTCGGTTTACGGTCGCGGCAAGGACAGTATACGGTCGGCCCGAAATCTGACCGCCAAGATGACACGCCGGACCAACCCCCGGAACCCCCTGACCGGCGCGCGGAACCCCCCGACCGACGCCCGGAGAGTCCCTGACCGACGCCCGCCAGGGCCCACCGGCCGACGCCCCCAGGTCCGTCCGCCGACGCCCAGAGGTGCCGCAGACCCGACACCGAGCAGACCATCGGCCGACGTCAGGCGGCCCGCAGGGCCCGGCTCCGAACCAACCGCACCGCCCACCCCGGACAAGCCTTACGCCCCACCCCGGACAGCCACGCGCCCCCACACAGACCGCCGAGCACCCCTCCTGCCGCGCCCTGCCGCAACAGCAGACCGAATCAGCTCCACCCACTCCACCCACTTCACCCACTTCACCCACTTCACCCACTTCACCCCACGAACCCACACCCCCACGCCTGACCCCAAGCCACCACTCGCACCCACAGACCCTCGCCGAGAAGGCCCGCCGAACTCCCCCACCTCCGGACACCCTGCCCCACCAGCCCGAACACCGCCGAAGCCAGACAGCTCAAACCCAGAAGCTCCTGTGACCGAGCGGTGCCGTATAACGACGCTATACATCGACACAACGAATCTTGACCATAACTTTACTGATCGATTAATGTCTGGTGAGTTGACAGGCCGAGTCAACCGCTCAAGCTCAGCGGAGCCGTTCGCGGACGCCTCCTCCCGGCGCCTCTGCGGACCTGGGCGTGTTTTCGCCGCAGTGATCAAGAGTCGGAGGCTCGCATGTCACGCACGCATCGAGCGACTGATCCCACAAGGATCCGGCTCTTCGGGTAAGGGCGTGCCCCGCACGACGCCAGTACGGGCGTCTCGTCGCGCGGCCACGCCGTCAAGTAACAAAGGAAGTGCATGGCCAGTAGTGGTTTCACCTACGCCGGCCCCGAAGGTCTTGGGTATCTCAAGAAGGCGGGACTGAGATGTGAGGACGCAGCCGACGATCTCGCCGCGATCCGCAAGATGTTCATGGAACAGGCGAAGGGCGACGTCGACACCTACGCCCTGGTCGCAGACGGCGCAGCGGAACTCGCCAGCGGTTACAACGGATTCTTCCACGACCTGTGCGGCTCCATGTTCACGCGGACCGACGCGCTGAGAAGCTGCGGGGGCGGCCTGACGTACTCCTCGGACAACTACGGCTGGACCGAGGAGCTCCTACCGCCCAGAAACCCTCCTGCCCCGAAAAGCAGCGAGCTGCCGGACCCCAGCACCCTCTCCGTGACGTTCAACGCGACTCTGGACCTGCTGGGCATCAGCGACGACTACGAGCGCCGACTCACCGAGATGCAGCAGGCATGCCTGGCCACGGCGAGAGGGCTCCGCGCGCTGCAGCCGGACATCGACAAGGTCGAAGGCGAGGTCAGGAAGGCGCAATGGGGCGGAGACGCCGCCCAGGCCTACCACGTGGTCTGGACGAGATACGTCAATCCGGCTGGAGGCAACGACCAGGCCCAACCCTTGGAAACGTGGGCCGCGCGGGCGGACCAGGCCGCCCAGATCCTGGGCAACGCGGTCCAGGACACCCAGAAGACCAAGGGCGTCGTCAAGGCGACCATGCAGACGATCGCGGTGGTCACCATCCTCATGATGGGCGCGGTCGCTCTGAACCCGGTGGTTCGGATCTACCTCCGGAACCTGGCCAACAGGCTGCGGACCAACGTCGTCAAGGCGATCAAACTCCTGCGCACCAGGCTCAAGCATCTCGCCAAGGCGTTCGCGAAATCCGCGACCGCACGGGGCCCGGTGTTGCGCGGCTTCATGAAGAACGGCGCCGGCGTCGTCGGCGCCAACTACGTCAACTCCTCACTGGCGAACACGGCCCGGGGAGTGGAGAATCCCTGGTCGATCTCCCCGAGCATGCTCGGCACCCTGGCCTTCCTGCTCGGACTCGGCGGGGCCTTCTCACTTCTGAAGGGCGTCGGCGCGGTCACCAGATTGGCGCAGACCCATCCCCTGGCGTTCAACATGGCGGTGGAACTGGGTATCAACGCCGGGGCCGCCACCGCCCTGAGCATGTTGTTCGAGAAGAAGAGTTTCGGCGCCGCGGTCAAGGACGGCATCATCGTCGGAGGCGTCAGCGCGGTTTTCGGCGCCGGATACTACGGACTTCTCCGTGACTCGACCGGCCTGAAACACCTCGCCTGGCGCAAGGCTGAGAAGTGGGGCGTGAAGAAGCTCGGGGCCGCCAACCCGGCTCAAAAGATGTCGGCGACGAACGTCCGCTACGCAACCCCCCAGTCGCCCAACCTCGCTCAGATGACGCTAAAGGACGGTACGAAGATCTGGGCCCCGAAAAACAGCCTCACCTACCGGGCAAGGCAGATCGCTCCGGTCAACGGCTTCCTGAATTTGGACCCCTTCTGGAAGGGCCGGATCCTCGGTCTCCTCCCAGGGACGATCAACTACACCTTGGTCCCCCGTGGACAGAGCGAGGCCCCCGAACTCACGCTCCCCCACTACCAGAACTGGGATCAGAGTCCCGAGCCTCAGCAGCCGCACTCCGACGCCACGGAGCCGGTGGGCGCCACCGCGCACACGGTGCGATCCGGCGAAACGCTCTGGGAGATCGCCGAGCGGGAGTACGGCGACGGAACTTACGCGTCGCTCCTCATGCAGGCCAACTGGCAACTCGACGGAATCGACCGCGGCGAACTGGTGCCCGGCGCGAGGCTGATGATCCCGCAGCTCGAGAAAAAATAGCTGAAACCCCGCCAAGGAATGCGGAACGGCGCCTCACCGAACTACGCGTGAGGCGCCGTTCCGCATTCCGAACGCTTCGTGCGGTGGAGCCGCGCGTCGGCGGGGCGGGTGACCTGGCGTTCGGACACGGCTGCCGCCCACGGCCAACGGGCCGAACGCGTCGCCGACGCCCTCCACCGGAGGTCCGTCCGAGAGACGTTCCGGTTTCGAGTACCGAGACCCAGCGACGACCCAGCAACGCCCCAACGACACCAGCGGCACCGCGAACGCGGCGGCCAATCCGGCCGGGAGCGCAGACGAGGCACCTACCGCGACCCCGGCGAAAGCACACCAGCGGGCCAGCGGTCAGCGGGCCAGCGGTCAGCGGGCCAGCGGTCAGAGCAGTCAGCGGTTCATTGGGCCAGCAGGTCAGCAGGCGGCAGGCGGCAGGCGGGCCGATCAGCAGGCCGGCCGATTCAGCGGCGTCTTTCCCGAGCGCTGTCCTGAAACAGAAGGTCGACGTCGGCCTCCGGATCGAGATCGGGGAAGGCGTCGAACACCCTCTCCTCCACCTTCGACAGAGCGTCACGCCGGGCACCGCGGACAGCCGCCAACACCTCATCCGCCAACACGTGACTCTCCAACCGCATGGCACGGGACTCGACGGTTATCTCGGTAACCCGTCCCTGCGCGTCGACGGTTGCCGTGACACGCTCTGACGCGCTCGCGCCGGTGCCGACCGCCCTCTCCAGCGCGTCGTACTCCTTCTCGATGAAATCGTGCATCCCCTGCTCTTCGCGGTCCACACCGTCGACGGAGCTGTACATGTCCTGGACACGGCGGAGAATCTCGTTCACTGCCTGTCCGCCTCCGTCGTGCGCCAGGCTCTCGCCGAGCGACTGCGACGTGACCGCGGGCAGGGAGACACCGCTCAGGATCTTCTGGATCTGTTGCCAGGAATCCCGTTGTGCCGCTTTGACCGCCACGCTCACATCGCCCGAGAGGCGGTCGGCGTCGTGTCGCATCGCGCGCGGATCGAGGGCGAGCGAAAAGATCGCGCCGTCGGGATCGGCCTTCGCCGTCACCAGCCCGTCGTCACTCCTGCCGACGCCGACGACCTCGCGCATCCGAGCCTGTGCCGCCAAGGGCTTCTGCACCATTTGGGCGACCCTGCCTTGGATCGCGGCCAGTATTTCGCGATCGTCATCCGACTTGAAGGACTTCGGCATTCGGCCCCCAGCGATATACGTTCCGTTCACCTTAAGTTTAGGATCATCTGGAATGCCCCGTCCTGAACATCCGAAAACCGAACTCCCCGTGACTCGGCCCCACACTTCCCGGGCACGTCAACGCACCCACCAGGACAAGGAAGTAGCCGGAAGAGCCGCCACCAGTTGGCCTCACCAGGCAGGCCGCAGCCAAGCCCGCACAACCAGCGCCCCTGCGCACCGCCCGGAGTGCCGCCCGGAGTGCCGCCCGGAGTGCCGCCCGGAGTGCCGCCCGGAGTGCCGCCCGGAGTGCCGCCCGGGACCCTAACGCCGATGCCCTATCGGGTGTCACCCGAGCGGGGCCCGAAACGGTGACACCCCGCCACGCGTCGCGCAGCGGGGCATATCCCCTGGAAAGTCCTCAGCCCTGGCAGAACAGGCGACGCCCGCCTGACCACTACACCGCGATGGTGTCCGTCAAAGCGGACCAAGCTCAGCCCGCCACGACCGCATCCCGTGCGCTTGCGCCTACGCCTGGTGGGAACGGCCGACTCAGCCGTACCGAGAGAAAGACTGGCTCGTTCGCTGGGCACCGAAAGGCGCGGCACCCAGCGTAGAGGGCGAGGTATGAATCGGGCTCAGCTCACGTTGACGGCGGCGGGCCAGCTCATCCGGATCTTCGTCCCCTTGGGGCTGGGGAAGACCTCGACGTCATCGGCCAGACCTTCGATCACCGCGATGCCGAAGCCTGACATGAACGAGTCAGAGAGCATGCCCAGGTCAAGCGGCTGCTCCAGCTTGATCTCATCGCTGGGGGCCTGGTCGCTGACCGTGACCTCAAAACGCCCGGAGTCATCACGCAGCTCGATGCGGATGGGCTCGCCCGGACAGTGTGCTCGATGCGCCTCGACTGCCCGGGAGCACGCCTCACCCACGGCGAGCCTGACTTCGTCCAGCAAGGACTCCTCCACGCCGGTGCGTCGGGCGATCGCCGTCGCAACCAGCCGGGCGGTCCGCACGTGCGCGGGGAGTGCGCTGAACGTCAGCTCGACGGTAGCCATGCTACTTGTCTTTGCCGTGAGCTTCCTTGGCCTCGTCTACCGAAGCGTAGATCCCGAAGACCTTGGTCAGACCGGTGATCCGGAAGATCTTCAGGATGCGCTCCTGCGTGCAGACCAGTTCCAGCGACCCGTCATGCGCGCGAACCCGCTTGAGCCCCCCGACCAGGACACCGAGGCCCGTGGAGTCGAGGAAGTCGACCTTCTCCATGTTGACAAGAAGGTGGAAGTTGCCCTTGTTGACCAGGTCGATGAGGAGCTCACGCAATCTCGGCGCCGTGTAAACGTCGATCTCACCTTCGACCTCCACGATGGTGAGTCGGTCTTCGGTGCGGTGATCCAACTTCAGATCCACAGATCCTCCAGCGCCTCGCCTGCGAAAGTACTCTTGCGGGCCTGGCAATCTGGAGAGCGGCTCCAGACTGTCCGACCCTGACGCGCGGCATTCAACCACGCGCCTGGCTTGTGTCTATACGAAATCACGATTCCCGGCGACTTTGCCCACGGATGCAAGACTGGAAACAGTGACTTCCTCCGGATACTCCCCAGAACAGGCAGGTCCACTCCTCCGCCACCTGCTTGGCGTTCCCGCACGTCACGAGCGTGTCACCCATGTGGAGCATGTTCCAGCACGTCAGGCGGGTCAAGTCCAATGGCCCAAGTGGACCCCTGACGTGCTTGTTACGCGCTTGGCGAACCGCGGGGTGACAGGACTCTGGCCTCACCAGTACGAAGCCGCCGACCTGGCATTCCGTGGCCGAAACGTGATCATCTCCACGGGCACGGCCTCGGGGAAGTCGCTGGCGTACCTCACCCCGGCGATCGCCTCCTGTCTCGACGGCGGCACGGTCCTGTACCTGACACCGACCAAGGCCCTGGCCGCCGACCAACTCCGCGGCCTGCGCGAACTCCGCATCACGCAGGTGCGCGCGGCCAGCTTCGACGGCGACACCCCGTTCGAGGAACGCACCTGGGTACGCCAGCACGCCAACTACGTCCTGACTAACCCCGACATGCTCCACCGGGGCATCCTCCCCCGCCACGCGCAGTGGTCGTCGTTCTTCCGCCGGCTGCGCTTGGTCGTCGTGGACGAGTGCCACGGCTACCGCGGCGTCTTCGGCTCGCACGTGGCCCAGATCCTGCGCCGCCTGCGCCGCGCCTGCGCCCGCTACAACTCCCGCCCCACGTTCGTGCTCGCCTCGGCGACGGCCAGCGAGCCGGGCGTGTTCGCGATGAGGCTGACGGGGCTTGAGATGGACGAGGTGACCGTGGACGCGTCGCCCAAGGGTTCGACCACCATCGCGCTGTGGGAGCCGCCTCTGACGGAGCTACGGGGCGAGGGAGGGGCTCCCGTGCGGCGTACGGCCACGGCGGAGGCGGCGGACCTGCTCGCAGACCTCGTCCTGGCCGACGTACGCACGCTGGCCTTCGTCCGTTCCCGCCGGGGAGCCGAGACGGTCGCCCTCTCCGCCCGCGCCAAACTCGCCGACGTCGCCTTCTCCATCACACCCCCCTTCCCCATCTCCAGTTCCCCCTGGAACCCCCCGGCCACACCCCCTCCAACCACTCTCCCCGCCACACCCCCTCCAACCACTCTCCCCGCCACACCCCCTCCAACCGCTCTGCCTGCCACACCCCACGACACCTCGGCCCCACCACCGCCGAGCACCCACACTCCCGCCCCTCAAAACACCCCCAACTCACCACCTCAGGACGCCACCACCCCAGAGACGACTCCAACACCCCACACCGCCTCGGCTCCGACTTCACCGCACCCTTCGCACACCCCCAGCCCCCACGCCACGCCCAGGCCCGCCACTCCCACGTCCACTCCCACCACCACCTCCACTCCCAGCGCCATCTCCACACCAAGCCCCCCAAACACCCCGAACACCCCGAAATCCTCAGACACCCCAAAACCCTCAGATACCCCTACTCCGAGTTCCTCGATCTCCTCCTCCCTCACCTGGGCGCTTCCGGACCTCCCAGATCCCGACCTGACCGATCTCCCCAACAAGATCGCCGCCTATCGGGCCGGCTATCTCGCGGAAGACCGCAGGCTCCTCGAGAAGGCTCTCCGCGCCGGCACCATCATGGGCCTGGCCACCACGAACGCCCTCGAACTGGGAGTCGACGTCTCGGGTCTGGACGCCGTACTGATCGCCGGTTGGCCGGGCACCCGCGCCTCCCTCTGGCAGCAGGCGGGCCGCGCGGGCCGTGACGGCCAGGACGCGCTCGCCGTCCTGATCGCCCGGGACGACCCGTTGGACACCTACCTCGTACACCACCCCGACGCCCTGTTCGGCCGGCCCGTCGAGGCGATCGTCCTCGACCCCGACAATCCGTACGTCCTGGGTCCCCACCTCTGCGCCGCCGCCGCCGAGATCCCGCTGACCGAGGACGACCTGCCGATCTTCGGCCCCACCACCTCCAACGTCCTCGCGGACCTCGTGACGCAGGGCCTGCTCAGAAAGCGCCCCGCAGGCTGGTTCTGGACCAGACGCGAACGCGCCACCGACCTCGCCGACATCCGAGGCGGCGGGGGCACCCCGATCCAGGTCGTGGAGTCGTCCACGGGCCGCCTCCTGGGCAGCGTGGACGAGCCCTCGGCCCACACCACCGTCCACACCGGCGCGATCTACCTCCACCAGGGCGAGACCTTCCTGGTGGACCTCCTCGACCTGGATGCCGGAGTCGCCCTGGTGTCGAGCGCCAACCCGGACTACACGACGTTCGCCCGGGACATCACCGACATCTCCATCCTCGCCACCGAGCGCTCCCACCCTCTGGGCCCGGGCACGCTGCACTTCGGCGAAGTGGAGGTGACCCGCCAAGTCGTCTCCTATCTGAAGAGACGCCTCCACTCAGGCGAAATGCTCGGCGACGAACCCCTGGAGCTACCGCCTCGCACCCTCCGCACCCGTGCCGTCTGGTGGACCCTGCCCGCCTCGGCCGTCGCGCCACTCGCCGAAGCAGGCATCGACCTCGGCGGCGCCGCCCACGCCGCCGAACACGCCTCCATCGGCCTGCTCCCCCTCTTCGCCACCTGCGACCGCTGGGACATCGGCGGTGTCTCCACGGAACTGCACGCCGACACGGGCCTGCTCACCGTCTTCGTGTACGACGGCCACGAGGGCGGAGCCGGTTTCGCCGAACGCGGCTACGCCCGCGCCACGGACTGGCTGACGGCCACCCGCGAGGCGATCATGTCCTGTGAATGCGAACGAGGCTGCCCTTCCTGCATCCAATCCCCGAAATGCGGCAACGGCAACGAGCCCTTGGACAAACGCGGCGCCATCCACCTCCTCAACACACTCCTGCTCCCCCAATAAAACCCCGAACCCAAGCACATTCTCAAACCAGAAAACAACCGACCCAGCTTCCCGCAAGCAGTCAAACAGCAACGGCAGCGGCGGCGCTTTCGAGCGGGCGTGACACCGTGGCGAACAACCGACAACAGCACAGCCCCCCGACCAGCGCTCCACCCGGCCCCTGGCCAACACACTTCGCCCAACCCTGGCCAGCACCTCACCCAACCCCGGGCAGCACACTTCGCCCAGCCCTGGCCAGCACCACGCCCAGCCCTGACCAGCACACTTCGCCCAGCCTTGGAGAGCGCCAGGCCACACTTCGCTGAGCCGTGGCCCGCACCTCGCCGAGCCCTGACCCGCGCTCACCAAGCCCCGACCTGCGCCTTAACCGGCCTCGCTCTGCGCTCCCACCTCATGGCCTCGCACCCCGGCCAAACCTGGTGAGCCCAGCCCGAAGTCCAGTGCGCGACGATGCAGGTTACCGGATCACCGATGCTCGAACCTGTTGCCACGGATTTACTCGGCTCACCAATCAAGAATCTCTCTGGAAAAATCATGTAGGCCGTTTCCGGCATAGATACCCGACACCAACAACACCGAGCCCCTGGCCACTCACCTAAATACGCCGGGTCTCGCCATTTCGGTTTCGACGCCAGACATGAGCCCGCTCATCGTCCCGCTTATCGTCGCCATCGTCGCCGTCGCCATCGTCGTCTTCGGCCCAGAAATCGGCGGCACCCGGCTGCGGACGCTCCCAGAACCCGCTGTCCTCCATGGACCTCGGCGACGGCGGCAGATAGTCGTCCCAGCGTTCCTCAAGACGAATGGCAGGCGTGACCGCAGAAGTTGAAGGACCCTCAGGGACGTCCATCACCACCGAACTCGGCAGAGCGAGATGAACCGGCCCTTGCGAAGCACCCCGCCCATCACGCGCGCCGAGGGCCGCATCCCCCGCCCGCCCTCCCGCGCTTTCGGACGGCTCCCACGAACCGGCCAGCGACTCCGCGATCACCCACCGCCCCGGCGCCTCGTTGGGGCCGCACTCCCGCGAGTCCTGACGCGACAGTCCCTCGTCAGTCTGCTCGTCCATGTGTGAGCCCTGAGGCGACGTCCGCTCATCTCTGTGCGACTCATCCCTCGACCGGCGATCACCCATCTGAAGCTCCCGACCCGACAGCCGCTCTCCCGTCAGCGGACCCTCACCCGGCTGATGCTCGTCGACGCAATGGTCCCGACCCAACAGGGGCTCCTCCATGCGCAGATCGTCGCGCAACGACCGCTCATCCACATGCCAATCCTCACGCAACGACCGCTCACCCACGTACGAGTCCTCAAGCAACGACCGCTCACCCACGTGCGAGTCCTCAAGCAACGACCGCTCTTCCGCCTGGGACACCTCGCGCGGCAACCCCTCGTCCAAACTGGGCCCCCGACGCGACAGCCGCCTATCCTCTTGCCGGTCCTCACGTAACTGCAGCTCTTCCACCCGAGCCGACGCCTCCGCAGGACTCTCGGCTACCAAGCCCTCGCCCGACAGCCGGTCGACCAGGTGTGCCGACACCTCTCCCGCGCCGCGCAGCGGCTCGGCATCCGAGGACGACTGCCGCCCCGAAGCATCACTGGCCGAGGAACTGGCTTCCGGGCTGGGAAGCTCGCTCCGAGCGCCGAGCGACGAATCCGCTGCCCGGCCAGATCGCTGGCCCCGTTCAGGAGTCGCCGGGTCGTCGTCCCGTCCTGGCCGCTGAGCCAGCGAGCCCAGGTCATCTTCCTCTCGGCTCGACTGCCGCCGACCGCCGAGCGGCGCCTCGAAGTCCGCCACCAACTCGGCCCTCGCCTGGCGCGCCACAGGCGGTTGCTCAGGCATGCGGATCTTGGCGACGGCCAGAATGACGGCGGGCCGTCGAGGCACGGCAGTCGCCGACACGGTGCTGCCGTCCCCGCGCCTGACCCGCACGCCGTGCGTCGCCGTGCCGTCCCGCACACCTGCGGCCGGGGCACCGGTATCACCGCCAGGTCCCGGATCTGCGGCCACAGCCGTGGAGCCACCTGCGCCGCCGTCGGAGAGCGTACGCCGTCGGGCCCAGGCACCTGCGTGTGCCCCGAGCAGCAGCAGAAGGATGCCACCCGCGACATACAGACCGTACTGTCCGATGTTTCCGATGTAGGACTCGGTCGATTGAGCCTTGACCCCACCGCTCTGCACGGGAGTGGAGTTCGCGCCGCCCTTCGCATCTGCCGGGGCCAAGCCGCCGTTCTCACCCTGGGCGTCTGCCGTAGGAATCGGAAGGTTGCCACTCGGATCGACGTCGGGCAGCTTCGTGTTCGTCGGCTTACGTGTCGTCGGTTTGCTCGAAGGCTGGCTCTGCCTCTTTACAGGCAGCGTGGGGAGCGCCTCGACGCGCTTGGGATCGCTGCCCTTGAAGGTACGTTCGCTGCCGGTCGGGGTCTTCTTGGGCTGGGCCGAGGGCGGGGCAGGGAAGACGATGGACGCGGCAGCCGAATCGGCCGAACCGATCGACCCCCCGTCGCCATCACCCCTGAACGCCTCGACCGTGAACCCCACCTTCTGCCCCGCCACCTTGGACGGCACGGCGAGTACGGCCCTGCACGACGAACCCGAGCACGCGCTGTCGGCGGGCAGCCTGCCGACCACGCCGGTCTGGGTGTTGGAGACCTCGTACGACTGCAGGTCGGGCTCGGACCCCTTGCCCCAGGTCACGAGTACCTTCTGGGTACCCTGTCTGCTCGCTTTCACGCTGCCCGGCGCTGCGGGTGGGCGGCGCAGCTTGAACGTGCTGCTCGCGTACGTGGTGCCGGTGAGCTCTCCCTTGAGGGTCACGGTGAAGGTGCCGTTAGGCGCGCCGTCGGCGTCGAACGTGCCGGAGAGCGTCTGGCCGGCCCCTCCCCCAGCGACCTTCTGGCTAGATGTGGAGGGCCCATCGACGTACAGGGCCGCTTTCAACTGCAGAAGCCCCGAACGCGCGGAAACCGTCACGGACGAGTTCGAAACCACTTCCCCGTCGGAGGGCGAGGTGATCTGCCCATCCATGCCGCCCAGCTCGGCCGCTGGCGCGGAGCCCACCGAACTGCCCTGCGCGACCGTCCTGCCGGTGAACGCGCCCAGACGCATGACCCCTGCCCGCCCCAGGTAGCCGACCTGCCTCTGAGACCCGATCTGGGCGAAGTCGCCGCCGCCCTGCCATGAAGACCCAGACTCGGACAGGGAGTTGGGGCTAGCACCGCTCTGCCCCGAAGAACTCGCCTGACCAGGCTGGCCGCTTGCCTGACCGCTTGCCTGACCAGGCTGACCGATTGCCTGACCGGCAGGACCGGAGGAGCCGAGCTGCCGCGTCGCAACGGCCGCATGAGCGGGACCGCCGAGCGCGATGGATCCAGCCGCGACCAACCCTGCGACCGCCACTCTGCCGACTACCGACACGACGCTTCCCTCCATCGAGAGCCTCGCGCCGCCTGAGCACCCTCGGGGCGCCCACGCGACGACCGGAAGTGCAGTCCGCCCGGCCGATACGGTCACCGACCGTCCCCGAACCCGCACCCTAGCGACTGTGTTCCTGCTCGCCCAGACTCCCTGTCACATACGGCATGGACCGAGGGTAAGCGGAACCTTACTGGCTATACACGGCTCTTGGACAGAGCGTCCAAGAACTCGTGACTCGATTACGTTCGTTGTGCGGAAGGACGCTTTGGAGTGGGGTCCGTTCAGGGGCCGGGTGCCGCTGGGCCGGCACGTGATCTGCCCGTCAAGGTTCGGGTTCCTAATAGCGGGAGCGAGAGTGGTAATGCTGTCCGGATATCGGCGACATCGCCGGTGATCTTGCATTCCGTGAGTTCGACGCCGTTCTCGGTGGCCAGGGCGGCCGCCTTCGCGCAGGCTGTGTCCGGGGCGATCAAGGCCAGCTTGGCTGCTGCCAGGGCGCTGAGGTCGGCGGCGTTGTCGACTCGGTGGCGGGCCACGCGCACGGACCCCACCGTGGCGAGCGTGGTGGCGACCGCCATCAGCAAGCCCATCAGAGCCACACCCCACAGGGTTGCCGAGCCTCGGTCTTTCGTGTTCATCGCTTCCTCCGAAGCTTTGAAGGAGTAGACGGGCAGTGGATGTGCAGTGGAGGTCAGGGGTTGGGCGATCTGGAGGGGAGGACTGCCGGGTGGGGGGAAGGGGTTGAGCGCCTGTCGCGGGATGGGTGGTTGTCTGGCGATAGGCGGGCTGTTCCGGCTGCCGGGAGGATTGGCCGTTGGACGATCGGTCCGTCGAACGGGCTGTGATCCGGTCCGCCATCCGTTCTCGGTCGGCTGGTGAGTGGCGGGCCGTCCTGTCTGTTCCCCAGCCAGCCGAAGGAGGAAGGTCTGGTTGGATTTGCGGGAGTCGGGTGTCCTCTCGCGCATGCGGTGGGGAGTTACGGTTCCGTGTCGGCGGTTGCTGCGGCTGAGACTCGGACTGCTGGCAGGGAGTTGGCCCAGGATGGGCGTACTTCTACGGTTATCTGTACTTTTGTGAGTTCGGGGTCGCGGGTTATGGATACTTCGGCGTTCGGGCTGGTGACTGAGCGGGCGTAGTCGCGGACCTGATCCAGGGGTTCGCCTCTGGCTGCTGCTCGGACGGCCGCCCTGGCTGCGTCCACGCATTCGAGTTGGACGCCAACGGCTTGGATGGCCCACAGGGCGGCTGCCAGGACGACCATGAGGGCGGGCAGCATCGCGGCGGTTTCGGCCGTCACCGAACCGCGCGATGCCGACCGCGTGCTGCTTGACGAGGCCCGCGTGTGGCGGAGGCTCATTCCTTGGTGGTGTTGAGTGCTCGGTTGACGAGTGAGGTCAGCATCTCCTGGACTTCTGGGCTACTCACGACCTTGAAGAGGAGCGCGGCGAAGGCACAGGCGGCAATCGTCCCCACCGCGTATTCCGCGGTCGACATGCCGCGCTCCTTGTTGACGGCTGCGTAGTGGAGCCACTTGCCGGCTCGCGGCCAGGGGTTTCTGATCTGCTGCTTCTGTCGTTTGGGGGTGGGGCTGAGGGTGGGTGCGCTGGTCGAAGGTCCGGTTGAGGTCGTGGAAGGTGTTGCTGGGGCGGGTGTCGACAGGACTGAGGCGGGCGGCGTGCTTGCGGTGGTCGTCGGCTTGGCTGCGATGGGGGCGGTCGGGCTTCGGGTGATTTGGGGATGCGAGTGGAGGGGCGATGGGATGGCGTGCGAGCGGTCTGGGGCGGCTTTGATGTCGTCTGGCGTGACAGCGGGACTGGGCATCTTGCCTCCAGGTGGTTGGAGCCGGGGTCTTGTCCGGCGGGAGTTCAAGGGTGGCCGAGGGGGTGGGGGCGGGTGTGAGCCGAGCGGCATTCTGTGGAAAAGCCGATGGTGGCGGACGCGTCTCGTGGATGAGGGGAGGGTCCAGGGCTGATCGCCACTCCCTCGTGACGCATGCTGGACGTGCCTCCGGGCGCACGCTCTTGGCGAGAGGGCCTGGTGGGGGTTGTGGCGATCAGGTGTACGGCGACCCCAGTACTACAGTCATGTTTTGTGATCTATAGTTTGGTTCGTGTCGGAGGTGGTGACGTCTGAGGATCTCCAGTCGTGGGCGGCCGGGCTGGATGAGTTGTTCGCGCGGGTGGCGAGTCGTTTCGGCCGGGTGGAGCCGCGTCGGCAGGCGCGGGCATATCTGGTCGGGCTGCTGGCGCCGGTGGAGCGTAAGAACGGCTGGCAGTTGGCTGAGGCCGCGGGCGACGCGCAGCCTCATCGGATGCAGCGGCTGCTGAACAACGTGCGGTGGGATCCGCGGGAGGTCCGTGTCGACCTGCGGGATTATGTGATCGAGCAGTTGGGTGATCCGGGCGGCGTGCTGATCGTGGACGAGACCGGATTCATCAAGAAGGGCGCCCGGTCGGCCGGGGTGCAGCGGCAGTATTCCGGTACGGCGGGCCGGGTGGAGAACTGCCAGCTCGGGGTGTTTGTCGCGTACGCGACGCCGCGCGGGCGAGCGTTGATCGATGCCGAGTTGTACCTGCCGAAGTCCTGGACCGGTGATCGGGCCAGGTGCGCCCAGGCCGGCATCCCGGACAGTGTGCCGTTTGCCACCAAGCCGGCGCTGGCGGCGGCGATGCTGGGCCGGGCGCTGGATGGTGGAGTGCCCGCCTCGTGGGTGGCTGCGGACGAGGCGTACGGCCAGGACCACAAGTTCCGTCTCTACCTGGAGAAGCGCAAGGTCGGGTACGTGGTCGCCGTGCCCAGGAGCCAGTCGGTCGGCACCGGCT
This sequence comes from Nonomuraea sp. NPDC051298, assembly GCF_055586305.1. NCBI lineage: Bacteria > Bacillati > Actinomycetota > Actinomycetes > Streptosporangiales > Streptosporangiaceae > Nonomuraea > Nonomuraea sp. NPDC051298. Next base: position 115,588 of record NZ_JBVJIM010000016.1, read on the forward strand.
ACGGCAACACCGGCTCACGAGCCGACGCGGTGACCGCGGACGCGCCCGAGCAGGCGTGGAAACGTCTGTCGGCGGGCGACGGGGCCAAGGGGCCGAGGTTGTACGACTGGGCGATGGCGACGCTGCCGCCCCACAACGACGACCACCTCGGCGGGCCCGGCGGCCTCCAGCGGTGGCTGCTGGTCCGCCGCAGTCTCACACCCAACGACCAAGGCGAGCGCGAACTCGCCTTCTACCTGTGCTTCGGACCTGCGGGCACCGCACTGGACCAGCTCGTCCGCATCGCCGGGTCCCGCTGGGCCATCGAGGAATGCTTCCAGTCCGCCAAGAACGAAGTCGGCCTGGACCAATACCAGGTCCGCCGCTACGACGGCTGGCACCGCCACATCACCCTGGCCATGCTCGCCCACGCCTACCTCGCCGTCACCGCCGCCCACGCCCCAAAAGCACATGCGGCCCGGTCCCCCTCACCCCAGCCGAGATCCGCCGTCTCCTGGCACATCTGACCAGCGCCGCCACCCACCCCATCACCCAAATCCTGCAACACGCCCTGGCCTGGTCACACCACCGACGCACCCACCAAACCCGCACCCGCACCCGCAGCAGCCACTACTGGAAACGACGGCTACGCCACAACAAGATCCAACTACAAATCACGAAACATGACTGTAGTACTTAGCGACAAGATCAGCGCTTGCCCGTGAAGGTGGTGGTGTTGTTGCACAGGGTGGTGCCCAGAAAGCAGCGCCGAGCCTTGATCACTACCGTGTCGGCGCCCTGCCGGGCTGCGGCAGAGAAGGCAAAATCTCTGCTGCCCTTCTTCCGGCCCGCCTCCACGCGGCCGCCGGTGCCGCCGACCCCCTTGCCCGCTTTGGAGAAGCTGACCTCGACGACCGCCGTCCACAGATCCCACTTGGTGTCGTTCACAGTGCCCGAGGCAGCGGCGTAGCCGTCACCGCACACTTTCCACAAGTATTTGACATGACCGTGCTTGGTTTTGAGCGTTCCCCCGGCGCCGGAGCAGCTCCACGCGGCGGCTGTCGCCGGGGCGGGAGCCAGTGCGGTGAGAGCGACGGCGGCGACGACGAGTGTCTTTAATCCGGAGATCTTTCGCATGATCGGCAGTCTAGGAAAACCGCTTGCAACCCGCTGTCAGGCGCGCATCCGGCCACGAGGCCGGTGTCGGAGGACCTGCCCCAACGCCAACCGCGCTACATCTGCGACTGAATCCCGGTACAAACGATCTTCTCAAACACGCACTTACATGTGTTGGGTACGAGTTCGCGCTTGGCGTGCACCGCCTTTGCGCGTGGTCCTGGGCGTGGCGGACGTTTTGCAGTGGTGGCCATGCTTGCGCTGGTGAGGGCTGATTGCGGGCTGGACGTACGGCGTTGTGGGGGCCGTGGTTGGTGGGGGATGTGCGGGCGTGGTCGTTGTCGGTGAGCTGCTTGTGCCGGCGAGTTGGTGGTGGCCTACGGGATGATGATCGTGGCGGCGAGGCCGGCGACCACTGGGACGATGCCGAGCAGGACGAACGCCGGTAGAAAGCACAGGCCGAGGGGTGCCACGGCCTTCACGCCGACGCTTCTTGCCGAGGCGACGGATGCGGCTCGGCTCGCCTCTCGGGCGTCGTCCGCCAGGCGGGTCAGGACGTCGGCAACAGGGGCGCCGCTCTGAGCTGCTCGGCTCATGGCTCGGGAGAGTTGACCCATGGCGGGATCTCGGGCCAGGGAGGACCAGGTCGGCTCTGGGTCTGCGCCGAGGCGCAGTTGGCTGCTGACCCATGACAGACGTTCGCCCAGTGGGCCGCCGATCGTGCTCGCGGCGATCTCGGTGGCGGCGCTGACGGGGCGGCCTGCGCGTAGGCAGGCAGTCATCAGGTCGGCGGCGAAGGGGAGGTCGGCGGCCATTCGGCGACGGTCGGCTTGGGCTTGTGGCGAGGTTTGCGCTTTGTGGTGCAGGAACAGGGCCGCTGCGGGGGTGATGAGGATGCCTGCGACGACTCCTGCGCTGCCGCCGATCAGGAGCGCGAAGATCAGGCCGATGCAGATGGCTGTCAGGACCGATTTGCGGGTGAGGCGGTGCTGGCGTGGGACCGGCTGCTCCAACCAGGCGGGGTGAGGGAGCTGGAGGTGGGGGTTGGCGGTGACTTGCTGGTTCCCGGCGTGTGGGACCTGGTTCTTGGCTCGTGGGGACTGGTGCGTGGCTCGTGGGGTCCGGCTCTTGGCTCGTGGGGACTGGTGCGTGGCTCGTGGGGTCTGGTTCTTGGTGTGTGTTGGGGTGGGGTGGGCCTGGGGCGGCGGTTCGAGGGTGTGGGAGGGCGGTGATGGGTGGGGGTGTAGGCGGGTGAGGCGTTCTGTGGGGGTTCTGGGTGAGAGCCAGAGCCAGGCGGACATCGCTGCGCACAGGGCAGACAGCAGGTGGAGCATCGTCAGGTCCGATCGGTGGTTCGGTGCGAGTGCGAAGAACGGCGGGTCGCGTCCTTCGTCGAAATGCCGCGGCTCGTTCAGCCCTGCGCCTGGGTGGCCATGCGGTTGGTCCACCACAGGCCGCACGCGTCGAGTGACACACCGGCGATCAGGCACATGAGGCCCGGGATGCCGCCGAACAGGAACTCAAGCGGATGCATGTTCAGGGCCCCGGCCATGAGAAGGCCGAGGGCCGGCAGGACGGCGAGCATCCTGGCCGTGGTGCGCGGGCCCGCCAGTTGTGCTGCGACGTCCTGGCGATGGGCTTGGGCCGCTCTCAACGTTTGTGCCACCCTGTCGATCAGGGAGACCATTCCTGCCCCTACCGTGGTGCCGACCTCCCAGCAGGCCGCCAACTGGCGGAGCCCTTCGCCTCCTTGAAGTGGGGCCGCCGTCGTCAGCGCCGCTGCGACGTCGCCGCCGTCCCTGGCCGCGGCGACGACCGAGCGGAGGAGATCGGGGTCAGGGAGGTCTACCGCCGAGATGGCTCTGGTCATGGCCTCGCCTGGAGTGCGTCCGGCTGACAGCTCTGCGGACAGGGACTGGCAGAGCTCTATCGAGGCTCGTCGCCAGGCATCGGCGCGGCGGGCGGGGCTGGGGCGGGTGAGCAGCTTGGACAGCGATGGCCACGTTGGTGCGGGGGTGGTTGAGGTCAGCAGGTGGGAGAGGCGGGTGGTGGCCGTGGTGGGGCCTGTCCACAGCCAGATGGCGCAGGCTGTGGACAGGGCGGATATCAGGGCGTTGGTCATGGGGTCTCGAAGTGGGGGTGGGCGGGTGCGGGCTCCCTGGTGCTGCGGCTTCGCGACGCGGATGGCGGACGGCGGATGGCAGCAGGTCTTGCCTGCCGTCGTGGGTGGTGGGTGCTGCCTCGCACCAGGGGGTTTTCGCCTCGCGCGGCCTTGCGCGGGGCGGCTGTTGCTGCTCGTCGTCTGGCTGACTCGTCGCTCCTAGGGACGGGCTCGGCGGGCCAGGGCCTCGTAGCCGGGGCCGGGTTGGACGGTGCCCTGAGGGTTGAAGGTGAGGGCCGGAACCGACTCGACCAGGCCCGTCGGAGTCCTGGCGAGCAGGCAGATCTCGGCGATGCGCCTGCGGCCGTCCTGGCGGCTGCGCGTCAGGTGGATGACGGCGTCGAGGGCCGCTGCGAGCTGGCTGTGTACGGCCTCCCTGGTCAGACCCGCCGCACAGCCGAGGGCCTCCAGGCGGGGTGGTACGTCGGCCGCCGTGTTGGCGTGCAACGTGCCGCAACCGCCCTCGTGCCCGGTGTTCAGGGCGGCCAGCGGGTCCACGACTTCCGCTCCGCGCACCTCCCCCACCACCAGGCGGTCCGGGCGCATTCTGAGCGCCTGACGTACGAGGTCACGCAACTCCACCCCGCCCGCGCCCTCCAGGTTGGCCGGGCGGGTCTCCAGGCGTACGACGTGGGGGTGGATCGGGCGCAGCTCGGCCGAGTCTTCCACGAGCAGGAGGCGTTCGTCCTGGTCGGCGAGGGAGAGCAGGGCCGACAGGAGCGTGGTCTTGCCCGTGCCGGTGCCGCCCGTGACCAGGAAGGCGAGCCTGGCGGTGACCATGGCGGTGAGCACCGGGATCGCGGACGGGGTGATCGTGCCCGCGGAGACCAGGTCGGTCAGGGTGAAGGTGCGTCGTGGTGGCAGGCGCAGGGAGACGCAGGTGCCGCCGGAGGCCACGGGGGGAAGCACCGCGTGGAGGCGTACGCCGCCCGGAAGGCGGGCGTCCACGTAGGGAGACGCGTCGTCCAGGCGTCTGCCGGCGGCGGTCGCGAGGCGTTGCGCCAACCTGCGTACGGCCCCGTCGTCGGTGAAGGCGACCGACGTGCGGCGTAGGCCGGTGCCGTCGTCGATCCACACCTCACGAGGACCATTGACCAGGACGTCCGTTACGTCGGGGCGGGCGAGGAGCGGCTCCAGCGGGCCCGCGCCGATCAGGTCGGCGCAGAGTGCCCTGGCCACGGCGAGGATCTCCGCGTCGCCGTATACGGCCTTCTCCGCTCTCAGCGCCACCGCGACCTGGGCGGCCGTGGGCTCCACGCCTGCTCGGGCCAGGCGGACGCGGACGGCTTCGACCAAGTCCGGGGAGACCGTGGTGGTCGGAGGAAGGAGGGCCGGTTGTTGTGGTGGCTGGTGGGTTGGTGGGTGGGGTCTTTGTAGCGGTTGGTGCTGCGGCTTTTGGGGGGATTGAGGTGGGCCGAGTGGGTGGGGACCCATGGCTTGTGGGGTGGGTGAGTGTGGGGTGGTGGTGGAGTTTGTGGTCATGTCGCCGGCAGGAGGTCTCGGAGGAGGGAGGTGCACAGGGCGCCCAGTACGGTGCGCGGGCCGAGTCTCGGGAGTTCGCCACGGTTGAGTGTGGCTGTGAGCCTGGGTTGGTCGGGGAGGCTCCCTGCCGAGGGGATGCCCAGAGAGGACATGGCCACGTCGTCGTCCAGGACTCCAGGACGGAGGACGGCGCGGATGTCGGCGGTGTGTTTGCGTACCTCGGATATGACCTGGGCGGCGGAGAGGATGCCGCGCACGTCGGCCGTGGCCACCGTCAGAGTCGTCTGCGCTCGGGTCAGGGCCTCCGTCGCGGCGGGGTCCAGGTGCCTGGGGAGGTCCACGATGACCAGGTCGAAGCCGCGTCTGCCCGCTTCGAGCACCGAGCGCATGGCCTGAGACGGGATCTCCGCGACCTCGCCCCTGTGGAAGGACAGGACGGCCAGGTCTCCGAACGCCGGGAGCGCCGCCTGCAGCGCGCTGGAGTTGACCCTGCCCTCCCTCGCCACGAGGTCGCCCCAGCGGGCGCCTGACGCCTCCTCGTGGCCCAGGAGCGCGTCTATGCCGCCGCCGAGCGGGTCGGCGTCCACCAGGAGGGTGCGAAGGTGGTCGGCCGAGGCTCGCAGGGCCAGACAGGCGGCGAGTACGCTCGCGCCCGCCCCGCCTCGGCCGCCGATCACGCAGACCACGGATCCCGAGCGGGGGTCTGGCTCCATGGCGTCCGCGAGCCGGTCGACCAGGTCGCGCTCGTCGCCGGGGAGGGTGATGACGGCCTGGGCGCCGACTGCTACGCATTTTCGCCAGGTGTCGGGGTCTTCGCCGTCTCTGGTCACGAGGAGGACCTGGTCTCGGGGTGGGGGTGAGGTGGCGGCCACGTTGTCGGCCTGGTCGGCGCCTATGGCTATGAGTGGGGCGAGGTTCCAGAAGGGGCGGGCGTGGGCTGGGACGTGCGCCACGTCGAGTTGCGCGCCTGCCGCGGCTGCGATGCGGACCAGGTCGTCGAGCAGGGCGTGGTCTTCGGTGATGACCAAGGGGCGGTGCATGGTGGTCGGCCTCCCGGGTGGATGTGGGTGGGGATCGGGTGGGTGTGGCGGCCTGGGGCCGGCGTTGGGAGGTCGAGCTTGCTGGAGGTGGGCAAGGCGGCGGGGAGCCGAATGGGATTCTGGGGATTGTGGAGGTGGAGGTGGTGAGTGGCTGTGGACAAGTAAGTCCTCGGCCTTCGAGTCGCTGTGGTGGGTGTGGGGGCGGGGCGGTGTGGCCGAGGTGTCGGCGGGCGGCTGGCACTGCCCCTGGACGGCCGCGACAGGCACGCTCAGTGGTACGGACCGCCGGGCCTGGTGGTGGGGCCGGACGCTGGGTGCGGCGAAGGCGGGGGCCGTGACGGCAGGGGCGGGTGTCTTGGCGCGGGTCGGTGGCGGGTCGGTGGCGGGTCGGTGGCGGGACGGACGTGAGACGTGCTGGACGAAGCCGCACGGGTGGGTGGTGTGCTGCGCGAAGGCGATGCGAGCGGTCCGCGAGCGATGGCGGAGCGGGTGAAGGCGTGAGTGACGCGCAGAGCAACTGACGTGCCGCGCCAGTGCCACCCGGAGCTGCGCAGGCGGTACGGCAGAGCGGTGGCGGAACCACGCAGATGGTGCGGCGGAACGATGGCCGAACCACGCAGATGGTGCGGCGGAACGATGGCCGAGCCACGCAGGCGGTGCGGCGGAGCGATGTACGTCAAGGGGGCCGTGGTGTGCGGGGCCCGTGGGACGTGCTCAGCGGAGCGTCGGGGGACGAGCGGTGGAGTACGTGCTCAACGGCACCCCAAAGCAACTGCCATGCGGCCCTGGCGGAGTACGAACGGCTGTCACGCGGGGCGAGGAGGCCCAGCCCGTGCGAGAGGCCGTCCGCCCATGGAGGGCGCGGCGCCCGCGCGGGCCAAAAAGGTCCGGAAAAGGGGCGACCCCCGCCGGGGGGGAGAGCGGGGGTCGCCTGACCGGTCCGGCTCCGGGGGGGTAGAGCCGGTCCCGTTTCAGAAGAAAGCTTTCATCACTGGACCGGAGCCTGGCAAGGGACTTGCAAAGCTTCCCGTGCAAGGACGCTCCGGTTTGGGGCGATACCACCGTATGCTGCCCGATCAACTTGAGTTTCGTCGAGGAGCAATCTGGTATTTCCGCCAAGTTTTTTCGTGACCTCATAACGATCACATAAAGACCGTCACTCAGGGTAAGCATCACGACTTGGCGTCGGGATCGCTCCAACGGCTCACCCCCGCGCGCCGGCGGAGCACGACCACAGCGGGGTAAAGGTCTTGCTCCGAGGGGTTCCCATCAGGGCAGATCCGACGTAGAAAGGGGTTACGGACAGTTGTCCGGGTGCATCAACCGGGTACCCACGCGCGACCAGCCGCGGGAGGCGCGTCGTAACGGGCTTGACCCGCTTCGACGGAATACAGGTGCACGCTTGGTAACCCGGCGTGATGCGCAGGCAGGCGGCGTCTCGTGACAGAGACGCCGTCAGCTATGTCGGATTCCTCCCGGAATCCAGACATTCATCAAGAATCCGGGCATTCCCCCATGGATCCAGCGTTACTCAGCGAACCTGGCATTCCCGCCCTGACCTGGTGTTCCTCGATGGATTTCGAGTCATCGGACTCCCCCGCCGCCGACGGCTCCCGCACCCCCAGGCGGCCAGGGCCCGAGGCCGGAACTCAGCCGCGCTGCATGGCCTCACAGATCGCAGTCGTCTCACGTACGCCGAGCCTTACCGCGGAGGCACAGTGCTGTACCCAGGCGGCCACCCCCTCGGGCGTCCCGCCCAGGTACGCCCGCAACGCCTCCCCGTACGCGGGCTCCAGATGCCCCACCTCCACGGCCACCAGGGACTTCGGGTCCAGGCCGTACTCGACCAGCGTCAGCCGCTCGGCGGCGCGGGCCACGACCCCGTCCGCCGTACCGAACGGGCGCAGCACCGCCAGCTCCGCGTGCACCACGGCGGCCAGCACGACCGCGGGCGCCTTCGTGGGCCGTTCCAGCAGGTCGAGCAGGCCCTCCACGCGGACCGCCGCGTCGGCGGCGGCCGGCGCGGGGCCCAGGCCCAAGGGGTCGGAGGTCTCGTCGAACGAACGCGGGCGCCCCAGCTCCTCCTGAGACACGAGCCCGGCCGCGGCCACGGCGTGCAACCGGGCGAGCACCTGCCGGGGCGCCTTCCGCCAGGTCGGCCCCATGCGTCCCATCTCCGCCGACACGCGCAGCGCCCCCTGGACCAGGGGATCGTGGATCTCGTCACGGCGCAGGGCGTCGAGGGGCACGTCGACGCCCTCGACGGCGGCCGACGCGCGGGCGCCGCGCAGGGCCGACTCCGCGGACACGGCGGGGCTGGCCCGGCGCAGGACTCGGTGGCGGTACAGTCTGTCGACGGCCTGCCGGGCCTCGTCCACCGCCTCGGGGACGCCGGGGAACTCCGCGATGACGGCCAGTGGATCACTCACGGTCCCGACCTTACCCGCGGGTAGGACCCAGATTCCGCCAAGGCCGCGCGGACGCCGGTGACCTGCGACCGAGGCTCGGCGGAGCCCCGCGTCCCGACCGAGAGTGACGGGACGCGAGCGCCCGCCCCGCGGACAAACCGACCGCGCAGCCCCCACAAATGGGCCCCATAAAGCGCCGCCATTCCCTGCCCGCACATTCACAAGATTTCAGGATGACAACATTTCAATAGCGTTTGTAATGCATTGCGATAAGACATCCCCGCCACCGACCACTCGGTACAGACCTGTCTAGACCTCTTGTGTACGGAGGTCGTGAGCTGGTGAAGTGGGACACGAACCTATCCAATCTGGCCATAGAAGGAGCACGAAGTGGCCCCCGAGACCGCTGGCAACGACACCCAGGCGCTGTCCAACCTGCTGCAGGAGAACCGCCGGTTCGCACCGCCGGCTGACCTGGCGGCGGCCGCGAACGTGACCGAAGCCGCATACGACGAGGCCACAGCCGATCGCCTCGCCTTCTGGGAACGCGCGGCCGAACGCCTGACCTGGGCCGACCGGTGGGACACGACGCTCGAATGGAATCCGCCCTTCGCGAAGTGGTTCGTGGGCGGCCGGCTCAACGTGGCCTACAACTGCGTCGACCGCCACGTCGAGGAGGGCCGGGGCGACAAGGTCGCCTACCACTGGGAGGGCGAGCCCGACGGCGACACGCGCACCCTCACCTACAGCGACCTCAAGAACGAGGTCAGCAAGGCCGCCAACGCCCTGCAGGAGCTCGGCGTGGCGAAGGGCGACCGCGTCGCGATCTACATGCCGATGATCCCCGAGCTGCCGATCGCGATGCTGGCCTGCGCCCGCATCGGGGCGATCCACTCGGTGGTGTTCGGCGGGTTCTCGGCCGGCGCGCTGAAGAGCCGGATCGACGACGCCGACGCCAAGCTGGTCATCACCGCCGACGGCGGCTACCGCAGGGGCAAGCCGTCGGCGCTCAAGCCGACCGTGGACGAGGCCGTCGCCGAGTGCCCGCAGGTGGAGCACGTCCTCGTCGTACGGCGTACCGGCCAGGACGTCGCCGCCGGCGACAAGGACGTCTGGTGGCACGACCTGGTGGACCGCCAGAGCGACCAGCACACCGCCGAGCCCCACGACGCCGAGGACCCGCTGTACATCCTCTACACCAGCGGCACCACCGGTAAGCCCAAGGGCATCCTGCACACCACCGGCGGCTACCTGACGCAGACGGCCTGGACCCACCACGCGGTCTTCGACCTCAAGCCCGAGACCGACATCTACTGGTGCACGGCCGACATCGGCTGGGTGACCGGCCACTCGTACATCGTGTACGGCCCTCTGGCCAACGGCGCCACCAGCGTCATCTACGAGGGCACCCCGGACACCCCGCACCGGGGCCGGTTCTGGGAGATCGTGCAGAAGTACAAGATCACGATCCTCTACACGGCCCCCACGGCCATCCGGACGTTCATGAAGTGGGGCGACGACATCCCCGCCAAGTACGACATGTCCAGCCTGCGCGTCCTGGGCTCCGTCGGCGAGCCGATCAACCCCGAGGCGTACGTCTGGTACCGCGAGCACATCGGCCACGACCGCTGCCCCGTCGTGGACACCTGGTGGCAGACGGAGACCGGCGCCATCATGATCAGTCCGCTGCCCGGCGTGACCTCGGCCAAGCCCGGCGCCGCCATGCGCCCGCTGCCGGGCATCAGCGCCGACGTGGTCGACGACCAGGGCAACAGCGTCCCCGACGGAGGCGGCGGCTTCCTCGTCGTACGCGAGCCGTGGCCGTCGATGCTCCGTACGATCTGGGGCGACGACCAGCGCTACGTCGACACCTACTGGAGCCGCTTCGAGGGCATGTACTTCCCCGGCGACGGCGCCAAGAAGGACGACGACGGCGACCTGTGGCTGCTCGGCCGCGTGGACGACGTCATGCTGGTCTCCGGCCACAACATCTCCACCACCGAGGTGGAGAGCGCGCTGGTCAGCCACCCGAAGGTGGCCGAGGCGGCCGTCGTGGGCGCGACCGACCCGGTGACGGGCCAGGCCATCGTGTCGTTCGTGATCCTGCGCGGCTCGGCGGAGGAGAGCGACGACATCGCCGCCGACCTGCGCGACCACGTGGCCAAGACGCTCGGCCCGATCGCCAAGCCGCGCCAGATCCTGGTGGTGCCCGAACTCCCCAAGACCCGCTCGGGCAAGATCATGCGCCGCCTCCTGCGCGACGTGGCCGAGAACCGCAGTGTCGGCGACGTCACCACGCTGGCCGACAGCACGGTGATGAACCTCATCTCGGAGAAGCTCCCCTCCGCCAAGGCCGAGGACTGATCTCTCCGGCGCGCTAGAAAGCCCCTATACAGCCGCATGTCCCGAAAAATCGGGATATGCGGCTGTATGTCTTCTGTACGCTGGTATGTGGTGTGCCGGGAAGTCTGGTCGGCGAGTCAGAGCAACGATGGACCAGACGAAAGAGAGCTTCCTTGCGTACCGAGCTGTGGCCGTTCCCGACCGGCGCCCGCTACGCCCGCGCCCTGGCCGAGGCCCTGCGGACCGAGACCATCGGCGGCATCATCATGCTCGTCGCCGCCGCGGCCGCCCTGATCTGGGCGAACCTCTCCCCCACCGGCTACGACGCGTTCCGCTCCACCGAACTCGGCCCGCTCGAACTGTACAAGTGGGCCCAGCACGGCCTGCTGGCGATCTTCTTCTTCGTGGCGGGGCTGGAGGTCAAGGAGGAGTTCGTCCACGGTGAGCTGGCGAACCCGCGCAAGGCCGCCCTCCCGATCATCGCCTCCCTGTGCGGGATGGTCATGCCGGCCGTCGTCTTCCTGCTCGTGAGCTGGGGCGCGCCGGACGCGGCCCGGGGCTGGGCGATCCCGACGGCCACCGACATCGCGTTCGCGCTCGCCGTGCTGGCCGTGACCGCCGGCGCGATGCCGGCCGCGCTGCGCGCGTTCCTGCTGACCTGCGCGGTCGTGGACGACCTCGGCGCGATCCTGGTCATCGCGATCTTCTACTCCGAGCGGCTGAACGTCTTCATGCTCCTGCTCGGCGCCGCCTTCGTGGCCGCGTACGGGCTGCTCCAGCGCCGCCGCGTCACCAGCCCGTGGCTGCTCGTGCCGCTCGCGCTGGCCGCCTGGTACGCCGTCGAGAACAGCGGCGTGCACGCCACCGTCGCGGGCGTCGCCCTCGGCCTGCTGACCAGGGTCACCCCGGACCGGCCCGAACTGCGCTCTCCCGCCGAGGCGGCCGACCACTTCTTCCGGCCCATCTCCGCCGGCCTGGCCGTGCCCGCCTTCGCCTTCCTGTCGGCGGGGGTGAAACTGGACGCCTCAAACCTCGGCGCTATCTTGTCCGATCGGGTAGTTCTGGGAGTGATGGCGGGGCTCGTGCTCGGAAAGTTCCTCGGCGTGTTCGGTGGTGCCTGGCTGTCGGTGCGGCTCGGCCTGGCGAGACTGTCGGAGGAGCTCCACTGGCGGGACATGGCGGCGGTGTCGTTGCTGGCCGGGATCGGGTTCACGGTGTCACTGCTGATCGGCGACCTGGCGTACGGAGCCGACCGGCAGCGCGCCGAAGCCGTCACCATCGGGATCCTCGTGGCCAGCGTCGTCGCGTCGATCCTGGCGGCGGCGCTGCTCAAGGCTCGGGTACGCACCCGTCGCACGGCGCTGGATGATGTTTGACACGGCCGCCAGGCCCCGATAGGAGACGTTTCATGCCGCAGACTCCCGAGGAAGAATCCCTGGGCTCGCTGGTCGCCCAGGCGAGCAGCCACATCTCGTCCCTGATCCGCTCGGAGATCGAGCTGGCCAAGGCCGAGTTCCGGTTCGACGCCAGGCGGGTCGGCATGGCGGGCGGGCTGTTCGCCGCCGCCGCCTTCATGGCGCACCTGTGTCTGATCCTCGCCTCGTTCACGATCGCGTTCGTCCTCGCCCAGTGGTTGCCCAACTGGGCGGCCTTCCTCATCGTGACCGTGTTCTATCTGCTGGTCGCGGGTCTGCTGGTGTTCATCGGGATCCGCCGGCTCAAGGGGCTGGCCGGGATGAAGCGCACGGCCAGATCGATCAAGGGACTCAAGGAGATCGCCACGCATGACGAGCAGCCGCTGCCGGCGCTCGCCCCCGACCGCGAGCCGGTGACCCGCGATGGCACCTGACGAGTCGGTCGTCCAGATCCCCGGGCCCTGGACGCACCGCGCGGTGCACGCGGGCGGCACCCGCTTCCACGTCGTCGAGGCTGGTGAGGGGCCCCTGGTGCTGCTGCTGCACGGGTTCCCCCAGTTCTGGTGGACGTGGCGGCACCAGCTCGTCTCGCTGGCCGGGGCCGGATACCGGGCGGTGGCGCCCGACCTGCGCGGCTACGGAGGCAGTGACAAGCCGCCGCGCGGCTACGACCTGCCCACGCTGGCCGCCGACGCGACGGGGCTGATCAGGGCGCTGGGCGAGACCGGGGCCATCGTGGTGGGGCACGACTGGGGCGGGCTGCTGGCCTGGACGATGGCCGTGCTCGACCCCAAGTGCGTACGCCGTCTGGTCGCCGTGTCGGCCCCCCATCCGCTGCGGCTGCGCAGCGCGCTGGTGGCCGACCCCTTCGGGCAGCTCAGGGCCAGCGGCCGGCGGCTCGGGTTCCAGCTTCCGCTGCTTCCCGAGCACCGGCTCACCCGCCAGGACGCGGTGCTCGTGGGGCGGCTGCTGGACGGTTGGTCCCGGCCCGGCTGGCCCGACCCCGCCGAGTCGCGTACCTATCGCGAGGCGTTCCGCATCCCGGCCGTGGCGCACTCGGCGCTCGAATACCACCGGTGGTTCGGCCGCTCCCAGCTACGCCCCGACGGGCGGCGCTACGCCAAGACCATGCGTACGGAGGTCGAGGCCCCCACGCTCCAGTTGCACGGCGCGCTCGACCCGAGCGTCCTGGCGCGCACGGCGCACGGTTCGAGCCGCTACGTGGCGGCGCCCTACCGGTGGCGGCTGCTCGAAGGCGCCGGCCACTTCCCCCACGAGGAGATCCCCGACGTGTTCGACACCGAGCTGCTCGGCTGGCTGAACGATCCGGAGCCCGACCGATGAGAGACCGCGACCCCGGGGGCAGACCGCGCAACGCCCGTCCGCGCGACGCGTACGGCCGGCCGCTCCCCTACGGCTCGCCCGGCATGCCGAGGGTCCCCGACGACTACGCCCCCACCACCGAGCAGGCGCTCGCCGACGGCCGCCGGTTCCTGGAGGAGGGGCTGCCGTTCAACGCGCACGAGGTGTTCGAGGGGCGCTGGAAGTGCGCGCCGGACGACGAGCGGGAGCTGTGGCAGGGGCTCGCGCAGATCTGCGTGGGGCTGACGCACCTGCAGCGCGGGAACGGGCGGGGGGCCGTCACGCTGTTCAGCAGGGGGGCGGCCAAGGCGCAGTCGTACGGGGGCGCGTACGACGCCGTGGGAAAGGCGGCCTCGGCCCTGACCCAGGACAGCGACCCGGACACGGCCATCGCGTCGGTGCTGGGCAGACTGCCCCGCTGACCGGCCGCCGTCAGAAGGGCCGTCAGAGGGTCAGTGCGGCGCGCCCGGCGACGAGGGCGAGCGTGGCGGCGGCGGCCTGCCGGACGGCGGTGTCCACGGCCTCCGCCCCCTGGCCGAACATCCCCAGGTGCAGCAGCCCCGCGTGCCCGTGCGCGGTGGCGGCCACCGCCATCCCGAGCGCCTCCGCCGCCTTCTGGTCGCCGCCCGACAACGACATCGCGGCCGACTGGAAGGCCGCCTTCACCGGCTGCGCGGCTCGTTCCAGCTCCGGCTCCCCGACCGGCGTCAACGCGCCGAACAACGCCTCGAACAGCGCCCGGTGCCCGGCCGCGAACCGCACGTATCCCCGCGCCACCGCCGCCAGCCGCTCCTGCGGAGAGTCGCCACTGCGCTCGGCCGTCACGGCGGCCACGAGCAGCTCCCCGGCGCGCACCCCCACCGCCAGCAGCAGCTCGTCGCGGTCGGCGAAGTGCCGGTAGGGCGCGCTGACCGCGACCCCGAGCCGACGGCTCGCCGCCGCCAGCGAGAACCCCTGGACGCCCTGCTCGGCGATCATCTCCACAGCAGTGTCGATCAGCGCGGCACGCAGGTCGCCGTGGTGGTAACGGTCGCGTTTGGCGGTTCGGGGCACCGCCTCAGGTTAGCGACAGCTCGTCCAGCTTGCCGATCTCGGCCTCGGTGAGCCGGAACTCCATCACGGCGGCCGCGTCCGCCGCCTGCCGGGGCTTGGACGCGCCGGGGATGGCCACGACGGTGTCGCCGTAGCGGGTGATCACCCAGTTGAGCGCCACCTGGGAGACCGAGACGCCGTACGCGTCGCCGATCGCGCGCATGGCGTCGACCAGCGGCCTGGTACGGGCGAGCCCCTGGGCGCTGAGCCCCCGCCGGTCGAGGAAGCCGAAGAAGCGGCGCATCACCGGCTGCGATCTCACCAGCGCGGGGTCGTCGTGGAACCGGCCGCTGAGCAGCCCGCCCTGCAACGGCGAGTACGCGATCAGCGTGACGCCCAGCCTGCGTGCCGCGTCGAGGACGCCGTCGCGCTCGACGTTCCTGTGCAGCAGGTTGACGCGTACCTGGTTGGCGGCCAGGGTGACGCCCTCGGCCGCGAGCACCCGGTGGGCGAGCACGAGTTGCCTGGCGGAGAAGTTGCTCACCCCGACCGAGCGGATCTCGCCCGACTTCAGCAGCGCCGCCATGGCCTTGAGCTGGGCGGGGATGCTCGACCACGACCCCGTGGGCATGTGGATCTGGTGCAGGCCGACGGGGAAGCCGCCGAGGTGGCGCAGGCGGTCGCCGATCGTCCGGGTGATGTCGGCGGCCGTGCGGCCCAGCGGCGCCCATTTCGTGGCCACCGTGACCTCGCCGGGCGCGATGCCGCACGTCTTGAGCGCGGCGGCGAGCGCCTCCTCCGACTGGCCCTTCCCGTACATCTCCGCCGTGTCGAACCAGTTGACGCCGCCGTCGAGGGCGGCCCGCACCACCGAGGTGACCGTCTCCTGGTCGATGGGCCTGATCATCCAGCGCACCACGTTCCCGGTGCCGGAGAACTGCATGCACCCCAGGCCGATGGGGCTGATCTCGATGTCGGTGCGGCCGAGTCTGCGTGTCGTCATGACGCCCCCTCAAGGATGTGATTGGCTATCACATTGTGAGAAGCTATCACATGGGGGCGTGCGGAAGGGAGGTCCCTTCCTGGAGCTGGCTGGAGGTTACTGGTCAGAGGCGCGTTACTAGTCGCACTCCTGCGTGCTGGCCGGTGTGGTGTCGGTGCGGCCCGCCGAGGCGTCGGGAGCGACCTCCTCGGCCGTCAGCACGTAGCCGGTCTGCTCCTCGTTGGTGGCGGCGGCGAAGATCACGCCGTAGACCTTGCCTTCGACGGTCAGCAGCGGGCCGCCGGAGTTGCCCGGCAGCACCTGGCCGCGGATCGCGTACACCTTCCTGCTGACCGTGTTCGCCCGGTAGATGTCGGGGCCCTCGGCGGTGAGCTTGCTGCCGATCCTGGCGGGCTCGGCGGTGAAGCCCTTGCCCTTGGGGAAGCCGGCGATGATCGCGTTGTCGCCGCGCGAGCCGTCGCCGTCGAAGGAGAGCTGCGGCAGGTCGAGGCCGGGCACGTAGAGGATGGCGATGTCGCGGCGCGGGTTGTAGCGCACGACCGTGGCCGTGTGGCGGGTGTTGGTGGAGTCGATGACCTCAAGGTCGCGGCTGACTCCGGCCACCACGTGGGCGTTGGTCATGATCCGGCCGGGGGCGTAGACGAAGCCGGTGCCCTCGATGTGCTTGTTGCAGCTCTGGGCGTTGCCCTGGACCTTGACGATCGCGCGGCGGGCCCGCGACAGCTCGGCGCCCTGCAGCACGCTCTGGTCGGGCGGCTGCACGTCGATGAGCTGCCCGGCGCCGATCGCGTCGAAGACGGGCGGGAACTCGGAGCGGTCGATGAACTTCTTGAACGGCTGCTGCCAGTTGCGCGCGGCCTGCGGGATGGCGTCGTCGACCGTGGTCAGCAGCGCGGAGTTCTTGACCTGGTCGACGAGCGGGGAGAACGACGTGGAGACGATCAGCGAGCCGATCACCCAGGCGATGACCAGCACCGACAGCCCGCTGGCGAACGTCCCGCCCACCGCGTCGGCGACCTTGGCCGGCTCCCACGTGACGTGGCTGCGCACGACCGCGCCCAGCGTCGAGGAGGCGAACTGCCCGATCGTGGCGGCCAGGAACACGATCACGATCGCCAGCAGGGCCTGCGGCGTGTCGCCGTCGACGACGACCTTGGAGATCGGCGGCGCGATGAACACCCCCAGCACGGCGCCGCCCACGAACCCCACGAAGCTCATCGCTCCGATGATGAAGCCCTGCCGGTATCCCGAGATGCCGAAGGCGATCACCAGGCCGATCAGGATGAGGTCAAGCAGATCACCGCGCACGTTTCAAAGGTAACCAGGGATCCGGTCAAGTGTGCACGTCTTCGATCAGGACGGCGTCACCCACCTGGCTATCTTGGGCGGTATGCCGCCGGACGAGGGAACAGTGCGCGATCTCATCCAGGCAGCGCTGCGCGACACCGACCCCGACGGGCCACTGCGCTGGCACGTGATCTCGTTGCTGCGCCAGCGGGGCGACCTGGAGTCGTTCATCGAGGCACGGCGGCTGTGCGCGGCCGACACCGTCGCCGAGCGGCTGCTGGGCGTGGACATCATGGGGATGTTGCGGCCGTTCGTGGACCGTACGCTGCCGGTGCTGCGCTATCTGGCCGCCAGCGAGGACGACGCCATGGTGCTCTACTCGGTGCTGATCGCCTTCGGCCATCTGGCGGACCCGCGCTCGCTCCCGTCGGTGATCGACCTGGCCCGCCACGACGACCCCAGAGTGAGGTACGGAGCCGCGTACGCGCTGCAGCACGTCCTCGGCGAGCCCCCCGACCGGGCGGGCCTGGAGACGCTGCGCGCGCTGGCCGCCGACAGCGACGCCGACGTGGCCGGCTGGGCCTCGCTCGGGGTCGCGCTCAGAGCGGCCCGCTGACCGGGGCGGGATCGAGCGCCCGGCTCACCGCCGCGAGGCCAGGTTCACCACCTCGGGCGGCAGCTCCTCCGTACGCGTCGGGTCCCACGGCAGTTCGAGCCCGGCCTCGCGCAGCACCGTGTCGAGCACCATCGCCGTGAACCCCCACACCAGCATCCCGCGCACCCGGAACGCCGGCCCCGCCGTGCCTCTGGAGTGGCGGAGCATGATCCGGTTGCCGGGGTCGACCAGCTCGGCGATCGGCACCCGTTCGACGGAGTCGACCTCGTCGGGCGAGGCCGCGTGCACCGCCGACGGCTCGCGCCACCAGGCGATCACCGGGGTCACCCGGTTGTCGCTGTAGGTCAGGTAGAGCTCGGGCATCGTGCACAGGACGTGGACGCCCCCCGGGTCGGCCCCGGTCTCCTCCTCGGCCTCGCGCAACGCCGCCTCGATCGGCCCGGCGTCCTCGGGGTCGACGCCGCCACCGGGGAAGGCCGGCTGGCCGGCGTGCCTGCGCCCCCGGGTGCTGCGCTGGATGAGCAGCACGTCGGGCCCGTTCGGACCCTCACCGAACAGCATCAGCACCGCGGCGGCGCGGCCGCGCCCCGCCGGTGGCCGCAGGACGGGGGGAACCCCGATCCGCTGCGCCTGCGCCGCCAGTCTCTCCAGCCAGTCGGGCACTTGAGTCACGCATCCTCCAACACGACGTCATGCGAATGGCTTCCCGTGGTAATGGTTTCCCGTGGTAGGAGCTTCCCTTGGTCAGGAGAACGGGCCCGGCCTGACGAGCTTCGACGCCTCGGCGGGGGCGGTGGGGCCGGTGCCGTACGAGGGGCAGAGCCCGGCCAGCGGGCACACCCCGCACGCGGGCCGCCGGGCGTGGCAGATGCGGCGCCCGTGCCAGATCACCCGGTGGGAGAAGATCGTCCACTCGCGCCGGGGCAGCAACTCGCCGACGAGGTGCTCGATCTTGACCGGGTCGGTCTCCTCGGTCCACCCGAAGCGGCGCACGAGCCGCTGGAAGTGCGTGTCCACGGTCAGGCCCGGTACGTCGAAGGCGTTGCCGAGCACCACGTTGGCCGTCTTGCGGCCCACCCCGGGCAGCGTGACCAGGTCTTTCAGCTTGCCTGGCACCTCGCCGCCGAACCGCCCGCAGACCGCCTGGGCCATGCCGATGATGCTGTTGGTCTTGGCGCGGAAGAAGCCGGTCGAGCGGATGATCTCCTCCATCTCCGACCGGTCGGCGGCGGCGTAGTCATCTACCGTCGGATACTTCGCGAAGAGGACGGGGGTCACCATGTTGACCCGCTTGTCCGTGCACTGCGCGGAGAGGATGGTCGCGACCAGGAGCTCCAGAGGGTTGGCGAAATCGAGCTCGCAGTGGGCGTCCGGGTAGGTCTCCGCGAGGATGCGGTTCATCTTGCGCGCCCGCCGCACCAGTGCGAGCTGGGTCTCCGGCTTGCGCCCCGCCGCGTTCGTCGCCATGCGGCAAGCGTAGAAGCTCCTGAGGAGGGTTGAACCCAGGACGGGATTTCCCCATGCCTTCCGCGTATGCCCCGGCGTGCGGAAGGGGACCGGTCACGGTACAGGAGCGGCAGTCCTGTACCTTTCCCCTGGACTCGACATATCTGGGCAAGTCCAGAGCACTCTCACATTCCCCTAACCTGTGTGTGCTGCCCAGAGTGGGGTGAGTCACAATGGCAGCAGAGGAGGCAGAGTGAACACCGAAGATGTGCTGGGCAAGGCCCCCCTGTTCGCCGCGCTGGACCGCGAGAGCGCCGCCGCGCTGCGCACGAGCATCACTGAGGTCCAGCTGTCCAAGGGCCAGACGCTCTTCCACGAGAACGAGACGGGCGACCGGCTCTACGTCGTGCTGGAAGGCAAGATCAAGCTTTCCCGTACCTCTCCTGACGGGCGGGAAAACCTGCTGAGCGTGCTGGGGCCGAGCGAGATGTTCGGCGAGCTGTCGCTGTTCGACCCGCGCCCGCGTACGGCGACGGCGACGGCGCTGACCGAGGTGCGCCTGGCCGGGCTGGGCCACGACGACCTGCGGCCCTGGCTGACCGGCCGGCCCGAGGTGGCGCTCCACCTGCTGCGCGCGCTCGCGCAGCGGCTGCGGCGCACCAACGACGTGCTGGCCGACCTGGTGTTCACCGACGTGCCAGGACGGGTGGCCAAGCAGTTGCTCGACCTGGCCGAGCGGTTCGGCACCAAGACCGACGACGGCCTGCGGGTACACCACGACCTGACGCAGGAGGAGCTGGCGCAGCTCGTCGGCGCCTCGCGCGAGACGGTCAACAAGGCGCTGGCCGACTTCGCCCAGCGCGGCTGGCTGCGCATCGAGGCCAAGGCCGTGGTCATCCTCGACATCGACCGGCTCTACAACCGGTCGAGATAGTCGAGCTGGGCCAGCACCGACATCTCGGCGGCCGGCCAGAGCGAGCGGTCGACGTCGGCGTACACGATCTTGACGATCTCGCGCGGGGTGCGGGCGCCCTGCGCGCGGGCCGCCCTGATCTGGTCGAGCCGCTCACGCCGGTGTGCGATGTACCCGTCGAGGGCCCCGATCGGGTCGGGCAGCACCGGGCCGTGGCCGGGCAGCAGCGCCCGCGCCCCGAGGCTCTCGGCCGCCGCCCTGAGCCGGTCGAGGCTGCGCAGATAGTCGGCTAGGCCGCCGTCGCGGGCGATGATCGTGGTGCCCCGGCCGAGTACGGTGTCGCCGGTCAGCATCGCCCGGTCGGCCGGCAACCAGAAGCACAGCGAGTCGAACGAGTGCCCCGGGGTGCCGTAGACGTGGATCTCCAGCCCGGCCACGGTGACCACGTCGCCGTCGGCCAGGCCCTCGTCGCCGAGCCGGTGGCGCGGGTCGAGCGCGCGCACGGGCGCGCCGGTCAGCTCCGCGAACCGCCTGGCCCCGCCGCTGTGGTCGAAGTGCCCGTGGGTGAGCAGGATCTCGGTGACCCGGCGGGCCCCGAGGTGCTGGTGCACGCGGCGCAGGTGCGACTCGTCCTCCGGCCCGGGGTCGACGACGACCACCTCCTCGCCGGCGCCGAACACCCAGGTGTTGGTGCCGTCGAGGGTCATCGCGGAGGGGTTGGGGGCGAGCAGGTTCTCGGCGTGCTCGGTACGCGAGCCGTCGGGCGTCCCGATCGGGATGTGCAGGCCGCTCATCCGGTTCCCTTCCCGGCGTGCGCCCGCTCGCTCACGACGTCACCAGCCGCAGCTCGCCCTCGATCTCCACGGCCCTGGGCATGATGGCCACGATCTCTCTGTGCGCGGCCAGGACGTCGGCCACGCGGTCGTAGGCGGTCAGCTCGCCGAGCGTGTGGTGGGTGGGCGGCATGAGGAAGATCTCCCCTTCGCGGGCCAGTTCGAGCGTCTCGCCCGGCCGCTGCCAGATCACCTGGTCGGCCTCCCCGCCCACGTCCCGCGTACGCTGCCCCTCCGGCAGCACCGCGACGAAGAACCGGGTGTCGAACCGTTTGCTCTCGATCTCCGGCGTGATCCAGTGGGCCCACGGCTTGAGCAGGTCGGAGCGGAGCACCAGGCCGCGCCTGGCCAGGAAGTCCGACAGGCCCAGGCTCCGGTCGATCAGCGCCAGCCGGTCGGCCTCCCAGTCGTCGCCGGTCGTGTCGGCCACCACGGAATCGGGCCCCGGGCCCGCCAGGAGCACCCCGGACTCCTCGAACGTCTCGCGTACGGCGGCGCACACCAGCCCGCGCGCCAGCCGTTCGCCCACCTTGAAGACCTCGCCCCACTCGGCCGGGGAGGGCCCGGCCCAGGCGACGTCCTGGTCGGCGTCGCGGGCGTCGACGGAGCCGCCGGGGAAGACGTACGCGCCCGCTGCGAAGGCCATGGTGGCCTTGCGCCGCAGCAGGTAGACCTCCGGCCCGGGGCGCAGGAGCACGACCGTGGCGGCGTCTCGGGCCGGCGCCGGACGGACCCGGCCGGCCAGCACGTCCCGCGCCCGGGCGGCGAGCTCGGCTGAAAGCGGCAATCCGGTCACATGACCTCCTTTAGCACATCTCTCGGTCATGGTGACACATGCCTGCTCAACCGACTTCGGCGATCACCTCCACCTCGACCGGCGCGTCCAGCGGCAGCGCGGCGACGCCCACGGCGCTGCGCGCGTGCCTGCCCTGGTCGCCGAACACCTCGCTGAGCAGGTCGCTGGCGCCGTTGGCCACCTGCGGCTGCTGGGTGAAGCCAGGGTCGCTGGCGACGAACACGACGACCTTGACGATCCGCCGGATGCTGGACAGCTCGCCCAGCTCCGCCTTCAGCGCGGCCAGCGCGTTGAGCACGCAGATGCGCGCCTGCGCCTTGCCCTCGTCGACGCCGAGGTCGGCGCCGAGCTTGCCGGTCTGGTGCAGCTTGCCCTCCAGCATCGGCACCTGGCCCGAGGTGTAGACCAGGTCACCGGTGCGGACGGCCGGCAGGTAGGAGCCGGCCGGCGCGGCAGGCGCGGGCAGCGTGTGACCCAGCTCCTCGATCCGCTGCTCAGGCGTCACTGCTTCTCCCTCTTGAAGTAGGCGACGAGCTGCTCGGGCGAGGCGCCCTGCACGATCTGGACGAGCTCCCAGCCGTCGGCACCGAAGTTGTCGAGGATCATCTTGGTGTTGTGAATCAGCACGGGGGCTGTGAGGTACTCCCACTTCTTCATGGGGGCAGCTTATTGTGAGCAATCTCAAAGGGTGGTCGTCGGCTTTCGACAAGTGACCGTTCGGTAGCCTCGAATCGTGGACTCTCCGGACCCGGATTGGGCCGACGTACGACTGCACGTCGTCACCGGCAAGGGCGGCACCGGCAAGACGACCGTCGCCGCCGCCCTCGCGCTCGCCCTGGCCTCTGGCGGGCGCAAAGTGCTGCTCGTGGAGGTGGAGGGCAGGCAGGGCATCGCGCAGATCTTCGACCTGCCGCCCCTGCCCTACGAGGAGCGCAGGATCGCCGTCGCCCCCTCGGGCGGCGACGTGTACGCGCTGGCCGTCGACCCAGAAGAGGCCATGCTCGAGTACATGGAGATGTTCTACGGCATGCGCCGGGCGGGTCGGGCACTGACCAAGATGGGCGTCGTCGACTTCGCCACCACCGTGGCCCCCGGCTTCCGCGACGTGCTCGTCACGGGCAAGACCACCGAGGCCGTACGCAGGCGCGGCAGGAACGGCCGCAGGGTCTACGACGCGGTGGTGCTCGACGCGCCGCCCACGGGCCGCATCACGCGCTTCCTGAACGTCACCAAGGAGGTCGCGGGCCTGGCCAAGGTCGGGCCCATCAAGAACCACTCGGAGCTCGTCAACGGCGTCGTGAAGTCCCCCGAGACCGCCGTGCACTTCGTCACCCTCCTGGAGGAGATGCCGGTGCAGGAGACGCTCGACGGCCTGGCCGAACTTCGCTCGGCGAAGCTTCCCCCCGGCGGGATCTTCATCAACATGGTGGCCGAGTCACTGCTGCCACAGGCCGCTCTTGACAGGGCTGTCAAGGGCCGGTTCGACGCCGACGAGCTGACGCTGGGGCTCAAGGCCGCGGGGGTCACCGACGCCGCGCAGGCCACGGCACTGGCCCAGGCGCTCGCGGCGGAGGTCGCCGAGCACGCCCACCGCACCGAGCTGGAGCGCGCAGAACGAGAGACGCTGGCCGGGGCGGGGCTGACCACGTACGAGCTGCCGCTGCTGGCCGACGGCGTCGACCTGGCCGGCCTGTACGAGCTGGCAGAGAGCATGCGCACCCAGGGAGCAGCGTGAAGAAGCCCGCCACACTCGACATCGACGCCATCCTCGACGACGAGGGCACCAGGATCATCGTCTGCTGCGGCGCCGGCGGGGTGGGCAAGACCACGACCGCGGCGGCGCTGGGCCTGCGGGCCGCCGAGCGCGGCAGGTGCGCGGTCGTGCTGACCGTCGACCCGGCCAGGCGCCTGGCCCAGTCGATGGGGCTGACCGAGCTGGACAACACGCCGCGGCTGGTCGACTCCCCCAAGGGCGGCGGCCAGCTCTGGGCGATGATGCTCGACATGAAGCGCACGTTCGACGAGATCATCGAGGCGCACGCCGACCCGGCGCGGGCCAGGCAGATCCTGTCGAACCCCTTCTACCAGTCCCTGTCCTCCAGCTTCTCCGGCACACAGGAGTACATGGCCATGGAGAAGCTGGGGCAGCTCCGCCGCTCGGACGAGTGGGACCTGATCATCGTCGACACGCCGCCCTCGCGCTCGGCGCTCGACTTCCTCGACGCTCCCGAGCGACTCGGACGCTTCCTCGACGGCCGGTTCATCCGCCTGCTGACCGCTCCGGCCAAGGCCGGAGGGCGCAGCGCGTTCCGGCTGCTCAACGCCGGGTTCGGGTTGATGGCCGGGGCGATGACCAAGCTGCTCGGCGCACAGGTGATCAAGGACCTGCAGACGTTCGTCTCCGCCCTCGACGCCGTGTTCGGCGGGTTCAGGCAGCGTGCCGAGATGACGTACAAGCTGCTCCAGGCGCCGGGCACGGCCTTCCTCGTGGTGGCCGCGCCCGAGCGCGATGCGATGCGCGAGGCGTCCTACTTCGTCGAACGCCTGGCCGAGGAGCGCATGCCCCTGGCCGGCCTCGTGGTCAACCGGGTGCACGGGTCACCCGCCTCGGCACTCTCCGCCGCCCGCAGCGCCGCCGCCGCGGAGGATCTGGAGTCGAGGGGCGAGCACGAGCTCACCGCGGCGGTGCTGCGGCTGCACGCCGGGCGAATGCAGCTCGCTGCCCGCGAAAGCCGCGAGCAGGAGCATTTCATCTCGGCCCATCCCACGGTGCCCGTGGCACAGGTTCGCGCCATGTCCGAGGACGTCCACGATCTCGCCGGACTGCGGCGGATCGGGGACCTGCTGGCCACCGCATAGAAGTACGGCCGGCGGGCGGCGCCGGCCGTACGCGGTCGCCGGGCTGGGATCAGCCCGCGATCAACTCGTTGGTGCGTTCGTACTCTTCCTTGGCGGACTCGAGCAGGTCGCGCCACGAGTCCACATCGGGCCGCCGTCGAAGCAGCGCACGTCGTTCCCGCTCGGTCATACCGCCCCACACCCCGAACTCGATGCGGTTGTCCAACGCATCGGCGAGGCATTCGGTACGAACCGGGCAGCCCCGGCAGATGAGCTTGGCTCGGTTCTGCGCGGCGCCCTGCACGAACAGGGCATCCGGATCCGCACCCTTACAGGCGGCACGGGAGGTCCAATCCGTGATCCACATTTGTTCGACCCCACTCCCCTTAGGTGGTCAGTCGTCATTTGGGGCCGACGGGCGCGGGCGCCGAGCCTCCGTATTCAGTTGCCGCAGAGGAGAACGTACGCAACTAGACGTTCGGGCCGACAGACCCCAGAGGACCAATTTCTCGCGGCTGTCTTGACCGGGAATGACTAGTCACCCCCGTCAGTCAAGGCGAAATGGTGTCGCGCTACCGAAAACGCCAGTCTTTCGACGTACTCTTAGAGGCGTGCAAGCCCAGGGCAAAGATCGTTCCAACCCCATCCTGAGCCTCCTGCGCCTCGTCATCGCGGGAGGCGCCGCCGGGGTGCTCGCGGCCGCCGTGGCGTTGCCGGCGGTCGGCGGAGCGGGCATGTCCACCAAGAGCGCCGTCGAGGCGCTCAACCTCAAGCCGGAAGCGCTCGACGAGCCCCCTCTGTCGGAGCGCACCGAGCTCTTCGACGCCAACGGCAAGCGGATCGCGCAGTTCTACTTCGAGAACCGGCAGTCCGTGACCCTCGACAAGGTCGCCCCGATCATGCAGCAGGCGCTGATCGCGATCGAGGACTTCCGTTTCTACCAGCACGGGCCGATCGATGTGGAAGGAACCGCCCGAGCGCTCGTGAAGAACCTGACCACCGGCGGCGTGACGCAGGGCGGCTCCTCGATCACCCAGCAGTACGTCAAGCAGGTGCTGGTCAACAAGGCCGAGACGCCCGAGGAGCAGGCCGCGGCCATCGCCCCCACGGTCTCCCGCAAGCTGAGCGAGCTGCGCTACGCGATGGCGATCGAGAAGAAGTACACCAAGAACCAGAT
The DNA here is from genome assembly GCF_055586305.1 of Nonomuraea sp. NPDC051298. Lineage (NCBI taxonomy): Bacteria > Bacillati > Actinomycetota > Actinomycetes > Streptosporangiales > Streptosporangiaceae > Nonomuraea > Nonomuraea sp. NPDC051298. The sequence goes on from NZ_JBVJIM010000016.1 coordinate 140,835, forward strand.
TCTTGAGAAATATCTCAACATCGCCTACTTCGGCGCGGGCGCGCACGGCATCCAGGCGGCGTCCAGGCGCTTCTTCGACAAGCCGGCTTCCGAGCTCGACCTCTCCGAGGCCGCCACGCTCGCCGGCGCCGTCCAGAACCCGGCCCGCACCGACCCCAACATCGGCGCCGAGTCCCGGGAGCGCCTGCTCGAGCGGCGCAACGTCGTGCTCGACCGGATGGCGGAGATCAAGGTGATCACGCCGCAGCAGGCCGCCGAGGCCAAGGCCGAGAAACTGGGCTACAAGGACGTCGAGGTCCCCGGTGGCTGCGAGGCCAGCAAATACCCGTACTTCTGCCTCTACGTCCAGTACGAGATCCTCAACAACGAAGACTTCGGCAAGAACCAGGACGAGCGCAGGAAGCTCCTCCAGCGCGGCGGCCTGCGCATCACGACCACGCTCGACCCGAAGACGCAGGCGGCCGCCGAGAAGGCGATCAAGAAGTACGTCAGCGCCAAGGACAAGCCCGTCGCCTCGCAGGCCATGGTCGTCCCCGGCACCGGCGAGATCAAGGCCATGGCCGCCTCGCGGAAGTTCGGCCGCAGCAAGCAGAGCAACGAGATGAGCTACAACATCGTGGCCGACGCGGCGCACGGCGGCGGGCGCGGGTTCCAACAGGGCTCGACGGCCAAGGTCTACACGCTCGCCACGGCGCTGGAAGAGGGGCTCAAGTACGGCGACGGCTTCCCGTCCCCCGCCGGCTACACCGCCGGCGGCTACAGCTCGTTCAAGAACTGCAAGAACCAGAACGTCGGCGACCCCACCCACACCGTGCGCAACTCCAGCGAGGGCGGCGGCGGCTTCAAGACCCTGGAGTCCGGCACCTGGGGCTCGGTGAACACGTTCTTCGTCAAGCTGCAGGAAGAGGTCGGCCTCTGCGACGTGGTCAAGATGGCCAAGAAGCTCGGCGTCAAGCGGGCCGACGGGCAGAAGCTCTCTGAGGTCGAGACGTTCACGCTCGGGGTCAACGAGGTCGACCCCGTCACGATCGCCAGCTCCTACGCGGTCTTCGCCTCGCGCGGCCAGTATTGCAAGCCGCTGGCGATCACCGAGATCAAGGACAGGAACGGCAAGGCCACGCAGTACAAGCCGAAGTGCTCGCAGGTGCTCGAGGAGGAGGTCGCCGACGCGGTCAGCGGCATCCTGTCCGGGGTCTTCACCAAGGGCACGATGACGGAGGTCGGCGGCATCGGGCGCGACGCGGCCGGCAAGACGGGCACGACCGACAACTACATGTCGGCCTGGTTCTCCGGCTACACCCCCGACCTCGCCTCCGCCGTCAGCCTGGGCGACCCGCGCGGCACCTCGGCCCACAAGCTCATCGGCATCACGATCGGCGGGCAGTACTACCCGTACGTGTACGGGGCCTCGATCTCCGGGCGCATCTGGAAGGACTCCATGATCGAGGCGCTCAAGGGGGTCGACAAGACGGAGTTCACGCCGGTCGACCGGTCACGGTTCGGCGGCTGCACCGCCAACTGCGCGCCCAAGCCCAAGAAGGACAAGGAAGAGCCGGGGCCCGACGACCCGTTCGACATCTTCGACCGCGGCAACGGCGGCGGCCCGACCGACGACGGCGGCGGGGGCTGGGGCGGGCCCGGCGGCAACAACGGCCAGGGCAACGGCCGCGGCGGCAACGGCGACGCCGGCCCCATCATCACGCCGGGCGGCTGAGAGCTGCTGAGCCCCTCTCACGCCCCACGGGCCCGTGGCCCCGGGTTGGGGAGGGGCTCACGGGCTCCTGGGGCCTCCAACGGGCGCTGAGGGCTGCACAGGGGCATGCCCGGCCCCGCAGAGGCTCGAGCAGCGGGCCCGTACGACGGCTCCAACGGACGAACCTCCGCGAACCCCGCAGAAGAGCCGACTCACCGGCCCTCCATAGGGGCTTTCCAGCTTGCGAGCAGGCCCGCCCATACGGAGGCACTCCGCAGGGACTTCCCAACCTGAGGACAGGCCCGCACGGACGGAGGCGCTCCGCAGAAGCTTTCCAGCCTGCGAACAAGCGTGAACGGACGGAGTCGCTCCGCAGGGTTTTCCAGCTCACGGACAGGCCCGCACGGACGAGGCGCTCCGCAGGGGTTTTCCAGCCTGCGGACAGGCCCGTACGGACGAGGCGCTCCGCAGGGTTTTCTAGCCTGCGGACAGGCGCGAACGGACGGTGGCGGCCACCCGGCCGCCCTCGGCCCGCCCGGCGACCTTCGGATTGACCGCCTTCATGACCTGCCCCATGGCCTGCGGCCCGGCCGCGCCCGTCTCGGCGATGGCGGCGTCGACCAGCGCGGCCAGTTCCTCGTCGGAGAGCTGCGCCGGCAGGTACCCCTCCAGCACCGCCTGCTCGGCCAGCTCCGCCTCGGCCTGCTCCTTACGCCCCGCGTTGCCGAACGCCTCGGCCGCCTCGCGCCGCTTCTTGGCCTCCTTGGTCAGGACCTTGATGACCTCGTCGTCGGTCAGCTCCCTGGCCTCCTTGCCGGCGACCTCCTCGACGTTCACCGCGGCCAGTGCCATGCGGATCGTACGGAGGCGTACCTCGTCACGGCTCTTCAGCGAGGCCGTCAGGTCGGCCTTCAGCTTGTCCTTCAATGCGCTCATGCGGTCCATCTTGCCGCCTGCGCGGACCGGCCCGGTTCACCACGCACACCAGACGAACGAACCCCCCCGTTCCCCACCCGCACCAAACGAGCCACCCGTCCTCCCTCCCCCACCCACCCCAGGCGAGCGCTCCGTGTGTCCGCCCCGCACACCATTCGAGCGCCGCCCGCCCCCTCCACCACGTAGACCAGGCGAGCGGGCGGTCCCTTCGCCACGCGCACCAGGGGAGACGTCACGAACGGTCGTCCCACGCCGGATGTCGGGCATCATGAATACGTGAGGAAAGCCGTCGCAGTACCCCTGACCATGCTCGGTCTCGGCCTGGCCGGGCTGGGTTACGCCTCCGTGGTGGAACGGAACTGGTTCCGTCTTCGCCGCTTCGACGTGCCCGTGCTGGATCGCGGCCAGCGTCCCGTACGCGTCCTTCACCTGTCGGACCTGCACCTGACGCCGCGCCGGACGATGCTGATCAACTGGGTCCGTTCGCTGGGGGCGCTGGAGCCCGACCTCGTCGTCAACACCGGCGACTCGATCGCGCACCCGGAGGCCGTCCCATCGCTCCTGCACGCCCTGGAGCCCCTGCTGTCCCGGCCCGGCCTGTTCGTGTACGGCTCCAACGACCTCTACGCCCCCCAGTTCAAGAACCCGACCCGTTACCTGTGGCGTACGTCGAAGAACGAGCGCCGCCAGCACGTGCCCTCCCTGCCCTGGGAGGAGCTGGGGGCGGGCATGGCGGCCGAGGGCTGGCTCGACATGAACAACACCACCGCCCGCATCAAGGTCGGCGACCTCGACGTGGCGGTGGCGGGCATCCACGACTCCCACATCTCCCGCGACCGCTACGACCTGGTGGCAGGCCCCGCCCCCGCGGACGCCGACCTCCGACTCGGGGTCATGCACTCGCCGGAGCCCCGCAACATGACCAGCTTCGCCGCCGACGGCTACCAACTCCTGCTGGCCGGCCACACGCACGGGGGCCAGCTCTGCATCCCGTTCTACGGCGCCCTGGTGACCAACTGCGGCATCGACCGCGCCCGCGTCAAGGGCCTCAGCCGCCACGACAGTGCCTGGCTGCACGTCTCGGCCGGTTTGGGCACCTCCCCGTGCGCCCCGGCCCGCTTCGCCTGCTTCCCGGAGGCGACTCTACTCACCCTGGTCCCCCGGAGATAAAGGCGGTCACAACCACCATGGAAGTCCGCTAGACTTCAACAGGCACGCGCACGACGGGCGTGCACCGGGGTGTAGCGCAGCTTGGCAGCGCGCTTCGTTCGGGACGAAGAGGTCGTGGGTTCAAATCCCGCCACCCCGACAGTATTGCCGCAGGTAGAAGGCCGCTTCCAAAGATCGGAAGCGGCCTCTTCTGTCTCCTGAGTGACTAACTGCGTGACTACCGCATCGGTCGTCACAGCTCAGGAAGCCCACGGCACAGGGTCGATGGAGAACGCCCCATGCTTGAGTCGTGACAGGTGCCCGCCTTGGTAATCGAGCAACCGGATGATCACGAGTTCCAGGTACCACATCGACAGCCGCCACGCCTCGGTCAATTCCGCCGATGACGGCCACTCAAGCTTCGCGGCCTTCTTCGCTGGATGCACCAGATCGTTGCGTACCGCAAAGATCAGCTCTGGACCTTCCGCCGTTCCACCGTGGTAGGCCCCGTTACGCTTCACGAGCGCATCGAAGCCGGTAGGCAGTGCGACCGGGATGTTCATGCTGTGGAGCAGCAGCCTGAGGCGTGCGGCTACGTTGAGCTTGTTGGCCGACTCCGCCGTGAGCCAGCCACGCTGCTGAAGGACAGCCCACGCGAGGAGTTCCAGCCCGGAGCATGCAACTGGAATCTTGACGTCAAGGACGACACCACGGGCGTTGGCGGCCATCCAGTATCTGATCGCACGACTGACGATCTTCTGAGTGGCTACATCCTGCGCCAGGCTGGTAACGCCTTGCGCCAGCATCGGCAGTACCGACTCCACCATCTCGGGCTCACACCAGCGCCAGCTTGCCTGACCGCTTCTGGGTACTCCCCAGTGAACCCAGACGATCTCATCCAGGTCACCCAACCCCACAGTTGGACCAACGCCCGGCTCGGTTCCGGCGACCAAGCCTAGAAGGTCGAAGAGCCGATCTTCTAGGAGGTCGATCATCTCGCCTGTAGGCGCAGGTTGATCAGGCGTGGCCTCGATGATGGTGGCCGGCCCTGAGGCGGGAGACGGTTCGATAGGCGCCATACGCAGATGCCAGCCGGGGAGAGCGAACTGTAGCTGTCCCTGGACTCCCTCATCGGTATTGCAACTTGGCAGAGGGAAGTGGGTGAGTTTACTGGCGACGTGAAAGATCAGCCTATGAACTGCAGCCGGATCTCCTGCGATGAGACGATTGATAAGAATGGAATGCCACTCTTTGCCGGGCAACCCATTCGGCGCAACGTCCTTGGCGGCAGGCGTGACGAGGCTGGCTCCGGGCGGCAGATTCACACGCGCGAACTCAGGAAGCGTGAGCATATGGAGCCTGGTTTTGCGATCCACGTAGACGCTGGCGTCGAATCGCGCTCTAGGTTCACCAAAGCGATACCGCAGAGTGCCAGGCACCCGCTCCTCTGGCCCTTGATCTCCGCCAAGAATAACTAGGTCACCTGAGTACAGGACTACTTCTTCGTTGGTTGACTGATAGATGGGACGCAGGAAACGGGGACCGGGGGTACGTGATGCTGTCACGTCACCAGCATGCCGTCTCGTCGCAGGCGCCGCACGGTATTTATGACAGCAGGACATCATGATCAATCGCGGTAATACTTCTCGCAACGCACGTCGGGCTCTTTGACCTGCGTAACCGCCACTCCCAAGGCTCGTTGCGACTTGTCCAACGGGAAGCATCACCAAACATGCACACCGTCCGCTGCGGGAGGCCAACCGCTCGGCGGAGCACCGACGCGGCTCTGTGGCTGTAAGACGAACCGAGCCAGAACAGGCTAGAATGTGGGCGCTCGTGATCCCTGAAATGGGGGAGCTCTCGGTTCGAGTCCGTGGCTTTCGCTGGGTGGGCCCATCGTTGCGTCTCTGTTGTTGGTTCCGGAACTTCGTGAACTAGGGAAGGGGTGCAAGATGATGCTTGCGAAGTTGGTCAAGAATAGAAAGTTCTCCTCACTGCGATATGTCCTAGCGATAGTTGGTGCAATTGGCAGCACGCCCCTGCTCAGGGATCACGAGCAAACAAGAGCAAGGCCCCATCCGACTAAGGACGGGGCCTTGCATCTGCGACTTACTCACTTCGGAAGATGCGATCCATTGCAGTAGCACCGCCTTGGAGCACTGGCCGAATTTGCTTACGATAGACGGCTTCAGTGACAGCAGTACTGCTGTGACCGACAAGCCTGGAGATTTCTTCAAGCGGAATGCCGTTGTCTGAAAGCAGCGAGACGAAGCTGTGCCGAAGTTCGCGAGGCGTCCACTCCTTCGGATCCACGCTCTCCGCGTCCTTGATGGCGTTGCGAAAGTCGCGCCGGACGTTGGCGGCGTCCAATGGCTTGCCCGTAGCCGATGCGAACACCAGCCCGCTTTCCGACCATGCGTCGCCTTGCTCATGTTGCTGGGCTTTCCGGTGCTGGCGGAGTAGATCCACGCAGCGCTTAGGGAGGGCCAAGGTGCGGCGGGACTTGCGAGTCTTGGTATCTCCCCCGGCGCGTACAGAGCGCCAGACGGCCACGTGCGGAGGGACGGGCGGACTGGCGTCCGGGAGGCCGTCCAGGTGTACGTGATCCCATGTGAGCGCCCGCAGTTCCTCCGTGCGTGCTCCAGTGAGCAGGGAGAGCACGATGTAGGCGTACATGCGGGAATTCTCAGCCGCCTTCAGCACGGCTTCCGCCTGGGCGAAGGTCAGCGCCTTGGAGGGGCGTCCTTCCCGCCCCTTCGGTACCGAGCAGAGCGCCACGACGTTCCGCTTGACCTTGTCTCGGGCCATCGCTCGTTTGATTGCACGGTTGAGGCAACCGTGGAGGCCCTGGAGAGTCCGTGTACTGTGCGTCTTCGCCTTGGCAGCGAGCCACTTGTCCACGTCTTCCGCGCTCAGGTCCCGGAGCTTCCGAGCGCCCAAGGCCGGGATGATGTGGGTGCTGCACAGGATCATGCAGGTCTTCACCGTGGCGGGGTCCCGACCGTTCAGACCGTAGGTCAGCCAGTCATTCACCGCACGCTCCACCGTGTAGTCGGCCGGAGCGATAGCCAGGCCGTCTTCGTAGTCGCGGAGAACTTCCTTGAGCTTGTTCTTGGCTTCGGTCTTGGTCTTGCCGCTCCCCCGCTTCACGATGCGCTTGCCGCTTGGGTTGTAGCCGAGGCTGGCGGTGGCGATCCAGCGTTGGCGCTTGTCGTCCCAGTGGAGGCCGCCGTCTCCTCTGCTGCGTCGCTTGGTCATCAGGCTGCTTCCTCTGCTTCCTTCTCCAGGAGGGCGATGTAGGCGCGGATGGCGCTGGGGGTGATGAGGCGGGCGCGGCCTTGTTTGACGGAGCGCAGGCGGCCGGTGCGGATCTGGTCGTAGATGACGGTGCGGCTCATGCGCAGTAGGCGCATGGCGTCGGTGATGCGGTAGAGCTGGGTGTCGGTGAGCCGGACGCTGTCCGGCGGTGAGGTGGTCATGCCTGGTGGTGCTCCTCATTGGCGGGGACAGCGGGGACGGCCAGCAGGGTGGCTTGTCCCTCGTGCTGGTGGGCGTTGGTGCTGGTGGTGGCGTGGTCAGTGACGGCTGGGACGCCGGGGACGGCTCCTGTGGTCTCTGTCCCGGGCAGGCGGTAGTGGCCGGTGGCGTTGACGCAGAGTTGGCCGTCGGCGTTCATGCGCTGGCAGGTCTTGCGGACGTTGTCGTGGGATAGGCCGGTGGCGTCGGCGATGGCCTTGGGTGTGCTGTTCGGGTTGGCGCGGACGTGGCGGGCGATGGCGGCGCGGGTGTCGGACAGTGTGTGGTCTCCGGGTGGGCCGTCCAGGAGTTGCCAGGTCCCGGTGGCGGGTTGGAAGGCCATGGCGTATTCGGCTTCTTCGACGTCGCGGCCGGTGACGTGCAGGACGCCGTCTGCGGCGCCTCGGGCGCGTTTGAGGACGAGGGTGGCGTCCGCTGCTCCGGCCAGGCCGTTGGTGCCGGAGACTTCGCTCAGGAAGTCTTCGGAGGCCATCTTGCGGACGTGGTGGACCAGGACAACGGCCACGCCGTAGGTGTCTGCCAGGCGTTTGGCGCGGCTCATGGCGGCGTAGTCGGCGTCGTAGGCGGACAGGCCGGGTGGGGTGTTGCCTCGGATCTTGGCGAAGACGTCGATGACGACCAGGCGGGCGTTGGTGTTGCGATCGAGCCAGCGGGCGATGGCCTCGTCCCCGCCCTGTGGGAGGGTGGGGCAGGTGGTGGACAGGGTCAGGTCCTTGGGCGCGGGTTGGCCTCCGAGGATTTTGCCCATGCGGTTTTGGAGGCGGCGGGCGGTGTCCTCCAGGGCGAGGTAGAGGACCGGGCCGGGCTCCAGTTCGATGGCTTCCAGGGCTTTGGCGCCGCTGGCGACGGCGATGCCCAGGCCGAGGCTGAGCCAGGACTTGCCGACCTTGGGCGGGCCCGCGAGGAGGCTGAGTCCTTCGGCGATGATGCCGGGGACGGCCCAGCGGGGCTCCGGGAAGGTCATGGCCATGAGTTCGTCGGCGGTCCAGGAGGTGCGGAACGGCACGGGTTGGCTGGGCGCATTGACGGCATCACCGTTGACCAGGCGCAGGTGGTTCGTGCGGTCGTTGGTCATGCGGCCACCGTTCGGGGCCTGCGGGCTCCGGCGCGCAGGCCGGAGGTGATGGTGCGCTGGGCCTCGCGGTAGGGCTGGCCGATCTGCGTGGCTGCCTCCGTGAGCCACGTAGTGACGGCGGTGGCGTTCAGTTCGCCTCCGGCGACGAGCTGGCCGAGCGCGACGGATGCGAGGTAGAGCGCGTTGTTGTGGCCGTGTGGTGGTGAGCTGGCTACCCGGTCCAACTCGCCTAGGACGGCGGCGCGGATGTATGCGCCGTGGCGGTCGGACGCGAGGGGCACGGTGATCGGCTTCTGCGGTGGCAGTGGGGCGGGGCTTAGTTGCTCCACCAGCCAGGCCGGGAGCGGCGCGGGTGGGATCGGGTGCAGGACTTCATAAGTGCCGGTGGCCTCGTGGTCGGTGACGTGGCTGCCGGGGCCGACGACGTAGCCGCCGTTGGCTCGGGTGTCGATCAGCCAGCCGAGGCCGCCGTTGCCGCCTTGGGTGTTCGTCAGGGTGGCTCCTTGCGGTGCGGTGAAGTACAGGTGCAGGCCGCCGCGTCGGGTGCGGACCTGGAAGGTCTCCAGCGGGAGCGGCTGTCCGGCCTGCTCGCAGAGGGCGGCGAGGACGTCTGCGCCGTCGCGGATGCCTGGGCGGTTCCACTGCGGTGGTGGGTGCTCGTCGGGCTTGGGCTGGTCCAGGTCGATGACGACCAGGTCAGACGGGCCGGTGGCGATGCCGACGTTGTACGGGCGCTGCCAGATGCGGCAGATGGTGGCCGGGTCGGTGGTGGTGCGGTGTTGCCAGGCGGTGAAGCCGCGGGGCGGGGTCTTGCCGTTCGGGGCGAGCGGGAAGACGTGCCAGCCTCGGGCGGCGGCCGCGAGGGCGTAGCGGGTCAGGTTGGTGGTGGGCATGGGTGCTCCGTTCCGAGGTTCAGCGGGTGGTGTCGTGGTGAAGGGCGCGGACGTGGTTCCAGAGGTGGCGGCCGATCCGCAGGCGCAGGCCGGTGGCGCGGCATCGGCGGCAGTCGCGGGTGCCGCGTCCGATGCGGTTGGGCTTGCGGCCCTTGCCCTGGCAGGCGCGGCAGCGGCGGAAGGGCCGGATGTAGCACTCGGTGGCGTAACGGACGGCGACGAACAGGGTGATGACGATCATTGCGCTAGCGATGAGCGTGGCAGGGTCCATGGGTGGCCTCCTGGGCCGCTTCTGGGTGTCGTCAAGGGAGGGCGCTAGCGTGCTAACGCCCTGGCCAGGGCTTGTTTCTGGTGCTAGCGGGGGTGCTAGCGATAGCAGGGTCAGCCGCTAGCGCTAGCACCCTCCGGCGGGGTCACTCGGTGCCGGTTCGCCGGTTACGTTCGGCGATGGCGTCGGTGAGGTCGTCCAGGCGGATGCCGCGCCTGGTGACGGCCTTGCCGTCGATGCGGCGGCCGATCGCCTGGATGGCCACGCCGTGCGGCTTGAGTGCGGTGGTGAGCTGTTCGGAGGCCCAGCCGGTGTAGAAGTCGGGGCGCAGTTCGGCCAGGCGGGCGCACAGGGTTTCGTTCCAGGCGGCCGTCTCGCCTGCGGGCCAGATCTGGGCGACGTCGGTGAGCAGGTCGAAGGTGGGCGCGTCGGTGCGGGTCTGGGTGCCCTCCTCGGGCAGGGTGCCAGCCAGACCGCGTAGCTGCATGGCGCGGGCTACGACCTGCTTGGCTTTGTCGGTGTCCACCTCGAAGGAGCGGCGGGCGGCGGGTTTGCCGAGGCCCGACAGGATGCCCCAACCGGCCTCTTTGACCGGCTCGAAGATGGTGGCGCGGTAGCCGTTCTTGTACATCGAGGTGCCAAGGATCATGTCGTTCGCGACCTGGTCGGCGACGCTCATGCAGTAGCGGGTGTTGACGTTGCGGGTGATGCCGGTCGGCAGGCTGTCCTTGTCGGGGATCTGGGTACCGATCAGCAGGATCACGCCCAGGGCGCGGCCCAGCTTGATGACCTTCTCCAGGATCTCCCCGGCTTCCTTGCCGTACTTGGCGTGCAGGAACAGCTCTTGGATCTCGTCAATGGCGACGATCAGCGGGTGCAGCCCGGAGTCCTTGAGCGAGGCGAGTTCCGGGGTGACCTTGTTCTCCGGGGCCTGGCCGAGCTGGGCGTAGTGGGCGATGCGCTTGGAGCGGTGTTCGCACTCCTTGTACAGCCAGCGGATCATTCCGGCGCAGCGGGCGATGGTCTCGTCGTCGAAGCCGTTGCCGTACTCGGTGCAGACGGGCTCCAGGACCTTGAAGTCGCCGACGCCCTTGAGTTCGTAGATGCGCAGCTCGGCGCGCGGGTCCAGGCTGGCGGCGAGGACGGCCAGGCGCAGGGCGAACGTCTTGCCGGAGCCGGGCTGGCCTCCGACCAGCCAGTTCCGGAACATCAGGGCGGCGTTGACCGTGTCCATGCGCGGGGTGGTGGCGAATGGGAACGGCTTGAAGACGTCCACCTTGCCGTCCTTGAGCAGGGGCCAGGCTGGCTGCCTCATCTGGGAGGCGGGCTCGTAGCCGACCCACAGGGCGAGCCGTCCCGGGTGGCCGTCGCCGGGTTCGGGCCAGACCTGGTCGAGCGGGAGGCGCATGCCGGAGGCCAGCCGGCCGCGCCGGGCGACCACGTCGGCGGCCTCCACGCCGAACGGCAGGTCGATGATGGCCAGGTGGCCGGGGCCGTCGCGGTGGATGTCCTGCGGGAAGCTGATGGCGTGCTGGTCCTTGCTCACGGCCTGGTTGATGCCGGAGATGCCGCAGGACAGCAGCGCACGCCGGACCAGTTCGGCGGTGAGCTTGCGGTAACGCGGTCCCTCGGACACGCGGTCGGTGATGGGCCTGTCCGTGGGCCTACCGGCGCGGGCCAGCAGCGGGACCGCCATGGCCACTGCCAGCAGGCGGCCCCAGGTCGGGATGTCGACGAGCAGGAAGACCAGCAGGCCGATCACGGTCGTCACGGCCAGAGCGGTGAGCACCGACCAGCGCCACCGGGACTGACGCTGGCGCTGCCGGTCGAGCTTGAGCCACGTCTCCGGGTCGTTGCGGTCGGCGGCGCACTGGCGAAGCGCCCAGTTGCCCTCCTCCGCCGTCGCCCAGTGCAGGAGCTTGCCTGCGGCGCGGAAGAACCCGACCGGTGCGTAGAGGGTGGCCTTGGCGGCGTACTTGGGTGAGCGGACGGCGTGGTAGCCGACGACGTACCCGGCGTCCTTGGCGGCCCAGATTAGCATGGAGCGCGTGCCTCGCCAGGACCGCAGGGTGGACGGGATGATCGGGGCGCGGCGCTGGTCGTTGCCGGAGCGGTAGGACAGGTCATCGTCCGGCGGGTCGACCGGAGGCCCCAGGACCGTGCCCTCGATCGCGATGGTCTCGCGGTCGAAGAACTCGTCCTCTTCGCGGTCGGCCTCCTGCTCGTCCGCGTGGCGGGCGCGGCGGCGAGCCGCGTCCAGCGGGACGACCTCGCCGCCGTCCTCACTGCCGTGGTCTTCGTGCTCGTGCGGGTGATGCGTCATGATGTGTGCACCTCGTGTGCGTACCTGCGGGCGGGGTTACGGGGCGCGGCCAGAGTCTTGGCGGATGAGGCCGCGTCCCGTACTGGCTTGGTCGGGGACGATGTGCGGTCGGACCGCGTCTCGTCCGTGCGGGCAGTCGTTTCGATGGAGGCGGTCGGTCCGTGCGGTCCGACCGGTGGCGGGTCGCTGGCGAGGATCAGGTTCATCAGGCCGCCTCGCGTTCCGCGCCCTCTGCGGTCGGACCGGTCTCGGTCCGCAGACGGGCGAGCAGTGCTCCGGCGCGGTCGGTGGAGATGGACTGGCCGGTCTGGCGGATGGCCTCGCGTAGCCGGTCCCGCGTCAGCGTGACGCCTCGTGCGTCGTGGTCGGCGGCGACCTGCCAGCCCAGCGGCATCAGGTCGTCCACCTCCGACGGGGCGATGGCCGGGCGGGTGGTCTTGCGTGTCTTGGGCTTTCGGGGTCGGACGGGTGCGGTGGTCAGAGCCAGGTGCGTCGGAGCCGAAGGTGGCGTGACCTCTGCGCTGGCCGGGGCCAGCTCGCCGAGCTTGTACAGGGCGCGTTCGCGTCGGCTGGCCTTGAACTGCCACAGGCGGCCGTACCGGTCCTGTAGGTCGGTCTTGGCCAGGATGCGGTCACGCTCGCGGCTCAGGGCGTCGGGGTACGAGCGCACCTCCCAGAGCACCATCCGACGCCACAGGGCGAACGTGGGCAGCGGGGACAGCAGCCACCGCGAGACGCGGATGCTGTCGAGTCGGCGGGACGGGTTGGCGAGGTTGGCGCGCTTGCGTACGGCGTGCGTGCCGATCTCCACGGCCACCACCCACAGGCCGGGCAGGATCGCGTGGGCGATGACGGCGAACCAGTCAGGCCCGCTGGGTGTGTCGGCGTAGGCGGCGACGTTCAGGTAGACCGTGACGGCCGTGAGGGTCCACGGGATGAAACGCAGCCAGCGAACCCGCATGTCCAGCCGAGCCAGGACGATGTCCAGCGCGGAGAACACGCCGATGCCGAGGTCCACGCCGAGGGGTAGCAGGAAGGCGAGCGGTCCGAAGGCGGGCTTGGCGGCGTCCATGACGGTGGTGAAGGAGATGACGAAGCCGATCAGGCCCAGCACGCCGACAGCGGCGGCGGTGACCGAGATCAGGGTCTGCTCTCCCTCTGACAGCGGGCGCGGGCTGTTCATGGTGGTTGCTCCGTTCGTTGGATCTTGGCTGGCGTTCATCGGCCCCACCCCCGTCCCCAGCAGCGCGGGCAGCCGGGCTTGTTGCACCAGTTCTGTGGGCGGGTGGCCCAGAAGCGGGCGATGAGGTCCGGGGAACCGCCCTGGCGGATGGTGACGCGGGCGACCTGCCAGAGGCGGAATCGTTCCTGGCCCATGCGCAGCAGCTCGGCGAGTAGGCCACCGGCAAGGAAGACGAGAAGGTAGACGAGGACTGTGATCACGGGTGATCTCCGATCAGTGGCCGGAACGCACGAGGATGCGGCAGATGCGGCAGCCTGGCTGGCAGCGAACGCCGTGGGTAACGCAGCGCTGGACCGGACGGCCGCCGCCGCAGCGGCACCCGAACGGGCTGCGCGTTCGCTTGCCGCACTCGCCGCACTGGAAGCGGGCGGTCATCACGCCACCTCGTTCGTGCGGCGGCGCGGGAGGAAGGTGAGGAGCGGACGGACTTCCCGCAGTTCCTCTGCGGTGTAGCCCGCCCAGACGCCCTCCTCCGGGTCGAGCGCCATGGCGTACGCCAGGCACGCGGCGCGGGCCGGGCAGCGTGCTTGGCAGATGGCCTTCGCGGTGGCCTCGCGCGTCCACCGTTCTTCGTCGGTCTCGATGTCGGGGCCGGTGAAGAGCACGGCCTGGGCGGAATCGCAGACCGGCTCGGCGTTGATGAGGTCGTCCAGCAGGTCGGCGACGTCGTCGTTGTACTGGTCGTTCACAGCTTCACCCCCAGCGCACCGAGCGCCTGGACGAGGGCGAGGCGGATGCAGGTCGGGCAGATCGGCGGCGACGGCTCGGTGCCCGGCGCGGACTCCTCCACGCTGTCGCACATGAGACAGAACCACTGGATGGGCTCGGCGAGGTCGTCAGGGACGACCTGCGTGGTCTTGGACCCGTGGGTCATGATGAGGACACCTCCCTTGAAGGGGCGCCGGGGTGCGGGACTGGTTTGGCGACTAGGGATCGCATCCCGGCTTCTTCGTTGTTTGGGCTGGTCAGCGAGGCTGATCATCCCCTGGTGCGTCTTATTTAAACAAGGCGAACAAGCAGCGTCAACCACTCTGGCATACTTGTTTAAATAAGAGAGTGAGAGGGGCTCGAACATGCCCAGCCAGAGGCGGCGCGACGCGCTCCGCGGGGACGTGTCCGCACGGATCGCCGACGACCTACGACAGGCCATCCTGAGCGGCGAATACGCCGAAGGGGACCGGCTTCCCAGCACGTCAGAACTCATGGAGCAGGAGCAGGTTTCGTCGCTGAGCGTGCGCCACGCCTACCAGGCGCTCATCGGTGAGGGCCTGGTCGTGGCGGTCCCGAAAAAGGGCTTCTACGTCCGCGAGTCGCTCTGCATGACCTGGCACATGACCAAGTGGCAGGACCCGCAGCGCCTGGAGCACGTCAAGACGGACGGATGGACCTCGGACGTCGAGGCCGCCGGCTACTCCCACCACCAGACGATCAGCGTGAGCATCCTGCCCGGCAGCCACCTGGTCGCTGGAACACCGATCGCGGAACGACTGGGCATCCCGGAGAACGAAAGGATCGTCGTACGCAGCCGCGTCCGCTACATCGGTCCCGGCCCCGACCAGCCCGCCAACGAACCCGAATCGCTGGCCGACTCCTACTACGCCTACAACCTCGTCAAGGACACCGGGATCATGGAGCCGGACAGCGTCAACACGGCTCAGGTCCTGGCCGACCTCGGGTGTCCGATGCGCGACCACGTCGACGAGCTGACCCCGCGGATCGCCTCCCGGCAGGAGACGGACCGGCTGAATCTGGCCGGTGTCATGGCCGTGCTCGAAGTGGTGCGGACCACGCTGACCACCTCAGGCAAGCCGGTCCTGGTGCTGCACCAGATCAGACCGGGCAACGGGTCGAAGTACGTCTACCACGTGGGCCACAGCGATGCCTGAGCGTCCCGTCCTGGCGGCCCGCCTCGCCGTCGAGAGCGACATAGAGCGCGTCATCGAACTGCGTGCCGAGTCCGAACGCTGGTTGGCCAAGCGCGGCATCCAGCAGTGGACGGCCAGGTGGGACGAGATCGGCCGGGAGAAGATCCGCCGCAACATCGCCAACCGCGAGACCTGGGTGTTCGAGGACGACGGCGAGTCGATCGCCACGGTCACCCTGAACGCCCGGCCCGATCTCGACTTCTGGGACCCTGACGCCGACGGGCCCGCCCTCTACCTGTACAAGCTCCTCCTGGCGCGCGACCGCGCAGGCGAGGGGTTGGGGGCCGACATCGTGAACTGGTCGGTGGACCAGGCCGCTCGGCGTGGGTTCCCCTGGTTGCGCCTGGACGTGTGGCGCACCAACAAGGGGCTCCAGCGCTACTACCGGGAGCAGGGCTTTGACCACGTCCGGTCGGTCGAGGTGAAGGGGCGTGACTCAGGAGCCTGCTTCCAACGGCGAGCCGTTCCTACCCCGGTCGAGAACATCGTCGCGTGGAGTGCCGAGGCCGATGTATGACAAGCGCAGCCAGCCTCACAAGGTCCGCTTCCTGTGCCGATGGTCGGAAACAAGAGCGGCCCAGACAGGGCGAGCAGTGGCGTGGCGTCCTCGGGCGGTCTCCTCGTATCCGTTCTCCTCGCTGTGGCGAAGGATGAGGAACTGCCCGGCATCACAGCACCACTCGTACTCGCCGCAGCACGAGGTTTCCATCACCCGTACGGGACGTGGGCCGTACGGGACATGCCGGGTCCAGACGTACATGACGGTTTGCTTTCGCTTCGTGGGCAGAGGGCGGCGTCCGTTGCCGTCGCCCCCTGCGATCGCTGAACTGGTCCGACCAGCTTCAAAAGCTGACGTCGGCGGCCCTCACCCTGCTCAGGCACAACACAGTCGTGCCGTAGATGTAGGAGGGGGCCGATGCGTAGCGGTCAAGACGCACGACCTGAACTGAGCCCGTGGCACCGGGTGCTAACGACTCCAGCGCCTGCCGCAGAAGCTCGGTGGCCCGCTCGGGCTCACCGGTTATGCCGCACGATCCCCGGCCGTCGTTGTCGGAAGCCGTCCACGAGTAGAAACCATCGGTGTCCCAGTGCACGACTACATCAGAGCCATCAGCGGCAGCGCGTCAGAAGAGGACACTGAGAGGCGAGGCCCGATGTCCGCCCCCGTGTCCGCCCGCCCCCGGAGGTGCACCGGATGAACGACACTCCAGCGGTTCCCGTCTGGGCCACCCGCCTGCTCGCCGCACGCAACACCAAGGGCTGGTCCCAGCGCGACCTCGCCCGCGAGCTGATCAAGGCCGCCGACAAGCCCCTCACCGAGCTGCCGAACCTCATCCGCCGCATCCGAGGACACGAGACCGGCGAACACCGCCCTGACGCCTTCTACACCACGCTCTACTGCAAGGCGTTCGGCCTGACGGAAGACCAGCTCTTCGGCACCGTCATCAAGCCGGTCCCCGCCCTCGCCCTCCCCACCCTGGCCCCCGACGCCGACCTGTACGAACGCATCACCCGCGCCATCGAGCACCCCTCCCGCGTCGATCTGGCCACCGTGCAATGGCTGGAACACTGCCTGGCCGAACACCGCCGCGTCGAAGACACCATCGGCAGCCGCCCCCTCCTGCCCCTGATCCACGCCCAGCTCTCCACCGTGGCCGACCTCGCCCGAGGCACCCAAGGCCCGCTCGCCGACCGCGCCATCGCCGTCCTGGCCCAGTACGCCCAGTTCATCGCCTGGATGTGCCAGGACTCCCGCCAGCACGCCGCCGCCCTGGCCTGGTACGACCGCTCCCACGCCTGGGCGCTGGAAGCCGGAGACGCCTGCCTCGCCTCCACCACCCTCAACATGCGCGCCCACCAGGCATGGAGCCTCGGCGACGCACAACGCTGCGTCCGCCTCGCCGAAGCCTCCCGCTGGCACGACGGCCGCACCACCCACGGCGTCCAAGGCATGGCCGCCCAAATGGCCGGCCGAGGACACGCCCAAATGGGCGAAGCCAACCAGGCCCGCACCCAGCTCGCCGAAGCCGAAGACCTCATCCGCACCGCAGCCAAACACCCCGAAGACGAACCACCCTGGATGTACTTCTACAACGAGGGCTGGTTCCTCATGCAACGCGGCATGGCCGAACTGGAACTCGGCGACGGCCGCCGCGCCACCGACTACCTCGAACGCGGCCTGTCCACCCTCCCCGACCACTACCGCCGAGACAGAGCCTGGTTCGGAGCCTGCCTCGCCCGCGCCCAAGCCCTCCAGGGCGACGCCGAAGCAGCAGTCTCAACCGCCCTGGACGTCGCCCCGGACGCGACAGCGCTCAACGCCTACGCCGTAACCGAACTCCGACGAACCGCCAAGGACCTAGCGTCGGTGGGTGCACCCGGCGCAGAGGCGATCAAGGACTCCCTGACGGCCTCGCAGCCGTGACTGCGTCCCCGCTGTCCCCGCTGTCCCTCACCCGCTCTTGAAATGCGGAAATGCCTGCGGCGAGGAGGGACATCCCGGGGACAGCACTGCCCGGCCTGTCCCCGAGATGGCTGGAACACTGGCTACCTGGCTGGCCGCGCCCCCAAGTGTTTCAGCACTCGTGTGTAGATGGCTCTACGGATACGCTCCCTCAACCCATCGACCCCGAGGCGCTGCGGACGCTTGGCATGAACCCGCTTCTGAACGACCACTGTGGACCTGTGGACATAGGCACGGCTTACGCCCCTCTTCTTGTGAATCGCGGGCCGCTTCACCTGTCGCACACGTGACGGCGCCGACTTCGCCTTCGGCGCGGGCGCGCTTCGAGACGGTGGACTGCGTCTGTTCCACTGGCCTTGCCACAGTCGCGGCGGAAGCAGTCAGTGGCGTTGGGGCCGGTTGCGCTGCGGCGGGCTGGGCGCGGGCGATCGCGCGTTCCGCTTGTATCGCATGACCGGCAGAAAATCCGAGACCTGCGCTGGACCCCATGGTGACGGCGAATGCGAGCGCGATGCCGAGCGGCCCACGGACTCGCCGGGGTTTTGAAGGCGTACTACGGACGAACGCGGACGGTGGATAATCACACATCATCGGCCCCCCGAGATCATGAACTCATTGCGAGTAGACGATCACCTACCGTTGATCGTTCCCGCATCTGAGTCCGCGACCCCACACGGAGCGCTACCCATCCAAACGTTGGCCTCTGCGTGACATTCTGCGTGACAACCAGCGAAGACGATCACGAACACCAGCGGACGCCCTCGAATCATGAGCGCAGGTCAGAGCCCTTACATCAACCATGGGAACTGGAGTTCGATTTGCTTCGGGACGAAGAGGTCGTGGGTTCAAATCCCGCCACCCCGACAGTGTAGTTGCAGGTCAAGGGCCTGATCGCTGGAGACAGCGGTCAGGCCCTTGATCATTCGTTAGCGTGGCGTTCGTGGTTTGAACCCGATCACGTAACCGTTAGCAACCCCAGACAGTCCGAAAGATCACTCAACCGCGCGCCCATTTGAACCTCGGGAGCTGGGTCCGACAAGAGATCAACCCCAAAGCTGGACCGGGAGTCTCACACGGGCCCGCCTTGCTGATCTCCTCGCACCGATTGGGACGGCTGGCTGCTCCTGGCCTGTTCATCGATCGGATAGCCGACGGGACCCCCGCCGCTAAGGGATCAACTGATGCCTGACCCAACAGGCCGTATCCATTTGGTGGTCGGAGGAGGCCAAGCTGATCACGACGCGCAAGGCCCTCAGCTTCTGCGTCGAGGCGCTCGGCTTCACCAGGCACCACGTCCCGCCGGGCGAGGTCCGGAAGCTTGCGCTCGTCTCGCCAGAGGACTCCGAGGGCACGGAGTTGCTACTGGAGCCAGACAGGCAACCCTGCAGTACGCCACTGCGCGCCCTATCGACAGCCCCTATCAGCACGGCGACGACAGCAACGATCCCGATCAGAACAAGGGTCGCGCTGTCCATGCCGCCAGTGGAGCACTCACTCGCAGTGCTTCGAGACGCCGATCCTGCGATCTTATGAGGGAGGCTGCCCGTAGGCGTCGCCTCCCGCATCCAAGAGTCGTTCCACCGGTGGACCAGCCGCACCGAACTGGCCGAGGCCGTACGCGCCGAACGCCTGCTCGCGTGGGCGAGGCCCGTTCCTGCCAGAACAGAGCCCATCGCCAACGCCACGGTCAGTGCCCTTTGATCACATTGATGAGATGCGCGAGCCCGGAGAGAAGTTCGGCGGGGCCGATCTGGCGCGTATCGCGTGCGCGACGCTCATGACCTGCGCCAGCCCGGCCAGAACGAGGAGGTTGATCATGCCAGGGGTTCGCCACCAGGGTCGGAAGTCGGTGAAGCCGCTCGTTTCGTTGGACATTTCCGACATGTCCACAAACCATGTGAACAGCAGGGCCAGCCCGTAGATCACGGTCAGGGCCGCGTACGGCAGGGCCGAACTCCCGCTACGCAGGAGCCCTATGCACAGGGCGGTCAGGATTGCCGACAGGACGAAGAGCATGAGGGCATTGCGCCCGGTGGTCGCCCAGGCGTCCGCGGCCACCTCGGTCGCGGCACCGGACGTCCCTGCCACCAGGTCGTGCGCCCTGCTGATACCGAGGAAGCCGACCACCGCGTACAGCACCGCCGCAACCGGCCCCACGAGCGCGAGGCAGACGGCGTGCCGCCTGTGCAGGTCGGCCGACCACGCCCGCCTGAGCAGGAAGGGAACCGGCAGCTGAACGACCGCCGCCGCCACCAGCGTCGCGGTGAGGGTGCTCGAGTACCACGATGGCGTGGTCACGTACCCGGTGAAAGGTTCAGTGCCGCTCCTCGCCGGGCTTGAGTCGTACCAGAAATCCCACAGCAGATACCAGAAATCGCTCGTCACGGGATTGCCGGCATGTGCCTGGTACAGCCAGTACACGTAGCTCAGGCTGAGCGCCGTCGCCGACGACGGGACCAGAAAGACATCCCAGGAGCTTTGATGTCAAGCAACGAGCGATTCCGTTTGGTGAGGCCAGGCGGTTGTTTCGCTGTAGAGGGTGCCGGTTTTGAGGCAGCCGTGCAGGATGCCGACGAGGCGGTTGGCGACCTGGCGCAGGGCGGTGTTGTAGTCGGCGTCGCGGGCGCGTTGCTTGTCGTAGTAGGCGCGGGCGCCGGGCGAGACGCGGACTGCGGTGGCGGCCTGGGTGATCAAGGCGTCGATGAGCCGGTCGTTGTGCACGAAGCGGGCCGCGACGACCTTCTTCTTGCCCGAGGCTCGGGTGATGGGGCTGGTGCCGGCGTAGTTCTTGCGAGCTTTGGCCGAGGTGTACCGGTGGGGGTCGTCGCCGAACTCTGCGAGCACCCGGGCGCCGAGGATTGCTCCCAGTCCGGGCTGAGAGGTGATGATCTCAGCGGCCGGGTGCTGCCCAAAATGCGCCTCGACCTCCTTGTGCAGGACGGTGATCTGCTGGTTCAGGGTGGCGAGTACAGCGATCAGGGATCGTACCGAGGCGGCGTAGGCGGTGGTGACCACCTCGGGCAGGCCCAGTTGCTCGGTGCGCAGGGCGGCCTGGATCGGTGCGCCTTTGGCGGCCAGGTCGCCGCGGCGGCCCGCGCGTTTGAGCGCCGCGCTGATCTGGCTGATGGTCAGCTTCGCCGCCGCGGCCGGGGTGGCCGCCCGGGCCAGCAGGTCCAGGGCTTCGGGTGCGTCCAGGTCGTCGAACGCGTGCAGGGCGGCGGGGAAGTAGTCGCGCAGCGCGTGCCGCAGCCGCTGGGTATGGCGGGTGCGCTCCCAGATCAGCGTCTTGTGCATCCGGGCCACCACCTTGACCGCCTCGGCCTGCGCGCTGTCCCCGGCGACCGGCCGCAGTTGGTGGGCATCGGTGCGGACCATGTCGGCCAGCATGTGCGCGTCGGCCGCGTCGCTCTTGGCGCCCGAAACGCTCAGCCGTTCCCGGTAGCGGGCGGCCTGCAAGGGGTTGACCGCCAGCACGGTGTATCCGGCCGCGACCAGCGCCGCCACCCACGGCCCTCGGTCCGTCTCGATCCCGATGACCACCTCGGCCTCGTCAGCGTCCTCGCCGAGTTGCTCGCCGATCATGGCGTGCAGCCGCGACATCCCCGCCACGCCCTCCGGCAGCCGAGCCCTGGCCAGCCGCCTGCCCGAGGCGTCCATCAGCTCCACATCGTGGTGCGCCTCGGCCCAGTCATCTCCCACGAACACCCGCAAGGTCTCTCCCGTCTCCGTCACCACTGGTCAGCGGCTTGCGGGAGAACCATCAGCGACCTAATGAAGCAGTGCTCACGCCGTATGCGGGCGGGCACGACATCCCATCAGCGATCAACTCTCCCGGCCAACCGGCAGGGGCACGATCTTTCATCAGGACTCAACGTCCAGGAACCCAAAGTGCTCACCTGCCGACAGCCACTACCCACCACGGAGTCTGCCGGATGGCTTACTCCCAGCACTCATTAGGACCACCGCGCAGACCCGCGCCGAGTGATCCAGATCAACGCGCCCATGAGCAGTGCGTACACCACGAAGAGCGCGCCGATCTCCACCGTCCTGGCCATGGCGACGGCGTCCAGGCGCTGCAGGGCGGCTTGGACCAGGTCGGGGCGTGTGGCCAGTGACGCGCGTATCACCTGCTCCGCGTTCGCGGTGACGGCGAGGTTCAGCGCCGTCACCGCCGCGCCCAACGGCAGCGCGGCCAGCGTCAGGAGCACCGCCGCCCGTATGGCCCTCATTCGCTACACACTACAGATATGGCGCTTTTCCGCTGCAGCCGCGACGCGTCCCGTCCGCCACGGAGAACTCGACCTCGATCCCGCGGCCGGCGGCGATCGCCAGGGCTGTCCCGGCCATGTCGACGCCCGGCGAGGGGGCCTGATCGCTCCGGCACTTTCGTCCACATCCTTCGACCGATCGGCGTGGTGTTTACCGCGGTCTGCGGACGCGCCCCGTCCGTGACTATAAAACGGCGTCGGGAGATGAGATTCCCGGGATCGCCCTCGGAACGTACCCTCAGCGTCGCGGCCGCGGCTGTCAGAAGCTCGTCGGCTTTGGCCTCGCTCCAGGTGCCGCGAGAGTGACGATGAAAGGAAGCGGGCCAGCCGAGCCCGGCCCAGGATGCCCGCCGCGAGCCCGGCCACGTCGCTGAGATGCTCGGCTTCCACGTCTTCCATGCTGAGAACCTGGCGGCAGAAGTCGGTGGGACTTGGAAGACATGCGCACCCGGCGATCACACAACGCGATCTATATCTGCGACGGGCGGAGAATACAGATCACTCGATCAACGGTTCCTGCCAGTATGGCAGGCTTCCTTCTGGCGTACCGGCCGCCCCCGCTTGAAGCCGTGGGATCGAGTCCGGGTGTTCCTCAGCGGCGGTACATCACGTACAGCTTGCCGTCATGAGAGGCGGCGGAGGGCTCGTCGCCGATGGTTTGGTTGCCGACAGTGTGTAGGCCGCCCCAGGCTCCGGAGGAGTAGGTCGCCGCGTACAGATGGCGGTCCATCCCGCGAAGGAAGATCCACATTTTGCCGTCATCGTGCGTGGTGAGGGCCGGGCCGTGGGTGGTGAGCCAGGTGCTGTCGGGAGCACCTCGGGAGGTCCACCCGTTGCTGGCAAAGATGCTGGTGGACAGCTTGTTGCTCATTCCCCGGACGATGCGCCACAGTTGGTCGTTGTAGTAGGCCATCGCGGCGGGGCTGTCCACCAGCCAGTCGAGGTTGTTCTTGGAGGCGGTGCTCCACCCGTCGCCGTCGTACAAGTTGTGGTAGAGCCTGCCGTCGGTGCCGACGTGCGTCAGCCACAGCCTGCCCCAGCCTGCTGCCATGGACGGGGCGTAGCCCGACCTGTAGCCGCTGAACGCCGTGATCCCGCTCCAGTCCCCGGATTCGGTGAAGCTGCGCCAGTACAGGGCGTGGTTCGTGCCGGTGACGGCGTAGTACAGCTTGTCAAAGGCCACGCAGAGGGCGGGGGCGGAGTAGCTGTGGTCCCCGCCGATCTGTTCGGGTGTCCTCCACTCCCCATTCTCCAGGCGTGTCCACATCACCTCCTGACGATCGCTGTCGACGAACGCGGCGTAGAGCTTGCCCTTGTACGAAGCCAGAGCGGGAGGCGTGATGCTCTGCCACGGCAGAGGGACCGGCGTGCCCCATCCCTGGCTGGTGCCCACAACGTACTCCAGGGTGGAGGCAGGGAAGGGCACCGTGCTGCCGGTGTACTTCACCCTCAGTTCGTGGTGGCCATCACCGTTGAAGTGCCATTGCGAGCTTCCGCGCCTGGAGAGCACGGCCAGGGTCTCCTGGTTGAAGAACAGGGTGCGGGTGCTGGAGAGGTCGTTCCTGGCGATCAGGCTGATCGCGGTGAGCACCATCGACGTGATATCCATCAGGAATCCAAGGAGCGCCGATGGCGATATCGCGCTGAGGACTGACCATGCGGTGTTGGTGAAGATGTTGTCGTTCATCCCTCGCAGCTTTTCGCCGATGCTGTTGTCGTTACCGTCGCCGGTGTCCCATTCCCAGCACGCGACGTTCAGGACCAGCCCGACGCTTGTCACGCCGTCGAAGACCGTCCGTTTCCACTGCTGGAAGGCCGGGGTCTTGCCCCCCGTGGCCGTGTCCCCACCGAACTCCTCTGACAGGAACGGCACGGCCCGGCTGCGGTCACTGCTGCCGCACGAGATCCAGCGGATCTCGTCCCTGGTGCCCGGCCACCCGTCACCCACCACGCGATGGACATGGAAGTTCTCGAACTCCAGCGTGGCGCGATACACCGGCTCCGCCCGCTCACCGTCCTGCGCCGGCTCCTGCGTCGGCTGCCCGTTCCCGGACGTGGTGAGCACGGCGGGCACGGTGACACCGAAGCCCCATTCGCGCATGCCCTCGATGAACTCCGGGCTGTCGAAGTCCTCTCCCGCTGCCAGCGCCTCTGGGGTGATCAGTGCCGCGTTTGGCTGCGCCATCCACTCCTCTGCCACGGCCGGCAGGTCCTTCACCAGATCGGCGAAGTCGTAGCCCTCAGACACCGGACGGCTGGTGATGACCTCGGGCACCCCCACAAGCGTCCTTCGCGCGCTCACCGTCTCCCGGTAGATGCGCCCCCAGTCCTTGATCTCCTCCTCCGGCACCACCACCCGCAGCGCTTGCAGCAGCCTGTCCTCCAGCTCGGTCAGCTGCTCGCCCTGCCGCAACCGATCCGCGGCATGCAGCATCGCCCCGAACACCACGTTGGCCTTCTGCGTGCGCGCCAGATTCCGCCCCGCCCGCGAATCGCCCCGTGTCCCCGACAGCAGGCCCCGTAGCTGCTCCAGCCGCTGCTCCGAAGTCGTTTCCTCACTGGTGGTCATGCGCACCGCCTTCCCGTTGCCGGGCCAGGCCCTCAATGGGCCAGGCCCACACGACGCTATGTTCACTGGCGGCGCATGAATATCCACTGAAGGTGACAGAGATGAACTACCTGCCCAACCATGACGAAGGGCGCGAGGCCGCACCCGAGTGCGGCTCACACCCCTGCGTCGTCGGCGCGGCGTGTTACTTCCGTACCCCGGCCGCTCCCGTCATAGGTCGGTGCAAACATGCAGCCGGATGAAACGCCCCTATAAGACACTTCCGGGGTGCGCGACGACGACTACCTCCATGCGGAGGCCCAAGCCTGCCCGATGATCTCCTGCGCCGCCCCCGCCGGCTCGCCCTGCCGGACCGGCAAGGGCTGGCCGGCCTTGGAAGGGCTGCAGCGTAGCTTCCGAAGGATCTTCCAGCTCTTCAGCTGGGCGTTGGCGCGTTCACCGGGTCCGCGGAGCTTGGCGTGGGAGCGGTTGGCCTGCTTCTGGGACTCGGGTTTGTTCTTGCCCTTGTACGGGGTGCGGACCGGTCCTTCGGCTCCTTGATACGCCTTGTCGGCCAGGGTGATGATCCCGGCCTGCTCCAGGGCGCGCAGGATGCCCCAGATCCGGGCGGCACTCAGGTCATGGGTCTTGCCGGGCAGCGCTCCGGAGGTCCACAGCTTACCTTTGATGGCATTTTCGACTACAGAAGGCACGATCCCTTGCTGCTGCACACGGTCTTGAGCGTGCCCGGAATATTGACGTCCACCGATCTCTGTCGGCTTGTTAGGCGAGATTACTTCGACCTTGTTGCTTCGACTACCGACTGGCGTAAACCGATCGAGGCGATCGAGGTCCGCGACGAGGTGCTGACCACGACCCTGAAACCGGCAAGACGGAGGCCAAAGCCAGTCACTGCTTTCATCGTCGGCGAAGGCAACAAGAACCTAGTCCAAGTAACCATTGCTACCGACGGACAGCAAGTAGGAGACACTGGCATTGTCATAGCCACCGATGGGCATCCTTTCTGGGTCCCGGAACTGCACGAGTGGGTAGACGCCGAAAACCTTGCGCCCGGCATGTGGCTACACACCTCCGCCGGCACGCTCGTCCAGGTCAAGGCGATCAAGAAGTGGACCTCCCACAAGCGGGTCCACAATTTTACGGTTCAGGACATCCACACGTACTATGTGCTGGCAGGTAAGGCACCGATCCTTGTTCATAATTCTCCCTTCCCTTGCGATCCCGGTCCCAATAGTTGGCTTGTTCCGGCCATGGATAGCTGCTTGGAGTGCGCGAAGAAGATCAAGGATATAATCGGTGGCGAGACGCTTATCGCCGCCAGTGGGATTACTGGGAATATATTCCACCAGACAAGCGGCCAGATCTGGGGTAGAACATGGAGATTCGAGAACTCTGCTTTCACCTGAGGAATCGGCGTCGGATGTATCTACTGGACGACCGGTTCTCGACTGCGGTTGCATTCATCGAAGGGTTCAGTGCCGCCAATGATGGTAATCCGCTGAATGGATTCCAGGAATGGGTGTGCAAACGAATCCTCGGTGGGCACTCAAGCCGTCACTGGGCCTACGTAATCGCCTCGACCAAAGCGCTCGACATGGTCGATGGTCACATGCCTATCGACCGAATCCCTCATGAGCTGGAGATTGGGTTGGTAGGAACCCTTCTTGATCTCCTCGAGGAGTTCTCGAATCGTCCTATTGACTAGACGAGTAAGTCCGATCTCCGGTCAGTGGTCGTATGCGGTCAGTGGCCGGGTAATCGGTGCGTTGGTTGCGTTGTTGTGCCAGATCGCGGCCGCCATCGCCAGGACGCGCTGGGCGACGCGGACGGCGACGCCTGCGAAGGACCGGCCACCGTGGTCTTCCGGGTCGAGCTGACCCTTGAGGACTGTTGGCCGATTCAGGCTGATGATCATCGATCCTCAGAGGAAAGTAGGAACTGGGTCGCGGAGAATGATGGAGAAGATCTGCCATGTCTCTGCGTCCTCAGCCCGCGCGTCAAGTTCCTGAGCAGGCTGCCCAGATCGCGCGGGCGGCGTTCCCCAAGGGCTGCCTGGCCGCGGGTCCGCGATGAGCTGGGTCCGTTGTTTCGTGATGAGCAGTTCGCCAGCGCCTTCCCGCGCCGTGGTGGACCGGCGCTGCCGCCGGGGCAACTGGCGATGGTCTCGGTGACTGCTCGGCAAGGTGGCTGACCGGCCGACACAGGTGACCCAAGAGGATCTTGCCGCGGCGTTGGAATCCGGGTCTTCCGAGGACCATCTGTTCGAACTGGTGATATGTGCCGCCGTCGGGCAATCGGCCCGGCTGTATGAGTCCGGACTGACCGCATTGGCCGAGGCGATCGCCGAAGGACCGGCCAGCTCATGAGGCTTGACATCCTCAACAACGGCTATCGCCCGGGGACGAAGGTGCTCTTCGCTCTCATCCGGTCCCTCACGGGACGCGCGTTGCCGGACGCCGCCAAGGTGGTCTTCTACCGGCCGGAGTTCTACGGCACCCGCGCCAAGGAGTTCACCCACCAGGCAATGCGCGGGCCGTCCGCCTGGTCGGTGGCCGACCGGGAGCTGATGGCCGCCTATGTGTCCAAGATGAACGAGTGCGCGTTCTGCGTCGGCGCGCACACCGCGACAGCGGAGCGAGCCTTCGGCGGCGGGCTAAAGGTCTCTGCGGTGCTGGCCGATTTGGATTCGGCGCCCATCCAGAAACCACTCCAGGCGACACTGCGCATGCTCGGCAAGCTGACCCAAACGGGGATGGTGAGCTCCGAAGACATGCGGCTGGTGCTGGCTGCCGGCGCCTCGCCTGATCAGATCAGGGACGCCCTGGCGGCCTGTGCCGCCTTCAACATCACCAACCGGCTCGCCGACGCTTTCGGCTTCGAAGTGCTCACCCCGGACGGCTTCGCCGCGGGGGCCGGATACCTGCTCAAGCGGGGGTACCGGTGACACCCGAAAGCGATTGAGCAGATCGCCGGATGCGTCTCGTGCTGCTGGGGAAAGATGGGGCACCTGGGGTGGGAGTTGTCGCTCAATGTCGTTGTGACCAGCTACCCGATCGTCTTTCAAGTGAGGCTCGGCTCCGCCGGCCTGACGAGATGACCGAGGCGAGGGGGACCAAAGGTGAAATACGTCCTGATGTTCGTGGAGACCGAAGAGTTCGCCAAAGAACTGGAGGCGATGGGCGCTCTGGAGCGCGAAGACGCATACGCGGCTGTCGGCCGCTGGTTCGCCGAACACGCAAGCAAGATCACCCATCACACCCATCTGGCCCCGGTGCACACCGCCACCACAATGCGGCTGCGGCGGGGCGACGAGCCGGTGGTGACAGACGGGCCGTTCGTGGAGGGGAAAGAGGTGGTCACCGGGTTCGCCGAGGTCGAGGTGGCCGATCTCGACGAGGCGCTGAAGATGGCCAGGTCATGGCCCGCGTGCCCGATCGTGGAGATCCGCCCCGCCTCATGACCGGTGCCGACCCCGAGCAGGTGAGCCAGGAGGCGCTGGCCCGCGTGGTGCGTGACCACGCGGGCCGGCTCGCCGCCTCCCTGGTCTCGCTGCTCGGCGACCTCGCGGCGGCTGAGGATCTCGTACAGGACGCGGTTGAGACCGCACTGCGGCGCTGGCCGGTGGAAGGAGTGCCCGAGCGTCCCGACGCGTGGTTGTTCACCGTCGCGCGCAGGCGCGGGCTCGACGTGCTGCGGCGGGAGACGAACTACCGGGCCAAGCTCGCGCAGCTCAGATGGGTCGAGCCCGCTCCGGAGGACGATCGGCTGCGGCTGATCTTCACCTGCTGCCACCCGGCGCTGTCCCTTGAGGCGCGGATCGCGCTGACGCTGCGAGTGGTGTGCGGGCTGAGCACCGCGCAGATCGCCAGGGCGTTCGTCGTGCCGGAGACGACCGTGGCGCAGCGGCTGACCCGGGCCAAGCGGAAGATCACCGAAGCGGGTATCCCTTACCGGATCCCCGACGGCGGTGATCTGTCGGAGCGGCTCGAAGGCGTGCTCGCCGTCATCTACCTGCTGTTCAACGAGGGCTACCTGTCGGGTGGCGGGGTTCGCGCGCAGGCGCGCGACCTCGTCGACGACGCCGAATGGCTGGCGAGTCTCCTCGCCGGGCTCATGCCGGGCGAACCGGAGGTGGCCGGGTTGCTCGCGCTCATCCGGCTTCATCGGGCTCGTGGCGCTGCCCGCTTCGACGACCGTGAGCAGCTTGTGCTGCTGGCCGACCAGGATCGCGGATTGTGGGATCACGCGGCGATCGGCGCGGCCATCGCGCTGCTGATGCGCGCCGCCCGAGCTCACCGCAGGCCGGGGCCCTACCAGTTGCAGGCGGCGATCGCCGCATGTCACGCCGAGGCCAACAGCTTCGAGAGCACCGACTGGCCGCAGATCGTCGTCCTGTACGACATGCTGCTGCACCTGGCGCCCTCACCGATCACCCGCCTGCACCGGGCGATCGCGCTACGGTACGCCGTCAGCCCGGAGGCGGCGCTGGACGAGCTGAAGGACCTCGACCGGGCGCTGGAGAACTATCCGCTGCTCCACGCCACCCGCGCCGACCTGCTGCGCGCCCTGGGCCGGAACCGGGAGGCCCGGGAGTGCGATGAGCGGGCGCTGGCGCTGACCGCCAATCCCGCTCAGCAAGCACTGCTGGAAAAGCGGCTGAGCTGGTAACGCGTCAGTCGGCGGGACGTATCTCCACAACTGGGCAGGCTGGCCATGACCTTGCCAGCCGCAGGGCCTCGTCGATGTCGGCGACTTCTACCTCGGCGTATCCGCTGAAGGTTTCCGGGCCGTCGCCGACCGGCCCGTCGATGATCGCCTCGGACCGCACGGTGGTGGCGGTGTGGGGATGCCTCAGATGAGTCCAGTGGGTGATCTTGTCGGCGTTCTCGGCTAACCATCGGCCGACGGCTTCGTAGGCGATGTCCTGCTCGGTGGCGCCCTTTGCCCGCATCTCGGTGGCGTACGACTCGGTTTCGAAGAACATCAGGACGTACTTCACGGTTCCTCCCTTGATGGCGTTCCCATCAGGAAGACGATCGGGAACCGGGCTTATACGACATGAGCGAAGATTTCCGCGACTCGGTCGATCTCCCCCTCGGTCGTCCAACGGCCAAGGGAGAACCGGATCGCGGACAGGGCACGATCGCGGTCGAGGCCCATGGCCGTGAGCACGGCGGACGGTTCGGGGTCTCCGGTGTGACAGGCCGATCCGGTCGCGGCGGTCAGACCCGGCAGGCTCGCGAGCAGGTCACCGGCGACGATGCCGGGCAGGCTGACGTTGAGCGTGCCCGGCAGGCGGTGCTCGGGATGGCCGTTCAGCCAGACGCCGCCCGGCCAGCCGGCGTCGAGCCGGTCGAACAGGCGGTCGCGCAGTCGGCCGAGCCGGGCGGCTTCGGCGTTCAGGCCCTCTTTCGCCAGGCGGGCGGCCTCGCCTAGCGCGACGGCGAAAGCGACGTTCTCCGTCCCCGATCGGCGACCCTGCTCCTGTCCCCCACCGGGGATCAGTGGTTCGAGGGCGACACCGTGGCGGACGTACAGGGCGCCGATGCCTTTGGGGGCGTAGAACTTGTGGCCGGCGACGCTGAGCAGGTCCACGCCCAGGGCGGTGACCGAGACGGGGATCTTGCCGACGGCTTGCGCGGCGTCGGTGTGGAACAGCGCGTCGTGTTCGTGCGCGATGGCGGCAAGTTCGGCGATGGGCTGGACGGTTCCGGTCTCACCGTTGGCGAGCATCACCGACACCAACCGGGTCGCCGGGGTGAGCACCCGATGCAGTTCGGCCGGGTCGACGCGGCCGAAGCGGTCGACGGAAAGCAGGGTGACCCGGACGCCCGCCCGCTCGAGGGCGGCGCAGGTGCGGAGCACCGCCGGATGTTCGGTCACCTGGCTGACCAGATGGTCGCCCGAGGCCAGGGCCGGGCCGCGTAGGGCGAGGACGTCGGACTCCGAGCCGCCGCCGGTGAAGACGATCTCGCCTGGCTCGGCGCCGATCAGCGCCGCCACCTGAGCCCGGGCCTCGCCGAGTGCCCTGCGGGGCTCCTCGGCGTAGGCGCCCGTGGTCGACGGATTGCCGAAGTGGAGGTCGATGTACGGCCGGGCCACCTGCGCCACCCTCGGGTCGACCGGTGTGGTGGCGTTGTGGTCGAGGTAGACGACGTCGCCGCGGAGACCCGGCGGTCTCATGAGGCGACCGGCAGTCCCTCGGCGTGCCACTGCGGCCATCCGTCGGCAAGGAGGCGCGCGTCGAACCCGTTGGCCCGCAGTAGCCGGACGGCCTCCGGCGCCATCACGCAGAACCGTCCACGGCAGTAGGCCACGATGAGGCTGGTCTTCGGGAGCTCGGCCAGGCGGGAGGCCAACTGGTCGTGCGGGATGGACACCGCTCCGGCGATGTGGCCGGCGG
This sequence comes from Nonomuraea sp. NPDC051298, assembly GCF_055586305.1. NCBI lineage: Bacteria > Bacillati > Actinomycetota > Actinomycetes > Streptosporangiales > Streptosporangiaceae > Nonomuraea > Nonomuraea sp. NPDC051298. Next base: position 171,581 of record NZ_JBVJIM010000016.1, read on the forward strand.
CGTACTCCTCGGCGGGACGCACGTCGACCACGACGACGGCCCCTTGAGCGATCAGGTCAGTGAGTTCGCCACGCCCGACCGGCTGCAGCGCGGGGATGTCGCCCAGGTAGTCGCGGGCGGCCTTCTCGGCGTCCGGGAGGGTCTCGGTGGCCATCGCCTTCAGTGACTCGACGAACTCGAGGACCGAGGTGTCGGCCAGGCGGTAGAAGATCTTCACTCCCTCCCGCCGGGTCCGCAGCAGACCGGCGTGCTGGAGCACCTTGAGCTGGGCAGAGGTGTTGCTGAGCTTCCAGCCGCAGGAGGTGGCCAGGTCGTCGACGCTGCGTTCGCCCTGAGCCAGCACATCGATCAGCTCCAGCCGCAGGGGGTTGGCCAGGGCCTTGCCCATGCGCGCGAACTGTTCGTACAGCAGGAGCTTGCGCTCGCGGTCGCTCATCTATAATCCTCCAAATACTTATGGAATATCGTATCAGCCAACCGGGAGGTAGCACAGTGGACGCGAACATCATCCCGCTCGTGGACGAAGGGCTCGGCAACACCGCCTACCTCACCGATCTGGGCGACGGACGCGCACTGGTCGTGGACGCCTCCCGGGACGTTCGGCAGCTCAGAGCCGCAGCCGAACGGCGGGGCCTGAAGATCGCGTACGCGGCCGAAACACATCTCCACGCCGACTTCCTGTCGGGTGCCCGCCAACTGGCCGCCGACGCCGGGGCGACGATCCTCGCCTCGGCCACGGGCGAGCGCGAGTTCCCTCACGTCGGCCTGCGTGACGAGGAGGAGGTCGACCTCGGCGGGCTGACCTTACGCATCCTGACCACCCCGGGCCACACCCTTGAGCACATCGCGTACGTGCTTCTCGACGGCGACCGGCCGATCGGCGTCTTCACGGGAGGTTCCCTGATCGTCGGCTCGGCCGCCCGGACCGACCTCGTCGACAACGACCGCACGATCGAACTCGCCCACGCGCAGTACGCCTCGTTGCAGCGCCTCGTCGCGCTACCGGACGCCACCCACGTCTGGCCCACTCATGGAGCGGGTTCGTTCTGCTCGGCGCCTCCCGGGGCGGAGCGCACCTCCACGATCGGTATCGAGAAACGCACCAATGCCTTACTGCGCTCCGAGGGGCCGGCCGCCTTCGCCGAGAACATGATCGCTGGGCTCGGCTCGTATCCCTCGTACTTCGCCGACCTGCCCGACGTGAACCGGAGGGGGCCGGCCGTCGTCGGTGAACGGCCCGTTCTGGAACCGGTCAGCCTCGCAGCCGTGGCCCGCGCGGGCGGGGTGGTGGTCGACGTGCGGTCGGTGCTCGACTTCGCGCGCGGGCACGTGCCGGGCTCGGTGTCGAATGCGCTGCGCGGGCAGTTCGCCACCTGGCTGGGCTGGACCGTGCCCACCGGGACTCCGGTGGCGTTCGTGCGCAACGCGGCCCAGGACCCTGACGAGATCGTGTGGCAGGCACTCAAGGTCGGCTACGACGGGATTTTGGGCGAGGTGACCGATGAGTGGAAGTCGGCGGCCGACACGGTCGATGTGATCGGCCCGACTGAGGTGGGCTCTGATCAAGTGATCGATGTGCGTCAGGAGTCGGAGTTCGCGACCGGTCATCTACCGGGCGCGCGGAACGTGGAACTGGGCCGGATCGAGGCGTACACACCGGGTGAGGAGCCGGTGGTGGTGATGTGCGGCCACGGTGAGCGGGCCGCGACGGGAGCGAGCCTGCTGATGCGGCGCGGGCACCGCAAGGTGCGCATCTTATCGGGCGGTCCGGGCGACTGGTCACGCCTCACCGGCATGGCCCTGGATCGCGGCCGATGACGGGTGCGCCTCGCCTCGGCCTGCGCGCGAATCTCCCCCAGTTCACCCTGCTCGTCGTAGTCAACGCATTGGTCGGCGGCATGCTCGGCCAGGAGCGCACCGTCGTGCCGCTCCTGGCCGAGCACGTGTTCGCCCTGAGCGCCCACACGGCGCTCCTGACGTACATCCTGGCCTTCGGGCTTTCGAAGGCGATCACCAACCTGTTCTCGGGATCACTGTGTGACCGCTTCGGCCGCCGGCCGGTTCTGGTCGCCGGGTGGCTGGTCGGGCTGCCGGTACCACTGCTGATCATCTGGGCGCCCGGGTGGGGGTGGGTGATCGCGGCGAACGTGCTGCTCGGGGTCAACCAGGGCCTCACCTGGTCGGCCACGGTCATCATGAAGATCGACCTGGTCGGGCCCGCGCGCCGGGGCCTGGCCATGGGGTTCAACGAGTCGGCCGGATATCTGGCCGTCGCGGTGACAGCCCTGGTCACGGGCTATCTCGCCGAGCTGTACGGGCTGCGGCCCGCACCCTTCCTGCTCGGTCTGGCCTACGCGGTGATCGGTCTCGGGCTCTCCGCCGTCTGGGTCCGGGAGACGCGGGGATTCGTGTCGCTGGAGACGTGCGGGAACGATCAGCGGTCGTTGCGGGAGATCTTCGTGACGACCAGCTTCCGGAACCCCTCGCTGTCCTCGGTCAGCCAGGCCGGCCTGGTGAACAACCTGAACGACGGCGTGGCGTGGGGCCTGTTCCCGGTGTTGTTCGCCGTCGAAGGGCTGACCCTGGCAGAGACCGGGATCCTGACGGCCGTGCTCCCGGCCGTGTGGGGGCTCGGGCAGATCGCGGCGGGCGCGTTGTCCGACCGCTGGGGGCGCAAACGCCTGATCACGGGCGGGATGGTGCTTCAGGGCGCCGCGCTGGCGTGGGTCGCGGCGGCCGACTCGTTCGTGCCGTGGGCGGTCGCCGCCGCTCTGATCGGAGCGGGCACTGCCATGGCCTACCCCACGTTGCTTGCGGCCGTGGCGGATGTCGCCCAGCCGTCATGGCGCGCCCGCGCGGTGGGGGTTTATCGATGGTGGCGTGACTTCGGATTCGCAGTGGGCGCGGTCACCGCCGGACTCCTCGCCGACGCCTTCGGCATTCGCGCGACGGTGACCGTCGTCGCGGTGGGGACAGTCCTGTCCGGCCTGGTCGTGGCCGTGCGCATGAGAGAGACCCGGCCGGGTCCAGGCGCGGTCAGAGTGCCGCTTTAGATTCACATAGCCGAGTGTTACGCTTGAAAAATCTATAGCTCGCTCTGCCCCGTGCAGGAGGCGTCATGACCGACCCTGTCGAGACCGTTCCCCGCCGCTCGCTTCTCCTGGGTGCCGCCCTGGCGGGCGGCGGGCTGCTGACCGGCGCGTGCACGAACGCGAACGCCGGCGCGGGCGCCCCAGGAGGTGCTCCGACGCCCGCCTCGGCCGCGCCCCCGAAGTTCGACCCGCGTGACTGGAAGTCGGTGCGGGCGCAGTTCCCGCTGACACCGAAACTGGCGCACTTCTCGGCGTTCATGCTGTCCTCCCACCCGGCCCCGGTGACGGCCGCGATCACCGGGTTCCGGCAGGGGCTGGACACCAATCCGATCGAGTTCGGCATGGGCATGGCCGACTTCGAGTTCAGCTCCCGGGCTCGTCAGTCTCTGGCCACCTACATCGGCGCGCAGCCCAACGAGATCGCGCTCACCGACAGCGCGACGATGGGCATCGGCCTACTGTACGGGGGTCTGGCCCTCAGAGAGGGCGACGAGATCGTCACCACCGCCCACGAGTTCTACTCCACCTACGAGGCGGTGCGACTGCGAGCGACCGCGACCGGTGCGAAGGTGCGTACCGTCCGGCTCTACGACGACCCCGCTCAGGCGAAGGCCGACCAGGTGGTCGACCGGGTCAAGGCCGCCATCACGTCCAAGACCCGGGTGCTGGCGATGACGTGGGTGCACTCGATCACCGGCGTGAAGATCCCGGTGAAGCAGATCGCCGCCATGCTCGCGACCGTCAACGCCGGCCGGAGAGAGCCCGATCGGGTCCTGTTATGTGTCGACGGTGTGCACGGCTTCGCCGCCGAGGCCGCCACCATGAAGGACCTGGGCGCCGACTTCTTCGTCACCTCGACCCACAAGTGGCTGTTCGGGCCGCGCGGTACGGGTTTCGTCTGGGGCACCCCGGCCGCGTGGCGGCGGCACCGGCAGATCATCCCGAGCTTCTCGATGCCGGCCTTCCAGGGCTGGTTCACCGGCCAGCCTCCGGGCGGCGCGCCCGGCGACCTGGCCACGCCGGGCGGCTATCACACCTTCGAACACCGGTGGGCGCTGCCGGCTGCCGTGGAGTTCCACCAGGCCATCGGCCCCGCGCGGGTGGCCGAGCAGATCAGGACCCAGAGCGAGCAGCTCAAGGCCGGGCTCGCGGGGCTGCGGCACGTGCGCCTGGTCACGCCCCGGTCGGCCGAGGTGTCGGCGGGTGTCATCTGCTGCGCGGTGGCGGGCATGAACCCCGAGGCCGTGGTGGACCGTCTGGTCAAGGAGCACCAGGTCGCGGCGGCGGCGACCCCGTACCGGGAGAGCTATGTGCGGTTCGGGCCGAGCATGGTGACCACCTCTCAGGAGGTCGACAAGGCTGTGCGCGCGATGGCGGCGCTGGCCTGAGAGCGAAAGGAACCGGCCGGGCTCCTGGGCGCCTGGCCGGTTCCGTCTTTCCGCGGGTCAGACGTTGATGGTCCGGTCGGCCCACAGCGTCCAGGTGGCCAGTTCCTTCATCGAGGAGCGGTGGGTGCCGCGTGCGACGCTCTCCTCGTTGATGCCGCGGGCGTCCAGGCAGGTGCCGCAGGAACCGACCTCGGCGTTCTTGGAGACCAGGCCGCGGATCATGTTGCCCACGTTGTAATAGCCGTCGGGGGTCTTCTGCCCGGACATGACGGCGGAGACGGCGTCGCCGAACATGAAGACCTTGACCTCGTTGCCGTCGTCCTCCAGCATCTGCCGGGCCCAGCGGATGCCGTTGTAGGTGCGCTCACTGCCGTAGGGGGCGTCGTGCAGGACGAAAAGAACCTTCATCGCGGGCTCCTCCTGAGGGATCGAATCGCGGACGGCACTCCGCCGCCCGTACGCTCGGAGGCCGCCCCGAGGCGCCCCCGGAAAATCTTCGAGATCCGGTCCACGGCGATGACGAGGATCACCACCGAGGCCATGAGCGTGGCGAGTTCCTGGTAGCGGAACAGGTGCAGGGCGATGCCGAGGGCCTGGCCGATGCCGCCCGCCCCGACGAAGCCGATGACGACGGAGCTGCGGATGTTGCACTCCCACTGATAGAGGATCTGGGAGGCGATCATCGCCCGGGCCTGCGGCACGATGCCGAGCAGGGCCGTCGTGAGCCGGGAGCCGCCGGTGAGCCGCATCGCCTCGACCGGGCCGGGGTCGACGGCCTCCAACTGCTCGGAGCAGAGTTTGGCCAGCACCCCTGCCGAGTGCAGGGCGATGGCGTAGACGCCCGCCGCCGGGCCGAGGCCGACCGTCGCGACGAACAGCAAGGCCCACAGCAGTTCGTGAACACTGCGCAGGGTGGTCGCGATAGTGCGTGCGCAGGCCGCGAGCCAGCGCGGGGCCTGCACGTTGCCCGCCATCAGCACCGCGAGCGGAAGGCCGATGAGGATGCCGAGCAGCAGCGCCGCCACCGAGATCTGCACGGTCTCCACGGCAGCCGTCGCGACCCGGCCGAGAAGATCGGCGTCCAGGTCGGGCGGGAACAGGCCGCTGACGATCTGGACGGCGCCCTCCCGTCCCTCGATCAGGGAACCGAGACCTATCCCGGTTCCCGCGACGGACCAGCCGATGACGGCCAGTGCTATCAGCGTGACCGCTGTCCGGGGAGCGCGCCGGGGTCCGGGCGGCAGAGTTGTCGTCACTCGATCTTGTTGCAGCGTCATGACATCAACTCCGCCGGTCCGCCGTAGATCTGCTCCAGCCGCCCGGCATCAGGCGGGTCTCCGTCGTGGACGACCCGGCCGTCGCGCAGCGCCACGACGCGGTCGAAGCGGCGGGCCACGTCGAGGTCGTGGGTGGTGGCGATGAGGGTGGCGCCGCTGTTGTCCAGGTGGTCGAGGGCGACCGCCGCGCGTACCGGATCGAGACCGGAGGTGCACTCGTCGGCGAGCAGCAGGCCGGGAGCGGTGAACAGGGCACGAGCCAGCGCGACCCGCTGCCTCTCCCCGCCGGACAGGCGTTCGACACGGGTGCGCAGCAGAGGGGTGATGTCGTGGATGGCGGCCAGTTCGGCGAGCCGAGCGGCGAACCGCGCCGGCACCCCTCCGGCCAGCACGACGGCCCAGTCGGCGGGCCGCCAGGCGTGCGCGACCCCGGCCAGGATGTTGGTACGGGCGGTCAGCCCGACGATCAGGTCGTCGCGCTGGCGCACACACCCGATGCGGCGGCGGAGCCGGGTGACCTCGGCGCGCCGTCCGAACGGGTCGGCGCCGTCGATCGAGACCTCCCCCTCCACAGGGTGCACGGCGCCGATGATGACGCGGAGCAGGGTCGTCTTGCCCGCTCCCGATGGACCGAGCAGCGCGACCCGCTCCCCCGGCCCGACCTTGAGATGCACGCCGGACAGGGCGGTGCGGCCGGCGAAGGCCACCGTGGCCCCGCCGACGTGCACCTCCATGGCCTGTCCGGTCATGGCTGTTGCTGGGGGGTCAGCAGCCCGAGCGTGGCGGCCTGCTCGCGTACCTCGCCGTAGTCGGCGGCCGTGACAGGGGCGTACTTCTTGGCGCGCATCAGGTCGAGCAGTTCCGGCTGGTCGATCGCGAGGAAGGCGTTGGTGGCGGCGGTACGGGTCGCCTCGGGCAGGTCCGGATGCGCGACCCACGGGTAGCCCATGACGTTGCGGGTCTCGACGACCCGCAGCGCGCCCGGGGTGACACTGCCCTGCTTCTCCAGGCGGTGCAGGATGCGCAGTTCGATGCCGCCGGCGTCGACGTCGCCCTTGGCGACAGCTTGGGCGGTGGCGTCGTGACCGCCGGTGAAGGTGACTGCCTTGAGCGGCGGGCAGGCCATCAGGTCGCCTGTGTCACACGTGGCGCCCGCCTGCGTGATCATGATGCGGGGGTAGAGGCTGCCGGAGGTGGAGCTGATGTCGCCGAAGGCGAAGGTGCCGCCGCCGTCGATGACGTCCTTGGTGGTCTGGAACGCCGAGTCCGCTTTCACCACCACGGCGGACAGGTACTCGGGCGTGCCGGTCTCCTGGTCGACCTCGGTCACCAGCGGCACGATCTTCGTCTGCGCCTCGGCCTGCACGTACGTCAGCCCGCCGAGGTAGGCGACGTCGAGCTTTCCCGCCGTCAGCGCGGCGACCACTCCGGCGTAGTTGGTGGCCACGAACAGTTCGACCTCGGTGCCGAGCTTTCCGGCCAGGTAGGCGCGCAGGGGTTCGTACTGGGCGCGCTGCTTCTCCGGGGAGATGTTGGGGATCACGCCGACTCGGAGTGTGCTGTGGCCCGCGTGATCACCCGACGAACAACCGGCGGCGGCCAGAACCAGGACGAGGACGGCCGCGAGCAGTCTCCTGGTCACCGTCCCTCCCCGCCGGGCATGACGAACGGCGCGACCGGGGCGAGTTCGACGCCGAGCGTGCTGGCGCCGATGAGCTCCTTACCGGTGCGGTTGTTGATGGGCATGAACAGGCCCGCCTGAACGTCGCGCCAGATGCGCTCATAGACCGAACCGCGGCGGTAGGCGGCCCCGCCGACGACGTCGATCAACCGGTTGACGACGGCCGCGGCGTTGTTGGTGCAGACGTTCTTGACCAGCGCGCAGCGGGCGAGGCCCTCCTGCACGCCGAGCTGGGAGACCAGGGCGCCGCTCATGACGTCGGCGGCGTGCCGCTGGAGCATGGCCCTGCTGGTCTCGATGGCGATCTCGGCGTCGGCGACGGCGTCCTGGATCCGGGTGTCGCGCTCCATGCCGTTGCGGCGGGCCAGGTCGACGGCCCAGTCGAGGGCGGCCACGGCCAGGCCGGTGTAGACCGCGCCGAAGCTGGGCGTGGTCCACGAAAGGATCATGTCGAGGACCTGGACGTCGAAGTGGCCGACCGGGATCGACTGCAGAACGGCCATGTCGGGCACGAACAGGCCGTCGAACACGATGTCGTCGCTGCGGGTGGCGCGCATGCCGAGGGTGTCCCAGGTCGGTTCGATCGTCACACCCGGGGTGCTCGGGTCGACCATCACGATCAGCACCTTCGGCCCGTCGGGGCCCTCGTCCCAGCGGGCGGTCGCGGCCCACATGGTGGCGATGGCGCTGTTGGTGCCGAAGGTCTTGCGGCCGTGGAGCTGGAAACCTCCGGGCACCTTGGTGGCCTTGGTCCTGGCGTCCATGAACAGGGCGGGGATGCCGGGCTCGCTGGCGATCGCCGCCAGCACGAGTCCGTCCTGTCCGGCGATCCGCAACACGTGCTCCAGCGGGGGTGCTCCGGTACGCCGCCAGGTGTGCGCCCACGATCCGAGAGGGGCGGCGTGCATGGCGTAGGACAGCGCGGTGGCGCCGTCGGCGGTGGCGAGGCGTTCCAGCACCCGCAGCAGTTCGCCTTGGCCGGCGCCGAGCCCGCCCAGTTCCTCCGGCACGGTGAGGCGGAGCAGCCCGCCCGCACGCAGGTCGTCGTAGTTGTCGGAGGGGAAGGTGTTGTCCCGGTCGTGCCGTGCCGCGCGCTCGCTCAGGACCGGCAGGACCTTGTCGGCGAGAGCGAGGAACGACTGTTCGCGTTCCGTCAGGAGCTGACGCATGGGTGGTATCTCCTCGAGACTCGATGAGATGGACGGACGCGACGGCGGGGTGCCGCCGCCCGGGGTCATGGACGGTTCGTGAGCGCGTCGTCGCTGACGTGCCGCGGCAGGAGGAACAGGCCGGCGAGGCCGGAGAACAGGGCGACCGCGGTGAGCGCGGCGGCGGCGGTCGTGAAAGCGTCGGGCCCGGCATGGGCGATCCCGCCGATCACGGCGACACCGAACAGGGAGGCCGCCTGACGTGCGGTGTTGAGCACGCCCGAGGCGGCGGGCACCAGGTCGGGGGCCAGCCGTCTGATGGCCTCGGCACTGGCCGGTGCCATCACGAGCCCGACGCCCAGCCCGGCCACCGCGAGCGCGGCGACAGCGAAGCCGGAGGTGAGCAGGGCGAACCCCGTCGCGCCGACACCGAGGGAGAGCATGCCGACGGCCATGATCGGCCCGCCGCCGATCTGGTCGCTCAGCCATCCGGCGACAGGTGAGACCAGCCCGGCGGCCACCGCCATGGGCAGCAGCGCCAGCCCGGTGTCGATCGCGTCGCCGCCGAGTTCTCCCTGGACCCGTACCGAGACCAGGAGCATCAGACCCGCCAGCACGCCGAACTGGGCGGCGCCGACCCATCCGGCGACCAGGAACGCCCGGTTGCGGAACACCCGGGGCGGCATCAGAGGCTCAGGGTGGCGGCGTTGCCGCGCGGCGAACACGGCGATCAGCACGGCGGCGGGCGCCAGCCACGGCAACCTGCCCGGCCCGAGCAACGCGTAAGACGCGGTGGCCAGCCCCGCGCCGATCAGCACGACGCCACCCCAGTCGAGTTGCCCTCGAGAGGCCGTGACGCCCGGCGGCACCCAGCGCCGGGCCAGCACCACGGCGGCCAGGCACACGGGCACGTTCACCAGGAAGACCCAGCGCCAGCCCCAGGTCGTGACGACCAGGCCGCCGCCGACGGGACCGAGCACGGCGGCCAGCGCCATCGTCGCGCTCACCGAGCCGAGCGCGACGCCGCGCCGTTCGGCGGGGAAGACGGCGGCGATCAGGGTGAGCGTCTGCGGCACGATCAGCGCCCCACCGACCCCCTGCGCCACCCGCGCGGCGACGAGCTGCGGTAACGAGGCGGCGAGCCCTCCGGCCAGCGAGGCCAGTGCGAAGACGACAAGGCCCGCGATCAGCAGACGCCGCGGGCCGTGCACGCCACCGAGCCGCCCGGCGGTGATGAGCAGGGCGGCGTACGCGATGACGAATCCATTGAAGACCCACAGGACGTCGTCGAGCCCGGAGCCAAATGAGACGGTCAGGGCGGGGACCATCACCTGGACGACGGTCGAGTCGATCATGACGACGAACGCGGACAGACACAGGACGGCGACCGAACCGGCGACTCCGGCCGACTGGACGGATTCCTCTCGGGTGGGCATGCGCACTCCTGGGGACACAGGATCGGTCGAATTACCACTACTTACTTTAGAATTATATAGTCATATTCTATGGCGCTTCCGACGCTGTCAAGGCCCCCACAAGGAGGCCCTGCATCACATAGGGCGCCGCTTCTATCTGGAAATCCATCAGCGGATGAAGTCGCCGCACGGTCCCCTCCAAAGCCAGGAGACAGAGCAGCGGAAACACGAATTCCGGTTCCGCGTAGACGGCGTGACTTCGTTGGAGGTCGAACAGCCTGACCGCGAAGGGGCCCAGCTCGAAGTCCTGCGCCACCGCGCCTGAGCTGCGATTCACCAGATCGGCGACCTCGCGTTGAAATCCGGCCACATCGGCACCGTCGGCAACTCCGCGCGCACTGGCCAGCAGAATGCGTGCGCAGAACTCTCCGTCGCCTTTGATCATGCCGCCGAAGAATTGCGTGAAGCTGGTCCGCGCCATTTCGCTGAGCGGGAACATGAAACCGGCGTCGAGGATGACGACCTCGCCGCCGGAGCGAATGTAGGCGTTTCCCTGGTGCAGGTCGACGTGGATGAATCCCCGCACGAACAGCATGTGATAAACGGCGCGAACCAGCGTGGTCACGCCGTGTTCCACCGATGCCCGGTCGCCCGGCTCCTTCGTCAGCCCCTCGGCGAAGGTCATCGTGATGACGCCGCCAGCGGTGAGTTCGTCCACCGGTTCGGGGACGATCACACCCTCCACGTCCGCGAGATCGTCGTGCAGCCGGTGCAAGTACGCGGTCTCCTGGGTGAAGTCGAGCTGGCCACGTAACGCCTCGCCCAGTTGGCCGACGATGTCGGTCATCGGCAGCCGGGCCAGCCACGGGATCCGGGAGGCGAGCCCGGCCAGACCGCTGACGACGGCCGTGTCGGCGGCGAAGGCGCGGGCCGCACCCGGCCGCCTGACCTTGACCACCAGGTCGCGGCCGTGCCAGGTCATGCGGTAGACGCACGCGATCGAACCGCTGGCGATCGGCGGACGGGCCAGCGCCGCGATCATCTCCTCCGGAGGTTCGGCGAAGGCCTGCCGGGCCGTCAGCAACGCCTCCCTCGCCGGCATCGGGGCCACCTGGTCGTGCAATCGGCCCAGTTCCGCGGCCAGGGTCTCCCCCACGACGTCGACCCGGGTCGCGAGCAACTGCCCGGCCTTGAGGAACGCGCCGCCCAGCCGTTCGAGGAGCCGGGCCGCCTCGGCGGCCATCGCAGCCCGTCGTCGCCTCACCACGGCCACGACCGCCATCCGGCCCAGCGCGGCCACCAGGTGGAGGGCCACCTGGGCGACGCGGAGGGCCATGCTCATCGCCGGGCCCCCGCCCCGGCCAGTGCGATCTCTACCGCCTCCCGCAGCGACTCGGGGGTGCCGTCGAAGTCGTCGCAGGCCACGGGCACGGCCGGGCCGCTCCGGCTGAAGTCGGTCCGGTGCCCGCTGTCGAGCCGGGACACCCGGACCCGGCGCGGCAGCCAGTCCTCGGCGGCATCGCCGAGTTCCAGGGCCTCCCATCGCCGGACCGGCTCCCCACGCTGCTCCACCACGCGGTCGACGACTACGCCGGTGCCGGGTACGAAGCATTCCCGCACCGCCAGGCCGTCCATGCGGGCCGGCCCCCGGTAGAGGCAGGTGCCCGCGTCCGGCTCGCCCTCGCCGGAGAGCTGGAGCACGGGATGCGGCCAGGCCATCAGGTCGATGTAGCCGATGTCGGTGAGGGGAAGGCAGTCGAAGGCCAGCCGGTCGACGACCTGGATCGGCTTGCGCATGGTCGGCAGGAAGGTGCTGATCCGGCACTCGCCGGCCTCGCGGTCCTCCTCCATCCACACATAGGTGCCGAACAGCACGTCGGGCTTGATCACGAAGATCGCGGTCACCGCCGTCTCCGGGCAGGAGGCGAAGCGGCGCGCGAACAGGTACCGCATCGGGTTGTTCCCGATGGCGGCCTCGACACCGAAGGCATAGGACGCGAGCCGGCCCGCGCGAAAGTTCGCCCGAGCCGGCCCGGCTACACGCACGTCATCCATCGCTAGGGGTGCCTACGCGAGCAGTCGTGCCAGCTCGGCGGGCACCACGGCGCTGGTGATCGGGACGTGGTGCAGGAGGTTCCCGATCTCGATGTCGGCGGCCAGCAGCTCACCGACCTGACGGCCTTCGCTGTCGTACAGCGCGTAGTGCTTGTTCGTACGCGACACGTCCCCGATCGGGGGGACCATCGCGACCCGCGACTCCAGACGGACCACCTGGTCGCCCGTGTCGACGGTCGTGCCGAGCTGCTCTACCTCGAACCGAGGATAGATCATGGTGATACAGTCCTTGATGGGCATCGGTGTCCCATCATCCGGGGTCGGACTCGGCTTGACCCGCGCCCCTTCCGACTTGCCAGGCGTGTTCGACACCTTGACCTGGCCGAAGAGTTCGCTGTGCCCCGTCACCTGAAGCGACAGGAACTGGGCCGTGATCGTGGCGCTGGCCCAGTTCAGCTCGCCGGCGGCGTGCGGGTCGTGGCGACGGTAGATCGCCATTCCGTGGAGGTCGACGATGTCCTCACCGAGACCGTCGATGCGCACGTGGATGCGCTCGCGGACGATGAACGTCTCCAAGGCCGACGTCGTCAGCGTGTAAGGGCGGATGGGGTAGAGGTTCCCCGGCCCTCCCCACGCGGAGTCGTGGCCCCGGACAACCTCCGCCGGAGAGAGGGTCGCGGGGTCGATGTCCGCCGCGACACCCCTTTCCAGGAGTTGTCTGAGGATTCCCTGTGGTTCGCTCACAGTTCAACCTTTCGAGTGAGAGCGATGGTGGGTGTGCCCCTGTGCCACCTCGTCAGTTGTCGAGGGAGGCCATCAGGGCGTCGAGCGAATCGATGACATGCGCGAAGTCCACGGTCCGCTCGCGGAGGCGGGTCTTGTCGACCGTCTGGTCGCCAAGCTCGACCGCGAGCACCTCGATCAGCCGGTCGAGGTTGTTGTAGGCGACGCTCACCGGGAAGTGGGCCAGCGGCGTCTCGTGCCTGGGGTCGGCGGGCGGCCCGCCGGACTCCAGCAGTCCCGTCGATCCGCTCTGCTCCCGCCAGGTCCGCTCCACCGTCACGTCGTACTGGTGGAAGGTCCCGTAGTAGTGCGGCTTCCAGCGTTCACGGAGCTCGTTGGCGCTGATGCGCCGCTCGAGGTAGTCCACCGCGGCGGGGACGAACACCTCGCGGTACTCCTTCAGCAGAGGACCGACGTCCGGCGATGTCGTCGACAACGGACTGTCAGCGATGGTCATGTCGTCTCCCAACCAGGGCTCGGCAGGTCTGAACGTCGACCTCAGTCCATTACTTTAAATTCATATAGTCAAGCGCCGGATATATCCGATCGTTCCAAAGAACAAAGCAGCCTTTGAATACCCTGATCAGGGCCTCTACCTGGCGAAACATTCCGGCGACCGGTTGACGGCGCCTGTTCCAATATCGTTAGTTACTTCGTGGAGGCGTTGGGTGCCTGGTGGCCCTCCCGGTCTACAAAACCGATGGGGCGGCGGTCGACGTCGCCGGCGGGTTCGATTCCCGTTCGCCTCCGCTTTCGCTCCATCGCGGGATTCTTCAGGGTGAGGAGTAGCGCGCATGCACGTCGTCGCGACCGCCGGTCATGTCGACCACGGGAAGTCGACCCTCGTCCGCGCGCTCACCGGGATGGAGCCCGACCGCTGGGCCGAGGAACGACGGCGGGGCTTGACGATCGACCTGGGATTCGCCTGGCGCACCATGCCCTCAGGGCGCGCGCTCGCCTTCGTCGACGTCCCCGGCCACGAGCGGTTCGTGACGAACATGATGGCCGGGATCGGCCCGGTCCCCGCCGTGCTCATCGTGGTCGCGGCCGACGAGGGATGGATGCCCCAGTCGGCCGAGCACCTGGCCGTGATCGACGCGCTCGGCGTGCACCACGGATTGCTGGTCGTAACGCGGTCGGATCGCGGTGACGCGGAGCTGGCCATCGAGGAGGCCCGGCTGGAACTGGCAGCCTCGTCCCTGGCCGACGTGCCCGCCGTGGCCGTTAGCAGCATCACCGGTGCGGGGATCGACGACCTGGTGAGCGCCCTCGACGAACTCGTCGCCTCACTTCCCGCTCCCGACGACGCGGCGCCCGTCCGGTTGTGGATCGACCGCGCGTTCACCATCAAGGGCATGGGCACCGTCGTGACCGGCACACTTCCGGCCGGGACGGTGAACGCGGGCGACGAACTCCAGCTCACCCCGTCGGGCCGGATCGTGAAGATCCGCGGCATGGAGTCGCTCAAACGGAAGGTCGAGACCGTGACGGGCGTAGCCCGGGTCGCGCTCAACCTCAAGGGCGTCGACCTCGACGAATGCCGCCGAGGGATGGCACTGGTCACCCCCGGCCGATGGAGCGACACCGACACCCTCGACGTCGGGCTGCGCGCAGGCACGTCCGATCTGCTGCCCCGCGAATCTTTGCTGCACGTGGGCTCGGCGTCTGTGAGCGTCCGGATCCGCCGCCTGGGCGAGACCACCGCCCGGCTCACGCTCGAACACCCGCTGTCGCTCCACATCGGTGACCGGGTGCTTCTCCGCGATCCGGGTTCACGACGGGTGACCGGCCTGACCGTGCTGGACGTGCGCCCGCCGCCGTTCCGGCGACGGGGCGCGGCGGCCCGGGTGGCCGACGAACTGGCCGAGTGGCCCGACCCGCCCACCGCCCACCACCTGCTGGCCCGCCACCTCTACCTCAAAGAGAACGACTTCGGTCTGATGGGCCTCAGCCCGGTCGGCCGAATGGTCGGCGGGGAATGGCGGGTGGATCCGGGGTGGTGGGTCAGCCAGTGCCAGCGGCTCAGCGCCCTGGCCAAGGAGTTCGCCCTGGCCAATCCCCTTGCCCCGACGCTTCCCGTCGAGGTGGCCCGGCAGATGCTGGGCCTGCCCGACCGGCGGCTCGTCGAGGCACTGGTGCGGCCTCCGTTGCGGATCGAGGCCGGGCGAATCCATCGGCCCGCCGACCGGCCCAAGCTCCCCGAGGCGATCGCCGCCGCCGTGCGCCGCCTGGAGCGGGAGATGGAGACGACGCCGTTCCAGGCGCCGGAGGCGGGCCGGCTTGCTCAGCTCGGGCTGGACTCACGCGCCGCCATCGCCGCGCACAAGGTCGGCGCCGTCCTACGGCTCGCCGAAGGAGTCGTGCTGCCGGTTGCGGCAGAACCGCGAGCCGTGGAGATCCTCGGCGAGCTGCCGCAGCCGTTCACCGCGAGTGAGGCTCGCAGCGCGCTGAGCACCAGCCGGCGGGTCGTCATCCCGCTGCTCGAATTTCTCGATGAACGAGGGCATACCGTTCGCGTCGACAACACGAGTCGGCGAATGAGACCTCGGTGAAGAGTCGTTCAGATCCTCAGTAGTTCCCTGATGACCGCCAGTCGGTCTTCGCTGCTGTGGGCGGAGACGAGCGACATCGCCAATTGCATGGCCACGTCCGGCGGAACGCGCGCCGGTCACCAGCGATACGCGCACCTGTGCTGGACGGTGGCGGCAGCGAGCCCATGTTCGTATTCTTCCGTAACTGAGGGTCTGCGTAGCCTTCCCGCTACGAAGTGCTAAAGGGTGGTCAGGGCAGTGCCGCCAGCAGCGCCTTCTCCAGGACGTCATCCTCCTCGGGGGCGACCGTACGCAGGTCGACCAGCACCCGTCCGCGCTCGGCCCGCACGATCACCGGTGTCTCTCCCGCCCGCAGCGCCGCCACGACGGCCGACTCACCCGACGGCCCGCAGTTGAGCTCGACCACCACCGACGGCAATCGCTCGGCCGGAAGGCTTCCACCGCCGACCATGCCCATGCCCTCGCGAACACGGGCACGCCATCCGATCGAGCCGGCCAGCCGGTTGGCTCGGCGGGTGAGCTCGTCGAGCGGGGCGTCCAGCATGCGCCAGACGGGCAGTTCGCCCCGGCGTCCACCTAGGTGGGACAGCAGCGTGGCCTCAAGGGCGGCCAGGGTGAGCTTGTCGATGCGCACGGCCCGGGCGATCGGATGCCGCGCAAGGCGCTGCACCAACGCGCCGTCGCCGACGACGATCCCGGCTTGTGGGCCGCCGAACAGCTTGTCGCCGGAGAAGACCGCCAGATCAGATCCGGCCGACAAACTCCCATGCAGGGTCGGCTCATCGCCCAGATGGCCGTTGAGCAGGCCCGACCCCAGATCGTGCAGCAGCGGGATGCCGGCCTCGTGAGCGGCCGACACCAGCGCGGGCAGCGGCGGTGCAGTCGTGAAACCTTCGATGCGGTAGTTCGACGGGTGTACCACGAGCACCATCGCGGTGCGCTCGTTGATCGCGTTCACGTAGTCGGCCAGGTGGGTGCGGTTGGTCGAACCGACCTCCACGAGCCGGGCCCCGGCGGCCTCCATGATGGCCGGGATGCGGAACTCGCCGCCGATCTCCACGAGCTCACCGCGAGAGACGATCACCTCACGGTCGCGCGCGAAGGCGCCGAGTGCGAGGAACAGCGCCGCGGCGGCGTTGTTGACCGCCAGCGCCCCAGGCGCGCCGCTCAGTTCGAGCAGCAGTGTGTTCACCATGGCGCCGCGTTTGCCGCGGCCGCCGGTGGCCAGGTCGAACTCGACGGTGGAGTATCCGGCCGCCGCGTTGACGGCGGCCCGGGCCGCCTCTGACAGGGGCGCACGACCGAGGTTGGTGTGCAGCACGACGCCGGTGGCGTTGATGACGGATCTGACGCGGCCCGTCTCCAGCGTGGCCAGCGAGGTGCTCACCGCGTCTGCGACCTCACGGAGGGACGGCACGGTCCCGCCTCCGCTCACCGCACAGCGAGCGTCGCCCAGTGCCTGGCGAACCTTCGCCGCCACCAGCGGTCGGCCCCATGTGGCGGCCATCTCGGCCATCTCGGGCAAGGCGAGCACGGCGTCGGTCTTCGGGAGCGCGTGGCGGGGATCGATGGGGGTCGTCATGGGGAGTCCCTTCAGGCGCCGGCGTGGACGGAGATGTGTCCTGGCCGGCCGGGGACGGCCTCGCCGATGACCGCCGTGGACAGGTCGTGTTCCCGTAGCCGTTCGACGAGGTCACCGGCCGTCGGCGGGACGGCGAGCAGCAGTCCGCCCGAGGTCTGGGCGTCGTGCAGGAGGATCGTGACCTCCTCGTCGACCGAGACCGCGATGTCGACCCAGCCGGTCAGGAAGCTCATGTTCGACTTCGTCCCGCCAGGCACGTACCCCTTGGCCGCCAGTTCGCGAGCGTCGGGCAGCAGAGGGACGTGGTCGGCGTCGATCGTCGCCGCCAGGCCGCTCGCGCTGAGCATCCGACGTAGGTGGCCGAGCAGTCCGAACCCGGTGACGTCGGTGGCGGCGCGTACTCCGGCGGCGGTCGCCGTTCGGGCGGCGTGGGCGTTCAGCGTAGTCATCGAGGCGACGGCCTCGGCGAGGGTCGCCGGGTCGGCCGCGTCCTGTTTGAGGGCGGTGACGATGACGCCGGTACCCAGCGGTTTGGTCAGCACGAGCAGGTCGCCGGGACGGACCCTGTCGATCGTCATCAGTTGGGTCGGGTCGGCCAGGCCGATGACGGCCATGCCGTATTTGGGGACGGGGTCGGCGATGGTGTGGCCGCCGACCACCGCGCAGCCGCCTTCGGCCGCTTTGGTGGCGGCGCCGCGCATCACGGCGGCCAGCATCTCCAGCGGCAGGCCGTCGCCCGGCCACGCTGCCAGGTTGAGCGCGGCGACGGGACGGCCGCCCATGGCGTACACGTCGGACAGAGCGTTGGCCGCGGCGACGCGGCCCCAGTCGTAGGGGTCGTCGAGTACGGGGGTGAAGAAGTCTGTGGTCAGGATGAGCGCCTGGCCGTCGCCCAGGCGCAGAACGGCGGCGTCGTCGCCCTCGGGCAGGCCCACCAGCAGGTCGTCGGCGGCGTCTGCTCCGAACCCGTTCAGGCTGGTCATGAGCGTTTCGAGTGACGCCTGCGGCAGTTTGCAGGCGCATCCGGCGCCGGGCGACAACGTGGTGAGTCGGACGGTGGTGTTATCCCTCATGGGGCCCTCCCCGGACGTGCGTCGGCGGAACGGGGCGACCGCCCCGGCGGCTGGGCACCGCCGGGGCAGCCGCCGGGGATCAGTGGCCGGTGGCGCACATCCGGTAACCGTCGTTGATGATCATCTGGGCCATGCCCGCGTAAGCCCTCGGGTCGTCGGGGACGATGGCCGCGAGCCCGTCGCAGTAGCGGTTGAACATGCAGAACGCCGCCGCGATGAGCACCGAGTCGTGGATCTCGGTGTCGGTGGCGCCGGCCTGACGGGCCGTGTCGACCAGGTCGGAGGTGACGGCGTGGCCGCCCTCCACGGTCGCGCCGGCGATCTTGATCAGGGCGCGCAGCTTGGGTGAGATCGGGGCACTGTCGACGTCGTCGATGACCTTGTCGACCAGGGCCCGGCCGCCCTCGATCTGGGCGGCGCTGACCTCGGAGTGGGTGGAGCTGCAGAACTTGCAGTGGTTGAGCACCGACACGTAGGTCGCGATGAGCTCGCGGTCACCCCGCCCCAGCGAGTGGGGGCTGCGCAGCAGCGTCTCGGCGAGTTCGCCGAGGGGACGACCCGTCTCCGGGCGGTACTGGAACAGGCCGGGCGTGCCGGGAGCAAGCTCGGGGGACATGGCGATGTGCGGCATTGATCTCTCCTCTGGAAATGGCGAGTACGCCCGCGGAGCCGCCGGACGAGCGTCAGGTTTCGACCCGACTCTTCCCAGTAGAGGACTTTAAGTTTATATAGTCAATAAGAGCAGCATGATCCTTGAGATCGGATTCTCTCGATGACCCCTACATCTAAGTCAAGCTCACTCGGCCGAGTCCATCAGTCCGAGAAGCACGCTGGACCGCACGATGGCGCCGGTGTCGCCGGTGAGCTGCAACCGCCCGGAGGCCAGCGCCTCGAACGGCGTCAGCCGCTTGGCGCCGATCTCGACGAAGGTGCGCGCGTCGGTGCGGGCCACGACGGCGGGCTCTCCGTCGGCCGGTCCTTCGTGGGCCATCGGCTTGCCGTGGGTGACGGCGATGTGGAAGACGACGTCGTCGACGCGGAACTCGTAGGATTCGTCGATCTCCGGGGCGCGTTCGGGGTCGATCATGGCCTGCACGGCGAGGAAGCCCCAGTGGGCGCGGGTCTCGACCTCGGGTGTGGGTGCGTCGAGGAAGTGGAGCCCCCAGCGGGCCATGGACAGCACCGGCTCGCGCAGCTCCCGGCCGAGCTCGGTCAGCGCGTAGCCCTGGTCGCGGGACTGCGGGCGGGTGATGACCCCCAGCTCATGGAGCACTTTGAGGCGTTCGGCGAGCAGGTTGGTGCCGATGCCGGGCAGCGCCTCGGCCAACTCGCCGTAGCGGCGCGGCCCCAGCAGCAGTTCCCGGACGATGAGCAGGGTCCAGCGCTCGCCGATGACGTCGAGGGCCGCGGCCAGCCCGCAGTACTGGCCGTAGTTACGGCGCACGTGACCCATGGCAGTCTCCTTACTTCGCCTGGTTACTTTAATTATACATAGAATATGTAAGTTGTCTCGGCAACCCAGAGGAGCGCACATGACCCAAGGCGTCCACGTCCAGGTCGTCACCGAAGGCGCCGCCACCGGTGACATCGCCGATCTCTACCGCGAAATCCGTGACCACTTCGGGCTCGGTCTGGTGCCCGACGTCTTCAAGCTCGTCAGCACTCGCTCATCATTTCTCAAGGTGTTCTGGGACGGTTATCGCTCGGTCTTCGACGACGGCGAACTTCCCCGCGACGTGAAGGAGCTGATCGCCGCGTTCGTGGCCCGTGAGGTCTCCTGCAGCTACTGCGTCGACGCGCACGTGCTCTTCCTCGACCTGCTGAACGCCGACGCCGCGCTGAAGGCGAGCCTGGCGGTGAAAGACGTCGAGCAGATGGACCTGCCGGAGCCCGTACGAGAGCTGCTGCGCCTGTCCGGTCGCATCACGAACGAACCTCACCGCATCACCGAGGCCGCCTTCGCCAAAGCGCGTGCCTGCGGCTGGAGCGACGCGCAGATCCTGGAGGCGCTCTGGACCGCCTGCCAGTTCAACTGGGTCACCCGGATGGTGAGCGCTGCCGGGCTGGTCTCTCTCGGTCAGCTGGTCGAAGCCGAACCCGAAGCGCTCATAGAACGGTGAAAGTGAGCGACGGGTGTTCCCCGTCGCTCACCCCGAACAGCACCGTCTGCCCGGCGGTCAGCCGGCCGCTGAGCATCTGGGCCGAGAGCGTGTCGTCGAGCTCACGCCGGACCGCCCCGCGCAGCGGGCGGGCCCCCATGGCTGGATCGTCCCCCAGCCGCGCGAGGAACTCCCGGGCGGGCGTGGTCACCTGGAGCCGTATCCCCGCGCTCTCGAACAGGCGCCGGGCCAGGTCGGTCACGGCCATGTCGACGATGCTGAGCAGTTCGGCGTGCCCGAGCCGGGCGAACACCACGATGTCGTCGAGCCGGTTCAGGAACTCGGGCCTCAGATGCCGCCGCAACTCGGTCAGGACGAGGGTGTCGGCCACCCGCTCCCCCACGAAACCCGCACCGGGGCTGGACGCCTCGCGGGTGCCGAGGTTGGTGGTCAGGATGACCACGGCGCTGGTGAAGGTGACGGTGCGGCCGTCACCCGAGGTCAACCGACCTTCCTCGACCAGTTGGAGCAGCACGTCGAGCACGTCGGGGTGGGCCTTCTCGATCTCGTCGAGCAGCACGACGCTGAACGGCTTGTGCCGGACCCGGTCGGTGAGCTGCCCGCCGTCCTCGAATCCGACGTAGCCGGGTGGGGCGCCGATGAGACGGGAGACGGAGTGACGTTCGGCGTACTCGCTCATGTCGATCTGGATCAGCGCGTCGTCGGCACCGAACAGGACGGCGGCCAGAGCGCGGGCCAGTTCGGTCTTGCCGACTCCTGAAGAGCCGGCGAACAGGAACGAGCCGACGGGACGGTCGGGGTCGGCGACCCCCGCCCGGGACCGCCTGATGGCCGCGCTCAGGGACGCGATGGCGGCGTCCTGGCCGACGACGCGGGCCCGTAGTTCGTCTTCCAGCCCCCGCAGGCGGGTCAGGTCCTCGGACGTCAGCCGTTCGAGCGGGATGCCCGTCATGGCGGTCAGCACCTCGGCGACCAGTTCCTCGTCCACCTTGTCGCGGGTCTGGCCGCCGGTCAGGGAGCGGACCCGGGCCAGCGCCCCGGCCTCGTCGATGACGTCGATGGCCTTGTCGGGCAGGGCGCGGCCGGTGACGTGGCGGTCGGTCAGGCGGGCGGCGGCCACCAGTGCCGCGTCTGTGATGACGACCTGGTGATGGGCCTCGTAGCGGGACCGCAGGCCCTTGAGGATGCCGATGGTGGCCGCGACGCTGGGCGCTTCCAGGGTGATCGGCTGGAACCGGCGCTCCATGGTGACGTCCCCGGCGAAGTACCGGCGGTACTCCTCGGGGGTGGTGGCCCCGATCACGCGGAGTTCGCCCCTGGCCAGCAGTGGTTTCACGATCGCCGCGGCGTCGAGTGCCCCGGCCCGGTCGCCGGCGCCGATCAGGGCGTGGATCTCGTCGACGAACAGGACGACGTCGCCGTCGGTGCGGGCCTCGTTGAGGATGGTGCGCAGGCGTTCCTCGAAGACGCCTCGTTCCCGGGCGCCCGCGATCAGCGAGCCGAGGTCCAGCGCGTAGAGGCGTTTGCCGCGCAGTTCCTCCGGCACCGCCCCGGCGACCACCCGCTGAGCGAGCGCCTCGACCAGGACGGTCTTCCCCACGCCGGGCTCGCCGATCAGCAGCGGGCTGTTCTTGGTCCGCCGCAGCAGCACCTGCGTCAGCCGGTCGAGGTCGTGGTCGCGGCCGATGACGGGGTCGAGCTCGCCGGAGCGGGCGGCGTCGGTGAGGCTGCGGCCGAACCGCGACAGCAGCAGGTCGATGGAGCGTACCGGCCCGGTGGCGGCGCGGATCGGCTCCGGGACCTGGTCCAGCAGTTCGTAGACGCGTTCGCGGGCCCGGACCGGGTCGACCGACAGGCCGCGCAGCACGGCGACGGCGGGGTCGTCCTCGTCGGCGAGCAGGCCGAGCAGCATGTGCTCGGTGTCGACGGTGTCCTCGCCGAGCCGACGGGCCTCCTCGGCGGCGCGGGCCATCAGCCGGGTCGCGTGCTCCCCGAGCGGGATCGGTCCCGGCGTGAACACGGGCCCGGGACCGACGACGATCTCGACCTGCTCGTGCACGAGGTCGAGTTCGACCCGCATCTCGTGGAACAGGGCCCCTGCGACACCTCCGGCCTGGACCAGGCCGAGCAGCAGATGTTCGGTGCCGATGGTGTTGTGGTTGAACATCCTGGCCTCTTCCTGGGCCAGGACGACCGCCTTGCGCGCACGTGCGCTGAGCCGGTCCACCATCTGCGCTCCTCGCGTGGCCACCCCGTCATGGAGTCATTTTTTTTTGGATCTCGGTCTTCCGCCTCGACCCGGGCCCGCGCGAAGCCCGCCCACCAGATGTCCTCGAGGAAGGCGCGCAGCTTGGCCAGGGTGCTCTGGCTGGCCCGGTAGAGGCGGCGGGCGCCCTGGCGGCGTTCGACCACGAGGCCGGCCTCCCGCAGGACCTTCAGATGCTGGGAAACCGCCGACCGGGTGACCGCGAAGTGCTCCGCGATCCGCCCGGCCGGAAGTTCCGTGGACGCGATGAGATGCAGGATCGCCCGGCGGGTCGGGTCGGCGATGGCCCGCAGGACCATGTCGAGCTCCTCGTCCGGGGGCTGTTCGCCCATCTCACCGGCGGCCATGGTCAGCTCAGCGCTGCCACAGGCCGACGGTGATCCCGTCGGGGTCCTTGAAGGTGGCCATGGTGCCGATGCCCGGGATCTCGTAGGGCGGCACGTCGCGCTGGCCGCCGTTGGCTTCGATCTGCTTGAGGGTCTCCTCGGCGTTGTCGACGACGAGGTAGACGACCAGGGCGGGGGCGGTGTCGGGGTTCTCGCCGATACCGCCGGAGATGCCTTCGGAGGAGCCGGTGTCGACCATGCCGTAGCCCATCTGAGGGTCGACGTCGATCTTCCAGCCGAAGACCTCGGAGTAGAAGCTGCGGGAGACGCCCGCGCTCTTGGAGGTGAGGTCGAACCAGGCGATGGGGTTGCCCATGATGATGTGTGTCCCTTCTCGTTAGTTTTCGCGGATGGGGGAAGGCTCGGGGGACGGCGCCATGTCGAACTCGGGCCGCTTGATGATGAAGGCGGCCACCACGCCGACCAGGGTGATGACGGTGAGCACGATCGTGGCCGGGGTGAACCCGTCGACGAAGCTCTCGGCGCTGCCGTAGCCGCCGGTCATGGTGAAGGTGGCGGCCGCTGCGGCGACGCCGAAGACCGCGCCGACCTGGCGGACGGTGTTGCTGACGCCCGCCGCGATGCCCGCCTCCATGGGGTTCACCGAGCGCATCACCGCGGAGGCGACGGTCGGGAAGGCGATGGAGACACCGATGCCGGCCAGCAGCAGCGGGAAGATCATCGGGCCGTAGCCGGTGCCGGCGTCGGCCATGAAGGCGATGGCGCCGAAGCCGATGGCGTGCAGCAGCAGGCCGATGATGACCAGCGGGCGCTCGCCCATCTTGTCGGCCAGCTTCCCGGCGATCGGGGAGATGAAGATGGCCAGGCCTACCCATGGCAGCATGCGAAGGCCGACGCCCAGTGGCGAGTTGCCCTCGGCGAGCTGCAGGTACTGGGCGAAGACGAAGCCGTTGCCGTAGAGGGCGGCGGCCAGGACGAAGCCCGCGATGCATCCGCCGGTGAAGCTGAGGTTGGCGAACATCCCGATCGGCATCATCGGGCTGGGGGCCTTGGTCTGCCAGTACACGAAGAGGATCAGCGCGATCAGGCCACCGATGAAGCCGATGAGGATGGTCGGCTCGGTCCAGCCGACGTCGCCACCCCGGATGAGCGACTGCGCGATGCCGAACACACCAAGCGTGGACAGGATCAGGCCCACGATGTCGATGCCCCGGACCGCACCTCGCGTGTCGGCGATGCGCATCATGCTCAGCACGATCAGGACGATGCCGACCGGGACGTTCAGCCAGAAGATCCACTGCCAGGCGAAGCCCTGGATGACCAGGCCGCCGACCAACGGTCCGGCGGCCACGGCCACGCCGGAGATGGCGCCCCAGATGCCGAAGGCGGCGCCGCGGTCCTGCGGCGGGGTGGCGTCGGTGATGACGGCCAGTGCCAGCGCGATGGCGATGCCGCCGCCGATGCCCTGCGCGGCACGGGCCGCGATCAGGGTCTCGATGGTGGTGCTGAGCGCGCACACGGCCGAGGCCAGCGTGAATATCGCGATGCCCGCGACGAACAGGTTCCGCCGTCCGAACCGGTCGCCGAGCGCGGCGCCGGTCAGGATGAACGCCGCGAAGCCCAGCTCGTAGGCGTTGACGGTCCAGCCGAGTCCGGCGACGCCGGCGCCGAGCTCCTCGTGCAGGGTCGGCAGAGCGGTGGTCACGACGAGGACGTCGAGACCGACCATGAAGGACGCGAACGAGGCCAGGACGAGCGTCCAGCGTTGGCGGTCCTTGGGGAACTGCGAGGAGACGTCGGTCATGGTCACTCCAACCAGACAGGGGGGAAGGACCGGGCAGCGCCTCGCGCGCTCCTGGCCCGGCCGAAAGATCACTCTATGGTTTTAAACGTTAGTAGCTGCTTCCGAAAGCGTCAACTGTCACTTGGCAGGCCCCGGTCCCCAGAAATGGCCGGGAAAGTGAACTCTCCGATCACATGCCCGCTTCGCCGGAATCCTCGGTCGAGATGTTGACTATATATTTATAAAGTAATCCACTGGAAGTCATGAACCGGAGAACCCCCTTACGCGTGGGCGGCGCGCTGGCCGTCCTCGCCCTGGCCTTCGGCAGCGCGCCCAGCGCCGCCGCGCCGTCCCCTGCGCCGGCCGCGGTGCTCAACAGTCCGAATGTCAAGCCGGTGGCCAATGTGCCCAAGCCCGGCCCGTTCGCCGCCCCGATGGCGCCGATGACCGATCTGGTCTTCACCGGCGATCATGCGATCGCCGGCAACTTCGAGGGCTTCGTCGTGTACGACATCCGCACCCCCACCGCCCCGAAGCTGGTGAGCCAGGTCTTGTGTCCCGGGGCGCAGAACGACCTGTCCATCCATGGTGACCTGCTGTTCCTGTCGACCGACGATCCACGGAGCGACAACACCTGCAAGAGCGCCCCCGCCTCACCGACCGACCCACAGGCGTGGGAGGGCATCAAGATCTTCAACATCAAGGACAGGTCGAACCCGCGCTACGTGGCCGCCGTACGCACCCCGTGCGGTTCGCACACCAACACGCTGGTGCCCGGCGAAGGCCGCGACAAGGACGCGGTGTTCCTGTACGTCTCCTCCTACGGCCCCGCTCCGACCAACCCCACCTGCCAGCCACCGCACAACGGCATCGCGATCGTGAAGGTCCCGGTCAAGACGCCCGAGAAGGCGAAGATCGCCGCCCAGCCCGTCCTCTTCCCCGGCGGCGGCAACCCCGGCGACGAGGGCGCCACCTGGTTTCCGACCAGCGGCTGCCACGACCTGGCGGCCTACCCGGCCAAGGACCTGATGGCCGGGGCGTGCATGGGCGACGGCATCCTGATCGACATCTCCGACCGGCTCGAGCCCCGCGTGATCGACACCGAACGCGATGTGGAGAACTTCGCCTTCTGGCACTCCGCGCTGTTCAACGACAAGGGCGACAAGGTCGTCTTCACCGACGAACTCGGCGGCGGCATGGCCCCCACCTGCAACAAGATGGTCGGCCAGGAGAAGGGCGCCAACGCCGTCTACACGATCGAAGGCCGCAGGCTGGTCAAGCAGAGCTACTACAAGATCCCCCGCGAGCAGGGGCCGACCGAGAACTGCGTGGCCCACTACGGCTCCCTGGTGCCCGTCACCGGGCGCGACGTCATGGTCCAGGCCTGGTACCAGGGCGGCGTGTCGGTCTGGGAGTTCACCGACCCACGCCGCCCCAGGGAGATCGCCTACTTCGACCGGCCCCCGCTGTCGGACAAGCAGGTGATGCTCGGCGGCGCGTGGTCGGCCTACCACTACAACGGCTACGTCTATGTGACCGACACCCAGAAGGGCCTGGACGTGCTGGATCTGCGCGACCCCGGCCTGCGGTCGGCCAAGGACGTGAAGCTCAGGGAGTTCAACGCGCAGACCCAGTACGCCAGGAAGGCATGAGCCGGTCAGCGGGCCGAGACGAGCGAACGGGCGGCGCACGTGCAGTTCATCGCCGCCCGTTCCTCCGGCCGGGGCCGCATGTGCAGCACCATCGCCACGACCATCGGGATGAAGACGATGCTGTTGTAGAACAGGTGCAGTTCGACCCTCGGGATGAGGAGCTGGATCAGGCTGGTCGGCACCGTCTTGCCGGCGATGTAGGAGCCGGTGAGCGCCTGGATGAGGAGCAGCAGGTGCTCCAGGTGGTGCCATGCCTGGATGCCGAGGGAGATCGTCCACCACGTCTTGGCCCGGCCGGTGAAGCCGGGGCGCAGCAGGATCAGCGCGACGAGCATGAGCAGGGCGTACCCGTAGTGCATCCACTCCGAATGCACCAGCCACGGGAAGGGCACGCCCAGGACGCCGCGGGCCTCGTGCAGCGGCCAGCCGAGCGCGTAGATCTGGATCGCCTGGGAGATGTGCTCAGCCCAGTGGGCCACGACGACCACGAGATAGACCCACAGGGCGAGGTGGTGGTAGCGGTTGTTGATGGCCCAGGAACGCATGACGAACCTCCGTCAGTACCAGGTGATGATGGGGAACCAGATGACGCCGGTCCGGGCGAGCAGCCGGACGTCCCAGTAGAGGAAGGTGAAGAACCCGGCGACGAGCAGCGCCGAGCCCGCGACCACGGCGACCCGGCCCGGCTTGGAGGTGAGCCAGCGCTGGACCCGTCCGCCGGTGGCGACCGCGAGCAGCAGGAACAGCACCGCGAGCACGACGATGTTGCCCAGCGATTGGGTGACGAACGACAGCGCGCCGTAGAAGGGATTGCCGCTGTCGGCGACGTCGCGGAAGAGCTGCCGGTACAGGCCGAAGGGCCGGCCGATGAGGAACAGGCCGATGAGCACGCCCATGACCAGCGACCGGGCGTGCGGGAACCGGGCCGAGATCTTCGCCAGCGGGTCGGGCACCAGGTGCAGCGCCGCCAGCCCGAGATAGATCATGACCAGCCCGAGGATGCCGAACACGACCAGCGACTGGACCAGACGTGGTGCCAGCCCGGAGGTGACGGTGGCGGTGGAGTACTGCGGCATGTTCGTGCCGAAGAAGGCGGCCACGACCCCGTAGAGGGCCGAAACGACCGTCATTCCGGCGACGAGCCAGCCGAGTGGCACGAGCGCCTGGGTGATACGGCCCTTGATGGACCGGCGTTCGCCGAGCATGGGCGCGACCGCGCCGAGAGCGGCGATGTTACAGGCCGTAAACGTGCCGCCGAGGCCGCTGGCGAAGGCGAACAGCACGCCGGAAAGCACCCCCGCGATGGGGGCTCCGCTGGCTTCATGGCCGATGATCGCGCTGGTCACGTTCTCGCCGATGACTTTGTCGACGAACGGCGCCGACCACAACACGGTCAGGGCGAAGCCGCTGAGGAAGCTGAACAGAATGATCCGCCGTCGATGGTCGGGGATGTCCGTGCGTGGGGGCACGGTGGATTGGGGCTGGGTGGCCGTCACGTTGGCCGTCCTTTCTCGTGGGGGGTGATGAGCCGGAACCCGAAGGAGTCGCCGAAGCCCTGCTCGGTGCCGAGGTGACGCAGGAAGGCGGCCAGCGACTCGATCCACGTGCTGGCCGACAGGGGCCCGGCGTCGACGATGTTCAGCCCGGTTCCGCCGAGCAGGCGGGTCACCGCCTCCTTGGCGCCGGGGTCGTCGCCCGCGATGGGCACGGTGAGGCCGTCGCCGGGCCGGACGGCGCGCAGCCGCCGTGCCGAGACGCAGTTCAGCGCCTTGACGACCGCGCTCTTGTGGAAGACGTCGGCGACGAGTTCGGCCGAGGTCCGGGGCCCACCGGGCGGCAGGTCGCCGGGGTCGGGGTTGGAGACGTCCACGACGATTCGCCCGGCCAGGTCGCGCGCGGCCAGTGGAGCGACGACCTGGCAGGTCACCCGCAGCCGGGTGGCCAGGATCACGATCGGGGCCCGCGCGGCGACCGTGCGCAGATCCGCGGCGAGCGCTCCGGGCAGGGCGGAGGCCACCATCTCGGCGGTCCGGCGGGTTCTGCCCGCCAGGATCAGCGGATGGCCGCTGCGGTGCAGTAGCCCGGCGATGGCGGCGCCCATCGAGCCGCATCCGACGACACCGACCGGTTCGCCGGTCACCGCCGGCTTCCCGGCACGGCGAACGCGTCCAGCGCCTGGTAGAGCTCCTGGGGGACGTCGATGGCGATGAGGTCGCCCTTGACGCGCTGCATGCAGGCCACCGTCTGGGCGCCCCGGGCGACGAGCTGGCCGGGGCCGTTGCTGACGCGGAAGTAGTCGAAGCCCATGACGATCCGGTTGAGGTCGATGCTGCGCAGCGTCATGCGGATCGACACCTGGTCGAAGGCCTGCAGTTCGGCGAAGTACTCACACGAGCACGACACGGTGACCAGCGCGAGGTCGGTGTAGAGGCCGCGCAGGACTCCGGGGGCGTGGTCGGCCAGGAACCGTTCCCGGCAGGCGCCCTGCCAGGCGACGTAGTTGGCGAAGTACACGTTGCCGACGAGGTTGGTGTCGGCGAAGGTCACCAGGTGTTCGTAGGCGAAGTGGGGGTTCACGGTGTTCCCTTCACAAGGACGGCCACGGCCACCGGCCGGAGTTCACCGCCGATGCGCACGATCGCCGAGGCGATCCGGTGCGGCCCGCCGCGCAGCAGCACCCATCCCTGCTCATAGACCCCGGACACGGTGAGCGGCACCCCGCCGGTGTCGCCCGCCGCGGCCAGACAGGAACGTGCCGTGCGCAACCGCGCGTGCGTGGAGGCGGCAGACTCGCCGGTGAGCCGTGTGATCGGATGGGGCTCCCCTGGCGGCTCCTCGGCGTCGAGGGCCACGTGGTCGATCGCGCAGCCCAGCGAGGCCGCGCCGGTGACCTCCAGGTCGAGGCCGGGGCCTGTCTCGACCTTGACGCTGATGTCGGGCAGCAGGCTCTGCAGCCCGCGTTCGAGAAGGGGGCCGAGCAGGACGGCGGGCCAGCCGTCGCGGGGTTCGAGCGGGCCGATGTCGCGCAGCCGCAACCGGCTCCAGCTGAGCACCGGCCTGCCGTCGGCGTCGTGCACGGACACGTCGTAGACGTGCTCGGCCCCGTCGCGGTGGCGCTCCACGGCCGACAACCGCAGTTCGTCCGGGTACGGCCCGGTGTCGTGGGCCGTGATCGCCTGGCAGCCGACCGGCAGCAGACGGCGGCCGGGCACGCACACCTGGAGTGCGTGGATGGTGGCGTCGGTGAACGTGGGGTCGCCCAGCTGAGTCCCGTCCGGTGACCAGCGGGTGGCGGCGTCCACCACTGCGACGCAGGCGGTCGCCTCCAGGTGGTCGTAGCGGCGGACCCGTTGGAAGGCGGGGCCGTGGAAGAAGGTCGGCCCGTACAGATCGGCCCCGTCGTGCGGAGGCAACGCCGAGACCCGGCGCAGCGGCTCGACGGTGTCGGGCGGGACGCCCGCGACGGCGGTGAAGTGGTCGGCGGCATAGCCGCTCTCATCGCTGCGCAGCACCACCCGCACGCCGTCCGGGCCGGTCACCGCGCAGACGCGGACCGTCCGCACCCCATCGGCCGGCACGATGACCGGCCGGTCGAACCGCGCCTCGCCCAGAGAGGTGACGCGCTGCCCGGTGAGCGCTGCGGCGGCCTCGGCCATGATCTCCAGCGCGACCACGGCGGGCAGCACTGCGATGCCGTCGATGAGATGGTCGCTGAGCTGGGGATGGGTGTCCAGCGCCAGGTCGACCTCGGCGACCAGTTCGACACCCGGGACGTGCAGCCGGGTCCGGGTGAGCAGCGGCCCCGCCGCGTCGCCCGGACGGTCGAGCTGGGGCAGCCTCCCGGTCGCCAGGAGGGTCGGGCCGTCAGAGGTCAGCACCTCATGGAGGAGTTCCACGCCACGCTCGGCCGGGAGAGGGTCGACACCGGCCCGGCGCAGGCCGTCGAGCACGTCGAGGCGCTCCCCCATGCCCGCGCCCGACCAGGCCGTCCAGTCGACGTTGCGGACCCGGCAGCCCGGCGCCTGGAGTGCGAGGACGCGGGCCAGTTCGCGCATGCGGCCGTTGGCCAGGGCGTAGTGGGCCTCGCCCGCAAGGCCGAAGCGGCCAATCACCGACCCGAAGGTGACCACATGGCGCAGCCTCGCGACGTCGACCGCCGCCAGGACGTTCCTCAGACCGTGATATTTCGCGGCGGCGTGCCGGGCGAGGTCGTCGTCGGTCAGTTCGGCGAAGCGTCTGGGCTCGTTGACACCGCCGCTGTGGATGATCGCGGTGACCGGCTCATCGATCGCCTGTCTCACGGCCAAAGGGTCGGCGAGGTCGGCCTGGAGATAGGCGTACCGGATTCTGTTCTCGGTGAGGACGGCCAGGTTGCCGCGTAGTTCTTCGTCGGCGGACAGGTCGGCGCGGCCGAGCAGCAGCAGCCGGCACCCGTAGGCGGCGCCGACGTCCAGGGCGGACCGGAAGCCGATGCCCTTCCCGCCGCCGGTCACCAACACCACGTCATCCGAGGTCAGCGGAGGTTCGCCGGTTCCGCCCGGTGCGGGGCGGAAGACCGGGACGCCCACACCGTTGTCGGCGTGCACCTCGACGGGGCCCTCGAAGGAGGCGGCGAGCACGGTCGCGAGCGATTCCGCGTCGCGGGCGCGGATCCACCGCAACCACCGGTCGGGATGTTCGGCGCGCACCGAGGCAAGGAAGCCCGACGCGGTGTCGCCGTGGTCGACGACGGTCACCGGCGATCCGGTACGGACGGCCGCGACCAGCACCGCGACGTCCTCATCGGAGGGGTCCTCCGGGAGGAAGACGAGTTCGGCCTCCGAGCCCACACGAAGCGGGAGGGCCTCGCGTAACGGCCCCCGGCCGCTGATCCGCCACGCGTGGGGGCGGGCGGCTCGGGCCAGTTCGACGGGCTCGGTGTCCTCGACGAGCAGACGGTGCCAGCTCGCCACCCCCTCCAGCGGCGGCTCCGTCTCGTCGGCCGCCGGGAGCCCGGCGATCAGCGCGGCGAGTTCGGCGACCGAGACGTCGGCGGACATCAGGGGTTCGGTGGGAACGGCCCGCCCGAGCACTGTGGCCGCCTCCCCCGCGAGTTGCACCACCCTTAGCGAGTTCAGGTGCAGGTCGCTGAGCAGCCGGTCGTCTGGGCCGACAGCCTCGACGGGTAGCTCCAGCAACCCGGCGACCAGTTCGCGTACCGTCCCGGGAATGTCGCCGGAGGCCGTACGGACCTCTGGAACGGCCTCGGTGACGAGCGGCTCGTAGCCTGCCTCCACCTGGGGCGCCCGCTCGCACGGGTTCTCCAGGAATCGCGGCTCCCGCCACAGGTCGAAGGGCCGGTGCGAACGTCGGGCGAAGAGCGGTTGCGGGTCGGTCACCAGACCGAGCGCGTACAGCGCGGCGACGGCCTGGAGCGGTGCCGCGGCGGTGGCGCTCCCGACGTCCATCGCGACGACCGGCAGCGGGGTCAGCGCGGTGGCCAGTGTGGTGAGCGACTGACCCGGGCCGATCTCCACCAGCAGGTCACAGTCCTCGGCCAGGCCGGTGACGGCATCGGCGAACTTCACGGGCGCGGTGAGCTGTTCGGTCAGCAGATCTCGCAGGTCGGCCTCCGGTTCCGGCCGGGTGCCGAGCACGGTGGAGTGGACCGCCCGCCGTACCGGGCCGAAATCCAGATCGCGCAGGTATTCGGCCAGGACGGGCCGGGCCTCGGTGAAGGCCGGTGAATGGAACGCGTGGCTGACCCGCAGCACCCGTGCGGTCACGTCGCGATCCCGGCACCGGGCCATCAGCTCGGCCAGGTCCTCGTCAGGTCCGGCGACCACGTGGGAGGTGCCGTGTTCGGCCGCGACCACCAGGCGGGTGCCCGCGATCAGCGCGTCGGCCAGACCTCGGCCGGCCATGACCGAGACCATCCCGGTGCCCTGAGTGCCGTGGGTCTTCATGATCTTGCCGCGTCCGGCGGCGAGTTCGACGGCCTGCGCCTCGGTGAGCGCTCCGGCCCAGTGCAGCGCGGTGATCTCTCCCAGGCTGTGCCCGGTGGCGGCATGCGCGGTGACGCCGAGGGAGCTCAGCCAGCGCAGGCCCGCGATCGAGGCCCGCACCACCCCCGGCTGCACCACGGCGGTGTCGACGGTGTCCCCAGTCCCGCCGTCGAAGTACGCGGCCAGTTCGGGGTCGAACCCGCCGAGCGCTCCCGGCCCGGCCGGCACCCCAGCGCCTTGGCCGGTGAACAGGAACCCGGCCCGACCGGCCGGCCCCGCCCCCACCGCGCCTCCGGGGAAGACCACGAAGCCCTCGTCGAGGGCGGCGACGGCTCTGCGGGCTCGCTCGCCCAGTTGCGTGGGATCGGCGGCCACCAGCGCCGCCCGGAATGCGGGCCGCCCGCCAGGGATGTGGCTGGCGGCGAGATCGGCCAGCTCGCTGAACGCCATCGTCGCGGATGCGGTGACGGTCTGGTCCAGCGTGTGCCGCAGTTCGTCGATGCTGTCGGCCCCGAAGAAGATCACCTCGTGGGTTGGCGGCCGGTGTACGAGCAGCCGTTCCCGGGGTGCCAGCTCGGTGCGCCGGATCACCGCCGCCGCTTCCAGGACCACGTGCGTGTTGATGCCGCCGAACCCCATCGCGCTGACCCCGGCCCGCAGCGGCGTGTCCTGCGGCCAGGGCTCGGCCTCTTCCAGAACCCGCAGGGGCACGTCGTCCGCGCGCAGACCAGGGTGGGGCGTGTCGCAGCCGGTCGTCGGCGGGAGCACCTGCCGGTGCAGCGCCATCGCGGCCTTGAGCAGCCCGGCCAGCCCGGCGGCAGCCTTGGTGTGGCCGATGTTGGCCTTGACCGACCCGAGCGCGGCGGGAGCGGTGGTCCGTCTGCCGCGCTGCGCCTCGATCAGGGTGGCGATCTCCACCGCGTCGCCGACGGCAGTGCCGGTGCCGTGGCCCTCGAACAGGGCGACATCCTCCGGCCCGTAGGCGAGGTGCTCGTAGGCCCGGCCCACGGCCAGTAGCTGGCCCGCCTGTTCCGGCCGGGTGATCCCGCCCCGGCCGTCGGAGGAAACGCCCCAGTCGCGGATCAGCGCGAGCGGCGCCCGGCCTTCGGCCAGTGCGTCTTCCGCCCGCATGAGCACGACCATGCCGCAGCCCTCGCCGGGCCAAAAACCGGTCGGGTGTTCGTCGTAGATCCGCATGGCGTCGGTCGCGATCGCGCCGGTCCGGGCGAATCCAACCAGCTCGAACGGGTCGAGGCTGAGGTCGACTCCCCCGGCGACGACGACGTCGGCCGCCCCGGCGCGCAGTGTGTTGCCCGCCGTGACGACCGACAGCAGCGACGAGGCGCAGGCGCCGTCGACGGTGTAGCCGCCGCCGTGAAAGTCGAAGTAGTTGCAGATCCGCCCGGCGATCGTGTTGGCCAGCCCGCCCGCCAGGCTCTCGTCGTTCGGCTCGGGGAAGGGCTGTTTGAACCGGTGCTCGACGGTGGCCAGGAACCGGGCCAGCTCGGCCGCCTCCCAGCCCTCCTCCGACAGCGCCTGCTGCATCACCCGGCGGACATACGGCCAGCGCAGCCGCAGCCCGTTGGCACGGCTGAACTCGCCGTTCATCGTGTTCCCCACGACCACGCCGACCCGGTCCCGGTCGAGCCCGGAACCGTCGGCGTAGCCGGCGGAGGCCAGGGCGTCGGCCGCCACCTCCAGGGCGAGCCAGTGGGTGGTGTCGGTGACCCGGTGGACCGGCCCGGGGATGCGGAAGCGGGCCCGGTCGAAAGTCCAGCCCTCCAGCACGGCCGCGAACCTGGCGTAGGTGCCGTCGCGGTCGCCGGCGTAGTCGGCCAGGTTCAACCGGCCCGGAGGGATGGGCCGGAAGGACCGCCGGCGGGACAGCACCGACTCCCAGAGCCGAGCCGGGTCGTCGGCGCCCGGATAGCGGCAGGCGGCGCCGACGATGGCGATGGTGGCGCGGTCGTACACGGAATCACGTCCTGGTGGCGGTGGCGACGAGCTGTGGCGCAGGTTCCTCGACGGGGCTTTCGGCGCGGGTGCGCAGGGAGATCACCCCGAGGGCCGCGCCACGCAGGGCGCAGACGATGACCAGGGCGAAGAACAGGCCGAACGCGATGTGCACGTGCACCAGCAGCCCGTACACCGCCGCCGTGGCCACGCCGAACGCGACCTGGTTGGCGGGCTTGACCGGCGTCGTCCCCGGGTCGGTGATCATGTAGTTGGTGAACAGGATGAACGCGGTGCCGGTCATGACGGTCAGCGCGGTCACCGTGGCCGTGCCGTCGATGCCGGTCCTGATCACCGCCTGGGCGGCGAAGCCGATGACCCAGCCGAGGATGAGCGGGATCTTCTTGGTGAGCATGGCGTTGATGACCGTGCCGGAGACCAGGATGAACGCGGGCACCACCCAATCGAGCGGCCCGCTGATCCACTCGGTGAAGTGATACGGCGGCGCGATGCTCACCCACGGGAACACGATCAGCACCACGGCGATGCCGAAGTTCGACGGGTTGAGCACGTGCCGGAGCTTGCCCTTGACCCGGACCCGGATCAGGTACTTTGAGGCGATCGCGACGATCACCGCGAAGATCACCGGGGCGATGCGGTCGTTGGCGTACAGGAGCATCGCGCAGGCCAGCGCGGTGATGTGGGCCGGCAGCAGGAACGTGGCCAGCCCCTTGAAGCCGTTGCCGCGGAACTTGGGCGTCCGCCCGGTCGCCGTGGCGTCCAGCCACTCCAGCCCGATCTCCAGGATGTACGCCGCAACCAGCGCCGCCAGCGGCGTGACGTAGGCCTGTTCGAAGCCGAGCACCGCGTGGCCGAGGATGTTGAAGGCCGTGATCGAGATCGCGAACCGGCGCAGTGCGATGACGCGGGGGTCTTTCATCGGGTCTCCTTGACGGTTCCGTCGTTGCCGAGCAGGACCGTGTGCCATCCAGAGGTCAGCCGCAGGTCGGAGCTGTGCCGGACCCCGCAGCCGTCGCGCCACGTGACGGTGGCGTCGGCGCCCGGGCCGGACAGGGCGAACAGCAACTCGGGGGACGAGACCCCGGCGTGTCCGGCGGCCGGGTACACCTGGCCGGTGGTCACCCCGGCCGCGCCGGAACGCAGCCGCACCGAGGCGCCGATCGCCGGCGTCGGGGTGGCGGCGCCCTGGCAGGTGGCCGGGCGGGTCAGTGTCAGCCCGAGGTAGGGCAGGTCGGTGGTCCTGGTGTTGCGGTAGAAGTGCGACTGCCGCCACTGGTTGCCGACGGCGTAGTCCAGCCGGCCGTCGTGGTCGACGTCGGCCAGCGCGATACCGCGGGTGGGGCCGCCGTCGTCCAGGCCGAGCCGTCCGCCCAGGTCGTGGAAGCGGCCGTCCGCGCCGCGGACGAAGAACCGGTCGGGGTCGCTTCCCGACAGGTCGTCGGTGATCTGGAAGCGTGGCCACAGGTCCGGATTCACCAGTAGGGCGTCGTTGGTCATGGCCAGTTCCTGCAGTTCCGGCCAGCGGTTGGTCTCGCCCTTGATGAAGCCGGTCGCCTGGACGATCTGTAGGTCGCCCGTCCCGGCGAAGTCGCCCATCTTCACGTCCCAGCCCCAGCCGGAGCGGGAGATCCCGATCTGTTCGCTGTGGTCGTCGTAGGAGGCGGTGCCCTCGGCCTTGAAGGCGACGCCGTCGGCGCTGAGCCAGGCGAAGTTGCTCTCGTGCAGGCCGTAGTCCTGGGTGATGTTGCTGACCACCATGTCGGGCACCTCGTCGGCGTTGAGGTCGCCGAAGGCGACGCCCATGCCCTTGAAAGAGTCCCAGCCGAGGGCCTTGGACTTCGGGGTGGTGAAGTGCCGTACCCCTTCCATCAGCTCGAAGCGCGGCGCGCCGGGCGTGGAGATGTTGCGGAGCAGGCGGTCGGGGCCGAAGTCGTTGGCGACGTACAGGTCGGGCCGGCCGTCGGAGTCGAGGTCCTGGGCGCCCATCGCCAGGGTCCAGCCGTCGCCCATCTCGGCGTCGAAGGCGCCGGCGGCCTCGGCGAAGCGGCCCCCGCCTTGGGCGAGGAGGATCCGGTTGCGTCCGGCGTTGTAGGCCCTGGACATCGAGTCCTGCATCTGGATCCCGAACTGGACGGCGATCGGGTCGAGGATCCGGGCGTTGTCGGGGAAGTAGTTGCCGATCGCCACGTCGGTCCGGCCGTCGCCGTCGAAGTCGGCCAGCGACACCGCGTTGGTGTTCCAGATCTCGTACGGCGTGACCATCTCCCTCGGCGTGAATCCGGTGCCGGAGTTCAGGTGCAGGATCGGGCTGCGGCCCCAGAAGTAGACGAGCAGGTCGGTTCGACCGTCCTCGTTGTAGTCGCCGGGCACGCAGCCCATCGGCGCCATCGCCGTGGTGTACGGCAGCGCGCCCGCCGTCAAGGGACGGGCGGGGTATCTGTCGCCCGTGCCCGGAACGGGCAGCAGGCGGACCGAGTCGTCGCGGGCGTCGACCAGGCAGGCGTCGTCGGGGCGCCCGTTGGCGTCCACGTCGGCCAGCGCGACCGCGCCGCCCAGCGACGAGATCCAGTGGTCGATCTTCTTGTAGGCCGGTGCGACGACGCGGATGGAGCGTTCCGTCGCCGCGCCGTTCAGCGGGAGCCGTTGGAAGGAGAAGCCCTTGGCCAGGGCATCGGCCGTCGCGGGTGCGGCGGCCGGTGGCCGGGCAACCTGCCATCCGGCCAGAACCAGGACGACCGCCAGGATCTGCACCAGGCGTCTTCTGATCGGGGACGTCACCGTGTCACCTCTCCCAGGGTGGAGGCCCAGGCGTCGCGGACACCGGC
The DNA here is from genome assembly GCF_055586305.1 of Nonomuraea sp. NPDC051298. Classification (NCBI taxonomy): domain Bacteria; kingdom Bacillati; phylum Actinomycetota; class Actinomycetes; order Streptosporangiales; family Streptosporangiaceae; genus Nonomuraea; species Nonomuraea sp. NPDC051298. The sequence goes on from NZ_JBVJIM010000016.1 coordinate 208,578, forward strand.
CCGCCAGGCTTCGTAGGTTTCGGGGGTGTCGGGGCGGCCGTCGAGCGCGGCCAGTGCGTCGTCGGTCCACCGCGCGGCCGCCAGCACGTCGGCGCCGGTGAGGATCTTCACCGCTGCGGCGGTCTCGTCGGTGACCACTCCCGACAGCAGATGGGCCTTGGCCGCGAACGCCGCCCCTTGCGCGAGCGCGACGGCGTAGCCGTCACCGGCCACGACCAGGCGGTTCAGCGCTTCTGGGGACTGCGCCCCGGTGTAGGCGGCCGCCAGGCCGATGCCCGCCCACAGGTCGGCACGGCGGTCTTCAGGAAGGCCGTCGATCACCTCGGTGACGCGGGCGGGTTCGGCTCCGGCGTAGAACCACAGCGCCCGCCCCGCGCCCTGATCGCGGATCGGGCGGCAGTCCGCCGGTACGCGGGCCTCGATCCAGCCGTTGCCGAACACCTTCACCGGGTGGAAGAACGCCTGGTGGAAACCCCAGCCGTCCCAGGCCAGCCAGCGCAGCACCGGCGGCCCGAACCGCACTCCGCGCCAGGGCCGCAGGCGCAGGCGTGCGTAGGCCCACCCGGCGCCGACCAGCAGCAGGTGGACGTAGCGCCCGCCGGTCACCCGGTCGAGTTCGCGGATCCGGCGTCCGCCGCTGAGGGTGACCAGGTCGAGGATGACGGCGCTCATCGCGGCGCCTTCGTAGGCGAAGCCGCGGATCCGCGGGCTCAGCCTTTCGATGTTGAGTTCGGCTGGATCGCGGGAGAGGATCCCGTTGTACCCGGAGGCGAAGGCGGCGACCACCGAATTGAGTACCGGCCGGACCGCCGGGTCGGCGAGCCGGAACCCGCGCGCGCCGAGATCAAGCTCTTCGGGCCGGAGGGTGAGCGGTCGGCGGAGTGCGGATCTCACAGGAGAATGCGACGTTGCCACAGAAGGCAACAAATAACATCGCGAAAAGGGGTGTCAACGGACGATTCGGCAGAAAGTCTGCGACGTGCGAAAACAAATTCTAAAAGGATCTATTGAATAGCTTGACGGCGAATCAGCCGTTGACCTGCGCCTCGAATCGGCTCAGAATGAATGCCCAGCCAGAGCGGTGTGCCAGGTAGGACTCCATGAGCAGCGGGGTGAGGTTCTCCCAGCCCTTGTGGGTCATCTCCACCCGTGTCAGGGCGGGCCCCAGGGGTTTGAATAGCAACTCGACCTCGGTGAGCGTGGGCGTTTTGACTACCTCCCACGTGAACGACACGAGATTTGGCGGATCCCACCGGAGAATGTGACCCCAGTCGCGTTCCTGGCCATCGTCGAGAATTTCGTAAATGCGTCCGCCCACGTGCTCTTCGAGACGCACGTCGCGCACCCGTCCGGGTTCGATGGCGATCGCCTCGACGGGCCACCAGGTGGCCAGTTTCCGCGTGAAGGTGCTGAACGTCCGCGACTGGTCGGCCTCGACGTTGACCGCGTGACGGATGGGTTCGACGTTGGTCTCGGTCGGGCTGGTCATCAGCGCTACCCCTGCTTGCGGCGGACGGACAGGGGCAAGTCTGCCAGACGGATCAGCCCGCCACGTGTTCATCGCGCAACCCGTCGTGACCTTCGACGGAGTCGCGGGCGCGCGCCATGCTCTCGCGCCACAACGACTCGACGGCCTCACGGAGTTGGGCCAGCGCCCCTTCACTGGCCCGGTAGATCCGCTTGGTCCCATCACGCCGCTCCAGAACCAGACCCGCGTCCTTGAGGATCTGCAGGTGCTGGGAGACGGCCGAACGGGTCACCTCGAAATGCTCGGCGATGCGGCCGGCGGGGAGTTCTTCTGTGGCGACCAGACGCAGGATCGCCCGCCTGCGGGGCTCGGCTATCGCCCGCAGCAGCTCGTCCACGTCACCATTCATGAAGTTCGATCCTAGCCCAGGGGGCGAAACCCCTGAATGATTACGAGAGTAGGCACCACCTTTCGTAAGCGTCAACTTTCACAACGAGGTCAGGCGCCGTCGGACGGCGGAGTGCTCCCGCTCACGTACCGGAGTCACAGGGGTCACCGGTAACTGGCGGCGAGGTTTGGGGCGGCCTGAGGCCAGCGGGAAGCGCTGCAGGCGCCATTCGAGCATGCCCTCCTCAAGTCGGCGAGCACACCGGCCGTGCGACTTGAGCAGCCACAACGCCTCTCGGGCGAGCAGGCAGTGGGAGCTGCGGCAGTAGACGACGACCTCGGCGCCGGTGGGGAGTTCCCCCACCCGGGTGCGCAGTTCTTCGATGGGCATGGAGATCGCGCCCGGGATGTGGGCGGCGAGATACTCAACTGCCGGACGGACGTCGATCAACAGGGTCCGGCCGTCCCCTCGGCGGCGCAGCAGTTCCTCACGGGTGATCGTGGCATCGGAGGCGGCCACCCGCAGGGGCACCACCCGGGGAGTCTCCGCTTCCGGTGCCCGCCTGCGGCTCACCTGGCGCAGATTGGCGTACAGGGTGGCGACGTCGTCGCCGGCGAGGCGGTAGTAGATGCGGGTGCCGTCCCGGCGGCTGCACACCAGCCCCGCGTCCCGCAGCACCTTCAGTTGGGCGGAGGTGTTGCCGATCGGCACCCCCGCCGCGGTCGCCAGGTCCTCGACGTTCCGCTCGGCCTGCGAGAGCAGGTCGAGCAGGTGGAGCCGGACGGGATTCGCCAGCGCCTTGGCGACTCGGGCGAACTCGGCGAGCACCGTGGTCACGTTGTCGGTGGTCATGTCTACCTTGCCTTTCCCGTCATGTGCTGGGGATGACCAGTTATGCGTTCCAGCGCTTGAGCCAGTTGCCTTCCTGATCGGCCTTCTCCTCGTGGAACAGGGGCGAGGGGGCGAACAGGGTCACCTCGGGCGCGGGTTCGCACAGGAAGTCCCCGTCGCCCTTCGCGGAGATCCGGTCGCCAAGCTCGATGTAGCAGGAACCCCGCCCGTCGAACCACGGCTCGGGGGCCTCGTATCCGAGGTGCCGGGCGACGCCGTCGGCCACGACGTCGGCCGCGCCCTCGGCGAAGACCGCCGCCTTGGGCAGCGGCTTGCCGTTCGGCAGGATGAGTGCGCTGGCGTCGCCGATCGCCCAGACGCCTGGAGTGGTGCCGGCGAAGGTGCGCGGGGCGACGGGGAGCCACCCGCCCAGCGCGGCCGGCGGCCGGTGCGGCGGCACCACGGCCAGCAGGTCGTACGTCTCCTTGACGCCGCCCGCGAAGAGGAGTTCGCCGGGGCTCACCGACTCGATCGCGTGCTGCCCGTGAAAACCGATGCCCGACTGGGTGAGCATGCCGACCAGCGCCTGGCCGACGGCCGGACCGGCGACGGGCATCGGCAGCGGGTCGGGGGTGAACACGTCGATGCCCACCTGGTCGCGTACCCCCGTCTCGGTCAGCAGGTCGGCGGCGAGCAGGGCGCCTTCGAACGGCGCGGCCGGACACTTGAAGGGCACCCCCGCGACCAGCACGGCCAACCGGCCGCGCCGTAACGCGGTCAGCTTCTCCCGCATCGCGGCGGCCCCGTCGAGGGTGTAGAACTCTCCGGCCCGGCCGCTCTCCAGCTCCTCGGCCAGTCCCGGTATGGCTCCCGCGTCGAGGTCGGCGCCCAGTGCGACCACCAGCGCATCACAGTCGAGCACTCCGGAGTCGGTGTGCACGCGGCGAGCATCCAGGTCGACGCGTTCGACCGTGGCCCTGACCATCTCGACGCCGGGCAGGGATTCGGGGGTGGGCCTGACCCGGACCCGCTCGGGACTGCGCCAGCCGCGCATGACCCAGAGCAGCGACAGGCCCAGGACTCCGTCGAAGGAACGATCTACCAGCAGGATGCGGTCGGCTTCTGGCAGCCGTTCACGGAGGGCTTCGGCGACGGTGAGGCCGCCCGCTCCGGCTCCCAGGACGACAACGGTGTTGGTCATGGTGTGCTCCCGTCGAATCGAATCGATCTTTTCGGTGCGGCTCTGACCAGTCGATTTACGAGACAGAGGCCCCGCGGAAAGATATACTTCTCCATGCATCCATTAATCCATTGCTCATTGGAGGATTATATGGTCAGAGACAGCGAGAGAAAAGCCTCCCTTTTCGACCAGATAGCCCGGGTCGGTAAAGCCCTCGGCCATGGCAAGCGCCTGGAGCTTCTCGACCTGCTCGCCCAGCGAGAGCAGAGCGTGGAAGCCCTCGCACACACCGCGGGCATGGGGGTGACGAGCACCTCGGCGCACCTGCAGACCCTCCGCCACGGCGGCCTGGTCGCCACCCGGCGCGACGGCCAGCGGGTCCTCTACCGCCTGGCGGGCGACGATGTGGTCGAGCTGTATGCCCGTTTGCGGTCCGTCGCCGCCACCCGGCTGGCCGACGTACAGGTCGCCGTGGTCGCCTATCTGGGAGAGCAGACCGAGGAGGTGACCCGCGATGAGCTGCTACGACGTGCCGAGACCGGTCGCGTCACGATCCTCGACGTCCGCCCGCAGGGCGAGTACGACGCGGGCCACATCCCCGGCGCCCTGTGCATCCCCATCGACGATCTGCCCGAGCGCCTCAGCGAGCTACCGCCCGACGCGGAGGTGGTCGCCTACTGCCGGGGCGCCTATTGCGTCTTCGCCCCGAAGGCGGTGCGCATCCTGAATGCCCACGGCATTCCAGCGGCACGACTGAACGAGGGAATGCTCGAGTGGCAGGTCGCCGGACTCCCCGTTGAAAAGGAGGAGTCAAACATTCAAAAGGATACGTGAATTACGGGACGAGAAGGCCGGCGTGTCGCGGTCGGCGGGGGATCCCGTTTTCACGAGCTTTCCGGCCGGGCCATAAATCTCACATGAAGTTCCTCGTATGCAGGGCCGACAATTCGGCTGCCTCGTCGTGGGGGAAACCGAGGCGCACCAGCCGGTGCTGCCGGCCCTCGTCCATCTCCGCCTGGAGTTGCTGCACCGCGGCGTAGCCACGTCTGATACCCGCAGGGGTCCACTCCCCCGCCGCCAGCACGACCAGGGAGTCGAAGACGTCCTGGTTCAGCCCGGCGCTGGAAATGAGTGTCTCGTGCCGCTGCTCGATCGCCCCGCGCAACCGGCCCAGCAGGGTGCGATCGAGGGTGCCCTGGTGCTGAAGGTGGGCGACGCCGAAGGCGACATGGCGGGCCTCGTCCTGGCGGGCCATGCGGGCGACCTGCCGGGTCACCGGATCGGGCGCGTTGCGGTCGATGAAGGTCAGCAGGTTGAGGAAACTGCCCTCGCCGAGGACCGACAGCAGGAACGACGCCATCGAGAAGTCCGGTTCCCGCAGCAGTGTCGCCAGGGACTCCCGGCCGCTGACCGAGGAGGTGCCCATCTCGCCGCCCGTCAGCAACGCCCGCCGGGTGAAGACCTCGACGTGGCGGGCCTCGTCGGCGGCCTGCACCGCCAGCAGTTGCAGCACCTCGCGGAAGTGCGGGTGGATGCGGGCCAGCAGCCGGGCCGGGACCACCAGCGCGGCCTGCTCGTTCTCCACCAGGAACGTCATGACCTGCACGACCGCGCGCTCGATCTCCGGCGCCAGGTCGACCGGGGCATCCCACGCGATGGCCGTGGCCGGATCCCACTGGGAGGCCGCCGCGTTGGCGTACAACGTGGGAGCGAGGTCGGCCCAGACGAGTTCCCTGGACGCGAGGTCGGCGGCGATCGGCGGTCCGCCCGATTCGACGAGCGCGCCCCGGGCTGCCAAACCCCAGTGAGCCGGGGGCCTGTCGACGATACCGTGCGGCGAGGGCTCGCCGGCGCGTTCGGCGTGCACCCACCGATCGAGGTCGGCGCGACCTCGGGTGACCCAGACCCGGATGCCGTCGTCGTTTTCGTCCACACGGCGGGTGAGGTGCCCCTTCGCCCGGCACCACACCTCCACATGCATGACCAGCGCCGGATCGAGCCCCGCAACGCCCAGTTCCTCACCCGGCCGCAGCGGGCCGAGTGCCCGCTGCAGCAGGATGTGGGCGCCCTGTTCGAAACTCAGATCGCCCAGGTCGAGCATCATGGCCGGTAGTCGGCGGCGGTGACGGCGCCGGCCGCGTCGTAGAAACCGGTCTCGTCGACGGCCTTCTCCAATGCCGGGTAACCGCTGGTACGACCCGGCTCCCAGCGGGTCAGCCCCTCCAGGTCGAACAGCGGCCTGACCTTCGGGTCGGTGTACGACATCGACAGCAGCAGTTCGGCGAAGTCCGTCCTCGCCTTGTCGGACACGGTCTCGCCGACGGTCATGTTGCAGTGGTCGAACGGCTCCGTCTGGCCGATGACCCGAGTCGACCCCGCGGGCAGAGTGCCCTCTTTGCCGAACAGCAGGTGATTGGAGTCGATCATGCACGCTGCGGCGACGGTGCCCGACACCAGCGCGCGGGCGGCGTCCCGCTCGCCGCCGATGTGGTCGCCGTGCAGCCCGACACCCACGTCGAAGCGCTGGACATCTACCTGCACACCCTGGGAGGTCAGATAGGACAGCGGCAGCAGCGTGGCCTGCGGCGAGTCGACCGCCCCGACCGCGACGGTCTCGCCCTTCAGGTCGGCCACATCCTTGAAGGGAGAATCGGCCTGTACGACGATCAGCGACCTCAGATCGCGATCGGTGTCCCGCATGACGAGCGGTGTGAGCATGCGCCCGCGAGCCTCCGCGAGGCGGCGGCTGCGGATCCACGCCAGCGGCGAGTTCCACGCCGCGTCGATCCGGCCCTCGGCCAGGTCTTCGGCCTGGCGCTCGTAATGGGAGTACAGCACGAAGTCGAACGGCAGCCCGTTGTCGTTCAGCCAAGATCGGAACCCACCCCAGATGGTGACCACCTTGGGGTCGTAGGCCACCGCACCCATGAGAAGAGTCATCGCCCGCGCCTTCCTAGAACAGCGGCAGGCCGAGCGTGGCCCGTCCGACGAAGTCGTGCAGGGCCTCGGTCGTCGGGGCCATCACCCGCGCGGCGAGCGAGTCGCGGAACAGCCGCTCCACCCCGGCGGACTTGCGGAAGGCCGACCCGCCGCAGACGCGCATCACGCCGTCGGCGACCTCCGCCGCCGCTTCACCGGCGACGGCCTTGACCTGCAGCACCCGCAGCGTGGCGTCGGCGCGTCCAGCGCCGAGCGCGGCCAGGGTGTCATCGCGGAAGGTGCGCACCGTGTCGGTGCGGGTGCGCAGCTGCGCGAACTTGGCGCGCTGCATCGGCTGTTCGGCCAGCGACTGTCCGAGGTGGTCGAGCCGGGCGCTGACGAGGTGGTCGTGGGCCTTGGCGACCAGCGCCTCCATCAGCCCCAGCGAGAACGAGGCGCTCAGCACCAGGAAGAACGGCAGCGCCGAGGCCAGCGCCTGGTTGAGCCCTTCGCCGTCGACGCCGAGCATGGACGAGCGCGGAATCGTGATGCCCTGGCCTTTGATGGGGTTGGAGGCGTTGCCGCGTAACCCGAACCCGTCGAAGGGTCCGCCGACGTCGAGCCCGGCGGTGTCGGCGGGCACCAGCCAGATGGTCATCGGCCCCTCGGCCGCCAATGGCCGACTCGACCATACGTAGCTGTCGGCCTCACCGGCGGCGGTCACCCAGCTCTTGTCGGAGTCGAGCCGCACATCGTCGCCTTCTGCCTGGGCCGTGCTCAGCGGCGCCCAGAAGTGGCTGCGGGAACCCGTCTCAGAGAAGGCCAGCGTGGTCAGATGTCCGTTCCCGGCGATCGCCGCCCGGGTGGCGCGGTCGCCATGGACCTCGACGAGAGCCGTGGCGGAGTAGTGCATCAGCAGCACCATCGCGGTCGACCCGCACACCCCCGCCACCTTCTCGATCACCTCGGCGGCGGCCTTCATATCCTCCCCCTGGCCACCGACCTCTTTGGCACTGATCAGTCCGAGCAGCCCGGCCTTGGCCAGGGCGTCGATGCTCGCCCTCGGGAAGGCCCCGGAACGGTCCGTTTCGGCGGCCTGAGGGGCGATGGTGTCTTGTGTGACGGCATCCAGGGCGGCGTGATCGATGGGCATGACCATTCACCACTTTCGATATGCGCGAAAAGAGTCAACAATCTCGCGCGAAATTGCGAGTCGGCAGGGTCGAGCCTACGCAAAGTGAGCGTTAGCGTCAACTGTCGGAAGTGTCATAGCAGGTCAGGTGAGCAGCATGAATATTTTTCACCTTCACCTGGAAATTCTAAAAGAATTTAGATTTCACAGATAGTCGGCTCCCGGAGGAGATGACATACCAACTCGAACACCGTCACATCCTCTCAACCCCGTACCCTGTAAGTACCATTCGCCTCTTCCATCCACTGCGACAGCAGACCCAGCATCCTGGACGTGAGACACAGGCAGATAAAACAGCACCCCACTGCTGCACAACCAAAGGAAAACAGGGCCTTCCGCCGACAAACCCGCAGGTGAACAAGCATCGGCCCCGCGCACGCGGGGGTGTTCCCCCGGGCGTGCCGCACGCGCACGCGCTGCCCGAGTCGGCCCCGCGCACGCGGGGGTGTTCCCATCCAGTCCGTTTCCATCGGGTAGGTGTAGGAGTCGGCCCCGCGCAGGCGGGGGTGTTCCGATCGGCCGCTACTACGAGCGGCGCACCCTGGGGTCGGCCCCGCGCAGGCGGGGGTGTTCCCCTGGACGAGGTCCTGTCCCAGCCCGGACGGGTCGTCGGCCCCGCGCAGGCAGGAGTGTTCCTACTTCCGCCATCGCTCCGCGGTCATGTCCGCAGGCGGGGGTGCTTCAATCGGGAATCGAGCTTGACCTGTGGAAGCGATCGGCGCCGGGCAGGCAAGAATGGTCCTGAAGAACACGACGACATCGGCTGCGTCGTCCAGTGCCCGCCCAGGCGGGGATATTTCGCTTTCGATGGCATGAGCCTCGTGCGCATGCTGGTCGGCCCGTGCAAGCGGGGTTACGGGAACAGTCCGAGAGTTTCATCCGGCGGTTCGGTGGCCACCAAGTAGGGGCGTTCCTCCAAGGCCAGGTAGTTAAGGTTTCTGAGCTGCTGGCAAGAGCGTTGCGGAGATCGGGTCGGCGGTGTAGACGCCTGGTTTGATCT
>NZ_JBVJIM010000017.1:0-194110 GCF_055586305.1 Nonomuraea sp. NPDC051298
TCGGCTCGCTCATCGCCGAGGCGATGGACAAGGTCGGCAAGGAAGGCGTCATCACCGTCGAGGAGAGCAACACCTTCGGCCTGGAGCTCGAGCTCGCCGAGGGCATGCGCTTCGACAAGGGTTACCTCGCCCCTCACTTCGTCACCGACCCCGACCGGCTCGAAGCGGTCCTGGACGATCCGTACGTGCTCATCGTGAGCGGCAAGGTCTCCGCCAACAGGGAGGTGGTGCCGCTGCTCGACAAGGTCGTGCAGTCGGGCAAGCCGCTGCTGGTCATCGCCGAGGACGTCGAGGGCGAGGCCCTGGCGACCCTGGTGGTCAACAAGCTGAACGGCGTCTTCCGGTCGGTCGCGGTCAAGGCCCCGGGCTTCGGTGACCGTCGCAAGGCCATGCTGGGCGACCTCGCCGTCCTGACCGGTGGCCAGGTCGTCTCGGAGGAGGTCGGCCTCAAGCTGGAGAACGCCACCCTCGACCTGCTCGGTCGCGCTCGCAAGGTCGTCGTCACCAAGGACGAGACCACGATCGTCGACGGTGCCGGTGACGCCGGGCAGATCTCCGGCCGGGTCAACGAGATCCGCGCCGAGATCGAGCGCACCGACTCCGACTACGACCGCGAGAAGCTGCAGGAGCGGCTGGCCAAGCTGGCCGGCGGCGTGGCCGTCATCAAGGCGGGCGCGGCGACCGAGGTCGAGCTGAAGGAGCGCAAGCACCGCATCGAGGACGCCGTGCGCAACGCCAAGGCGGCCGTCGAGGAGGGCATCGTCCCCGGCGGTGGCGTGGCGCTGCTGCAGGCCGGTGTGAAGGCGTTCGACGAGCTGGAGCTCGACGACGGTGACGAGGTCACGGGTGCGGCGATCGTGCGCAAGGCGCTGGAGGAGCCGCTCAAGCAGATCGCGGTCAACGCCGGTCTCGAGGGCGGCGTCGTGGTCGAGCGCGTGCGCAACCTCACCCCGGGTGAGGGCCTCGACGCCGCTTCCGGCGAGTACGTCGACATGTTCGAGGCGGGGATCATCGACCCCGCCAAGGTGACCCGTTCGGCGCTGCGGAACGCCGCCTCCATCGCGGCGCTGTTCCTGACGACCGAGGCCGTCATCGCGGACAAGCCCGAGAAGACCCCCGCCGCCGCGCCCGGCGCGAACACGGACTTCTAGCGCATGTCCCACCCGCGCCAACCTTCACGGAGAGCCCTGATGCGTGCCTACGGTGTCACCTACGACACCGGCTTCCTGTCCGCCGGAACCACCACCCACGAGCCCTTCGACCCGGACGCGGTACGCCGCGAGATGCGGATCATCCGCGACGAGCTGCACTGCGACGCGGTCCGGATCACCGGGGGAGACCCGGACCGCCTTGAGACCGCCGCGCGCCACGCCGCCCGCGCGGGCCTGGAGGTCTGGTATTCACCGTTCACCAACGGCCTCACCCAGGACGAGCTGACGACGTTCCTCGTCGACAGTGCCGAACGGGCGGAACGCCTGCGCCGGGAGGGGACTCGCGTCGTGTTCCTCACCGGCTCCGAGATCAGCCTGTTCACCAGCGGATTTCTGCCCGGTGAAAGCCTGGAGGAGCGGCTCGGGCTGATGGCCGACCCCGCCCGGCTGCGCGCCGCGCTTCCCGAACTGCCCGCCCGCGTCAACACGTTCCTCACCCGAGCGGTCGCGCTGGTGCGCGAACGGTTCGGCGGACCGATCAGCTACGCCTCCCTGCCCTTCGAAGGCGTGGACTGGGCTCCGTTCGACCTGATCGCCAGCGACGCCGGTTACCGCGACGCGACCACCGCGCACAGCTTCCGTGAGAGCCTGCGCGCGCAGCTCGGGCAGGGCAAGCCGTTCGCCGTCACCGAGTTCGGCTGCACCACCCACCGGGGGGCCGCCGCTCTGGGCGGACGCGGCGACTCCATCGTCGAGTGGGACGCACGCGGCCGTCCCCGCCTGACCGCGACGGTCATACGGGACGAGGAAGAACAGGCCGGGTACATTCGCGAGCTGCTCGACATCCACGACGAGGAGGGCACGGACACGGCGTTCGTCAACACGTTCGCCCGCCGTGACCTGCCGACGTCGTCCGAGCCCGTACGGGACTTCGACACCGCCAGCTTCGGCATCGTCAAGATCCTTGAGCACGGCCGCACCGGGACGGCCCATCCGGGACTGCCGTGGGAACCCAAGGCCGCCTTCCACGCCCTGGCCGAATACGGCCGCGCCAGGAGGGCCGGGACCGGAACGAGGACGTCGCCGTGACGCTGCCCACCACGACGCTCGGCAGGACCGGGCTGCGAGTGAGCCGCCTCGGCTACGGAGCCATGGAGCTGCGCGGCCCACAGGCGTGGGGCAGGCCGACAGGCGACGATCAGGCCCGTACGCTCCTCAACACGGTCCTCGACTCGGGCGTGAACCTCATCGACACCTCGCCGGACTACGGCGACGCCGAGGAGCACATCGGCCGCTGGATCTCCCACAGGCGCGACGAGTTCGTCCTCATCGGCAAGAGCGGCTGCCCGCTGGGCGCGGACGGTGACCCACGGACGTTCCCGCCGCACGTGTACACGAGGGCGAACGTCCGTGCGTGCGTCGAGCGGAGCCTGCGCAGGATGCGTACCGACCACCTTGACATCCTGATGGTGCACATGAGCCCGAGTGTCGCCGTGATGCGGGCCGAGGACACCATCGCCGAGCTGCGGGCGCTTCAGGACGAGGGCGCGATCCGCTTCACCGGCATGTCAGGGGAGCTGCCCAACCTTCCTGAGCACATCGCGATCGAAGCGTTCGACGTCTTCCTTCTCCCTTATTCGGCGCTCGACCGCTCCCACGAGGAACTCATCAGCGCCGCCGCGGCGACCGGCGCGGGGACGATCGCCCGCGGCTCGGTCGCCCGCCCGCTCGTGGCTCCGCCCGAGTCCGTGCCGGAGCCGGTACGCCGGCCGCTCGCCGACCGGCACTCGCGGCTCGCCGCCGCCGGCCTGGACGAGCTGGCGGACGGCTCCTCGACGATGGAGCTCCTGCTCCGGTTCATCCTCAGTCACCACGACCTGCACTCGTTGATCGTCGGCTCGACCCAGGTCGAGGACGTGCGGGCCAATGTCGCAGCCGCCCAGAAGGGCCCACTCCCGGCGGACGTCCACGACGCGGTGCGAGACCGCCTCAGCCCGAGGTAGGAGGCCCGATTCGGGCACCGTCCGTCGCGAGCCGGGCCCACCGCCACGCGGACGCGGCGCGTCCCGGCAGGCCCGGGCGGGAGCGGGACACCCCGATTCACTGGACGGGCCCGCCTCTGGAATCCACGTTCGCGGCCAAGGTCTTGAGGATGCCGGGCAGTTCCGCCACGGTCTGGGCGGGCAGGCCGGCCACGGTCTCCTGCGCCAGGGCGCGCCAGAGCTGCTTGATCCGGTCGACGAGCGCCTTGCCGCTGTCGGTGAGTTCGACGATGCTGGCGCGCCTGTCGGTGGGGGCGGGCGCGCGGCGGATGTGACCGGCGGCTTCGAGCTTGCGGGTCATGAGCGTGACGCTGGGCGGCTCGCAGCCGAGCGCCTCGCTGAGCTGGGCCTGGATCATCGGGCCGGTCCTGGCGAGTTCGAGCAGGAGCGCCTCCTGCCCGGGATGCAGGCCCAGCGGGGCCAGCAGCGCCGCGGCCCTGGCCCGATGGCGCAGGCTCAGCAGGCGGATGGCCTGGTTGAGGGCGTCTGCTTGCTCGAAGTCCATGGGCTCTCCTTGACAAATTAGTTATGCGCATAATAGTTATCCGCATAACTAATGCTATCCCACATCGAGGAGCCCCGGACATGGCCGTGAAGATCGCCGTCATCTACTACAGCGCCACAGGCACCGTGCACGCGCTCGCCCAAGCCGTCGCCGAAGGCGCCACCGCGGCCGGGGCCGAGGTGCGGCTGCGCCGGGTCGTCGAACTGGCGCCCGACGACGCGATCGACCAGAACCCGCGGTGGCGGCGGCACACCGATGCCACCGCGTCGATCGCCCAGGCCACGATCGAGGACCTGGCCTGGGCCGACGCGTACGCGTTCGGGACGCCGACCCGGTTCGGCGCGCCGGCCGCGCAGCTCAAGCAGTTCATCGACCAGGCCGGCGGGTTGTGGCGGGAGGGCACGCTGGCCGACAAGCCGGTCACGGCCTTCACCTCGGCGTTCAACCGGCACGGCGGCAGCGAGGCCACGATCCTGTCGCTGGGCAACGTGTTCTACCACTGGGGGTCGCTGATCGTCCCGCCCGGATTCACCGACCCGGCCGTGCACGCCGCCGGCGGCAACCCCTACGGCACGTCGATGACCGGCCCGGCCGCGGACGGCCCGGACGCCGCGACGCTGGAAGCGGCCAGGTACCAGGGACGGCGGCTGGCCCAGATCACGATCCGGCTGCTGGGAGCCGGCCGCGTCACCGATGCCGCCGCAGGCGGAGGGAACGCTCGCGAGGCCCTGGCCGCGACCACGTTCAGGTCCGCGTGAGCGGCGGGCCCGGCAAGGACGAAGTCATGACAAGCACCAGCGCCGCGACGCGGCGGCCCAGGTCGCAGGCCGGTCCCGCCTGGATGGTCCTGGCACTGGCGTGCGCCTGCCAGTTCATGGTCATCCTGGACTCATCCATCGTCAACGTCGCCCTGCCCTCGATCCGCGAGGACCTCGGCTTCACCCCCACCGGACTGGCCTGGGTGGTGAACGGGTATCTGCTGACCTTCGCCGGCTTCATGCTGCTGGGCGGGCGCGCCGCCGACCTGTTCGGCCCGCGCCGGATCCTGGCCGCCGGGCTGCTCGTCTTCGCCGCCGCCGGCCTGGCCGGCGGCCTGGCGACCACAGCACAGATCCTGGTGGCGGCCCGCTTCGCACAGGGCGTCGGAGCCGCCATGATGGCCCCTGCCACGCTGGCCGTGATCAACACCGGCTTCACCGAGCCGAGCGCTCGGGCCAAGGCGTTCGGCGCGTGGTCCGCCGCGGGCGGCGTGGGCGGGATGGCCGGCGCACTCGCGGGCGGCGCCATCACCACCGGCCTGTCGTGGCGCTGGGTCTTCCTCATCAACGTGCCGATCGGCGCGGCGCTGATCGCCGTGACCATGATCGCGCTGGCGGGTACGCGACCCGCCCGGCGGGAACCGCTCGACCTCGCCGGCGCGGTCACCGCGACGGCGGGGCTGGCCGCGCTGATCTACGGGATCATGCGCAGCGCCGATCACGGCTGGTCGTCGGTGGCGGTCGTCGGGCCGGTGGTGGCGGGCCTGCTGCTGCTCGGCGTCTTCGCCGCGGTGCAGGCGCGGTTCGCCGCCCGGCCGATGATGCCCCTGCGGCTGTTCAGGATCCGGGGCGTGGCCGTCGGCAACGGCCTGCTGCTGCTGTTCGGCGGGATCACCGTCGCGATGTGGTACTTCACGTCACTCTTCCTGCAGGGCGTGCTGGGCTTCGACGCGCTGCAGGCCGGACTCGGGCAGACGCCCGCGGCGGTGACGTTCCTGGTGGTCGCGCGGTGGGCCGCCGCCCTGCTGCCGCGGACCGGCGTACGCCCCCTGGTGCTGGCCGGCGGCGCCTGTTTCCTGACCGGGTTCGGCTGGCTCGCCCAGGCGGGCGCCGGCAGCGGCTACGTCACCGGCGTGCTCGGGCCCACGCTGGTCATCGCGCTCGGCATCGGGCTGACCTTCCCCACCCTCATGGCCGCGGCGACCGCCGACGTACCCGAGGGCGAGGCGGGCATCGTCGGCGGTCTGGCCAACACCACCAGCCAGGTGGGCGGATCGATCGGCCTGGCGGTGCTCGCGACGGCCGCCGGCGCCGAAGCCGCCTCGCAGGCCGCCGCGAGTTCCCCGGCCGCCGCCCTCGCCGCCGGCTACGACCTGGTCTTCCTCATGGCGGCCGGACTCGGCCTGGCCATCGCGGCGGTCAGCGTGTCGCTGCCCCGGCACCGCCGCGACTGATCCCGGCGACCCCGCTCGGCTCGTCCGGGGTGGCGGCGGTCGGCCACCCGGTGCCGGCCGCCGCGGCGAGGGCGTCAGAGCAGCGTGAGCGCCTTGGCCACGCCAGGGTCGCGCCCGGTGGCCAGGTCGAGGGCGGTCATGGGGGCGTAGTGGTCGACCGGCACGCCGATCGTGTCGATGATCTCGCGGGCGGGCCCGAGGTGCCGGACCTTGGGCAGGAGCAGGACGCTGCCGTCGTCGAGGAGATACGCCTCGCTGGGGCCGGAGATGGCTCCGGCGGTGCGGGTGCCGATGAGGGTGCCCAGGTCGTTGCCCTTGACCGCCGCGCTGAAGTCCTCGCAGGCCGAGGCGCAGCCGCGGTCGGTGAGAACGATCAGGCGCGAGCCGAGCAACGGGACGCTGTCGTCGGTCCTGTTGGGCACGCACTCGCCCTTGAGCGGGCAGAAGTAGCTGGTGACCTTGCCGTGCGCGAACGCGCCGAGCAGCCGCGTCACCTCGCGAGGCGACCCGCCGCCGTTGCCGCGCAGGTCGAGGACCACCGCCTCCGGTTTGTCCGACAGCTCGGCGATGACCTGGTCGGCTGCGCCTTCGGAGAATCCAGGCAACCGGACGTACGTGACGCCGTCGGCGAGCTTCTTCGACGTCACTGCCGGAGGCCGCTCCTCGACGGGGCCCTCCCTCAGTTCGACGACGCGGGTCCGTCCCGTCGTGGGCCGCTTGAGCGTGAGCCGAACCGTGCTGGAGGCGAAGGCGTCGACGAAACTCTGGTTCGGGGTGTCCCCGATGAACGCCGGCACACCGTTGGCCTTGACGACGATGTCACCGGCCCTGATGTCGGCCTTGGCGGCGGCGCTGCCGGGCAGGACGCGGGTGACGAACAGCGGCGGCCGGGCCGCGGGGTCGAGCCGTGGTCCCTGCGCGGCCGACAGGCCCGCGATGCCGGTTCCGGTCGGCCCGCCCTCCGGCGGCGGGGTCGGCCGGACCGAGCGGGCGTGGTTGTCCTGCAGCCCGACGACCATGCCGGTGATCGCGGCACGCAGGGCGGCGGGGTCGCCGGCGCCGAGGACCTTCGCGAAGGCGTCCCAGTCGGCGTCGCGGTCCCCGGTGAGGGCGGGCAGGCTGAGGTCGGCCCGGTCGGCGCCGCGCCGCATCAGGTTCTGGGTGTAGGCGGCCAAGGCGCTCTTCAGCAGCGCCTTCGCATCCATGACCGGGCCGCTGTAATAGTTGTCCAGCACGCAGAAGTACGCCTGCCGGAGCGTGTTCACCGAGGTCGGCGGCGCCGACTCCGGCGGTGGCGCCGTGATGGCGGCGCAGCCCCCGCCCGGGGTGGCCGCCGGCTTCGGCTGGGGCGTCGGGGACGACGCGGACGCGGGCGCGGACATGGCGCAGGCCGTCACCAGGACGGCGGCGCAGAGGGCTCTGATCATGGTCGCCAGCGTGGCCGGACGCGGGTTGCCATGGCGTTAACGGACCCGTTAACGCCACTGTTACCCCGGTTCGGGTACGAACATCGGCATGCGGATCCTGGTGGCCGAAGACGAACGCGACCTGGCCGATCTCGTGGCGGTGGGGTTGCGCCGCCATGCCATGGCCGTTGACGTGGTGTATGACGGGGCGGCCGCGGTGGAGCGGCTGGCGGTGCACGACTACGACGTGCTCGTGCTGGATCGGGACCTGCCCGAGCTGCACGGCGACCTCGTGTGCCGTGAGCTGGTGGCGCGCGGGAGCCGTACGCGGATTCTGATGATGACCGCGGCGGCGTCGGTGCCGGAGCGGGTCGCGGGTCTCGGGATGGGGGCCGACGACTACCTGCCCAAGCCGTTCGACTACGCCGAACTGGTCGCACGGGTGCAGGCGCTGGGGCGGCGCAGCCAGGCGCAGGTGCCGCCGGTGCTGAGGCGGCACGGAATCGTGCTCGACACCCACCGGCTGCAAGCCTCGCGGGACGGGCGGCACCTGCACCTGTCGCTCAAGGAGTTCGCCGTCCTCGAGGTGCTGATGAGGGCGGACGGCGCGGTCGTGAGCGCGGAACGGCTGCTCGAGGAGGCGTGGGACGAGAACGCCGACCCGTTCACCACGGTGGTTCGGGTCCTGGTCAGCCGCCTCCGGGCCAAGCTGGGCGACCCGCCGTGCATCCAGACGGTTCCCGGCGCGGGATACCTGCTGTGACGACGATCCGGGTACGGCTCACGCTCATCTACTCCGGACTGTTCCTGCTGACCTCAGTCGTGTTGCTGGTCACGGTCAACCTCCTGCTGCGCCAGGCCCTGGACGCGCGGATCGCCCGGTTACCCGGGGGAGCGGTGGCGCCGCCCGCGCCGACGCCGGGGGTGCCGGGGGAGCGGCCGGCGCCGCTGCCCGAGCTGGTGAACGACGTGATCGGCTACCAGTGGGAGGTGACCGCGTTGACGGTCGGGATCCTGACGCTGGTCTCGCTGGTCGTCGGATGGCTGGTCGCCGGGCGGATCCTGCGGCCCGTCCACCGGATCACCGCCACCGCGCAGCGGCTGTCCCTGTCGACCCTGCACGAACGGATCGCGCTCGCCGGGCCCGACGACGAGCTGAAGGAACTGGCCGACACCTTCGACGCGATGCTCGACCGGCTCGAACGCTCGGTCGCGGGTCAGCGGCGGTTCATCGCGAACGCGTCCCACGAGTTGCGGACCCCGCTGGCCGTCCAGCGGGCGGCCATCGAGATCGGGCTCCCCGAGGAGGTCGGTGAGATCCGCGACACGCTCCTGCTCCACAACCACCGCGCGGAGCACCTCATCGACGCCCTGCTGGTCCTGGCCCAGGCGGAACACGGCCTGGACGGCAGGAGCCCGGTGGCTCTGGACCAGGTGGTACGGCTCGTCCTGGCGGAGAGAGACTCGGACGGCATCACCGTGACGGGGCGGACCGAGCCGTTCGTCGTCGACGGTGACCCCGTCCTGCTGAACCGGCTCGTCACCAACCTCCTCGACAACGCGGTCCGCTACAACCATCCCGGCGGAACCGTTGAGGTGACGCTCTCCCGTGGGGTTCTGACGGTCCGCAACACCGGCCCGCACGTGCCCCAGGAGCGTTTGGGCGATCTCTTCGAGCCCTTCCGGCGGCTGCAGACGACCCGTGGACAGGGCGCCGGGCTCGGGCTGTCGATCGTCGCGTCGATCGCGAAGGCTCACGGGGCCGACGTGCGAGCGAGCCCCAACCCGGGGGGCGGGTTGGAGCTGGTCGTGGTGTTCGCGGTGGCTGAGGACACGCTGCCTCCCCCCGCGAGGGAGATCACCGTGTACGGACGTTGACCGCGACGGTCCCGCGCAGCGCGGCCGCGTCGACGCCCATGCCCGAGGCCAGTTCGTCGAGTGTGCGACATGGTTTCCCTGCGCGACAGCCCAGCACGACGACCTGTCAACGGGAATTACACCTTCACCCTATAGGTACGAAAGCATGTCCAAAATGGGTTCCCGGTTCGTCATCCCCTTGATCGGTCTGCTCGCGGTCTCTGCCTGTTCTCTCTCGCCCGGGGCCGCGCCGGGCACCCCCGTCCCACCAGCGGCGACGCCCTCCTCCAGCACCCCGCCACCCTCGGCCGGCGCGAGCGGCGCCGCCCAGGACAGCCGCCCGGCGCTCGCGCGGACCTTCAGCACGATGACCGAAAACCTCGAGATCGAGGTGGTCGGGCTGAACCGGGTCAAGGGCAGGCACCTGGTCGCCCAGATCCGGCTGACGAACACCGGCAGCGAGAAGAAGCTGCCGTGGACCGGCGAGCTGGGCGACAACACCCGCCCGCTCGGCAAGATCCGCTGGGCCTCCGGCATCGGCGTGCTCGACGCGCGGGCGCGTACCTGGATCCTGCCCTACCAGCCGGCCGGATTCCCGTGCCTGTGCAGCGACCAGGACCGTGACGGCCTCGGCTACTTCATCGACCCGGGCGAGTCCGTCAGCCTGTACGCGGTCATGCCCGCCCCCTCCGGCAACCCGGAAACCGCCACGGTCGTCACCCCGGCGGGCCCGCCGATGGCGGACGTCCCGATCAGCGACGACCCGCCGGTCACGCCCGCCGGGATGACGATCCCCGATCCGGACGCCGAGCCCGTCACCCCCGTCACCCGCCGCCTCGTGACCCCCTCCGAATCGCTCGACCGCAGCGAGGAGACCGCGGACGACGGCGCGGACCTGCGGGTCAGCCTCTCCTCCGACGTGCTGTTCGCGGTCGACGAGGCCACGCTCACGCCCAAGGCGCAAGCCGTCCTGGCCCGGACCGCCAAGCTCGTCGACGCCTCGCCCGGCGCGAGCGTGCGGGTGGAGGGGCACGCGGACTCCTCCGGCACCGACGCCATCAACGACCCCTTGTCCACCCGCCGCGCCCAGGCCGTGCAGCGGGCGCTGGCCACGATGGTCACCAGACAGGGCGTGGACTTCCAGGCCAAGGGGTACGGCTCGCGCCGCCCGCTGTACAGCAACGACACCGACGAGGGCAAACGCCGCAACCGCCGCGTCACGGTGACGTTCGCCAAGCCACAACCGGCCGAGGCCGAGGCCGAGGCTGGGGCCGCCGCGCCGTCCGCGACCCCCTCCTCAAGCGCTTCCGGGGTGTCGGGGCTGACCGGCAGCGGCACGGCGGACGGGCAGCCGATCTCCATGGAGATCACCGGCCTGCGGCGGCTGCCGGGCGGGCTGGGGCTGCTGACGTACCGGATCACGAACCAGGGGGCGGAAGAGGCCTGGTTCAACGAGTTGCACCAGGCCGGTGACTGGATGTCGTTCAAGTACCGGGCCGCCTTCAACGTCACGCTGACCGACGCGGAGGCCCGCCGCCAGTACCTGCCCGCCCGCCTCCAGGTGACCGACGGCGACAGCACCGACTCCTACTGCGCCTGCACCGACGTGTCCGGCGTACGCCTGCAGACCGAGAAGTTCGCCCCCGGCAGGCAACGCGAGTTCTGGAGCCTGTTCGCGCTGCCCGAGACGGCCACCACGGTGAACGTCAAGATCGCCGGCTTCGGCGACCTCCAGGTGCCGATCCGGTAGAGGTCGGCGGAAGCTTCCCGAGGAGATCCGCGGCCGCGCTCCCCTCACTTGCGTACATCGTACCCAGTGGCCTAGTCTGGCCGCCGAAACCGAGTACAACGTACCCAGTGGAGGGATGTCGTGGCGGATCCGATCGTGGTCGCCGAAGGGCTGCACAAGTCCTTCGGCGACGCCCACGCGCTGCGCGGCTTGAGCCTGAGTGTCGAGCGAGGAACGGTCTGCGGCGTGCTCGGGCCGAACGGCGCGGGAAAGACGACCGCGGTGCGCATCCTGGCGACCCTGTCCGCCCCCGACGCCGGGCACGCCCGCATCGCCGGATACGACGTCGTCCGCGAGGCCGACAAGGTGCGGGCCAGGATCGGGCTCGCGGGCCAGTACGCCGCCGTGGACGAGAAGCTCACCGGCCGGGGCAACCTGCGCATGTTCGGGCGGCTCTCCCACCTGCCCCGGCGCGAGGCGCACCGGCGGGCCGACGAACTGCTCGGGCGCTTCGGCCTGACGGACGCCGCCGATCGCCAGGTCGCCGGCTACTCCGGCGGCATGCGCCGCCGCCTCGACCTGATCACCAGCCTCATCCTCCGTCCCGAGGTGCTCTTCCTGGACGAGCCGACCACAGGCCTGGACCCGCGCAGCCGCGGCGAGATCTGGGACGCCGTCCGCGAGCTGGTCGCCGACGGCACCACGGTGCTGCTCACCACGCAGTACCTGGACGAGGCCGACCGGCTGGCCGACGACATCGCCGTCGTCGACCACGGGCAGGTGATCGCCACAGGCACCCCCGACGAGCTGAAGGCCACCGTCGGCGACCGCCTCGACGTCGTCGTCGAAGACCCCGCCGCCCTGCGCCCGGCGGCGACCGTGCTGACCGCCCTGGCCGGCACCGAACCCGCCACGACCGGCGCCGACCGGCTCAGCATCGCCGTGCCCGGCGGCGGCCTCCGGCTCGCCGGCATCGTGCGCGAACTCGACCGCGCCGGAGTCGCCGCGGTCGACGTGAGCCTGCGCCGTCCCACCCTCGACGAGGTGTTCCTGCGCCTCACCGACCGCGAGGAGACCGTCCGATGACCGCGCTGGTCCAGCGCCTGCGCTGGACGTTCAGCGACGGGCTCACCCTGGTCGGTCGCGAGCTGGGACGGCTGCGCCAGGAGCCCGGCGAGATGGTCGGCGCGCTGGTCTTCCCGGCCGTCATGGTGGTGCTGTTCGGCTACGTCTTCGGCAGCGCCATCCAGGTGCCGGGCGGCGGCGACTACCGCGAATACCTCATGCCAGGACTGTTCGCGATGGTGACCTTCACCGCGGTGCAGGGGGTCATGGGGCGCATGGCCGCCGACGCCGCCCGCGGCGTGATGGACCGCTTCCGCTCCATGCCGATGGCGCGGCTGGCGGTGCCGTTCGGGCAGACCGGCGCCGACTCCCTGGTCGGCCTGCCGCTCCTGGCCGTCATGGTGGGCGCGGGCCTGCTGGTGGGCTGGCAGCCGCACCGCGGCCCGATCCTCACGGCCGAGGCGTTCCTGCTGATGACGCTGCTGCGGTACGCGCTGAGCTGGGTGGGCGTCTATGTGGGCCTGGTGGTGAAGAACGAACAGGTCGTCGCCCAGGTGGTGGTGCCGCTGTTCCTGCCGTTCACGATGCTGTCCAACTCGTTCGTGCCGACCGACGGCATGCCGTCGTGGCTGCGGTTCCTGGCCGACTGGAACCCGGTCAGCGCGCTCACCGCCGCCTCCCGGGAACTGTTCGGCAACCCGGGCGGCCCGTCCGGCGACGTGGCCTGGCCGCTCGCGCATCCGGTGGCCGCCGTCCTGCTCTGGTCGGCCGTCCTGCTGGCGGTGTTCGTCCCGCTGTCGCTGCGCGCGTTCATGCGCGGAGGACGCTGAACGCCGGGCACCCGCACGACCCCATCGTTCCCCTTCGAAAGGCATCGAGATGACACACGACATCCGCGAAAAAGTGCAGGAAATCCTGGACCGGGCCGTGGCCGAGGACCACATTCCCGGCATCGTCGCCGAGGTCCACGACGCCGACGGAACGTGGTTCGGCACCGCGGGAGTGGCCGACCTCACCACCGGGCACCCGCGCGAGCCCGGGGAGTACCTGCACATCGGCAGCTCCGGCAAGTCCTTCACCGCCGCCACGTTGCTGGCGTTGGCGGCCGAAGGCAGGCTGAGCCTCGACGACCCGGTGAACAGGTGGCTGGCCGGCGTCATGGACGCGGGCGGCTACGACGGCGACAAGATCACCGTCCGGCATCTGCTCAACCACACCAGCGGCCTGTTCCTCACCGGCCTCGCACCAGAGCTGCAGCACAGCATCGTCACCCAGCCGGACCGGGTCTGGACCACCTCCGACCTGCTGCGCCTCGCGGTTTCCCAGCCGCCGGTCGGCGAGCCCGGCGACGGCTTCGTCTACGCCAACGGCGGCTACTACCTGGCCGGCGCGATCATCGAGCAGGTCACCGGCAACAGCTACGCCGCCGAGGTCGAACGCACGGTCATCCGTCCGCTCGGCCTGACCAGCACCTACGTACGGCCCGCCACCGACACCGCGTACCCGGACCCGCACCCCAGGGCCTACGTCGCCAACATCCTCACGGACGGCGTCGACCCGGCGTCGCTCACCCCGGAGAGCTACGCCTCCCTGGCCGAGCGCTCCGACCTGCCGCCCCTCGACGGCACCGGGCTCAACACCTCATGGGGATGGGCGGCCGGCGGCGTCGTCTCCACCACCGGCGATCTGAGCCGCTTCCTCAAGGCGATCGCGACCGGCGGCCTGCTGCCACCGGCCCAGCACCGCCAGATGTGGACCATGGTCTCCTCCGGCAGCGCCGTCTGGCTGCCGCACGCCCGCTACGGCCTCGGCGTGATCGAGTTCGACGGCGAGGCGACCGACGGCCCGACCCTGCGAGGCGTGAGCGGCACCCTGCCCGGATCCTTCACCCTCGCGCTGACCACCGACGACGGCCTGCGGAGCGTCGTCGTCCACGCCACCATCGAGCCGAGGACCCTGGACCTCCCCATCAAGATCATCGAAGCGGTCTACGGCGTCACCCTCGGCTGACAGGTGGCCGCGGGGGTTCAGGAAGGCAGCGCGACCGGTTCTCCCATCGCCGTCAGGACGCGTCTCCGGCCGGAGTACGCCTCCCGGCCGTGCGCCATGGCGAAGTTGTCGACCAGCAGCAGGGTCCCCGGTCGCCACTCCACCCGGACGGTGCAGCGGTCCTGCGCCTGGTTGATGGTCTCGATGGTGCCGGCGTCCACGGGCCGGCCGTCGCCGTAGCAGGTGTCGAAGGGCAGCCCGTGCTCGCCGAAGGCCGAAGTCAGGATCTCCCGCTCGGCCGGATCGAGGTTCCAGCGGTTCAGGAAGGCGAGGTGGTTGAACCAGCACTGCTCGCCG
The DNA here is from genome assembly GCF_055586305.1 of Nonomuraea sp. NPDC051298. Lineage (NCBI taxonomy): Bacteria > Bacillati > Actinomycetota > Actinomycetes > Streptosporangiales > Streptosporangiaceae > Nonomuraea > Nonomuraea sp. NPDC051298. The sequence goes on from NZ_JBVJIM010000017.1 coordinate 14,314, forward strand.
GTGACGGGGTGAGACACGATGGCCCGTCGCGTCTGGCTGGTACGCAGTTCGCCGTTGCCCAGCCACTGGTGGTCAATGGCGTTCCGGCGGCAGTAGGCGCTGACCTCCTCCTCGCTCCCGGTGCCGAAGGTCTCCTGCCAGGACAGTCCCATCCGTCTCCTGAACCGTCGCCGTAACGTCCAGCCGTCGGCGGCCAGCCGGTCACGGAGCCGACCGGGCAGCGCGCCGAGCACCGCCCGGGTGTCGGCCAGCAACGTGGCCCCGCCCTCGGCGCCGGGCGTGAGGCAGCCGAACAGCAGGACGCGCGGAACCTGCGTGGCGTAACTCTGCTCGGGATGCACGCACATGGTCTGCTCGGCCGGCCAGCCGGATCCGGCGTAGACCATCCCGCCGAGGTCCTCGCGGATGACGATCGGCTCGCGTGGTGGGCAGGGACGCGCGAGCAGGAGGTCCCGTACCCGGGTGAAGTCGGCCGGGGTCCTGACGGGGAGGCCGTCGATGACGACGGCGCCCTCGGTGGGCAGCATGGCGTGCAGGGCCCGCGTGTTGCGCCGCACCCATTCCAGGCCCGTGTCGAGATCGGCGGCGCCGGCCCGCAGCCGGGGTGGCGCCGCCGCGGCAGGACCGGGGAGTCCGCCGTCAGAGATCGTCACGATGTCTCCCTTCCGCCGGAGTGATCCGGCCCTGCGTCACCGCTGGTCGTCGCGCACGTCGAACGTGATCAGCTCCGCGGCCCCGGCCAGCGTCGCGAGCACGCTCTGCGCGTCGTCGCCCTGCGCGATCACGAAGCCGAGCCGGTCGGTGAAGTCCCGCGGCGCGCGCAGCAGGCGGCCCGGTCCTGCGGTGACCGCCACCTGCCGGACGCCCGGCAGCCTGCGCGCCGCGTCTTCCCCGTGGACGCCGGTCAGCGTGCCGGGGCGATCCGCCAGCAGGAACCGGATGCCGGCGCGGCCCGTGACCTGCCCGCCGTACTCAGCCGTCCGGCCCGTCATGGCGAGGAGATGGGCCTCGATCAGGTCGGTTCCCGTGACGAGCCGGATGAGTTCGGTGATCATGCCCCCGGCCGGTCTGGCGTTGACCTCGACGATCGCCGGGCCCCGCGCGGTCAGCCGGAGCTCGACGTGAGCGGCGCCGGCCTCCAGACCCAGCGCCTTGAGCGTGCGGGTCACCACGTCGTGGACGTCCGCGACGACGGCCTCGGGCAGGTCCGCGGGGAAGAGGTGCTGGAACTCGACGAAGCACGGATGGCCCGTGGTGTCCTTGGCGGTGATACCGAGGAGGTCCACCTGCCCGTGCTGGACGAACGCCTCGGCGCTGTACTCCGGCCCGTCGGCGTACTCCTCGATCAGGACCCCCGGCAAGGCGGGCTCACCGCGTGCGTTGCGGCTGGTCGCGAGGATCTCGGCGGCCTGCGCGGAAGCCTCGGCGGCGGTCGTGCACAGGCGCACGTTCGTGGAGCCCGAGCCGTCGCGGGGCTTGACCACGCAGGGCAGCCCGATCTCGCCGACCACCTCCGCGACGTCGGCCACGCGGCCGGCGAGCGCGAAGCGCGGCTGAGGCACGTCGGCCCCGGCCAGGGTGGTCCTGGTCCCGAGCTTGTCCCTGCACAGGTCGATGGCGTCGGGCGGGTTGTGCGCGAGCCCGAGAGCCGATCCGAGGCGGGCCGCGACGCTCAGGTAGTACTCGCTCGTGGTGGTGATCCCGGCGAGCTGCGGGCGGGGGAGTCGTTCGGCGATCACGCGTTCCAGTTCCGCCGCGTCGCCGGTGTCGCAGATGACCACCTCGAAGTCGTCCGCGACCGTTTTGGGATAGCGCGAGGGGTCGCGGGTCAGCAGGACCGGGGTGTAGCCGAGCCGGCGCGCGGTGTGGGCCGCCAGCGCGCCGCTGCCGGTGGTGTTGGACTCGACGAACAGCAGTTTGCGCCGCCGTTCGCGCACCGAGGACCACGACCACGAGCTGACCGTGGTGCCGTAGGGCACCCGCGTGGGCTCGCCGGCGAGAGGGGCCTCGGCCAGGTGCTGCTCGGTCCAGTAGTCGTCGTCGTACACGGTGTCGACGTAACGGTCGCCGCGGTCGGCGAAGATCCCGACGATGGTGTCGCCGGGGGCGGCCAGCGACGCGACGTGGCCGAGGACCCGGTAGACGGAGCCGGCGGTGTTACCGGCGAAGATCTGCTGTTCCCCGGCCAGGTCACGGGTCGCGGCGAACGCCTCGCGGTCGTTGAGCCAGTGCACCTCGTCGAGCGCCGAGTGGTCCAGGTTCGGCGGGTGCAGGCTGTTGCCCAGCCCGCTCTGCAGACGAGCGGGCAGGTCCGGCTGGTCGAACAGCACGCTGCCCACGCAGTCCACGCCGACCACGCGCAGGCGTGGGAACGTGGCGCGCAGCGCCCGCGCGGATCCGCACAGTGACCCTCCGCTGCCGACGGCTCCGACGAGGACGTCGACCCGTTCCAGGTCGGCCCGCAGTTCGTCGGCGAGGCTCTGGTAGGCCAGGGGATTGTGGGGGTTGCTGTACTGGCGTGGCCAGAAGGCGCCGGGAAGATCCCGCAGCAGCCGGTCGAGCAGTTCCAGCCGCGCGCTCTGCCAGCCCTGGCCCGTCATGGCGTCGACGATGTGCACCGTGCAGCCAAGGCTCGTCAGCTTGGCCAGGGTGGCGCGGTCGATGCGCGGGTCGGTCACGATGTGGACCGGATGCCCGAGGCGTCGGCCGACCAGTGCGACGCCCAGCGCCATGGTGCCCGACGAACTCTCCACGATGGGGGCGTGCTCGGCCAGCTCGCCGCCGCGTCGTGCGGCGAGGATGACGTGCCTGGCCACCCGGTCCTTCATCGCGTACAACTGCTGCGACTCGAGCTTGGCGTAGACCCGGGCCTCGGGCGCGCCGGGCAGGTGGAGCCGTACCAGCGGCGTATGGCCGATGGCATCGATGATGTCGTCGAACCGCATACGAGTCCCCCGGTCAGTTCTCGAAGATCAGCGAGTGGTAGGTCGACACGTTGCCGGCGAGCGCGAAGCACACGCGCCGCATGGCGGTCAGCTTCGCCGGGTAGTCGGGGTCGGCGTCGTCGAGCAGCATCCCGACCGTCGTACCGCTGTGACCGGTGACGACACCGAGCCCGCCGATCTGGTGGCAGGCCGTGATCAGGGCCTCCAGCGTGCGTTTGGGACACAGCCGTTGATTCAGCACCGCGCTTCGCGTGGCGACCCGACCGACGACGGCGAGGTCGCGCCGGCGGACTGCCTCGCCGAGGGTGGCCAGCAGCTCGGCGTACTCGTCCCGCTCCGCCGCGCCGAAGGGCTTCGGCGCGCGGTTGAACGCGATCGTGTCCACCTCGCCGCCTTCGTCCAGCCCGACGACGGTCAGAGCCGGCAGCGAGCCGAGGCGGCGCAACAGGCGTACCTCACGGTGGTAGAAGGCGACCACGGCGGGGTGCATGACGCCGTCGGTCGGCTCGATCCCGCGCAGCAGGTTCTCGATGGTCACGGCGGACATCTCCAGGCCGAGCGCGTTGCCGACGGCACGTGCGGTCGCCACGAGATCGGCGGAGGAACTGGACAGGCCCTTCCCCTCGGGAAGGCCGCTGCCGATGCGGAGCAAGCCGCCGCCGCGGTAGCCGGCCGCGTCCAGGATCCGCCGCACGAGCGCACGAGCCTTGCGCTTGCGCGGAGGGAAGACGAGCAGCCGGTCATCGTGCGGTGTCACCGTGAAGGTGGCGGTGCTCCACAGGGCGATCGGCAGCGTGACCAGAAAGTCCCGGCGCCCGTCCGGCAGCACGCCCTGGAGAAGCTCGCCGAACGTGCCGAACGCGCTGCTCACGCCGACCGCCACGGACGGCGGGGCGTGGGAGAGGGCCGGCGGCCATGGCATGGTCAGGCGCCTTCGCGCGCGGGCTGGAACGACGTGGCGACGCCGCCGCCCCACGCCTCGAACACGATCTCGGCCGACTCCCGCGCGTGAGTACGCGGGAAGTAGTGACCGGCCCCCTTGATCTCCCGCAGGTCCACCCGATGCGCCAGCAGCGACCACCGGCGGTAGGCGGTGCGGGGATCTCCCACGGAGGCGTCGTCCGTGCCCGCGACCACGGTCACGGGGACGTCGAGGCGGCCGGGCAGGGGAGCAGCCTGCGCGGCCGCGAGATAGTCGTTGGCCACCCGGGCATCGTGCCGGTAGCAGTTGCCGAGTTGCCGCGTACGCTCCGGCCGCAGCCCGTCCAGCTCGGTGAACGCGCCGCCGAGTCCCAGCAGGCCCCGGATGTCCTCATCGGCCAGCGCGTCGATCCGTCGGCTGTCGCGGCGCAGGACGTCGGGCTCGTCGAGCGCTCTGGCCCCGATGAAGACGTGTCGCACGTCGCTCCGCCGTTCGACAAGCAGCCTGGTCACCGCCAGCGCGAGTGCGGCACCCGCGCCATGGCCCCACACCAGGAGCGGCCCGCCCACCCTGGCGCGCAGCTCTTCCGCGACCCGCCGGGCCATGGGCTCGACCTCGAGCAGGGGTTCGTCGGGCCGTGTGAGGTCGTGGCCGGGCGGGTCCACCGCGTACACCGCGATGTTCCGCTCGGCCAGTGACGACGCGAAACCGTGGAAGTTGATCGCGTTTCCCGCCGCGTACGGCACGCAGAGCAAGGTGGCGGCCGGATCGCCGGGCTGCGAAAGCGGCTGCAGCCAGCTCCGCTCCCGCTGTCCGGCCTGCGAGTCGATCAGCGCGGCGAGGTCGGCGAGCACGGGATTGTCGATGAGGTCCGTGAGCGAGACCTCCCGATCCAGTTTGACCACCAGGCGCAGTGCGGCCAGCGAGTCACCGCCGAGCGCGAAGAAGTCGCCGTCCGGGCCGACCTCTTCCAGCGGCAGAGCCAGCAGCTCCGCCCAGGCCGTGGCGAGCCGCCGCTCGGTGGGGGTGCGGGCGGCCCGCCGAGGTACGACGTCCTCGGCCTTCGCACCGGCGGCGCGCGACAGCGCCTTCCTGTCGACCTTGCCGTTGTCGGTGACCGGCAGTTCGTCGAGCCGGTGGCACACGGCCGGCACCATGTGCCCTGGCAGCAGTTCGCCGAGCTGCGCGCGCAGGCGGGCGGGAGGCAGGGCGCCGTCCGACACGTAGAAGGCGACCAGCGCCTTGCCCTGGCCCGGCGTGCTCACCGCGATCACCGCGGCGGCGCGTACTCCCGGCACGTGGGCGATGCGGTTCTCCACCTCACCCAGCTCCACCCGCATGCCGCGGACCTTGACCTGGTCATCCCTGCGGCCCAGGAACTCCAGGCTGCCCGTCGGCAGCCACCGGCCGTAGTCGCCGGTGCGGTAGAGGCGCTCTCGGGGGCGGTAGGGGTCCGCGAGGAACACCTCACGCGTGCGATCCGGGTCGTTGGCGTAGCCGCGGCCCACGCAGACCCCCGAGAAGACGATCTCGCCGGGCGAGCCGAGCGGGACGAGCCGTAGCCGGGTGTCCACCACGTAGACGCCGACGTTGATGTTCGGCCTGCCGACGGGGACGAGGTCCTCCTCCGGCGGCGCGGCCATGATCTCGTGGGTGGTGTCGTCCGACGCCTCCGTGGCCCCGTACGCGTTGAGCAGCTTGACGTCCGGGTAGCAGGTGAACCACCGGGTGACCAGGTTCTTGGTGATCGCCTCCCCGGTGACCGACACGAAGCGCAGCGAAGGCAGCTCCCGCGGCTGTCGTTCGAGGTAGGCCAGCACGACGTCCAGGTAGGACGGCACGACCTGGAGGATCGTCACTCCCGCCGCGTCGAGGTGGTCGAGGAGGCGGGGCACGTCGAGCACGACCTCGTTGTCCACGATGACCGTCCGCGCGCCGACCATCAGCGGGCAGACGAGCTGCCAGAGCGAGATGTCGAAGCACTGAGGGGCGTTCTGCGCCACCGCGTCGGCGGAGGTCAGGCCGAGATCCGCACGCTTGGCGAGCAGGTGGTTGAGCATGCCGTCGTGCTCGCACATGGACGCCTTGGGCAGACCCGTCGAACCCGAGGTGAAGTAGATGTAGGCGAGCTGGGAGACGCCGACGTCCACCCGCGGCGCGTCCGAGCGGTACCCGCCACCGTGCAGCTCGTCGATCGACAGCGTGGTGACGGCTCGCCCGCCCGACACCCTGGGTACGTTGGCCGGCGCGGCCCGGTCGCCGACCAGCAGGCGGCAGCCGCTCTGGGCGAGCATGACGGAGACGCGGTCCATCGGGTAGGCGGGATCCACCGGCATGTAGACGCCGCCGGCCTTGAACACGGCGAGGATGGCGGCCAGCCAGTCCAGATGGCGATCGGTCATGACCGCGACGACGTCCTCCGCCCGTACGCCGTGCGCGAGCAGCCCGTGCGCCAGGCGGTTGGCGCGGGCGTCCAGCTCCGCGTACGTCCAGCTTTGCCGGCCGTGCACCGCGGCGACGGCGTGCGGGCGCAGCCGCACCTGCTCCTCGAACAACTCGTGGAACCGGGCCTCCGGGAGCCGCAGCCGGTTGCCGTTCAGCTCGTGCACCTGGTGGGTCACCTCGGCGTCCGACAACAGGGTGCCGGCGTCATGGTCGGCGTCGAGGTCCTCGACCATGAGCGCGAGCGCCTTCTCGACATATCCCGCGACGCGCTCGACGTGGGCGGCGTCGAGCAGGCCCGCGTGGTAGCACAGCCGCAGCCGTACGACCTCGCCGACGTCGAAGTGGACGAGGAGCGCGGGATGGACGCCGAGTTCGGCCGGGAGGTCCGCGGCTGCGAGGTCCGCGGGCCATCCGCGATCGCCGCCGGTCACCTCCGTGCTCTGCCGCTGATCGTCCTCGATGGTCACCAGCACGTCGAACAGCGGGTCGGCGTCGCCCGCGAGATCGCGGATCCGCAGCGGCGGCACGTCACGGTGCCGCAGGACCGCGCTCTCGGCCGCACCCAGGCGATCCAGCAGGTCGGCCCAGCTACCGTCCTCGACGCGCGCGCACAGCGGAAGGAACACACGTCCGTCCTGGCCGCTCGCGGCCGGGACGCCGTAACCGACCCGCACGCCGGGCTCGCCGGTGAGGGTGCTGACGACCTTGATGATCGCGCACAGCAGCACCCGCCGCAGTGGCACCGCATCGGATCGTCCCAATGCTCGCGCCGCCCCGGCCAGACTCGGCGGCAGTACGGCGTCCACGACTCGCGTGACACGTGCCCTGGTGCTGCCCGGCGGAGCGGAGCGAGGCAGGGCGACGAACTCCGCCGACGCCAGTGCCGCCCGCCAGAACTCGTCCACGGCGTCGTCGGCCGGCTTTGTGCTCAGGGCCACAAATTCCCCTCCATACGATCGGGCCGCCGAAAGATGCGCACGCAGGAATTGTCTTTCCGGCATTTGGCAGGTGCTGTGTGACCACCATTTGAACGCCTCTGCGGTTACGCCTCGGTTATCCGTCTCAAAGGCGTCTGACCTGCTGTTAGCCAAGCCGCGGAGGTGCCAGGGAAGGGCAATCCTTGCTAGCGGAGTCGGCGCCGTGGTACTAGTGGCATCGCTCGCATCATTAACGTTTCACGCGGTGCCGGGGCCCGGCATGAGCCCCCCTTAATGGATGACGACTCTGTCGAGCGGGATATGTGGGACGCACCGAACGCGGCGAGCCGGAGAGGCAACCATGGATCCATATGACATTGCGTACGTCGAGCTGTATGCAAAAGACGAAGAAGCGATAGTCGAATACTTCACCTCATCATTCGGATTCGTCATCGAGGCGCGGTCGGGCGAGGAAGGCGACGAGACGTCCGCACAGCGGTCGACCGCTCTGCGCAACGGCCCTTTGACGATCGTGGTCACCACGAGCGGCGACCCGGAGGACGCGGTGACCCGCCACGTGGCCGTGCACGGCGACTCCGTCGCCGACATCGCCCTGGTCACAGAGGACGTCACGGCCGCCTTTCACCGGGCGGTCGCCCACGGCGCGGCCGCCGTGCGGCACCCCGCCGCCTCGGCGGACAACCCGGAGACGGGCCTGTTCGCCACGGTGTCCGCCTTCGGCGACGTGCGGCACACGTTCGTACCGAGCCTGGCCGGCTCGCTGCCGCCCGACAGGACGTGGCGGACCCGGCGGGCCGAACCGCAGGAGCCGGGCGTGGCCTTCCGCCGACTCGACCACGTCGCGGTCTGTCTCGAAGCGGGCACGCTGCATCAGACGGTGAAGTGGTACGAGGAGGCGTTCGGCCTCGAACGATACTCCTCGGAGCACATCGAGGTGGGCGGCCAGGCCATGGACTCCGAGGTGGTGCGGAGCCGCTCCGGCGGCATCACGCTCACCCTCATCGAGCCCGACACCAGCCGCGAGCCCGGCCAGATCTCGCAGTTCCTGGACGATCACGCCGGGCCGGGCGTGCAACATCTGGCCTTTCTCGTCGACGACATCGTGGACGCGGTGCGGACCTACGGCGACCGAGGTGTGCGGTTCCTGCAGACGCCGGACGCCTACTACCACCTTCTGGGCGCACGGGTGGGCGAGCTGAGCGAGAGCATCGACGACCTGCGCTCGACCAACGTGCTGGCCGACCGCGACGAGTGGGGGTACCTGCTGCAGATCTTCACCCGTTCACCACACCCTCGCGGCACGTTGTTCTACGAGCTGATCCAGCGGCACAACGCCCGCGGCTTCGGCAGCGCGAACATCAAGGCCCTGTACGAGGCCGTGCGGCGTGATCGCACGCAGGCCCCCGGCCACTGATCGTGAGGAGGGGGCGATGTCGGTGGAGCGGATCGCCGAGGGGGAGTCGCCGACGGTCCAGTCGTCGGCGGTCGGGTTGTCGGCGGTCGGGTTGTCGGCGGTCCAGCGGGACGCCTGGCTGGCGCACGCCCTGGACGCCAGGTTCTGCTCCTCGGTGGCGCGCGTCGGCCTGCGCGTCGTCGGCCGGCTGGACGCGGGCGGCGCGCGAAGCGCTTACGAGGAGCTGTTCGCCCGGCATCCGGCACTGCGGAGCACGGTCATCGACGTGGCGGGCCGGCCGGTCCTCGGCGTGGGCGGCGTGCTGCCCGACCTCGTCGTGGAGGACGTGGAAGGCCAGGACGAGGTGCGGCGGCGTGTGGACCGGGACGCCCTGGCTCTGGCCGACGCCGGGGACGCGCTGATGCGCTGCCGGTTGTACCGGCTGGCACCGGAGGACCACGTTCTGGTCATCCACGCGCACCGCGTCCTCTGCGACCAGCCGTCCCTGGAGAGGCTGGCGCGCGAATGGGCCGGGCACTACCGGCGGCAGACCACCGGACCGGTCGCCGAGCCGCCTGCCGCGGTCACCGGGCCGTCCTTTTCTGTCATGGAGCCGCCCGCCCCGCTCGGCGGAGAAGGCGAGCCCGCCCGCCGCGTCGCGCGGCTCGCCCAGGCACCGCACCAGGCACGGCTGCCCTGGGACCGCCCGAGGGGGCCGTCGCGGCGGAGCGCGGGCTCCGCTCTGCGGCGGCTGGTCCCCGCCGACGTCGCCGAGGGAGTGGCGCGCGTCGCCCGGCGGGAGAAGGTCGAGGAGGCGGTGATCTACTCGGCCGCCTACCGCGTACTGCTGTGGCGGCACACCGGCCAGCCGGACCTGCTGATCACGACGATGCGCGAGCCCACCGGCGAGGTCGGCATCGGCAGCCACGAGCGCCGCGTGGTGCTGAGCCATCCGCTGACGGGCACGAGCGACGTGCGGAGCCTGCTCATCGGCGAACAGCGAGCCGTACGGGCGGCGTCGGCCGACGGAATGTCCTACAGCGAACTCGTCGAGGCGGTACGCCCGCCCAGGTCACCGGCCATGGAGCCGTTGTGCCAGGTCGGCTTCGGATATCGGGAGCCGCCCGAGCCCGAGCGCGTTCCCGGCCTCGAGTCGTCCTGGTTCGACCTGCCGGTCACCCGCACCCCGTTCGACCTCGGCCTGGATCTGCTGCGCAGCGCCGACGCGGTGCGGGCCCTGTGGCAGTTCAACGACGACGTGCTCGACGCCGCGACGGTGGAGCGCATCGCGGAACGCTACTGGATCCTCCTGCGCGCGATGACCGGCGACCTCGGCTCGACCATCTCGGCTCTGCCGGTGACCGCGCCCGCGGACGCGCCGCACGCCGCGACGCTGACCGGCCGCGCGGCCGACCGGAGCGGGACCCTCCTCGACGCCTTCGCGGCCCAGGCGCAGCGTCGGCCGGACGCGGTCGCGGTCCGCTGCGACGGGCGGGCCCTCACCTACGCCGAGGTCTCCGCTCGCCGGGACGCGCTCGCCGAGCGGCTGCTGTCCTGGCGGCTCGGCCCTGAGGCGCGCGTGGCGGTCGTGCTCGGCCGCCGAGCCGAGGTCCCCGCGGTGATCCTCGGCGTGCTGCGGGCCGGATGCGTGGCGGTTCCGCTGGACCCCGCCCATCCGGCGGACCGTCGCCGGTTCGTTCTCGAGGACGCCTCGGTGCGGGCCGTCGTCACCGACGTACCCGGCCTGGAGCCGCCAGGCGACCAGGACATTCGTGTCCTGCGGCTACGGGACCTGACGGAGACGGCGGCGTCGCGGCCCGAGCCGGGCGTGGCGGTTCAGCCCGGCCGGCTGGCGTACGTGCTCTACACCTCGGGATCGACCGGGCGGCCGAAAGGCGTGGGCGTCACGCACGGCGGGCTGCTCAACTGCATCGAGTCGACCAGGCAGGCCCTGAACTTCGGTGCGGACCACTCGTTGCTGGCGGTCACCACGATCGGCTTCGACATCGCCATGCTCGAACTGTTCCTCCCGCTGGTCTCCGGTGGCCGGGTCGTCATCAGCGGTGAAGGGGCGAGCCGGGACGGCCAGGCGCTTCTGGCGCTGCTCGAAGGCGAGCGGGTCGACTTCATGCACGCCACCCCGATCGTCTGGGAGATGCTCTTCTCCTGCGGCTGGCAGGGAGATCCCGGCCTGACCGCCCTGTGCGGCGGCGAGACGGTCCCGCCCGCGCTGGCCGAGCGGCTCCTGACCAGCACCCGAGGGGTGCACCATCTCTACGGGCCCACCGAGACGACGATGTACTCCGTCGCCGAGCGGTTGCCGCCGGGGCCGCAGCCACAGCCGTTGCCGATCGGTACGCCGATCGGGAACACCGTGGCCTACGTGCTCGACGACGAACTCCGGCAGGTGCCTCCCGGCGTCACCGGCCAACTCTGCATCGCGGGTGACGGGGTGGCACGAGGATACCTGGGCCGTCCGGGCCTGACCGCCGCCCGTTTCGTACCGAATCCGTACGCGGGACCGCCGTTCGGACGCCTCTACCGGACCGGCGACCTGGCCCGGCAGCGACCGGACGGCCGCCTCGAACTGCGTGGCCGCGACGACAACCAGGTCAAGATCCACGGGCACCGCATCGAGCTCGAAGAGGTCGAGCACGTCCTGAGCCGCTGCCCCTCGGTCGCCACGGCCGCGGCAGTGGTGATCGACGGCGGTCCGGCGGGCAGGCAGCTCGCCGCGGTGCTGCAGCCCAGTCCCGGAGCCGGCGGTGATCTGCTGGGCCGGGTTCGTGCGTACGCGGAGGCGCACCTGCCCGGCTACATGGTTCCCACCCGCTACGCGGTCGCGGGCCGCCTGCCCACCACGCCGAACGGGAAGATCGACCGAGCGGCTCTGGCCCGGATGACGCCCGGCGGCGCGGACGGCCGCGAACGGACCGCGCACCCGCCCGAGCTGCGACTGGTCATCGAGACGTGGACGCGAGTCCTCGGCACCGGCCGGATCGGCGCGTCGAGCGACTTCTTCGCCATGGGCGGCACCTCCGCCGCCGCGCTCCAGGTCGTCGCCCGGCTCCGCGAGCTGTCGGGCCGGGAGGTCCCCGTCCGCGCCCTCTTCGACTCGCCCACGCCCGCCGGTCTGGCCGCCTGGCTGCGGGCACACGACGACGCCTCCGCCTACGGACAGGAGCCACGATGAGCAGCGACGCCCCGGCGCCGACCACACCGCGGACGGGAAGGTGCCGCGTGCTGACCAGAGTCGGCGAGCACGCGCGGGTGCGTCCGGACGCCCCGGCGGTGCGCGCGGCGGACGGCACGTGGAGCTTCGCCGAACTCCTCGCCCGGTCCCGGTCGCTGGCCGGGAGGCTGCGCGAGCGGGGGGTGGGCCCTGAGACGACGGTCGGGGTGCTGATGCCCGGTTCGCGGGACCTCGTGGCGTGCCTGCTGGCGGTGTGGGAGGTGGGAGCCGTCTTCGTCCCGCTCGATGCGCGGCAGCCCGTGCGGCGGCTCGACACCGTGCTGCGCGACGCCGACGTCCAGGTGCTGCTGGCCGACGAGGTGCCGGACGGCGTACGGATCGCCGGGGAACGGGTCCTCGCCCCGGCGGGCGTGCCGCAGGAGCCCGGCACCGGCGAAGGCGGCGTCGTCTCGCCGGATCCGCGGTCGTGCGCGTACCTCATCTACACGTCCGGCACCACGGGTGTCCCGAAGGGCGTGCAGGTGACCTACGGCGGTTTGCACACGTTCGTGGCGGCGCTGGAGACGCTTGAGCTGGAACCGCGGGGGAGCGGCGTCAACGCCGTCTCACCGGCGTTCGACGGCTGGCTCTGGTGCACGCTGCTCTACCTGACGTACGGGCAGTGCGTCGTGCTGCTGGACCTGGTCGGCCACGACGGCGAGGTGGGCGACGTCGACGAGCGCATCGCCCGGGTCGCGCCGAGCACGGTCTGCCTGCCGCCCTCCCTGCTGGCCGCCTGCCGGTCCGACATCGACACGGCCACCGTGGTCGTGATGGCCGGCGAGCCCGCCTCGCCCACCCTCGCAGAACGCTGGCGTGGCGGGCGGCGACTGCTCAACGTCTACGGCCCGACCGAGACCACCATCGCGGCGGCCTGGGCCGACACCGCTGCCGGTGACGATCCCGCGACGATAGGCCGGCCGTTGCCGGGCTACCGCACCTATCTGCTCGATGAGGAGATGCGGCCCGTTCCCGCCGGAACGCGGGGAGAGCTGTACATCGGTGGCCCCGCGGTGGCGCGGGGTTACCGCGGTCTGGCCGGTGCGACGGCGGCGGCGTTCGTACCGGATCCCTTCGGCGCTGACGGCGGCCGACTCTACCGTACGGGCGACACCGCCCGGCAGCGGCCCGACGGCCGGTTGGAGTTCCTCGGAAGGACGGACAACCAGGTCAAGATCCGCGGCTACCGGATCGAGCTCTCCGAGGTCGAGAGCGTGGTCACCGCCGTCCCTTCCGTCAAGGCCGCGGTGGCCTTCCCCATGCCGTCCGGCCAGGCACTCGGCGTCGCCGTCATAGCCGACGGGCGCTCCGAGCCGGCGGACGTCGCCGCGATGATCCGGCGGGCGTGCGCGGCGGCGCTGCCGGAGTACATGTGCCCGGCCGCCATCAGGCTGGTCACCTCCTTCCCCCACACGCCCACAGGGAAAGCCGACCGGGCGGCACTGGCGGCCGGGTCGGTCACCGAGCCGGCTCAGGACGCGACGGGGCCGATCACCCCGTCCCAGAAGGAGGTGCTGCGCATCTGGGAGCGCTACCTGGAGCGCCCCGTGACCGACGCGCACGCGGACTTCTTCGAACTGGGCGGCCACTCACTGGCCGCCGCGAGGGTGGTGGCGGAACTCAGACGCGACACCGGGCTGCCGCTGACCGTCCGGCATCTGCTCACCAACCCGACGGTGGCGGGCGTGGCCGCGGAGCTGACCCGGCTGTCGGAACAGGAGCCGGTATGACGGGCGGCGCCTGGACGGTCACCTGGGGCCCGCAGGAGGCGGCCGACAGGACATTGGTCTGCCTGCCCCAGGCCGGCGCCGGATGCGGACAGTTCCGTCACTGGCAGGAGTCGCTCGCGCCGGGCACGCAGGTGGTGGGCGTCCAACTGCCGGGCAGAGAAGGCCGCTGGCGGGAGCCTCCCGCGAGCACCTTCGACGAGGTGGTCGACGCCGTCGTGCCGTCGCTGGGCGAGTTGTGCCGCGAGCGGCCCGTGGTGGTGTTCGGATACAGCTTCGGCGGGCTGCTCGCATACGAGATCGTCCGCCGCTGTGGGCGGGAACTCGGCCTGTGGCCGGCCGCACTGGTGATCGCGGCCTGCCGCCCGCCGGAGTCATGGGCTGAAGGCGCCCGTGCCTTCGCCGACGAGGCCGAACTCGAACGGCTCCTCGACCTGCGGGGCCTCACGGAGGAACTCGACCAGGACAGCCGGGAACTCGTGCTGGATCTGCTGCGCGCCGACGCCGGCCTGTGCACGTCCTACCGCTACGCCGACGCGGCCCCCCTGCCCTGCCGGATCGAGGCGTGGGGTGGAACGCGGGACGAGACGGTGACCCGTTCCCAGCTCGCGGGCTGGGAACGCCACACCACGGCCGGATTCGGCCGGCGATCGTTCCGGGGCGGGCACGCGTTCGTCAGCGAACAGGGCGTGGCGGTGGCCGGGGCGATCGGCAAGGTGCTCGACGACACGCGCGGTCACGCGCGGGCTGGTGCGGACAAGGAGATGTGATGGGGGACGGCGATCGTCGGCTCGTGGTGCTGATCAACGAGGAGGAGCAGTACGGACTCTTCCCCGTCGGCCAACCGGTGCCCGCCGGGTGGCGGACGGCCGGTTTCGAAGGGCTGGAGGAGGAGTGCGTGCGCTACGTCGACGAGCATTGGGTCGACATGCGCCCGCTGAGCCTGCGCAGGGAGATGGACGCGTGACCCGCGCCATCATCGCCGCCGTGCGGACGAGGGCCTGCGGCGGTGGGACATGAGGATCGACCTGACCGATCCGCGGCTGTTCGCCGAGAACAGGATGGAAGAGGTCTTCGCCTGGCTCAGGTCTCGCTCCCCGGTGCACTGGCACGAGGACGGGAGGGGATCGGGCTTCTGGGTGCTCACCCGGCACCGTGACATCTCCATGGCGTACGCGGATCCCGAGACGTTCAGCTCGCGACACGGCATGCGCCTCGACAGCGACGAGGCCGCGGTCGCCCAGGTCTCCCAGCGCATGCTGATCGTCAGCGACCCTCCTGATCACACCTACGTCAGGAAGGTCGTCGCGAAGCCCTTCGGGCCCGCGGAGGCGGGGCGGATGGAGCAGGTGGCGGCCGGTGCGGTCCGGGACGTCCTCGACCGCGCGATGGAACGCGACGCCTTCGACTTCGTCGAGGTCATCGCCAAGGGCATCCCCCACGCGGTGGGCTGCACGCTGATGGGGATACCCGAGCAGGACCGGGCGTGGATCGGGGAGCTGACCACCGACGCCTTCGAGTCCGCCGACGACGTCGTCCGCGTCGGCGCGCACGCGGAGATCTTCCTGTACTTCAGCGAACTGCTCGAACGGCGCCGCGCCGCGCCGCGGGACGACTTCATCAGCCGCATCGCCGCCGACCGGCGTCAGGTGGACGGCTCGGCCGAGCGGCCGCTCAGCGACGAGGAGATCGTCTTCAACTGCAACGGCGTGCTCGCCGGCGCGCACGAGACCACGCGCTACGCCGCCGCGGGAGGAGTCCTCGCCCTGATGGAGAACCCCGAGCAATGGCGCCTGCTGCGCGCCGACCCGCGACGGGCGGTGCCGACCGCGGTCGAGGAGATCCTGCGCTGGACCACACCGGGGGTGCACGCCCTGCGCACCGTCACCAGACCCACCGTGCTGGCCGGTGCCGACCTGGCACAGGGCGACCGGGTGACCCTGTGGAACCTGTCCGCCAACCGGGACGAAGACGTCTTCACCGAGCCGGCCGCGTTCCGCGTCACGCGCACGCCCAACCGGCACCTCGCCTTCGGCCACGGCAGGCACGTCTGCCTGGGCGCCCGGCTCGCCAGGATCGAGCTCACCGCGCTGCTGCACGAGATGATCAACAGGGTTGAGCGCTTCCAGCTCGACGGCGTCCCGCAGTGGAACTCCTCCAACTTCACCTGGGGGCTGCGGACGCTGCCCGTACGGATGGTCCCCCGGCGGAGGCGGCACGGCGAGAAGGGCAGGCCGTGAGCGACACCGGCAGGCTGAAGGCGCCGCTCAAGCCGGAACTGCGCCGGATGCTGATGGAGCGTCCCGAGCCCGGCCGCCCGCAGTGGAAGGACGACCTGTCGCTCATCACCCGGGTCGACCTCGCGCACGTCGTCATGCTCACCGAACAGGGCATCGTCGTCCCGGACGTCGCGGCAGCGCTCCTGGAGCGCATCGTCGAGCTGCGCGCGGCGGACTTCCGCCCGCTGGAGGACCTGGCGACACCGCGTGGACTGTACCTGGCCTACGAGGAGCACCTCATCGACCGGCTCGGCGAACGGTGCGGCGGAGTCCTGCACACCGGCCGCTCCCGCAACGACCTGAACGCGACCTGCCTGAAACTGCGGCTGCGCGGGCCGTACGAGCGGCTGGCCCGTGCGCAGGCCGAACTCGTGCTCGCGCTGCTCGGTCAGGCGCGCCGGCATCAGCGGGTCATGATGCCGGCCTACACGCACTTCCAGGCCGCCGTGCCTGTCACGTACGGCCACTACCTGCTCGGCCTCGCCTTCGCTGCCGTCCGCGACCTCCGCGCGACGCTCCAGGCGGGTGAGGCGCTGGAGGAGTGTCCGCTGGGCGCGGGAGCGGTGGGCGGCACCACGGTCGCGATCGACGCGGGCCGCACCGCGCGGCTGCTCGGATTCGCCGACTCGGTGCCGAACTCGTACGACGCGGTCGCCTCGCGGGACGTGGTGCTGCGGCTGCTGTCGGCGGCGGCGACGCTCGGTGTGACCCTGGACAGGGCCGCGCTCGACCTGTTGCTGTGGTCGACGGCCGAGTACGGCCTGCTCACCTTCCCCGACGACCTGGTCGGCTCCAGCTCGATGATGCCGCAAAAGCGCAACGTCTTCGTGTTGGAGCACGTCCAGGGCAAGTCGTCCGCCGCCCTCGGCGCCTTCGTCGCGGCCGCCGCCGCCATGAGGGGGACCCCCTTCACCAACTCGATCGCGGTCGGCACGGAGGCGGCCGGCCACGCCTGGACGGCGCTCGACGCGATCACGGCCGCCGTGGAGATCCTTCGGCACTGCGTACTGGCGGCCGAACCGGACGCCGACGCGATGTCGCGCAGAGCGCACGAGGGACTGATCACCGCCACCGCGATGGCGGAGCGGCTCAGCGAGGCCGGGGTGCCGTTCAGACGCGCCCATTACGAGGTGGGCGCCGCGGTCCTGGACCTGCTGGACGGCTCGGCGGCCACGATGACGGAGGCCGTCGGCCGCCGGCTCGGCCACCGCCCGCCCGGCCTGGCGGCGCTCGACGCCGACTCCGTGGCGCGCGCGGCCGACTTCGGCGGCGGCCCGGGACCGGCTGGCTTCGCCTCGGCCGCCGAACGCCTGACCGCCCACCTCGCCGAGTGCCGGACGCGGCTCGACACCGTGACCGGCCGATGGCGACGGGCGCGGGACGAGCTCGACCGCGCCGTGGCGGCCGTCAGGGGCGGCGGGCACCCGCCCGAGGCCCCGACCACTACCTGTGACCAGAGGGAGCCGAGATGAACGTGAACGACGCCGACGCGGTGGTGGAGCTACGCAGCGACACCTTCACGCTGCCCACGGAGGCGATGCTCCAGGCCATGGTTCAGGCCGACCTGGGCGACGACACCTATGGCGAGGACCCCACGGTCACCGCGTTGGAGCGCAAGGCGGCCGGCCTGCTCGGCAAGGAGGCCGCCTGTTTCGTGGCCAGCGGCACGATGGGCAATCTGGCCTCCCTCATGGCGCACTGCCCGCGCGGGTCCAAGGTGGTGGTCGGCGCGGACTCCGACATCTACGTGTACGAGGCCGGCGGCGCGTCGGTGTGCGGCGGCCTGGTCTATCACCCGGTGCCCAACCGGCCCGACGGCACGATCGCGTTCGACGATCTCGCCGCGGCCTTCCCCGACGACCCGGACGACCCGCAGTTCGCCCTCCCCGGTCTCATCTGCCTGGAGAACCCGCACAACCGGTGCGGTGGCGTGCCGCTGGACCTCGGCTATCTCGCGGCTGTCCACGAGTTCGCCGTCGGCCGCGGCGTACCGCTGCACCTGGACGGGGCCCGGATCTTCAACGCGGCCGTCGCCGGCGGCACGCGGGCCGCGGACATCGCCGCACACGCCGACTCGGTGCAGTTCTGCCTGTCGAAAGGGCTCTCCGCACCGGTCGGCTCGATGGTCGCCGGCACGGCGGCGTTCGTCCGGCGGGTCCGCAGGGTGCGCAAGATGCTCGGTGGCGGCATGCGCCAGGCCGGAGTACTCGCCGCGGCGGGCATCGTCGCGCTGGACACCATGGCGGACCGGCTGCGCTCCGACCACGACAACGCGTCGCTGCTGGCCTCGGGACTCGCTCTCGTGCCGGGCATCCTCGTGGATCCCTGCGCCGTACGGACGAACATGGTGTTCTTCCGGCTGGACCGGCCGGAACCGGCGGTCGAGCGCTTTGTCGCCGACGTGGGCGCCCTGGGCGTCCGCGTCGGCGCGGTCGGCGACGGCCGGATCCGCGCGGTGACCCATGCGGGTGTGGGCGCGGCCGACGTCCGGCACGCGATCGACGTCATCGCGGGCGTGCTGGAGGCGGTCGGGCGACCGGGGGCGGAGAGTGCCGCACGGCGACGGGCGGTGCGGTGACGAACCGGGAGCCGTCCATGGACCAGGACCTGCGCGGGCGGCTGCTGCGGCTGACCCCGCGGGAGCGTTCCCGGCTCCTGGACAGCATCCGGGAGCGACGGACGCCGCCGCCGACCGGCTCGCCGGAGGAGGCGGAAGCCGGTCCCCGGTCGTATCCCGCTTCGCTCGGGCAGGAAGGCCAGTGGGTCCTGCGCAGCCTGGCCCCGGACTCGGCCGCCTACCACGTCCCTCTCGTCTACGAGATCATCGGCCCGCTCGACGTGGGCGCGCTGGCGGGGAGCATCGGCGATGTGGTGGCGCGGCACGAGACGCTGCGCACGGGTTTCACCCACCGGGAGGCCCGTCTCATCCAGGTGGTGCGGCCCGCCCACGAGGAGCGACGGCGGTGGGAGCGGATCGCCGTGGTGGACGTCGAGGGAGAGGACCTGCCGCATCGGCGGTCGCGGGCGATCGAGCTGGCCACGGCCGCGGCGCGAGAGGCGTTCGATCTCGGTGCCGGTGCTCCGTTCCGCGTGGGGCTGTGGCGGTGCGATGCCGAGCACCACGTCCTGGCGCTGGTGTTTCACCACATCGCGGTCGACGAGTGGTCGTGCCGGGTGGTGGAACGCGACCTGGGCGCCTGCTACGCCGCGCGGCGCGGGAAGAGCACCGCCGTGCTGCCCCGGCCGGCACTGACGTACGCGGCGTACGCCGAGGAGCAGCACCGGACCGACTGGACCCGCGACAGGGCCTACTGGAGCCGGCGGCTGTCCGGCCTGGACCCCGCTCCGCTGCCGGGAGATCTACCGGCCGGGCCCACCGCCGGAGGCTCCGGCGCGGTGCACGAGATCGCGCTGCCCTCCTGGGTGGGCGCCGGGATCGACCGGATCGCCGAAACAGGCAGCACCTCCAGGTTCAGCGTGATCGCGGCGATCGTGCTGCTGTTCCTGTCCCGGCTGACGGGGCGTGCCGACGTCGCCGTCGGCACGCCCGTCAGCGGCCGGGTGGACCCGCGCGCCCAGGACACCGTCGGATACTTCGTCAACACCGTGGTCCTTCGGGTGGACGTGGCTCCGCCGGAGACCTTCGCCCAACTCGTCGACCGGGTGCGCGCGTCACTGCTGGAGGCCATGGCGCATCAGGCGATGCCCTTCGAGCTGGTGACCCGGGCGCTGAGCGCGGCGCGCGGCGGCAGCCGCAGCCCGCTCTTCCAGACGATGCTCGCCTACGCCACCGACGACGCGGCGGACGGGCTGCGCCTGTCCGGTCTGGACGTCCGCCCGCTGCGGCCGGCCGAGGACGAGGTGCCGTTCGACGTCACCATCACCGCCGCGGACCTGGCCGAAGGGCTCGGCTTCCGGATCGAGTACGCCGACCGGTTGTTCGAGCCCGACACCGTGCGGTACTGGGGGCGGACGCTCGCCGCGCTCGCCGAGATCGTCGTGGCCGTGCCCGGCACCGTCATCGAGTCCGTGCTGGCCGCCCTTCCACGGGAACGCGCGGCCATCGAGGCGTGGAGCCCGCCGCCGGCCCCCGTGCCGGAGTGCGGCGTCCACCGCCTGTTCGAGCAGCAGGTACGCAGGACCCCCGACGCGGTGGCCGTCGACGATCTGAGCGGCCCGGCGCCGCGCCGGTTGACGTACCGGGAGCTGGACACGCTGGTCAACAGGGCGGCGGCGGTGCTACGCGGGGCAGGGGCCCGGCGGGGCGGCCTGGTGGCGATGTGCACGGGATCGGGGCTGGTCGCCACCGTCTGCACGTGGGCGGTGTGGAAGACCGGCGCCGCCCTGGTGCCGCTGGACCACACGCATCCCCGTGAGCGGATCCAGCGCGTCCTGCGGACGATGGGGGACCCGCCACTCGTGGCCGACGCGGAGACTGCCGTCCGCCGGCCGGACGACGCGAACGTCATCGTGCTGGACGACCTGCTGGCCGGCGGGACCGGCCCGGCGGACGCCTCCTTCGCCGCCGCGGACACCCACCCGCTCGATCTCGCGTACGTCATCCACACCTCCGGATCGACCGGAGAGCCCAAAGGGGTGCAGATCCACCACGGCGGCCTGGCCAACCACGCCCGCCATCAGCTCCTTCCCCTCTACCGCGCGGCCGCCGCGGAAACCGGCGCGCGGCTGCGCGTCGGAGTGACCGCGTCGTTCGCCTTCGACGTCTTCTTCAACCAGCTCCTGCCCCTGCTGGACGGGCACACGGTCGTCCTGATGAGCGAACGGCAACGGGAAGACCCCAGGTTCCTGCGCCGTCTCGCCGACACGGACGCGGCCCTCGACGCCGTGGACTGCACGACCTCCCAGCTCGACCTGCTGGTCGATCTCGGACTGCTGGACGCGTCCCGGCCGCCGAAACTGGTGATCTTCGGTGGGGAGTCCTGCTCGCAGCACCTGTGGACCAGGCTGCGCGCGTATCCGGGGACCGCCGCGTACAACGTCTATGGCGCGACCGAGTGCTCGGTCGAGTCGACCAGCGCCGACGTGCGGGAAACGCCGACGGTGACGATCGGCCGCGGACACGGCAACACCGAGATCCACGTCCTCGACGACGATCTGCGGCAGGTGCCGATCGGCGCCGTCGGCGAGATCTGCATCGGCGGAGCCGGTGTGGGCCTCGGCTACCGGCACAGACCTGGCCGCACCGCCGGTGTGTTCGTGCCTGATCCGTACAGCGGCCGTTCTTCGGCGCGCCTGTACCGGACCGGCGACTACGGCAGGTTTCGCCCGGACGGCCGGCTGGTCTTCGCGGGCCGCAGGGACGGGCAGATCAAGCTGCTCGGGCAGCGGGTCGAACTCGAGGAGATCCGCGCCGCCCTGTGCCGGTTGGACGGTGTCCGCGATGCTGTGGTGATCTTGGACGCCGGCTCCGCCGCCGGGCACCGGCTGATCGGCTACGTCGTGCGTCACGGACGGGAGCCGCTCTCGGAGCAGGACCTCCGCACCCGGTTGGGCAGGCAACTGCCGAAGCACATGGTGCCTGCCGTCCTCGTGGCGCTCGACCGTCTCCCGCTGACCGGCAACGGGAAGGTGGACCTGGCCGGACTGCCCGTACCGGCGCGCGGCCCACACCCTGCGGGCGCGCGGCGGCCGCGCACCGAGCTGGAGACCGGCCTCGCGGAGGTCTGGCAGGACCTGCTCGGCGTGGCGGAGATCGGCCCGCACGACGACGTCTTCGCCCTGGGCGCCCATTCGCTGCTGGCCGTGCAGGCCGCGCTGCGGCTGGAGGAGCGGCTGGGCCGACCGGTCCCGCTGCACCCCCTGCTCATCGCCACCACGGTCGCCGAGCAGGCCGTCGAGCTGGACGAACCCGGCTCCGCCCCCGACGCGCAGGCGGCGGATCCGGTGCGCCTGCACCGGCTGGGCGGAGCCGGCCCCGACGCGGTCGTCCTCATCCATCCGCTGGCGGGCAACCTGTTCTGCTACCGCGCGCTGGCGGCCGGGCTCCGCTTCGACGGCGAGGTCCTGGGCATCGCCTTCGAGGCCAGCCTGGGCCAGGACCCGCCCCCGTACTATGACGTCGATCGGCTCGCCGACCGCTACGCCCGCCTGGTGGCCGACCGGCTGGGCGATCGCCCCGTCACGCTGGCGGGCTGGTCGGTGGGAGGCGTGCTCGCGCACGCGGTCGCCTGCCGGCTGCCGGCGATGGGCGCCCGCCCGCCGGGGCTGGCCCTGCTCGACAGCGCCTTCGGCGATGCGGAGATCCACGACGAGGTGGCGCGGCTGGACGATCTGCTCGCCCGGATGCCTGACGCGCCACTGGCCGGACTGCTCGGCGAACCCGCGATGCGGCGGCAGCTCCGCGACTTCGGGGTGACGCCGGACGGCCTGGCGGCGATCGGGGAAGCGGCCGTGCGCCGGCAGGTGACCCACTGGCGGGCGATGCTCGCCGGCCTCGCCCGCCACCGGCCCGGCGTGTTCTCCGGCGCCGCCCGGCTGCTCGTCTCCCGGCTGCCGCAGGCCGTGGTGGACGACGTATCGGCGCGCTGGAGCCAGGTCGTCGAGGGCCTCACGTTGTCCTCCGTCTCCGGGGACCACTTCGACGTGCTGGCGCCCCCGGCGGTCGACACCGCCGCCGAGGTGGTGCGCGCCGCCATGCGGTCGATCAACGAGTGAGGAGCTCCATGCCCACGATCGAATTCCACGGATTCCGCCGCGACGAGGGGGACGCGCTGCGCCAGGCCGTCGCCGAGGCGGTGCGAGGCAGCGACTTCGCCGCCGACATCGTGCTGTGCGAAGGGACGAACCGCACGGTTCACGACCTCGAAGGGCGCAGCCGGCCCTTCGTACGCGTCCTGACGCGGTCGGTGGAGCGCGCGGCGATCTTGCGTCGGCAGCTCGTCCCGCTGGCCGACATCGAGATCGTCCTCATCGATTTCTACGAAAGGAACGCGACGTGACCGTCGATGAGACCTTCGAGGACCGGTTGGTCGAGGCGATCCAGCCGATCCGCCACGCCTTCCTGGCCAACGCGTTGTACGCCTTCCTGCGCAGCGGCCTCGCCGCTTCGCTGGCCGAGCGGCCGATGACGGTGGACGAACTGGCCGGACGCCATGACCTGGATCCCTTTCGCCTGCACGGCCTGCTGATCTACCTGGCGAACGAGGGGTACGTGGAACCGGCGGGCGAGTCGGTCCACCTCACCAGCCGGGGAGCGGGCCTGCGTGAGTTCGAGCCGTGGTACACGTTGCTGATCGGCGGCTACGCGACCACCATGACGGAGCTGGGCGGCACCCTGCGCAAGGGCGCCGACTACGCCTCGCGCAACGGCGCCGAGGTGGGCCGGGGTAGCTGCGGGATCAGCCGGTTCGACGCGATCCCGCTGGCCACAGGTCTGCTGGCGGCAGCCGGCGTGACCCCACGGCGGGTGATCGACATCGGGTGCGGCGACGGTTCGTTCCTCCGGGAGCTGCTGGCGGCGATGCCCGGCGTGACGGGCATCGGGGTCGATCCGGACGCCGACAGCATCGCCGGCGCCGTGGCCGCGTCCGCGGCGGCCGGCCTGGCAGGGCGCACGCGCTTCCACACCGCCGACGGCGTGGAGTTCGCGGCGGCCGCCGCGGCGGACCTCGGCGCGGGCGACTGCTTCGTGACGTCGTTCGTGCTGCAGGAGATCCTCGAACAGGACGGTGAGAACGCGCTGGTCGAGATGTTGCGCGGGCTGTTCCTGGCCGCTCCCGACGCTCACCTGCTGGTCGTCGAGGTCGACCACCGGCCTCAGGACGTGCCGGTGATGCGCGAGGGACTCGGCCGCGCCTACTACAACCCGTACTTCCTGCTGCACCGCCTGACGGCTCAGCGGCTGGAGACCCGCCAGTTCTGGGAGCGGCTCTTCGGCAGGGCGGGGTTGCGCGTGATCGGGACCAGGGTCGTGGATCCCGCCGTCGACTCCACCGGGTTCGAGATCGGCTTCCTGCTGGCGGCGACATGAGCCGAGGCGAGCGGAGGCCGACGGGCCCCACCGCGCTGACGCCCTTGCAGCGGCGGCTCGAGTACGTGGCCGGCCATCCCGAGCGGGACTGGATCCTGGCGTTGGAGAACGTACCGGTCTGGCCCGTGCGGCCCGATCTCGGCGGCGACGCGTGGGAGAGCACGTGGCGCTACGAGAGCAGCAGGGGGGAGCGAGGTCTGGTGGCCGGGATCTGCCGGCGGGAGGCCGAGTTCGGCCGGCCTCGCCCGGATCCGCGTGAGGTGCTGGTCACCCACGGCGCGATGGACGCGCTGGGGCTGTCGCTGCGGCACCTGGCTTCCGTGGGCTGCCAGGTCCTGCTCGCCGAGCCACCGCTGCTCGGCAGCATCGGCGATCTCGCCGCCTCGCTGGGCATGCGGGTGGAGCTGGCCGACACCGACCGCATGCTGGACCGGCTGACCAGGCTGAAGCCGTCGGACGAGCCGATCGTGCTGTATCTCAACACCCCGCACAACCCGACGGGGACGACGCTGCCGTCGGCGGTCCTGTCCGCCGTGCTCGAGCTGGCCCGCTCGCGGCCGGCCTGGGTACTGGCCGACCTGGTCTACGACAGCTACGACTTCTCCGGCGACACCGGACGCGCCGAAGCCTGGGCCGCCGCCGCCGGGCATGCCCGCCTGCTCGGCGTGAACTCCGTGTCCAAGAACTACGGCGCGCCGGGGCTCAGGGTCGGCTGGATCACCGGGCCCGCCGAGGTGATCGACGCGCTGACGGCCCGGCTGGAGTACGAGACGATCGCGGTGCCCGGCGCGACCCAGGAGATGGCCGCGCGCCTGATCGAGCACGGGAACGAAGCGCTCGTCGAACGGGTCCGCCAGGGCAGGGCGCAGGTCGGGCGGTGGTGGCGGAACCAGGGAGGCAGGCCGGACCCGGAGCCGGGCAGCGGCACCCAGGCATGGCTGCCCCTGAGACCCGGCACAGAGCTGGAGAGCTACTCCCAGCTCCTGATGGAGGAGTTCGGCCTCGTCGCGGTGACGTCGTCGAGTTACCTGGGCTGCGACCGGCCGCACCTCCGGATCCCGCTCGGCTTGCCGGGCGAGCGGCTGGACGACGTGCTCGGCGTCCTGGAGAAGACGGAGTCGATGGACCTCGGCGCCTGACCGACGGGGCGGCCGAGGCCCGGCCGCCCCGCCGGTCAGCGGCTGTCGGCGACGAACCGGGCGAGCCGGTCCAGGCCGCGGTCTATCTGCTCGGCGTCCACCACGCTGCACGACAGGCGGATGCCGTGCAGGCCGCCGCCGTCCGCGTAGAAGTGGCACATCGGGGTCCACAGCACGCCGTATTCCTTGGCCGAGCGTTCCAGGGCCAGGTCGTCGGCGACGAAGGGCACGCTCAGCACGGCGAAGAACCCGCCGGTCGGGATGTTCCAGCCGACCGGCGCGCCCTCCCCCGGGGGGAAGCGGTCGCGCAGGCCGTCCAGCAGCCGGGTCATGTTCTCCCGGTACAGCGCGATCTCGGACCGGTTGGCCTCGACGAGGCTGCAGCCGTGGCTGATGAGCCTGCCCGCCACCACGGCCTGGGCCAGCGGCGCCGTGTTGACCGTGATCATGCTTTTGATCTTGGCCAGTTCGTCCGCCAGCAACGTCGGGCGGCCGGCGTCCGAGGCCACCCGCTGGTCGGCGACCGCGAAGCCGACGCGCGCGCCGGGCAGGCAGCTCTTGGCCAGCGAGCCGAGGTAGACCACCCGGCGGCTCCGGTCCAGCGACTTGAGAGTCGGCGTCCGTGACGCGGGATCCTGGAACACCCCGTACGGATTGTCTTCGATCAGCAGGATGTCCTCGTCGTTCGCGATCTCCAGCAGCCGCCGGCGGACCGGGACGGGCAGGCTCTTGCCGGAGGGGTTCGCGAAGTCCGGGACCAGGTAGCACGCCCGCACCCGCTTGCCCGCCCGCCGGATCCGGCGTATCTGCGCCACCAGGTGGTCCAGGTCGATGCCCTCCGGCCCCTCGCGTACCCGCTCGACGGGGAAGTCCAGCAGGCGCGCCGCCCCGAACAGGCCCACGTACGTCGGGGAAACGGCGAGCAGCACGTCGCGGCTGTCCGCCCGCAGCGCCCGCAGCAGCAGGAAGAGCGCCTCCTGGGCGCCGACGGTGACCACGATGGACTCGGGATCGGCGGTGACGCCCTCGTCCACACGCAGGTACGTGGCCAGGATCTCGTGGATGACCCCCTTGGTCCTGCCGTACTGGAACAGCGTCCGACGGATCTGGTCGTCCGTGAGACCCAGCGCGCTCTTCAGATGGTCGCGGTAGACGTCGAGGTAGCCGTGCAGATCGGATACGTCGAAGAAGCCCTCGTAAGGTCGCCCCGCCGCGAAGGGCACCGCGTCAGGGAAGCGGCCGGCCACCTCGTTGAGGAAGTTCATCGAGTTCAGGGCCGGATCGCCGAGGCCGGAATGCAGCGTGTCGAGCCGCAGGTCGGCGGCGTCCGCGAGGTCAACAGGATCGCCCATCGCTCCCCTTCTGGTCATGTCCGGGTGCCGCGCGGCGGTCGCAGCCGCAGCGCGGGACCCGTACCGTTGTCAGAGCACGCGCGCTTGCCAGGTCCGGGCAGCCGGCGAGTGCCAGGTTCAGCGCCAGCTCGTCCGACAGCCGCGACAGCAGTCGCCGGACCCCGCGCTCGCCGTCCACGGCCAACGCCCACAACACGGGTCTGCCGACCAGCACGGCCGACGCGCCCAGCGCCAGAGCCTTGAGCACGTCGATCCCATCCCGTACGCCGCTGTCCAGCAGCACCTCGCAGCGGTCCCCGACCGCTTCGCGCACGCGCGGCAGGGCGTGCGCACTGGGCAGCGCGCCGTCCAGTTGCCGGCCTCCGTGGTTGGAGACGACCACCGCGTCGGCGCCCAGCTCCACGGCACGCAGGGCGTCGTACGGATCCAGCACGCCCTTGACCACCAGCGGAAGCGTGGTCCGAGCCCGGACCCATTCGAGATCGGCCCAGGTCAGCGCCGCGTCGAACAACTGAGCCGTGTGCGCGGCGATGGGCGCGGGCCCGCTTCCTGGAACGGCGCTCAACGTCTCCGGCAGGTTCGCCGCGGTGATCTCAGGAGGGACCGTGAAACGGTTGCGAAGGTCCCGCAACCGGCGGCCCATCCGCGGGACGTCCAGGGTCAGCATCAGGGCGCCGCATCCGGCGGCCTCCGCCCGGCCCATCAGCTCGGCGGTCAGACGGCGATCCTTCAGCCAGTAGAGCTGGAACCACGTGGCTCCCGCCAGCGCGGCGGTCTCCTCGACGCGCACCGACCCGAGCATGGCCGCGGCCAGCGGAACTCCCGCCGCCGCGGCGGCCCTGGCCACCGCGCGCTCGCCGTCCGGATGGACCAGCCGGTGGTAGGCCATCGGCGCCACCCCCACCGGCATGGTCGCCGGCGTCCCGAGAACGGTGGTGGCCAGGCTCGGCGCGGAGACGTCCCGCAACACCCGCGGCACCACGTGCAGCTCGTCGAAGGCCGCCCGGTTGGCGGCGAGCGTCGTCTCCGCTCCGGCGCCGCCGGCCACGAAGTCCCAGATCGGCCGGGGCAACGTGCGGCGGGCCCGGTCGGCCAGCTCCGCTCCGTCGAGTGCCTCCCCCTCCGCTACGCCGTCCATGGCCGTCCCGACCGGCCCACGACGGAAGCCGGTTGGCCCGTGGCCGCGGACGTCTCGGAGACGCCGTCGGCGGGCACGTCGGGGCTCCACGGCCGGTAGCGGCCCAGCCCGTACAGCAGCGGTCGCGAGTCGGCCTGGCTGACGAGCTGGAACACGGTGCCACAGACGATGACGTGGTCGCCGACCGTCGTGACGTGGCTGACGCGGCAGTCCGCGATCGCGTGCGCGGCCTGCAGCAGGTGCGGTCCGCCCGAGCCCTGTGCGAGCTGCCAGTCCACGAGGTCGAAACGGTCCTGCCGGCCGGAGGCGAACAGTTCGGCGACCGGCTGCGCGCTGTGGTGAAGCAGGTTGACCGCGAACGTGGCGGTCAACAGCAGGGCACGCAGTGTCGGGCTGGCGTCGCGCAGACAGACCAGCAACGTCGGGGGTTCCAGGGTGACACTGCACACCGACGAGCAGGTCATGCCCCGCGGACGGCCCTGGTCGTCCGCGGTGGTGACGATGGCCACGCCGGTGGGGAACCCGCGCATCATCGCGCGGAACCCGTCCTTGCTGGCCATCTCAACGGATCGTCCGATCGATTCGGTCACGGCACACCACCTTGGGTCGGGGAGGCCGCGACCGGCGCACGCCTCACCCCGCGGTCGAGGAGGGACAGCAGCGGGCCGGTGAGCCCGGTGGTCACCAGCGCCATCACGGTCAACGCGAGGAACAGCGCGTCGCTCAGGATGCCCGCGCTGTGACCCGCCTGCAGAATGACGATCTCGGTGAGACCCCGCGTGTTCATCAGCACGCCGACGCGCGCGGCGGTCCGCCTCGGACAGCCGGCGAGCCGCGCGCCCAGGTACGTGCCGCCCACCTTGCCGGCGATGGCCAGCGACGTGGCGATCACGGGAAGACTCCACGAGACGGCGAACGACGGGTCGGTGAACACGGTGATGCTGGTGACCACGAAGAAGATCGGCACCAGCCGGCGGCCCACGCCCGACACCGCCACCGCGGCCCGCTGCCACTGAGGGTTCTCCGTATCCGCCGGCAGCGCGAGTCCCACCAGCACGGCGCCGAAGACCGCGGTCAGCCCGAGCCACTCGACGGTGGTGGACACCAGCAGGGCGGCGCAGGCCACCGCGAACGCCGTGCCGCGACCGGGACGGAACCCGCCCAGCGCCCTTCTGACCACGAGAGCGGCGGCCACCCCGCCGACGAGGGTGGCCAGCGTGGAGAGCAGGCCGTTCACCGAACCCGATGCCAGGCCCACGGCCACCGCCAGCAGCAGCCAGGCCACCGCGTCGATGACCACGGCCGAGCCGAGAGAGAGCCGCCCGGCCTCGGAGTCGAACAGGTCGCGGTCGGTGAGGATCCGGGCCAGGACGGGAACCGCCGTCACGGCCAGCGCGGCGGCGACGAACACGACGAACGCCGGCGTCGGCGCGGTCCCGCGCGCGGCGCCGTCACCGGTCCACAGGACCCAGCCGGCCAGCGCCGCACCGGCCACCAGGGACGGCACCATCGCGCCGGTCGCCACCTTGCCCAGCGCGCCGGGACGAAGCCGCGCGGGCCCCGACCCCAGCCGATGCGTGACGCCGACCAGATACAGCACGAGACCCGCCACCGACACCAGGCGCAGCACCTCGAGCACCGGCTCCGCCAGCAGGAACGCGAAGTTCCGCGGGCCGGCCAGCGCCATCAGGGCTGGGCCGCTGACCATCCCGGCGGCGATCTCGCCGATGACCTCGGGCTGCCCGAGCAGCCTCGCCACCGCCCGCCCGGCCATCGCGACCAGGAACACCGCGGCCAGCGCCCCGGCCACGTGAAACGTGAGGACCGCATATTCGCCGATCATGGAACCTCCGCTCACGTGATCAGCGGAACTGGGCGAAGTACTCGTACTGGGTGGGGAGCGTGCGGACCAACCGCTGTGCCGTGCTCCTGACGAGCTGGAACTCCTTGCGGGCCTCGGTGTCGTCCGCCAGCGCCAGCGCCGGCGAAGGTCGCAGCTCCAGGCCGCCCATGCCGAGCAGGATGCACATGTAGGAGTACGGCGGCAGGCCGTGGTAGTAAGGGAAGATCGTCTCGCTGTCCGGGAGCTTCACCCGCCATTGCTCGATGCGTTCGGCGAGCGTGTCCGGGATGGGGCGCGTGTTCGTGTCCCGCCAATACTGGGTGTCGTCGCGCGCGGCGGCCTTGTAGTGCAGGATCAGGAATTCGCGGACGCCGTCCATGACGTGCGCGACCGCGCTGTTGTACATGTCGCGCAGTTCCGGGTCCCGGTCCGGGCCGGGAAAGAACTTCACGAGCTGCTCGATGGCGTGGTGAATGAAGAAGATCCCGGTCGATTCCAGCGGCTCGACGAATCCGCTGGACAGCCCGACGGCGACACAGTTCTTGACCCATGAATTGCGGCTGCGGCCGATCCTCATGCGGATGTGGTTGGCTTCCACGTCATCGGCCGCGGGCCCGACGAAGGCGCGCAGCGCGCGTTCGGCCATCTCGGGCTCACAGTAGTCGCGGGCGTACACGTATCCCGTGCCGATCCGCCCGAACAGCGGGATGGTCCAGATCCAGCCGGCGTCCTGCGCGGTGGCGGTCGTGCACGGCCGGATGCCACGCTCGCGCATGTCCAGCGGCACCTGAAGGGCGACGGCGCTGTCGTTGGGCAGGGTGTCCTGGTAGGAGATGAACGGCTCCCGCAGCGCCTGGTTGAGCAGCACTCCGCGAAAGCCCGTGCAGTCGACGAACAGGTCGCCGGAGATCCGGCCGTGCTCGCGGGTGCTCACATGGCTGATCCAGCCGCGCTCGTCGAGCACCGCCTCCAGCACGTCGTCGACGACGTGGGTGACGCCGCGGTCGGTCGCGTAGCCGGTCAGGTACTTCGCCAGCAGCGCGGCCTCGAAGTGGTAGGCGTACGGGAACTGGGTCTTGCCCTGGTGCTCGGACATGGTCAGGCGGCGCAGGTCCGACTCGTCCGCGTCCACGCCGTCGGACGCGAACAGCCTGCCGTCGAGATGCCGTGGTGAGCGGCCCTCGTCGCAGAGCGAGGCGATGACGAAACAGTCCTTGTCGAACCGGTCCGACGGGCTCTCGCGCAGCCACCAGTCCGTGAGCGGGAACCCGTCGATCACGGGCACCTGCTCGAAGGGGTGGTAGAAGTGGTGACCCGGCCGACGCCAGTTCTCGAACCGCACCGCGAGCTTGTACGTCGCGTTGCACGACGGCATCCAGTCCGTCTCCTTGAGACCGAGAAAGTCGAAGAAGTGACGGATGTCGCTGAAGGTGGCCTCGCCGACCCCGATCGTGCCGATCTTGGCCGACTCCACGACGGTGATGGAGATCCGGTTGCCGAAGGCGGCGGCCAGGTAGGACGCGGTCATCCAACCAGCCGTGCCACCGCCGACGATCACAACGCTCTGCCGCATTCTCTTCTCCCAGGTAGGTACGCAGCCGGCCGTCCAGCAACCAGGCCAGGCCAGCGCGCGACAACATCTCGGACACTCGGCCGCATGGGCGGCAGCTAGTTCAGGTCCTCCGCGTCCGGCACGAGCGACGCCCGCGGATACGACGGCAGGGGAAAGGCGGCGCAGAGCCGGTCCACGGCGGCGGAGGCGGCCGTCCGGACGGCGGCGTCCAGGTGATAGTCGCTCTGGCCGGCCGGTCGCACGGCGGCGAGGACGGAATGAATGAGATCGGCGCACTCGATCGCCTCCGCCTTGCCCATGCCGCGGGCGGCGGCGCTGTTGGTGCCCAGGCGGATCCCCCTGGTGATCCGTACGGGCGTGGTGTCTCCTGGAACGCGGTTCTTGTTCACCACGATCCGGCAGGACTCGAGCGCGCGTTCGGCCACCAGCCCGGTCATCCCCGTACGGCCGAGGTCGACCAGCACGATGTGGTTGTCGGTGCCGCCGGTGAGGACGTCGTAGCCGTGCTCGCCGAGACGGAACGCGAGCGCGTCGGCCGACTCGACGATGCGGGCGGCCATGGTACGGAACCCGGGGGTGGCCGCGCGCGCCAGCGCCGCCGCCTTGGCCGCGATCGTGTTGACCGACGGCGCCCCCTGGGAGAAGGGGAAGACCGCCCGTTGCAGGAAGCCGGAGAGCGTGCCGTCGCCGCTGGGGGAGGGGGCGTCGTGATCCCGCCCGCACATGATCAATCCACCGCGCGGACCGTAGAGCTGCTTGTGCGTGCAGGTGGTGGTGATGTGCGCATGGTCGATGGGGTTCGGCTGCAGCCCGGCGGCGACCAGGCCGGCGGTGTGGGAGATGTCGGCCACCAGGTAGGCGCCGACGCTGTCCGCGATCGCGCGGAAACGCCCGAAGTCGATGCTCCTCGGGTAGGCGGTGGCGCCACAGATGATCACCTTGGGCCGGTGCCGCTCGGCGAGCCGCCGCACCTGCTCGTAGTCGATCATGCCGTCCTCGGCGAGCCCGTAGCCGATCGCGTTGAAGTAGCGGCCCGCGTAGGCGGCCGGACTGCCGTGCGTGAGGTGACCGCCGTGCTCCAGGGCCATGCCGAGCAGGGTGTCGCCGGGCCGGAGCAGCGCCGACAGCACGGTGTAGTTCGCCGTGGTCGCCGAGTGCGGTTGCACGTTGACGTACGCGGCGGCGAACACCCGCCGGGCCCGCTCGATCGCCAGGCTTTCGATCGTGTCGACCAGGTCGCAGCCCGCGTGGAACCGCCGCCCGGGGTATCCCTCGGCGGTCACGTTCACGCTCGTCGAAGCGAGGCTGACCAGGACGGCGGGATCGACGACGCTGGAGGACGCCACCAGGGACAGCGTTCCGGCCTGCCGCCGATGCTCCGCCGTCAGGGCGCGATACAGCTCAGGATCGTCGCTGCGCAACCGTTCGCTGCCAGTCTCCAGCAGCGCCCGGAACTCGTCATCGATCATCGATCGGGGCCCCTCCTGCAGTGTCGAACCGGCCCGGCGGAGTGGAAGCCGGCCAAGCCGCTGCGCGTTCACAGTCGATCTGGTCGCGACCGTATGGCGGCGTGAGTTATGGGCCAGTTACGCGGACGGGCCCACCGCGCCACGCGAGGAGATGGCCGTAACCCGTCGATAACCAGATCGGTCCTACCGTCGCCAAGCCCACGCGGGTGGACGAGGAGGGGGATCCGATGGACGAGATGGCGGAGCTTCTGCGGCGGCTGCCCGCCGAGCGGCAGGCCAGGCTCCTGAGACACGTCAGCTCCAGAGCCTCGGGGCCCGGCGGCGCAGCGCTCGTCCGGCGGCCGGACGGCGAGCCGCCGCGCGCTTCGTACCAGCAGGAGCAACTGTGGCTGGCGGATCGTGTCGGCGAAGGCTCGGCGCGCAACAGCATCGCTCTGCTGCTCACCTTCACCGGACCCCTGGACCGCGAGGCGCTGCTCACCGCGGTCGGCCGGGTCGTGCGCCGGGATGCCGTGCTGCGCACCACGTTCGAGGAGCACGAGGGCCGGCCGCGCCCCGTGGAGCGTTCGCCCGGCGAGGTCGCGGTGGCCGTCGTCGATCTGTCCGGCGAGGACGAACGGTCGAGGGAGGCGGTCGCGCGCGAACTGTGCCGGCAACGGGCGGCCGAGCCCTTCGACCTCGGCGCCGAGGTGCTGCGTGTCACGTTGCTGAAGGTGGACGACCTGGATCACCGGCTGCTGTGGGTGGTGCACCACCTGGCCTGGGATCCGACGTGCACCGCGTTGCTCGTCAGGAATCTCATGGCGTTCTACCGGGAGGCGGCCGGGGAAGGAGCGGCGGACCTGCCGGAACCGGCCCTGCGATACGCCGACTACGCCGCCTGGAGCGCGGAACGCCCGACCGGCCCCGCCACAGAGGACTACTGGCGGGACAAGCTCGACGGGCTCGGCCGCTGCGAGCTGCTGCCCGACACCCCGCGCGGTCAGGCGCGGCGCGGCCGGGGCGCCGTCCTGTCCGCCGAGTTCCGCGGCCCTGTCGCCGACCAGGTCCGCGCGGTCGCCGAGAGGTACGACGCGACGACTTACATGGTCCTGCTCACCGCGTTCGTCGCCGTCCTGCGCGCCTGTGCGGGCACGGACGACGTCGCGGTGGGAGTGGCCGGCGCGGGACGTCCGCACCGGGACCTCGACGAGGTGATCGGCTGCTTCGTCAACATGCTGGTCCTGCGCACCGACGCCGCCGGCGACCCCACCGTCGCGGAGCTGCTCCGCAGGGTGGTCGCCACGACTCGGGAGGCGTTCGAGCACGATCTGCCGTTCGAGCGCGTGGTGCGGATCTGCCGGCCGCGCCGCGACCCGACCCGTCCGCCGCTGTTCGGCGTCGAGTTCACCACTTTCGCCGACAGGCAGGAGACCGAGGAGCGGATCGGCGACCTGACCGTGCGGGTGGAACTGCTGCACGACGGCGCCGCCAAGTTCGATCTCTCCTTCATGGTCACCGAGTCGGCGGACGCACTGAGGGTCGAGGTCGAGTACGACCGCGGCCTGTATCGGGAGGAGACGGTCCGCGACCTGGTGCGCCGCTACGGCCGGGTGCTCGCCGCGGCGGTCGGCGAACCGGGCCTGCGGCTCTCCGAGCTGCCCGTGCTGTTCGACGACGAGCTGCCCTCCCTGCCGCCGGCAGGTGGAGGGAGCGGGCCGGGAGCGGACGATCCCCCGCCTGTCCACAGCGATCTCGCGAGCACGGCCGTCGCCTCGCCCGACTCCCTCGCGGCCGAGCGCGACCACGACGGCCTCCGGTACGGCGACCTGCACCTCCGCTCCGACCAGCTCGCACACCGGTTGCGGGAGAGAGGGCTCGGCCGGGGCGACGTCATCGCCGTCCGCGCCGAGCCCGAGCCGGCCACGGTGGTGGCGCTGCTCGGCGTGCTCAAGGCCGGCGCGGCATGCGTGGCCATGGATCCCGAGTGGGACAGCGCGCGGTGGAGCCGGGTGCTGGCCGTCTGCCGGCCCGCGCTGCTGATCACCGGGCCGAACCCGGACCACTTGGCCAACCCGTACGGCCTGGCCGAGCTGCCACTGTCCGAGCTACCGCTGTCCGAGCTACCGCTGTCCGAGCTACCGCTGTCCGAGCTACCACTGTCCGGGGACCTCTCGTCCGGTCGGGTTCCGGCGCCCGCGGACGGCGCGGGGCCCGACGATCCGGCCATCCTGTTCCCGGCGCTCGGGGACGAGGTCGTCGTCGTGACGCATCGCGCGCTGCGTGCCGCCACGCGGGCACTCGGAGCGCACCTGCGCCTGAACGGCGACGACATCGTGGCCGGGCTGGCGCCCGTCTCGTCGGTCTCGGCGGCACTGGAACTCTTCTGCGCCCTGTCCGCCGGCGCCCGCATGGTCTTCGCCGGCCCGTCCGCACGCCGGACGCCGGAGCAGGCCATGGCCCTGCTGAAGGAGAAGAGGGTGTCCGCGGCGCATTTCGCTCCGGCCCTGTTCTCCATGGCCGACCCGGCGGGGCTGCCCGATCTCCGGCTGGTCACGTCCAGCGATCCCTCCGTCCCCGCCGAGGCGCTGGCCCGCTGGGAGAGCCGGGACCGAAGCGTACTGACCTGGTACGGGCCCGCGGAGTGCGCGGGAATGGCCCTGACGTCATCGCCGGGCACGGCCGTACCGGGCCGGCCGGTCACCGGTCACCACGCCCTGGTCCTCGATGACGGCCTGCGGCCCGTGCCCACCGGTGCGCCGGGAGAGCTGTGTCTCTGCGGCCCGCACGTGGCACACGGGTATCTCGGCGCACCGGAAGCCACGGCGGCGCGCTTCGTGCCGAACCCCTTCGGGGAAGGGCCGGACACCGCGCTGCTGTTCCGCACGGGCGAGAGGGTGCGCCGGCGTCACGACGGCGCGATAGAGCTGGTGGACGCGTCCGACCGGCGACGGCTGGACGGCGGCGCGTCGTCCGGGACCGCTCAGGAGGCGCCCGCCCGCGACGAACTGGCCCTGCGGATCGTCGCCGAAGTGTTCGGGCCCGTCCTCGGCCTGACCGGGCTGGGGGTGAACGACGACTTCTTCGGCGCCGGCGGCACGTCACGGGAGATCATCCGACTGGTGGCCGAGGCCGAAGCCCGTTTCGGGGTCCGGGTCAGCCTCGTCGACCTGTTCGAAACGCCGACGGCGGCCAACCTGGCCCGGCTGATCCGTGCCGCGGACGCCGCGCCGGGCCCGTCGCCGGCCGACAGCGACGATCTCGTGGCGCGCGTGCTGGAGTCGGTGGAGCGGCTCTCCGACGAGGAGGTGGCGGCTCGCCTGCGGGAAGACTCCTGACAGGCGCTCGCCTGCGGGAAGACTCCCGACAGGCGAGCCGCCAGGCTACTCGCCCTTCGCGCTGATCCGGACGGCGGCGCCCACGTCGTCGCCGTCCTGCGGCGGTAGCTGGATCGCCTTGGTCTCGCAGTAGGCGTCGAGCCCCCAGCGGCCCAGCTCCCTGCCGGTGCCGGACCGCTTGTAGCCGCCGAAGGGCGCCAGCAGGTTGAAGGGCGCGCCGTTGACGTCCACCCGGCCGGTGCGAAGGCGGGCGGCGACCGCCACGCCCTGCTCGACGTCGCCGCACCACACCGCTCCGTGCAGGCCGTACTCCGTGTCGTTGGCGAGCCGGACGGCGTCGTCGACGTCCTGATAGGACATGACGCTCAGCACCGGCCCGAAGATCTCGTCCTGTGCCGCGTGCGTGCCCGGCCGCACGTCCGCCAGGACGGCGGGGTTGAGGAAATAGCCGCGCTCCAGGCCATCGGGGCGATCACCGCCGACGACCAGCCGCGCGCCTTCGGCGACGGCGCGGTCGATCGACGCCAGCACCCTCGCCCGGGCGGCCTCGGACACGACGGGGCCGATCTCGGTTTCCGGTGAACGCGGATCCCCGACCCGTAGCGCCGCCGCGGACTCGGCGGCGATCTCGACGGCCTCGTCGTGACGACGTGCCGGCACCAGCATCCGGCTCCAGGCGAGACACGCCTGACCCGCGTTGAACATCGCCTGGCCGACCGTGGCGCGTACGGCGAGTTCCAGATCCGCGTCGGGCAGCACCACCGAGGCGTTCTTACCACCCAGCTCGAGACTCACCCGCGCCGCCCTGGGCGCGCCCAGCTCGGCGACCCGCCGCCCGGCCCGCGCCGACCCGGTCAGCGACATCGCGGCCACGCCGGGATGCGCGCTGAGCGCTTCGCCCGCGACCACGCCG
The DNA here is from genome assembly GCF_055586305.1 of Nonomuraea sp. NPDC051298. Classification (NCBI taxonomy): domain Bacteria; kingdom Bacillati; phylum Actinomycetota; class Actinomycetes; order Streptosporangiales; family Streptosporangiaceae; genus Nonomuraea; species Nonomuraea sp. NPDC051298. Next base: position 50,929 of record NZ_JBVJIM010000017.1, read on the forward strand.
CTGCCGCAGACCATGTTGACCACACCTGGTGGGAGATCGCACTCGGCGAGCAACTCGCAGAGCAGGTACACGCACAGGGGCGTCAGCTCGCTCGGTTTGAGCACGACGGTACAGCCGGCCGCCAGCGCCGGCGCCAGCTTCTGGGCGATCAGCAGCAGCGGGACGTTCCACGGCGTGACGCAGCCGACGACGCCGATGGGCTCCTGCCGGACCAGCGATCCGCCCACCCGCGAGGTCCACGGATAGCTCGGCGCGAGTTCGAGGTAGGACCGCAAAACCTCGACGGCGAACGGGATCTGCACGCCCCGGACCAGATGCCGCGGCATGCCGGACTCGGCGGTGATGATCTCGGCCATGCTGTCGGCCCGCTTCTCCAGCAGGACGGCCAGCGCGGCGAGGCGGTCGAGCCGACTCCGCAACGGCAGGGCCGACCAGCCGGGGAACGCCTCCGTCGCCGCGCTCACCGCCGCGTCGATGTCCGCGGCGCCACCGAGCGGCACGGTGCTCAGAGTCCGCTCCGTGCTGGGATCGACGACCGCCAGGGTGTCGTCCGTGCGGGACCGGACCCACGCGCCGCCGATCCAGAACTCGCCCCGTCCGGCGGCGAAGTCGGTTGGCGCGGTCCACAAAGGTGGGCTGATATCTCGCACGCTTTTCTCCTCGCCAGGGCTCGTGCGAATCGCTCGTACGATTCGAAACTCGTACGATTCGAAAGAGGAGGCCGACATTAATGCGGCCGGGTTATCCGGTGGTTACGACCGAACATAACCAAGAAACAACCACGTGCTCCGGTAGCGTCCTGCCCGATCGGGACTGATCGCGGAGGGACTTTTCTCGTGGCAAGCAAGAACATCAGTGGTGCTCGTCCGGAGCCGATTCCGCTGCGGACGATGTCCGTTTCGCAATCCGACGAGAATGACCGCGGGCGAAATGACGCGGTCGCGGTGGCCCTGTCCCCGCTGGAGGGCGCGCCGCTCGTGATGGACCTCGCGCTCGACCGGCCCCGGCCGGCGCGTCGGCGGCCTCGGCCGCACCTGTGCGACGTGCCCGTCACCTCCGGTGACCTGGCAGGCGTCGCCGCTTTGGCGGACGCCCCAGGCGCGTGGACCGGCCTCCTGCTCACCCTCCTCGCGCGCTACAGCGGTGAGCGGGAGCTGGTGCTCGCGGCGCCCGCCGGCGACCGGGCGGCTCGGCTCCACCGCTTCTCGGCCGAGCCGCGGGAAAGCGTCCGCGCGCTCATCACGCGCACCGCGCGGCAGTTGGCCGATGCGGCGGGCACAGGTGCCGTTCCGCTCGACGAGCTGGCCGAACGCCGGCATCCCGACACCGCCTCCGGACACCTGCCCATCGCGATGGCCGCGGTCGCGCTCGGCCGCGAGCAGGAGCACTGGATCGGCAACACCGACATCGCCGTCCTCGTCGACGACTCCGCCGTGACCCTGGCGCTCAACACCGAGCTGTGGGAGACGGGGACCGCCGAGCGGATGGCCGGGCACCTCGCCCGCCTCGCGCGGGCCGTGCTGGCGGACCCGCAGGTCACCGTCGCGACGGCGCCGCTGCTGTCGGCAGAGGAACGACGGCTCATGCTGGTCGAGTGGAACGCGACCACGACGGAGTGGGACTCGGCCGCCTCCTACGCCGGCCTGCTCGCCGAACAGGCCGCCGCCCGGCCGGACGAGCCCGCCGTCGTCGACGGCGACCGCGTTCTCAGCTTCGCCGAACTCGACCTCCGTACCCACCGCATCGCTCAGCACCTGCGGCGGCTCGGCGCCGTACCGGGCACGAGGATCGGGCTGCTGTGCCCCAGGAGCGCGGCCTTCGTCGAGGCGGTGATCGGGATCATCAAGACCGGGGCGGCCGTCGTCCCGCTCGACCCGATGAACCCCGACGCGCGCCTCGCTCATCTGGTCGAGGACTCCGAGCCGCTGGTTCTGCTCGTCGCCGCGGAGTGCCGCGAACGCGCCCCATCGGGCGTGGACTGCCTGCTCATCGACTCGCCGGTGTTCGACGGGGAGCCGGGCGAGCCGGTGGACGCCGAGATCACCGCCGACACCGTCAGCCACCTCATCTACACCTCCGGCTCCACCGGCGAACCCAAGGCGGTGCTGGAACGGCACGGGGCGGTGGTGAACCTGGTGCACTGGACGCGCCGCGCGTACGGGGTGCGCCCGTCCGACCGGGCGTCGTGGCTGTCCGCGCCCGGGTTCGCGGTCCAGCTCATGGAGTGGATGCCCTACCTGGCCTGTGGCGCGGCGATCCACATCGCGGACGGCGAGACCGCCGGCTCACCGGAGCTGATCAAGGACTGGCTGGTCGCCGAGCGGATCACGCACACCATGCTCATCGCGGCCCTCGCCGAGCGCGCCTGGCGGCTTTCCTGGCCGCAGGACGTGGCGTTGCGGGTGATGGTCACCACGGGTGAGCGCGTGCACAGTTGGCCGCCGGCGGATCTGCCGTTCCCGATCGTGATGACCTTCGGCACGACGGAGACGACGAACGTGCTGTCCTGCCTCGACCTCGGCGCCGGTGTGGACGTGACGGCGCGGGCTACCGACGGGCGGCTGCGGGAGGCCCGGCCGGTGCCCGTCGGCCGGCCGATCGCGAACCAGCGGGTGTACGTGCTCGACGAGGCGGGCCAGCCGGTGCCGACAGGCGTGGTCGGCAGGTTGCATGTCGCCGGGGCGGGGCTGGCCGCCGGCTACCACCGGCGGCCCGAGCTGACCGCCGCCGCGTTCCGGGCCAACCGGCTGCCGGAGGAACCGTCCTCCGTCCTGTACGACACGGGGGACTTCGCACGCTACCGGGCCGACGGCGTCGTGGAGATCCTCGGCAGGAGCGACACCCAGACCAAGGTCCGGGGCTTCCGCGTCGACCTCGGAGAGGTGGAGAGCGCGCTCGCGACCACCGACGGGATCGGCGAGGCCGTGGTGACCACTGCCGGGAGCACGCCCGACGACACCCGCCTCGTGGCCTATGTGACACCGGCCGGAGAAGCGAGCCCCTCGGTGCCCGAGCTGCGAGCCCTGCTCTCCCAGCGGCTGCCGCACTACATGATCCCGTCGGCGTTCGTGGTGCTGGAGCGACTGCCGCGGTTGCCCAACGAGAAGGTGGACCACCGAGCCCTGCCTCCCGCGGACGTGGGTGCGCGGGAGAGCCTCAGCACCGCCTACACCCCGCCGGACGGTCCCACCGAGCGTAGGCTGGCCGAGATCTGGGCACGGGTCCTGCGCGTCGCGAACGTCGGCCGCCACGACGACTTCTTCGAACTCGGGGGTCACTCCCTGCTGGCCATCCAGTTGCTGCAGGAGGTGCACAAGGAGTTCGACGTCGAGCTGTCGCTGCCCGACCTCGCCGCCGCGCCCACGCTGTCCGGAGTGGGCGGCCTGCTCGAGCAGCGCGCGGGCCGGGACGGCCGGTCCGCCGCGGACTTCCCGGAGCTGACGGCGGACCCGGCCGCCAGGTTCGAGCCGTTCCCGCTGAACGACAGCCAGCAGGCCCTCTGGATCGGCCGCGGTGACGCGGTCGAGCTGGGGAACGTCGGCTGCCACGGCTACTTCGAGTGGGAGAGCCCGGACCTGGAGGTCGAACGCTTCGTCGCGGCCTGGCGGCGACTGGTCGACCGTCACGACGCGCTGCGCACAGTGGTCGGCGCCGACGGCACTCAGCGCATCCTCGCCGAGCCGCCCGACTTCCGCGTTCCCGTCGAGGACCTCACCGGCGCCGATCCCGCGACGACCCGGCGCCGGCTGCTCGAGACCCGCGAGGAGATGTCGCACAAGGTGATCCCCGACGACGGCTGGCCGCTGTTCGACCTGCGGCTCACCGTCTTCGCCGACGAGAGCCAGGGCGGGCGGCGCACCCGGATCCACCTGAGCCTGGACATGCTGATCGCGGACGCGTGGAGCTACTTCCAGGTGCTCGTCCCCGACCTGGTGCGCCTCTACGAGAGCCCCGACGCCGAGCTGGAGCCGCTGCGCATCACGTTCCGGGACTACGTGCTGGGCACCGAGGGGGTGCTGGAGTCGACCGAGCTCTACCGGCGTTCCCGGGAGTACTGGCTGCGGCGGCTGCCCGACCTGCCCCCCGCCCCCCAGTTGCCCTCCCGCAGTCCCGCCCCGGGGGAAGAGGTGCGGTTCGACCGGCGCGCGCATCGGCTGACGCCGGAGGAGTGGCGCCGGCTCAAGGAGTCGGCCGGCGCCGTCGGCGTCACCCCGCCCGTCCTGCTCACCGGCGTCTTCGCCGAAGTGCTGCGCACCTGGAGCGGCCAGGAGCGCTTCACCATCAACTTCCCCCTGTTCAACCGGCTCCCCGTGCACCCGGACGTCAACCTGCTGATCGGGGACACGACGACCACGCTCCTGCTCGCGGTGGAGAAGGCGGACGGCACCTTCGCGCAGCGCGTCCAGGCGCTGCAGCGGCAGCTCTGGACCGACCTGGAGCACCGCTACTTCAGCGGCGTCCGCGTGCTTCGCGAGCTGGCCCGCGAGCGCGGCGACATCTCCGCGGCGATGCCGATCGTGCTGACCAGCCTGCTCGGGCACCCGCCGCGCCGGTACGCGACCGCGCTCGGCGAAGCCGTCTACTCGATCTCGCAGACGCCTCAGGTGTCGATCGACTTCCAGGTGTTCGAGATCGCCGGGGCACTGGAGTTCAACTGGGACTTCCTGCCGCAGTTGTTCCCCGACGGCCTCATCGACGACATGTTCGCGGCGTACTGCCGGCTGCTGGGCGAGCTGGCGGCAGGCCAGGACGCCTGGCGGGAGGAGCGGCTCGACCTCCTTCCCCCCGCACAGCGGCGGTTGCGGGACGAGGTGAACAGCACCGCCGCCGACGTGCCCGACGTCCTGCTGCACGAGCTGTTCCTCGCGCAGGCCGAGCGGACGCCCGACGCGCCCGCGGTGATCACCGGTGATCGCCGGCTCACCTACGCGGAGCTGCGGTCGGAGGCGGCCAAGGCCGGTCGTGAGCTGAGAAGGCAGGGCGTCGGCCCAGGCCGCCTGGTCGCCGTCGTGATGGAGAAGGGCTGGGAGCAGTACGTCGCCGTCTACGGGATCCTGATGGCCGGGGCGGCGTACCTGCCGCTCGACCCCGGGGTGCCGGCGTCGCGGCTGCGCTTCCTGCTCGCCGACGGCGCGGTGGACATCGCGCTGTGCCGGGCCAGCCTGTCCGGCGGCATCGACTGGCCGGAAGGCGTACGCGTGCTCACGGTCGGCGAGGACTTCCCCGACGCCGACGCCGACGCCGACGCCGACGCCGAGCCGATGCGCAGTGTGCAGCTCCCGACGGACCTCGCCTATGTCATCTACACCTCCGGGTCGACCGGCGACCCGAAGGGCGTCATGGTCGATCACCGCGCGGTGGTCAACCACGTGCTCGACGTCAACAGGCGCTTCGAGATCGGGACCGCCGACAAGGCCATGGCGACCGCGGCGCTGAACTTCGACATGTCGGTCTACGACGTGTTCGGCCCCCTGGCGGCCGGCGGCGCGGTGGTTCTCCCCGAGCCGTACGTGCGACCGGATCCTGACCACTGGGTCGAGCTGGCCGAACGCGAGGAGGTCACGTTCTGGGCGGCGGTCCCCGCGCTGATGGAGCTGGTCGCCGGATGCGCGGAGGACCGCGGCGGCGCGGCACTGAGCACACTGCGAACCGTGGTCATGGCCGGCGACTGGATTCCCCTGCCCCTTCCCGGCCGTCTGCGTGCGCTCAATCCCCGGCTGCGCGTCGTGAGCTGCGGCGGCCCGACCGAGACGGTGAACTGGTCGATCGCCTATCCCATCGGCGACGTCGACCCGGACTGGGTCAGCATTCCCTACGGCAGTCCCATGGCCAACCACCGCTACCACATCCTGGACGCCGATCTGCGGGAATGCCCGGTGTGGGTGCCGGGACAGATGTACGACGCCAGCGAGATCGGCCTGGCGCGGGGCTACTGGGGTGATCAGGAGAGAACCGCGCGGACCTTCGTCCGGCTGCCCAGTGGCGAGCGCGCCTATGCCACCGGAGACCGCGGCCGTTACCTGCCGGACGGCACGATCGAGATCCTCGGGCGGACCGACCTGCAGGTCAAGGTCCGGGGGCACCGGATCGAGCTGGGCGAGGTGGAGGCGGCGCTGCGCTCGCATCCCGAGGTGGAGCAGGCCGTGGTGGTGGCCGTCGGTGAGCACGCGAGGCGGGGCCTGGTGGCGTACGCCGTTCCGGCCGCGGGGAGCGCCCCGGCTCCGGTCCCGGAACGCCTGCGTGAGCACGTCGCGGGACTGCTGCCCGCCGCGATGGTGCCGGACCAGGTGATCGTCAGGGACGAGCTGCCGCTCTCGCCGAACGGCAAGATCGATCGGCGGGCGTTGTCGGCCCGGCCGGCGCGGACCGCGCCGCGCACGAGAGAGCACCGCCCGCCGGCGGATCCCGTGGAGGTCGCGCTCGCCGAGCTGTGGAGCGAGTCGCTCAACGTCGCCGAGGTCCAGGCGACCGACCAGTTCTTCGACCTCGGCGGCAACTCCATGATCGCGGCGGTTCTGGCCCGCAGGACGGGCGAGCTGTTCGGGGTGGACCTGCCGCTCAGAACCGTGTTCATGCAACCCACCGTGGCCGACATGGCCGCTGTGCTGCGTGCGCATCCTGAGTTCGGACCCAAGGTGGTCGAGACGGCCGAGCTGCTGCGGCGGCTGCGCGAGGCCGGCGAACACGCGGTCGACCGGCTCATGAACGACCCGGACGCCATCGGCTGAGGGGACGGCGGTGCCGGCGCCACCCTGGCCCGGCACCTGAACGGCGTGAACATCGTGCGGCGCGACCGGAGGACTGCATGGCCCTGGGAAAGCTCTTCAAACACCGCGATTTCATCAAGTTGTGGGCCGGTCAGACGGTCAGCAACTTCGGGGATCGCATATCGCTGATAGCGCTGCCCACCGTGGCGATCCTCCTTCTCGACGGCGGCCCGCTGGAGGTCGGCGTCCTCGGCGCCGTGCGCTTCGCGGTGTTCGTCGTGCTGGGCCCGGTGGCCGGACTGGTCGCGGACAAGACGGGCCGGCGGCGGATCATCATCCTGGCGGACGTGGGCCGGCTGCTCGCGCTGGTGTCCATCCCCGTCGCGTACGCCTTCGACGCGCTCACCATGGCCCAGCTCTTCGTGGTGGCGACCGTTTCCGGAGCCCTAACCGTGCTGTTCGAAGTGTCGTATCAGGCGTACGTCCCCGACCTCGTCGGTTCGGACCACATCGTGGAGGCGAACACGAAGCTCCAGGTCAGCCGCTCGGGGTCGGAGGTGCTCGGCGCGGCGGCCGGGGGAGCCCTGATCGGCTGGCTGGGCGCGGCGCTGGCCGTGGCCGTTGACGCGGCGACCTATCTGGTGTCCGCGATCTGCCTGGTGTTCGTACGCCATCGCGAACGGCGTGACAGCACGCCGCGGGCGTCGGCCGAGCAGGTCGAGCAGGTCGAGCAGGGCGAGCAGGGCCCGTCTGGGGGCGTTCTCGTCGGGTGGCGGGTTCTTCTCCGGTCGCCGGTGCTGCGGAACCTGATGATCGCCACTACGGCGTTGAACCTGGGCATGTCCACCGGAGACGCGCTGATCCTGCTGTTCGCCTACCGCGAGGTAGGGCTCACGCCCGCCCAGGTCGGCATAGCGTTCGCCGTGGGCGCCGTCGGGTTCGTGGTCGGCACGCTCGTCGTGCGGGGCCTGACCCGGCTGCTCGGAGTCGGCGGGACGCTGGCCCTGGCCACCGCGGTGGCGGCGAGCGCCTATTTCGTGCTGCCGCTCGGCAGGGCCGGAGCCGCGGTGCTGGTCCTCGCCCTCGTGCAGTTCCTCATCGGGATGATCAACTCGGTGTACGACGTCCACGTGATGAGCCTGGTGCAGTCCGTGACGCCGAACGAGATCATGGGCCGTGTGACGGGCACGGCCCTGTCGGTCGTGTTCGGCGCGGTGTCGCTCGGGTTCCTGGTCGGTGGCGTCGTCGGAGACCTCGCGGGAATCGTGCCGGGACTCCTGGCCTCCGGCGGGCTCGTGCTCGTCTCCACCGTGGTGATCCTGGTCAGTCCGTTGATCCGCGTTCGCACCCACGACAGTGCCCCCAAAGCAGCCGTCCCGTCCGCGGTATGACGCCGAAGGCCCACTCACCAAAGGGATCACCAGTGCCGGACAAATCTCCAGAAAACGGTCTGGACGTGGACGAACGGCTGTCGCACCTGTCGGCCGAACGCCGGCGGCTCGCCGAGCAACTGCTGCGGCGACAGCGCCCGCCGGCCGGCCCGGGGCCCGTACCGCGGCCTGACCCCGGCGCGTGGACCTCGTTGTCCTACGCCCAGCAGCGCCTGTGGTTCGCGCACACACTGGCCGAGCATCCGGGGACGCTCAACGATCCGCTCGCCGCGCGGCTCACCGGCGAGGTCGACGTCGCCGTGCTGCAGCGCGCCCTGCGGGACGTGGTGGACCGGCATGAGATCCTGCGGACGGTCATCGACCTGGTGGACGGCTCGCCCATGCAACGCGCGCTGCCGTCGGCGCCGGTCACCGTGCGCGAGATCGATCTCACCGATCGCCCTGACGAGGTCGACGCGGTCGTCAGAGCCGAAGCCGACCACGCGTTCGACCTCCGCGAAGCACCGCTGCTGCGAGCCTGCGTCCTCCACCTCGGGACTCGCGAGCACGTCCTGCTGATCACCCTGCACCACATCGTCAGCGACATGAACTCGCCGGCCATCCTGGCCGGCGAACTGTGGCACCTCTACGGGTGCCACCGCGACGGGTCGGCGCCGCGGCTGCCCGCGCTCCCGATCCAATACGCCGACTTCGCGAGGTGGCAACGGGAGACGCCGCGAGCGGACCGGTTGCCGGGCTACTGGCGGAGCAGGCTCGCCGACGTGCCCGCGGCCCCGGGGCTGTTCGGTGACGAGGGCGGCCGGCCCCGCGGGGGCAGGGAGGGCTCGATCGACGTGGCGTTCCCTGACGACGCGCATGACACGCTGGTGGGGGCGGCCAAGCGGGAACGCGTGTCGCCCTTCGTCTTCGCGCTGGCGCTGTTCCGGGTCCTGGTGTGGTACTTCACCGGCAGCCGGGACGTCCTCATCGGCACGCCCGTGCACGAGCGCTCCCTGGCCGAGACCGAGCACCTGATCGGCCCGTTCCTCAACCTGCTGCCGCTGCGCAATGCCCTTCGAGACGGCGACACGGTACGGTCGATGCTCGCCCGTGAGAGCGAGACCGTGCTGGGCGCCCTCGAGCACCGCGACCTGCCTTACGAGCTGCTGGCACGAGGTGACCGGCTCGCGCCGACCGGCAGGACGTCCCTGTTCGACATCGTCTTCTCCTACGAGTCGGGAACGCCGGCACTGCCGCGACTGCCGGGCACCGAGGCCGAGCACGTCGAAACGGGGGAGAGCGGCGGCCAGTTCCCGCTCATGGTGAAGCTGGTGGGTTCGGGGCACGCGCTACGGGCCCGATGGATCTACGACGATCGAGTCCTGTCCGCCGAGGCCGTCGCAGAACTCGCCGCGGCCTACGGGGAGTTGCTGCGAGCGGCGGTGGCGGAGCCGACATCGGAGATCTCCCGGTTGACGGCGCCCCTGCCGATCTGGGAGACGACTCCGGACGATTCCATCGTGTGGCTGACCGATGACGAGATCGAACCGCCCTCAGGTCCCACCGCCGAGCACGTCGCGGAGATCTGGCGCGAGTTTCTCGGGTTGGACGCCGTCGGCGCGGACCAGAACTTCTTCGGTCTCGGCGGTCATTCGCTGATCGTGGTGAAACTCGCGATGAGGCTGCACGCCTCCTTCGGCGTCGAAGTGACGGTGGCCCAACTCTTCGACAACCCGACGGTCCGCGCCCAGGCGGCGCTCCTGGACGGCCTTCTCATGGCAGAGGTCGGAGACCTGGATCCCGACGAGTTGTCGAGCCTGCTCTCCGACCTCACGTGATATCCCCTCACCCACGGGAACCTTCTTCGGACGCCCGCCCGACCAATGAGCCGCCGCCCCGGTCATGAGGCGGCGGCGTCGGCTCATCAGCCATTGATGATGCGGTGATAAAGGCGTCTGGTCTCGATATGCGGGGTCACGCCGAGCCGCCGGTGAAGCTGTTCGACGCAGAGCGCGTACCAGTCATGGACCCTCGCCAATTGATGTTGGGCGGCATGAGAGCGCATCAACGCCTGATAACTGGCCTCGCGACAGGGATCGACCTCCAGCATGCGCTGGTTCAGCGTGACGACTGATGGATGGTCGTTGCGCTGCTCGGCGTACTCGGCCAGATGGCTCATCGCCTGCAACAGCGAGTCCTGCAGCCGTTCGCGCTGCAGCGCGGCCCAGATATCCGTGCTGTCCTGCAGATACGGGCCGTGATAAACCGCGATGGCCTGGGAATAGTGCCGGCGGGCGACCCGGATCTCTCCCGACCGGTGCAACCGCAGACCACGGTTCACCGCACGCTGAAACTCGTGGACGTCGATCCAGGCGTCCTTGACGTCCAAGAGATAACCCGAACGCTGCGACACGATACGCAGCGGGGCTTCCTCCGATCTGCTCGCCTCATCGAGAATGCGGCGAAGGTTGTGGATCGCGACTTTCAGTGAGGTGCCCGGCGCCTTGGTGCTGGTCTCACCCCAGATCGCGTCGATCAGTGACTCTTTGGAGACCGGTTGCTGAGCGTTCATCAGCAGGAACTGCAGTACGCTGCGCGCACGGCCGGCCCGCCACCGTTCGATGTTCACGCCGTTGATCAGCAGCCTGAACTCACCGAACATACGGACCTCATGAGGGTGGCCGAGCGATGCCGCCGCAGCCGGCCCACCCTTGGTCCGGGTCCAGAAGTTACCGCGCGTCGATGGATTCTCCCATACAGGCATGATGTTCTTCATGACTCCCCCAAGAGAACGGTGTTACCTGAATTGGTCACTGGGAGGCGGGGCCGCCCATGTTCGGCGACCCCGCCACGGGTCTCATCAGTGGCATCCGAATCTCTTCGCCTGCGAACAGACTGCCTATTGGTGCTGAAATGACGCTGAATACGCTATGAAACAGCAGTTTGTGGTGTTAAGTGAGGTTCCAGTCTGGCCGAGCCTTGGGTCCTCACCGCGATCCGGTCCACCTGCCAGTGAAAGGACGCCCCTGCAGTCCTTCAGGCAGGCATGTGTGGGCTCTCCTCTGCGGCAGTCGCGGCTCCCCCGAGCACAGCGGCGGCGCTGATCGCGACGACCACGAGGATGCCGAACTGTCTGCTCCGCGCATGAATTGTTTCCCGCCAGGGTGTTTTGTCGGACGCGAGAATCCTAGGAATGCGCGGTATGGCAGCGGTATGGCGGCGGCAGGCCACCGCATACCGCGCCCGAGACGATCGCATGCGACCCGCCGCCGCAAGGCGTGCGCGTCAACGGCGGGGGCGACCGGCCGGGCGGGGCAGGCGGTTTTCATGCGGAGATCATGCGCCCGGTGATCGATCGTGGTCAGTGACGTCAGTCGCGCTACGGAGGTTACGCATGAAGCACATCCGACACGCAGCCGTCCGGGTCCTGGGCCGGGTCCGCATGGGAGGCATGTACACCTACTGGAACTTCTTCAACTAGCGGATCCGGGGGCCGACGAGTGACGCATGCATCTGGTCCGGAGCGCCCGCCAGGGCCCCGAGGACACTGGTTGTTCGGCAACACCGAGGAGTACGACCGGGACAGGAACGGTTTCCTGGAACGGTGTCACCGTGAATACGGGGACGTCTTCTCGTTCGACGCCCGCACGATCGTGGTGTCCTCACCGGATCAGGTGCATGCGTTGCTCACCAGGACCAACAACGACTTCCTGGCCGAGAACTCGCCACTGGCGGGAAGCACGGACACCGAGCGGATGGCGGCGGACGCCGAACTGTGGACCACGACCCGTCGCGCGGGCTGGCAGGGTCTGCACAGGAGGGTGGCGCAGGCGCACGCCGAGCGGTTGCGGGAGATCTTCCTCAGGACCGTCGGCGCCGGGGAGATGGACGTGCTCGCCACCATGGCCGACTTCTTCGGCCGGGCGACCGCCGACTTCTGCCTGAGTGCCGACGCGCGAGGAGTGCCGGAGACGCTGGCCGAGAACGTCGCGGCGATCGATCCCCTGTCGCGCGACTCGCTGCAGCTCCCGCCGTGGTGGCCATCGCGCAAGGTGCGGCGCTTCGCCCGCTCCCGCGAACGGCTGCTGGCGCTCATGACCGACATCGTGCGCCGCCGTCGCGCGGCCGGGGACCCGTCCGCCCATGACCTTCTCGGCGTGCTGCTCGCCCCGGGCGACCGGGAGCTGTCCGACCTGCAGATCGAGCGGTTCCTGCGCGGGATCATGCTGGCCGCGCTGGGCGTCCCGGCCGCCGCGCTCACCTGGATCGTGTACGAGCTGAGCACGCGGCCGGACGTGCTGGCCAGGGTGGAGGCCGAGGCCGCTTCGGCCGGCGAGGTCCCGGTCATGGGGGACCTGCCGTACACCGAGGCGTTCGTCAAGGAGGTGCTCCGGTTGTGGCCGCCGACCTGGCTGATCGGCAGGACCGTACGCCGGGACACCGAGCTCGACGGATGGCGCCTCAAGACGGGGGACCAGGTGCTGTTCAGCCTGTACCGGCTGCACCGCGATCCACGCTGGTGGTCCGACCCCGACCGGTTGGCGCCCGAACGGTGGCTGGAGCCTCATGTCGCGCCCGTCAGGCACACCTACCTGCCGTTCGGCGCCGGGCCGAGGGTGTGCGTGGGGACTCAGCTCGGCATGATGCAACTGATGCTGGCGACGTCGTGGCTGGTCAGCGGCATGGACATCACTCGGGTGCAGGACGCGGCGATGGTGCCCGACTTCAGCGGTCTGTTGGTGCCGCGTGACCTGAGGGTCCGGCTGCGGCGGAAGGCCGTACGGCAAGGCGCCTGATCCGCTCATGAACGTCCTCGGCTTCGCCCGCGCGATGTTGCCTCTGGTAGAGATCGGCCGCTCGCTGCCAGGCGTCGCGGGCGGCGGCGGGTTGGCCCATTTCATGGTGAACTTCGCCGATGCGGACGAGGGTGTCGGCGCCCTGATAGGCGTTGCCGAGTCTCTCGCGCAGTTCGAGGCATCGGCCGTAGTAGCCGAGCGCCTGCTCGTGCTGCCGCGCCCAGTGGGCGACGTAGCCGAGGCTGTCGAGTGTGGCGGATTCGCCGTTCAGGTCCTCGTGCTTCTGGAACAGCTCCAGCGCCTGCTCGCAGTACGACCGCGCCTCCGGGTAATGGCCGAGCCTGGCGTGACACCAGCCGGCGGCGCTGAGCGCGTTGGCCTCCCCGAGAGGGTCGCGTAGCTCCCGCTGGAGGCGCAGGGCGTTCTCCACGTGCGGGATCGCGCGCTCGGGTTCGCCCCGCGCGAGCCAGGCGAACCCGAGGGTGTGGCTGGTGTGCGCCTGCCCGGTGAGGTCCTCCTCCTGCTCGAACAGCCTGAACGCGAGCAGCAGATGGTCCAGGCCGTCGCCGGCCCTGGAGTCCTGCGCGCAGGCGTACCCCAGGTACCAGTGGGCGAGGGCCCGGGTGCTCGGGAGCCCCAGTCGCTCGGCGGCGGCCAGGGCCGTCTGCCACGACCCGATGCGCAACTCGTGGTGGCACCGCTTGTGGTATGTGTCCATCGCCCACGCCAGCCGCCAGACGGCCAGGTCCATGCCCAGTCGTACGGCGAGTCGCTGCACCTCGACGAGACTGGACCGCTCGTCCTCGAACCAGGCCAGGGCCGACGTGGCGTCCTCGAAGTCCTCCTCCCCGGGCTCGGTGGAGACCTGCGCGGCGAAGGGACGGTTGGGGTACAGCAGCCGGTCGCCGGCGCAGGCGGTGCGCACGTAGGAGTCGACCAGGCGGGTGAGCGCCTCCGCCCGCTCCTGATCGGGCTGATCGGACCGCGCGCGCTCGGCGGCGTAGAGCCGGACCAGGTCATGCGTGCGGTATCGACCGGGACGGTACTGCTGGATCAGGTTGGCGGTTTCGAGATCGTGCAGCAACACCCTGGTACGGAACGCGGGCAGTCCGGCGAGCGCGGCGGCCGATCGCAGGCCGATGTCCGGCCACGGCGTCAGTCCCAGAAGCGCGAACAGCCGGGCGGCGGCGGGGCGGAGGGCCTCGTAGGAGGAGGTGAACGCGGCCCGAAGGCCGGTGTCCAGGTCGCCGGTCTGCAGGTCGCCGGTCTGCAGGGCGTCGAGGCGAGTGGCGGGGCTGCTCAGCTCCTCTGCGAGGACCGACAGGGGAAAAGCGGGGTGCATGGCGGCCCGTGCGGTGAGCACACTGATCGCCAAGGGGATGCCGCCGCTGTGCTCCACGAGGACGGCCGCGCTGTCAGGATCCGCGCCGATCCTCGATTCGCCCAGGTGGCGGCCGAGCAGGCGGCGCGTCTCGGCGCGGGTGAGGACGTCCAGCCCGATCAGGCTCGCGCCGCGGGTGGCGGTCAGGCCCGGGAGGCGGTTGCGGCTGGTGACCACCACCATGCAGCCGGGGCTGCCGGGGATGAGCGGCTCGACCTGCGCCACGTGACGGGCGTTGTCAAGGACGACGAGCAGGCGGCGGCCCGCGACCAGCGACCGGTAGAGCCCTGCCTGGGCCTCCTCCCCGGCGGGGACGGCCGCCGCCGGGACACCGAGAGAGCCGAGAAGATGGCGCAGAGCCACATGAGCCGGCAGCGGGCCGCTGCTCGGGTCGAACCCGTGGAGGTCGACGTAGAGCTGGCCGTCGGGGAAGAGGCCGAGGTTGTCGTGCGCCCAGCGCAGGGCCAACGAGGTCTTCCCCATCCCCCCGGTCCCGCTGATGGCGGCGATGGCCACGCTGTTCCCGGTCCGGTCGCGGGCGAGGCGATCCAGCTCGGCGTGTTCGCGCTCACGGCCGACGAAGTGCGGTGGCGGAGCGGGTAACTGCCGGGGGACCGGCGAGGCCATCGGAGGCGACTGCTCCTGGGCGGTGTCGGGGGTGTCCGGGGCCTCGGCCACGGCGTCAGAGGTGAGGATCTGGTGGTGCAGCCGTTGCAGGTCGTGTCCGGGCTCCAGACCCAGCTCGTCGGTGGTCCGTTCGCGAAGGCTCCGGTAGACCGCCAGAGCGTCGGCACGCCTGCCGCTCCGGTACAGGGCGAGCATGAGCTGACCGTGTGCCGCCTCACGCAGGGGGTGATCCGTGACGACCGCGGTGAGTTCGGCGATGGCTTCGGCGTACCTGCCCGTCGCGAGCATGGCCGAGCCCCGCTCCTCCAGCGCTTCCAGACGCAGCCCCTGGAGCCTGGCCGCCTCCGCCGGGACGAAGGAGCCGTCGATCCCCACCAGCGGCGCTCCGTGCCAGAGCCTCAACGCCTCGTCGTAGCGGGTCAGCGCGGTCTCCGGGTCGCCGCCGGCCGTCGCCTTGCGGGCGTGCGCCGTGCGGTCGAGGAACCTGACCAGATCGAGCTGGTCGGGCGTCAGCCGCACGACGTACCCGGGTCGCTGCGTACGGATCAGATCGTCTCCCGCGGCGACGCACGTCTTCCTGAGGTCGGAGACCAGCATCCTGACGCGGGAGGAGGGGGAGCTGGGCAGCGGCTCGCCCCACAGCAGCTCCGCCAGCCGCTGAACCGAAACCACGTGGTTGGCGCTCAGCAGCAGGATCGTCAGCAACGCGCCCTGTTTGCCGGTCAGGACGACATGTTCGGTATCGGTCTGGAACTCCACCGGTCCAAGCACGCGGAACCTGGCCCGCGTACGACCTTCAGAACTCACCGACAACCTCCATCCGAGCCGACGAACCCGACGTGTGGAAATTGCTCCAGGACCTTGTCAGGATAGTCGAGACTTGATCATCATTCCTTGGCGATCAGTTATGGACGGCCGCGTTGGCGGACTCCTGGCCGGTCATCGGGGCGAAGTGGGCGCACGGGCTTCGCGGGCGGTCACGCGGTGAACGCGGTTTAATGCCGCCGCAACCTTGCCGTGAGTGACCAGGTAACAACTCATGGACACACTGGGGTCATGAGCGATGCTCCAAAGGTGGTTCACCCACATTCCGGACATGGCAATCAACGGGCGCACGCGTGGCGGCGGGAGCTCGCCGAACTCGCCGCCCTGTTCCTCGCGGTCGGCCTGGCGCACCTGTTCGCCACGCTGCTCGGGCACGCGGATCCGGGCCCCGTCGTGCTGGTCGGGCTGGGGGTGGCGGTGATCGTCGGATCCGCGATCCACAAGCGGATGAGCCGTCGTCCGGCCAGGAGGGCGGCCGCGCTCCCGGTGGACGGCGGCGCGGGATCCCCCATGGCGTTGTGGCGCATCCGCATGCGGGTGGTGGAGCGGCCCGGCCGGCTCGCCAGCGTGGCGGGCGCGTTCGGCCGCCTGGGATGCAACATCCTGACCCTGCACATCGCCCCGACCGGCAGCAGCGCCATCACGCCCGCCGGATGTGACGCGCTCGACGAGTTCGTCATCGAGGCGCCGCGCGATCTGGCGCTCGACGCGCTGGCCGGGGCGCTGACCGAGGCGGGCGGGTACGGCGTCGTGATCGTGCCCGCGCAGGTCAAGGACCTCACCGACCCGGGCGTTCAGGCGTTCGTGCTGGCGCAGCGGGTCGGCGCCGAGCCCGACCGGCTGCCCGAGGCGATGGCGGAGCTGCTGCGGGTGCCGCAGGTCGAGTGGCGGCGTCCCGGCGACACCGTGGACGAGGGCGCCGGGCTCAACACCACCATGGTGATCTCCGTGAACCCCGACCGCGCCCTACTGATCAGGCGGCCCGAGCTGCCCTTCACGCCGACCGAGGCGGCCAGGGCGGCGGCACTGACCGCCGCGGCCCGCCAGGCCCGCTACACCAGCCCGGCGTGAGACCGTCCGCACGGATCCGCGTGCGCGTGCGGCGTCGTGTCGCACGACTCAAGGGCCATCCGCGTCGGGCGTGGTGAAGAAGGCGGCGCTTTCCGGGTCCGTCGGGTAGTACGACTCGATCGCGACCTCGTCCAGGGTGATGTCCATCGGGGTGCCGAACGTGGTCGTGGTCGAGAAGAGCCGCAGCTCTCGCCCGCCGAAGCGGAAGATCATCGGGATGGTGACCTCGGACTCGACCGGGTGGCTCGCGTCCTCGGAGCCGGGCGTCAGCAGTTCCTCGTAGAGCGCGGTGAGCTGGGGGTCGGGAGCGGCGGCGAGCTGACGCGTGATCCGGGTACGGAGCACCGCACGCACCTCGGCCAGATTGACGATGTGCGGGGCGAGCCCGCGCGGGTCCAGTCCCAGCCGTACCAGGTTGATCGGCGGTCGCAGCAACTCGGGGGCGACGCCTGTGAGGAATGGGTCGATGCCGCGATTGGTCATCACGATGTTCCACCGGCGATCGTGGACCAGCGCCGGGTACGGCTCGTGCGCGCGCAGCACCCGCGCGACCGCGTCCCAGGCCGCCGACAGTGCCTCGCCGTCGAGCGGCCGCTCCGGGTAGCGGGGCGCGAAGCCGGCGGCGAGCAGCAACCTGTTGCGCTCCCGCAACGGCACGTCGAGTTGCTCGGCGAGCCGGAGGATCATGGCGGCGCTCGGGTTGGACTTGCCGGTCTCCACGAGGCTGACGTGACGGGCCGACACGTCGGCGGCGATCGCGAGATCGAGCTGGCTGAGCCGCCTGCGATGCCGCCATTGCCGTAGCTGTTCCCCGACCGTGTACATGGCCGCCGATGCTACTCGTTCTGGGGCCGTACGCCATGACATGGGAGTTCATCGACAGCCGTCGCCGCGGCGGGAACACTGCTTGCCATGACTGCACAGGACCTGACCACAGACAACAAGAGCATCGTCCAGCGGGCGCTGGCGGCCCTGGTCGCGACGGGCGACGTCGAGGCGCTCGCGTCGGTGCTGAGCGACGACTTCATCCACCACCGGCCGGATGCGTCGATGACCAAGGCGGAATGGCTCGCGGCCGTGCGCACCGCGCTCGTCCCGCTCGCCGGCATGCAGGTCGAGATCCAGCATGTGCTGGCCGACGGCGACAACGTCGTGATGCACTCGCGGCGCCGGCTGCCCGACGGCGGGCCGGAGATCGTGGTCGTCGACATCTGGCGGCTCGACGACGGGCTGATCGCCGAGGCGTGGGAGATCATCGAGCCGGTGGCCCAGGCCGCCGCCCATCTGGTGTGGTGGGAACCCACTGATCACTGACCCTGCCACGATCCGGACGCCACGGCCGTGAAACGCGTGGGGCATCGACGGCTCAGGTCGATGCCCCACCACGAGACGAACGCCTCCGTGGCCGTCGCCCCGCCTCGACGTCGTCGAGACGTACTGCTCATGCGTTCTCGCCTGGTGAACGGGGCTCCTGGGGTAACGAGAACGTCCGCCTTCGGGCGGGAGAGGGGGTCAGGTGATGTCCCGCCGCAGCGGTGCGGCGACGGCGATGGCGGCGGCGATCAGGGCATAGCCGAGCAGCACGGCGGCGCCGAGGGGCGCGGAGAGCAGGGCGGTGGCGGAGGTGCCGGTCTGGTCGGCGATGGCGTCGGCCAGGTAGGTGAATCCGGTCAGCGCGGCGGTGGCGCCGCCGGGCAGGAAGGGATAGACCGCTTTGACGCCGGGCATGAGCATCAGGAGGGTCTCGATCATGTAGAGGTAGGCGCCGACCGCGACGAGCGCCGTCACCTGGTTGCGCAGGATGGCGCCTGCTGCCGCGCCCAGCAGGGTGTAGAGCGCCATGGCCAGCGCGATGCGGGCCAGGAGCGCCACGACGGTGCCGGCGGGCAGGCCGAGGGTGACGTCCTTGAGCGCGGCGGCTCCGAAGAGGGCTCCGGCGGCGACCGTGGAGGCGATGAGGCCGTAGGCGAGCCCGCCGCCGGTGTAGGTGACGAGCTTGGCGACCAGCCAGGTCGACCGCCGGGGGACGAACAGCGCGGTGGTGGTGATGGTCCGGTGCCGATACTCGGTGGTCACGGCGGCCGTGCCGAGCAGCGCGGGGATGAACATCGTGAACCCGAGCAGTCCGAGCAGCACGTGTACGCCCTGCGCCGTGTCCAGGCCAGGCATGGGCGGGGTGAAGTTCTCCGGGCCGACGAGCGCGAGCAACCCGGTGAAGACTCCGCTGCCGAGGGCGGCCAGAAGAGCCCAGCACCACAGCCTGGTGCCGATCAGGCGGGTCCACTCCGCCGCGATCGCAGCGGACGCGATCATTGGTCGTCTCCGATGAGGTTGAGGAACGCCTGCTCGAGGGTGGGGCGTTCGAAGGTGATCTCGTACAGGGCGATGCCGTGGGCCGCGGCGGCGGTCGCGACCTCGGCGGTGGTCATGCCGTGGATGCGCAGGGTGTCCGGCCCCAGGACATCCGAGGAGACCTTGAGGGCGCTCCTGAGCTCGTCCGCCTGTGGTGAACGGACGAGTACGGCCGCCGCACCGGACAACTCGGAGGTGGGGCCGGTGGCGACCAGCCGCCCCTGGCGGATCACCACGATGTGGTCCGCGGTCTGTCCGATCTCACTGAGGACGTGGCTGGAGACCAGGATGGTGCGCCCCTCGGCGGCCAGGTCGCGCAGGAACGTGCGCAGCCAGGCGATGCCCTCGGGGTCGAGGCCGTTGCTCGGCTCGTCCAGCAGGAGCACTCGAGGGTCGCCGAGCAGGGCGGTGGCCAGGCTGAGGCGCTGGCGCATGCCGGTGGACAGCGTACGGGTGGCGCGGTCGGCGAAGGACGACACCCCGGTCAACTCGGCGACCTGCGTGGCGCGGGCGTTGCCGTACCGGCCCATGCGGGCGTAGACCCGCAGGTGGTGCAGGGCCGTGTGGTCGGGGTGGAAGCCGGAGCCGTCCAGTACGGCGCCGACGGTCGCGGACGGCCTGGGCAGGTCGGCATAGCGCCGGCCGTCGATGGTGGCGGTGCCGGAGGTCGGCGCGATCAACCCCAGCATCATCCGCATGGTGGTGGTCTTGCCTGCGCCGTTCGGCCCGAGGAAGCCGGTCACCGTGCCGTCACCGACCTCGAAGCCGAGGTCGGTGACGGCGGACACGGGGCCGAACGCCTTGGTCAGGCCGCGTACCTCGATGCTCACTGGCGCACCGCCGTCAACTGGCGCCGGATCTGCTCGGCGTCCTGGACGCTGAGGATCAGCTCGTCAAAGCCCGCGACCCGGTGTTTCAGGACGATTCGCAGGCCCGGGACACCTCGATAGGCCCCCACCAACTGCTTGACGCCGCTGAAGGACGTCCAGGTGCCGAGCTTGGTGTGGCCGCTGACGACCAGGCCGGATCGCAGCCCTTTGGCCGCGGCGAGCGGCCGGTCGAGGTGGTGGACGTCGGCGATCGCCGCCAGCGGCACGCTCACCTGGCCGGCTTTGACGAACAGCCGTGTCCACGAGGGGAAGCACACGCTCAGCGTCGTGTCGTGAACCTGTACCCGGATCATGGCGTCTCCTTTCGACCATGTGCATCTGTTCTATTAGTTGTATATCAGATAGTCTTGCCGGGTGCGGCTGACACTTGACCTGGACAGCGAGACCCCGATCTACCAGCAACTCCGGGATCGGATCGTGGAGGCGATCGCGCGCGGGCAGGCCCGCGAAGGCGACCCGCTACCCTCGACACGGCAGCTCGCCGCGGACTTCGGTATCAACTTCCATACCGTGAACAAGGTCTACGACCTGCTACGACAGCAGGGCGTCATCCGGATCAACCGCAAGAGCGGCGCGGTCATCCGGCGCGATGCCGACACCGGCCCACCCGAGCCAGGATTCACCGACGACTGGGAAGAGAAAATGCGCGTACTGCTGGCGGAGGCCACCGTTCACGGCCTGGACCGCGACGATGTGATTCGACGCTGCGAGGCGATCCTGGCCGGCTTCCTGGAGCGGTCGTGACGCCGTCCATCACCGCCGGCCTGGCTCTGGTCGCGCTGGTCGGGTGCCTCATGCTGGCGCTGCCCGCGCTGGCCAGGCCGACGCTGCCGTTCGGCGTGCGGGTGGCCGCCGAGCGGGCCGTCGACCCGGTGATCCTCGCCCAGCGGCGGATCTACGCGCGTCTCGTCGTCCTGATGACCGCCGTGGCCGCGGCGCTCTCGGTTCTCACCGGGCGGCCGGCCGTGACGGCGGGGATCCTGGCCGCCGCCGATCTGCTGCTGTACTACCGCGCCCATCTCAAGGTACGCGCCACCAAGAACGCGGGTGGGTGGGCGGCCGAGCGGCGTCAAGGCGTCACCGTGGACACCACGTTCCGTACCGACCCCGTCCGCGTGCCGTGGATGTGGGGGCTGCCTGCCCTGGTGATTCTGCTGCTCACCATGGGGATCGGCTGGGGACGGTCCGGCGCCGTCGCCGAACGGTTCGAGCCGGTGCCGTATCAGGCCGCGCTCACCCTGCTGGTCGTCGTCGTGATCCTGATCGTGCTGCGGGCCCGTCCCGACCTCGACGCGGCCAGGCCCACGGGCTCGGCTCGGCGCTACCGCACCTACCTGCGCGGTGTCGCCGTCCTGTCGCTGCTGTCGGCCGCCTGCCTCAACCTCAGCCTCCTCATCTGGGCGCTACGTCCCTGGGGGGTCGTGGCGGCCACGGTCGTCTGGCAGGTGGCCGTGTGTCTGCCGTTCGCCGTGCTGCTGGGTGGATGGCTGGTCTTTGAACTCAAGGTGGGCCAGGCAGGGCACCGCCTGCCCGCTGTGCCAGGTGAGGAAGAGGAAGATTCCGGGATCACGCAGCGCGACGATGACCGGCACTGGTTCCTGGCGGGCACGGTTTACGCCAACCGGCGCGACCCCGCCCTTCTCGTCCACGCCCGTTTGGGCTCCTCCACCTGGACGATCAACCTCGGGCACCCCATCGCCTGGCTTCTGTCCGCTGTCCTCGTCGTCGCCATCGCGGTGTTCGTCCTGGCGGCCGTCTCCGGCGGCACCGACCTGCCGCAGAAGCGGAGCATCCTCTGATGCCAGGAGTGCGACAAAGGTGATGGCGAAGGCGTTGAGCGTCCTCCCACAAATTCACGATCGTCGGATACTCGCCGCCCCAGCCGGTCGCACAGGAACGAGTCTCTTCGTCGAGATTTGTGCGGGATGTTGGTGGGCAGTTCGGCGGCCGCATCCCCCTGGCCAAGGAGTCGGCCAGCGTCAGGTGAAGTGGTCAAAGCGGTGGTCGGCGTAGGCGGAAGGCCATGATGTGACACATCGGTGCAGATGACTTCTCGCCCCTTCCATGACGTCCTTTCCCGACGTCAAGGTCTGCCTCCTCGCGGTCACGGCCATCGGAAGCCCGTCCGGGAGGGCTGGACCCCGCACCCTCTGCGGCACTCAGCCCTGCAGCATCTCGCCCAGGAGGGGCGCAGTGCGCCCGAACCGAAGTCCAAGAGCCGCCACCAGCACCCGGCCAGGCTCGGCCACTTCGTACGACTCGGCGAAGAGACCTTCGCCCGCATCACCGCCGAAACCGACGTCCAGCGCCGCCGCCGGCGCTGACCGTACGGGTCGCGAAGCGCTCAAATGATCAGTAACTGATCATCGCTGGGGTCGAACTCGACTTGGCCAGCCACTACGCCAAGAGCGTGGCAGACGCAGCGACATCAACCGTGGCACGTCACAGCCAGGAGGTCGCGGATCAGGAAGGGCGCCTGGCAGCGGGCGTTCTGTACAGCGCTCAGGCCGGCGGCCGTCAGGTCGGGCCGAGCAAGTCCCAGCGGTTCCCGGCGATGTCGAGGAACACCGCCACCCTCCCGTAAGCCTCTGCCCGCGGCGAGGTGACGAACTCGACCCCGGCGGCCGTCATCCGCTGGTAGGCGGCGTCGAAGTCATCCACCCGCAGGAAGAACCCCACGCGGCCGGCGACCTGGTTACCGACAACTGACGCCTGCTGACTCCCGTCCGCGCGGGCGAGCAGGATGCCCGTTTCGGCACCCGGCGGCCGGACCACGACCCACCGCTTCCGACGCCCGTCGTTCGTCAGTGACGGTGAGTCCTCGACCAGCTCGAAGCCGAGCACGTCGACGAAGAAGTCGATGGCCGGGTCGTAGTCGTCCACGACCAGCGCCACAAGATCGATTCGCACGTCCCCGAGGATACGCCCGCACGGCACGTCTCCCGGATCCTCAGCCGCAGATCTTCTGCCTTGGGGTGGATCAGCGCCCGGTCGCGCCGTCGATCAGTTCCCGCAGGATGTCCGCATGGCCCGCGTGGCGGCCGGTCTCCTCGATCATGTGGGTGAGTGCCCAGCGGATGCTGGGAGCGGGGCGGCCCGGTCGTGGTCGAGGGATCGGCGCGCTCGGATCGGAGCACCCGTCGAGCACCTCGTTCGCGCGCTCGACCGCCTCTCGGTAGCGGGCGACGACCTCGGCCACGCTGTCCGCCGGCGGGGCCTGGAACGTGGCCTGCCAGTCGGTGACGTCCTCCCCGAGGAACATCGTGCGTTCGACGAAGGTCAGGTGGTTGAGCAGGCCGAGCAGGTTCGTGCCCGACGGCACCGCGGCTGCTCGCGCCTGCGGTTCGGGTGCGCCCTCGACCTTCGCGGCGATCGAGGCTCGGAGGTAGTCGAGGAAGCCGCGCAGGGTCGCGATCTCGCTGCTTCCTGTCCTGGGCGGCGGGGTGTCGCGGCGGCGGTTGCGGCGGGTGGTGCTGGGCACGGTCGTCTCCTTGTTCCTGGTCGGGAGCCGGGTCAGGTGGTACGGCGGATGAAGCACTCGTTCGGTATGCGCCCAGCTTTGCCTTACGCGCCGCGTTCTGGCACGGAATCTTGCGGTTCTGGCAAGATGGCGGTGTGGATCGCGAATCGGACGAGGTGCTTGACGCGGTGGGGCCGCGACTTCGCGCGCTGCGTCGCGACCGCGGCATCACCCTCGCCGTCCTCGCGGCGGCGACCGGCGTGTCGGAGAGCACCCTGTCCCGGCTGGAGAGCGGGCAGCGCCGGGTGACCCTGGAGTTGCTGCTGCCGTTGGCCCGTACCTACGGTGTTCCGCTGGACGATCTCGTCGGCGCCCCGCCCACCGGCGACCCCCGGATACACCTCAAGCCGATCACACGGTTCGGGATGACCTTCGTGCCCCTGTCGCGGCGGCCGGGCGGGGTGCACGCGTTCAAGATGATCATTCCCGCCGCGTCGGAACCGCTCGAACCGACCCCGCAGACTCACGAAGGCTTCGAATGGCTGTACGTGCTCAACGGCCGCCTGCGGCTCGTGCTCGGCGAGCGCGACCTGACGCTGCCGCCCGGTGAGGCGGCCGAGTTCGACACGTCCCTGCCGCACTGGCTGGGCAGCGCCGACGGCGGCGCGGTCGAGCTGCTCATCCTGTTCGGTCTGCAAGGGGTGCATTCACACGTACGCACCGGGCCTCATCGGTCGTCTCACGGCGGGAGCCCGCGGTGAGCCCAGCGGAGGCCGATTCGCGACGGGTCAGAAGCGGGACGCCCACGCCTGGACCGCCTGGACCGGCGCCGAGCGAGCTGCCCACGTCTGGACCGTCCGGACCGTCCGGACCGTCTGGACCGGCGCCGAGCGGGATGCCCACGTCTGGACCGTCCGGACCGTCTGGACCGCCTGGACCGGCGCCGAGCGGGATGCCCACGTCTGGACCGTCTGGACCGTCTGGACCGTGTGGCCCGCCTGGCCCGGTACCGAGCGGGATGCTCACCTCTGAACCGCCGCCGGAGCGGAAAGAGCCACGCGCCGCCGCCCTCGGCTTCACGGCGGCGAACTGACCTCGCGTTCAGCCCCGTTTCGTGGCCAGGAGTTCGCGTCCGCGCTCCGGCGTGATCAGGCGGGCGGCCCGGGGGTCGGCCAGCAGGGCGATCGGTGCGAGATGGTCCTCGTGCATCGGGCGCCAGTGAACGAAAGCGTCGCGCAGGCGCGGCCAGGCGTCCTGGCCGGAGTCGAGAGCGGCATGCGCGGCAGCGTCGAACTCAGGGTTGCCGAAGCAGAGCCGGAACCCCGGTTCTTCCCGCCGCGCCTGATGACGGGCGAGCAGGTGCTTGACCTGCTGCGGACCGAGGTCCCACAGGGACTGGAACGTGGAACCAGAGCCGTAGCGGCGAGCCTGTTGGTGCGCGGCGAACAGCAGCGGCAGGGCCTGCGCGGCGAACAGGCCCTCGTCCAGGGTCCACGACCGGGTGTCGTCGTCGGTGAGCAACTGGTAGAACGGGTCGCCTCCCTCCTCCCTCAGCAAGATCCGCATCTGGTAGTCCAGGAACCAGGCGCGGTCACGGCCGAAACGCGCGGCCTGCGCGAACACGGCCAGCGGACGGTCCACCTCGCCGCGCAGGCTCGCCAGCCGGGCTTCCTCGACCTTGGCGTCCCACTCACGCTGGGTTTCGCATGGAGGGCGGTCGAGGGCGTGGAATCCGGCGTAGAAGTCGTACATCTTCTCGTAGAACGAGCCGTGCCGGTCAGGGCCGTTGGCCGTCCACGAGAACACGTCGTAAGCCGCCCATTCGCCGTGCTCGTCGACGTCGCCCGGGTCGAGGTAGACGACGCCGGCGTCCGCCTCCAGGGAAATCAGCAACGATCGCGCCGCCGCGGGCTCTGTGTCCTCCTCGTCCCAGTCGGCGTAGGCTTCGGCCCACCACGGCTCCAGATCGGACAACCAGCCGATCTCCTCGGTGCCGCGAAGGCTCCAGACGAAGTTGCCCGCGTGCCGCCAGCCGTTGGTGACCAGTAAGAACTCCCGGAACGATGGGGGCAGCACGCACCCCAGACGCGCCTCAAGGGCCTTTACCTCGTCTTCGGTGGCGGGCGGGCACCCGAGCCAGGGTCCGCCGTCCGGCTCCTCGTCGGGGTGGGCGAGGTGCCATTCCTCGCTCCAGCGCTGGAGGAACGGCTTCCATGCGTGACGGTCCACGGTGGGCTCCTACGACGTCGCACGATTCGGTCCCGCGAATTCCATCAGGTCCCACCGACATCCCCGGTGCCGGCGAGGTCGTCCCTTGTGCGACCCGTTCTGGCGCGCGTGGCGCGGGGTTCCGGCGTGGCCTGCCTGGCGTGGCCTGCCCAGTGTGGCCTGCCCGGTGTGGGCGCAGGCGTGGTGAAGCGCCGACGCGGGCCCGAGGCTTCGGCGCGCGTGTTTCGGCGCGCGGCCTGCTAACGCGGCCTGCTAACGCGGCCTGCTAACGCGGCGTGACCAGGCGGGCCTCGTAGGCGGCGATGACGAGCTGGGCGCGGTCGCGGGCGTTGAGCTTGGCCAGCAGGCGGCCGATATGCGTCTTCACGGTCCCGGGACTCACCTGGAGCCGCACGCTGAGCTCGGCGTTGGACAGCCCGTGGGCGACGAGGGTGAGCACCTCGCGTTCCCGGTCCGTCAACGTATCGAGCCCGTGAAAGGGCTGCCGGACCGGTCGCCGTACGAACTCCGCGATCAGTCGGGTGGTGACGGTCGGCGCGAGCAGCGTCTCACCCGACGCCACCACCCGGATCGCCTTCAGAAGGTCGTCCGGCGGCGCGTCCTTGAGCAGGAACCCGCTGGCACCCGCCCGCAGCGCCGAATAGACATACTCATCGAGGTCGAACGTGGTCAGGATGAGCACCCGAGTGTCCCTGGCGATCGGCCCGGTCGCGGTGATGCCATCCATCTCGGGCATTCTGACGTCCATGAGCACCACGTCGGGTGACACTGCACGTGCCAGCTCCACCGCCTCCCGCCCGTCGCGGGCCTCCCCGACCACGGTGAGGTCGTCCTCCGAGTCGATCAGCAAGCGGAAACTGCCGCGCAGGAGTGCCTGATCGTCGGCGATGAGCACCCGAATCACGAGCCTCGCCCCACCGCACCCACCCGGACCAGGCCCGGCCCGGTCTGCGGTCGTCCAGTCTGGATCAGGCTCGGCCTGGTCTGTGGTCGTCCGGTCTGGATCAGGCTCGGCCTGGTCTGTGGTCGTCCGGTCTGGATCAGGCCCGGCCCCGTCCGTGGTCGCCCAGTCCGGACCCGCCGACTCCGCGTCCGTCGGCTCACGCTTGTGCTCCTCGTCATCACGTCCATCATGACCGATCCACGCCTGCCGCTCGCACCACGCCGATGCCTTCTCGGAACGCCGGCTGTACGCACATCCATGCGCCACCGCGGCCCTCGCCAGGGGCCCGCCGTTCGCGCACGCCCGCGCTTCGCCGGAACGCGTCCGGCGCCGCATCCCACTTCCTCCGTCTAAAGGGGAACGCCAGGCCAGTCAGAGGGGGAAAGCGTCCGGGCCGGTCAGAGGGGGAGCATCCGGGCGGGTGCGAGGGGGAACTCCTGGGCGCGTCAGAGGGGAACTCCCGGGCGGGTCAAGGGATCTCCCATGACGCGTGCACGCCGAACCCCTTTCCCGGACGCGGGCCGGCCTCGAAGGTGCCACCGTACAGCAGGGCTCGTTCGCGCATACCCGCCAGCCCGTGCCCATCCGCCAGCCCGTACCCACCCGTCGGCCCCGGCAGCACCCGCTGCCCAGGCCCGTCGTCGACCACGGAGATCCGTAACCTCCCCTCGGCGACCGACACGCTGGCCTGGCAGCGGGCGGGAGCGGCGTGCTTGACGACGTTGGTGATCGCCTCCTGGACGATGCGGTAAACGGCCGCCGCCATGCTGTCGGGCACGGTGCCGTCCACCGACAGATCAACCTGCACACCGGCCTCCGCCGCGCGCTGCGCCAGGGACGGCAGGTCGGCGAGCCGGGGGAGCGGCGTGCTGTCGGGCGTGCTGCCGGGTGCGCGCAGCGCGCCGAGAAAATGGCGCATCTCCGCGAGCGAGCCGCGCCCGATCTCCTCGATGGCCCGCAACGCCTCGCGCCCTTCCTCCGGATGCTTGTCGAGGACCTTGGCCGCCACCCCCGCCTTGACGGTGATCATGCTCATCGAATGGGCGACGACGTCGTGCAGCTCGCGCGCGATCCGCAGGCGTTCGTCGGTCGCCGCCTGCTCGGCCTGCCTCCTGGCCTCCCGGGCGGCGAACTCGCGGCGGGTGCGCGCCGCCGTGCCCAGACTCCAACTCGCTCCGACGGCCAGCCAGGCCGTGCCGATGACGAAGACGGGGTCGGGCCAGCCGTTGGGATACTGTGGTGGGCCCGGCATCGAGACCAGCAGCGAGCCTCCGCTGACGAGCAGGCCCGACACCAGGGCGATCGCCGATCGCCGCACCGGTCGGCCGGTCGCCACCGGATAGATGACCAGGGCCGTCACGACTGTCGGCATCAGCCGGTTGGTCTGCAGCGCGAGCACGGCGAGGCCGATCAGGAGCGCACTGTAGTAGGCGGGCTCCGGCCACAGCCGCCGCACCGCCACGGGCAGCACGAGCAGCCAGCAGAGCGCCAAGGTCGCGGCGTCCGCGGCCAGCTCCGGCGGCGGACTCGCCGTGGACGCCACCGCGAGCACCGCCGCCACCACGGTGTCGGCCAGGATGAGCAGCCAGGGTGGCGGCCGTCGGGCGAGCAGATTCACACGTCGACGTTATCGAGGAACGGCCTGGGGCGAATCGGAGCACGGGCTGTCAGACCAGGGTCGTACTCCGCCCGCCTACGCTCGCACCGTATGACCCTGGTCCGATCCGAAAGATCGGATCCGGCTCCGATGTGCGGACCCGCCGCCGTACAGCATCGTTGCCGCCATGAACCGACGCAGACTCATCGCCCTGTGCCTGGCGGCCTGCCTCGCCGTGCCGCTCGGCGGCATCGCGCTGGCCTCCGCGCAGGCCCACGGCCTCGTGTGGAAGGACTGTGGTGACGGCCTGCGATGCGCTGAGCTGGTCGTTCCCGTGGACTGGGCCGATCCCGGCGGGCCCAGAACCTCGGTGCACGTGGCCAAACTGCCCGCGACGGGCAGGAGCATCGGGCCGCTGGTCGTCAACTTCGGAGGGCCCGGCACCAGCACGGCGATGCTCAGGCGGAAAAATCAGCCCGAGGCTCAGGCGGAGCTGCCGAGCTTGCTCGACGAGCTGCAGAGGAGCTTCGACGTCATCGCCATCGATCCGCGCGGCCTGTCGGAGCCCGCGAGCGGCAAGAAGGCGGGCTGCGCGGAGCCCGACGCCTCCATCTACGGCCTGCTCCTGGCCAGGACGAAGCAAGACTGGGACGCCCACGCCGCCCAAAATGCGGCCCATCAGGCGAGCTGCCGCATCATGGCCAAATCGGCCTGGCGCGGGATGACGGCATGGAACGTGGCGCACGACCTCGACGCCCTGCGCGCCGCACTCGGTCAGGACAAGCTCGTCTACGCGGGCAACTCCTACGGCACCGTCTACGCCCAGGCCTACCTGGAGCTGTTCCCGCAGCGGGTCGGCCGGATGTACTTCGACGGCACCGCCGATCACACTCAGCAGGAGTTCGAGCCCTGGCTACGCAACTACGCGCGCACGCAGGAGCGCCATCTCACCCGCTTCCGCGACTGGTGCGCCCGCCGCTCCGACTGCGCCCTGCGCGGCACGGACGCCGGCAAGGCGTGGGACGAGCTCGTCGCCAGGGCGCGCCGCGCGCCACTGCCGGCGTCGGCAGGCCGGACGGTGCACGAGGGGCAACTGTACGCCGGCGCGGTCAAAGGCATGAATCCGGCACTCTGGCCTCAGCTCGCCACCGCCATCCGAAAGGCGCTCGACGGCGACGCCAGCGACTTCCTGGAGGAACTGCTCCCGGATGAGGGCGGCACGTCCGTGAGCCAAGACTCCCTGTGCAACGACTTCATGCCGAAGCTGCCGACGTACGAGGAGTTCCAGGGCATCGAGGCCGGACTCCGTGAGATCGCCCCGAGGTTCGGCTGGCTCGAGGGACGCTTCGAGCTCGGGCGATGCTGGGGCCGCAGCGGGGGCGCGTCATGGGCACCACACCCGTTGCGCGTGAAGGACGCCCCGCCGATCCTCTTCGCGATCGGAGAGCTCGACAACAACACCAACTATCGCGGGCAGGCGCACGTGGCCGAGCAGATCCCGTCCGCGCGCGTCCTGTGGCACGGCGACGGCCACGCGTCGTGGGCGCGAAATCTCTGCCTGCGGCGGCACGTCAGCGCCTACCTGACCACGGGGGAGTTGCCCGCGCCGGGCACGCGCTGCCCGGCCGAGATCATCCAGAAGGTGGGGAAATGATCGAAGTCACAGAACTGACCAAGCTGTACGGCTCCACGCGCGCGGTGTCCGGGCTCACGTTCGCCGTCAAACCCGGACAGGTCACCGGATTCCTCGGGCACAACGGCGCCGGCAAGTCCACCACCATGCGCATGATCCTCGGCCTTCACACGCCCACGTCGGGCAAGGCGTTGATCAACGGCGTCCGGAAACACGACCTGCGCGACCCCATGCGCGAGGTCGGCGCCATGCTCGACGCGGCCGAGGTGCAGGGCGGGCGCAGTGCGTTCGCCCACCTCCAGGCGCTGGCGTACGCGGGCGGGATCGGGCGACGCAGGGTCGTGGAGGTGCTGGAGGAGGTCGGCCTGGCCGGGGCGGCACGCAAGCGGATCGCCGGATTCTCCCAGGGCATGCGCCAGCGCCTCGGCATCGCGGCGGCGCTGCTCGGCGACCCGGGCGTGCTCATCCTCGACGAGCCTGCCAACGGTCTCGACCCCGACGGCATCCGCTGGCTCAGGACACTGCTCAGATCCCTGGCGGCCGAGGGGCGTACCGTCCTGCTGTCGAGCCACCTGATGACCGAGATGTCCCTCACCGCCGACCGGGTCATCATCATCGGCCGGGGCCGGCTGATCGAGGACGCCTCGATGGCCGACCTGCTGGCCCGTTTCCAGAGCGGCGTGCTGGTCCGATCACCCCACGCGGCCCGCCTGTCCAGGGCACTCGAAGCGGCCGGAGCAACAATAGGCCCGGCCCAGGACGCCGACGCCGGTGACGAGCCGGTGCCCGGTCGGTCCGTAGCGGCTGGAGCCGATGCCCGCCCCGCGCGAGACGTCGGCGCCGGAGCGGAAATGCTGGTGACCGGCCTGACCGCGGCCGTCATCGGTGACCTCGCCCTGGCGAACGGCTGTGCCGTTCACGAACTGGTGTCGCGCCGGACCTCACTGGAGGAGGCCTTCATGGAGATCACCCAATGATCAACGTCGTCGCATCCGAATGGCTCAAGCTTCGCTCGCTCCGGGCCACCTATTACGTCCTGGCCTCCACGCTCTCGGCCCTTGCGCTCACCGGCTTCGCCGCGTACTCGATCTCGTGTTACTTCGACACCAACGGCCCCGGCGGCGAGCCCGTCGGCACGGGTCTCAGCCTCAGCGCCGACATTCCCCCTGTGCTGTTCGGCATGCTGGGCGTGTTCGCCATCTCCGGCGAATACACCACCGGCATGATCAGGCTCACGCTGACCACGATCCGGAGCCGGTGGACGCTCCTTGTGGCCAAGGCCGCCGTGGTGGCCGCCGTGGCCCTTGTCGGGGGCCAGGTGCTGGCGTTCGCCACCTACTTCACCGCACAGGCCGTGGTGGCCGGGCGTCCGATCGGCGCCTCGTTCGCCGAACATGCGGCCCTGGCCGAGGTCCTGACCACCGGGGCCGGCTCCGCCGTCGCCGGGGTGATGGGGCTGGGCCTGGCCACGGTCCTGCGTTCGACGCCGGGAGCGCTCATCGCGCTGGTCGTCCTCCCGCTGTCCCCGACCGTGCTCGAGCGCTTCCTCCCGGCTCCGTGGAACGACTGGATCAGCTCCCTGACGATTCCGTCGCTGGCGCGGCAACTGGCCGCCTTACCCGACGCCGGGGCCTTCGGTCCCTTGACGGCCGCCGGCATCCTGGTGGGTTACGTCGTGCTCTCCCTCCTGCTGGCAGCCCTGGCGATCAACCGCCGCGACGCCTGACCGGACCTCTCGTGGGTGCGCCCGCGCGAGGTCCGCGTGATCTGCCCGTCTATGCCCGCCCAGTCCGACCCTCGTGGGTGCGCCCGCGCGGGGTCCACTCCTGGCCGGTCAGGGCCGTACGTAGCGCCGGAACATGATTCCTGAGGCGAAGGTACGGTGCTCGACCAGACGCAGCCGCAGCTTCTCGCCCACGGGCAGGTACGGCTTGCCGCCCCCGATGATCACGGGGAGCGCGTACACCCAGAACTCGTCGATCAGGTCCAGCAGGGAGACGGCCAACTCGGCGCCACCGAGTTGGAGGGTGCCGTCGAGCTCCTGCTTGAGGCGCGTCACCACGGACACGGCGTCCTTGCGACGGACGATCGTGACCCCTTCGGGGACGGTCTGGAGGGTGTCGGAGAAGACGTAGCGCGGCGTCTCCTTGTAGAGCTGGGCGAACTCCCGCTCGACGGCCGGGGCGCCTTCCTTGCCGAGGTCCTGCGTCCAGGGCTTTTCCATCGCCTCATACAGCCGCCGCCCGAACAGGAACGCCGTTATCCGGCGGACATGGTCGCTCGCCGCATGCTGAAAGTCCTCGGCCGGGTCCAGAAAGTCCATGCCACCGTCGAGATCCTCGATGTAGCCGTCGATCGAGGTGTTCATCCAGTAGATGATCTTGCCCATCAACTCTCCCTTGGTCGTTGAGGTCGTCCGGAGTGGAGACCCGGTGGCGCGCCGAAACTCATCGCAGGCAGGGCGGCCAAACTACCGGCTTCCGGACGGACCGAGTTCGTGCCGGACGGCCAGGCCGCTCAGTACGGGCTCAAGGCCGAAGGTCGAGCGGCCTTCCAGGACGTCGGTGTCGTCGTGGCCGGTGAAGCCCGCGTGAGCGAGGACGTTGATCAACACGGCATTGATCAACGTCACCGGTCCCGGGGCCAGCGCGCGGCCGCAAGCGGAGGATGAAGGCAGAGCCTAACAACGCCTCTCGCACCTCACGAATCAGGGAAACGAGAGACAACCAGGTGCCCAGTTGGCAGCCGCAATCCTCCGGCAGGAACATGTGCCACCTTCGGATGGCTGGGCCAAGACCTTCACCGGCCCCCGCCTCCGCGCCGCAGTCGTCGGCCGCCCCGCCTTCGGCGGCAACACCGTCGAGACCGGCACCGACTCCTACCGCCGCGCCCAGACCTGCGCGACCCAGCAAGTCTGACCAGCCGACTATGCCCGCTGTCAGCCTCGGCACCACCTACGCCCTCGAACTCGCCGAGTTCCTGCTGCTCATCGCCGACCGGCTCGCCGCAGACCCTGCCAGGCGATGCCGCCATCGCTCCTGGCCTACGTCGCTGCCATCGGTCCTGGCTTACGTCGGCCCCGCCACCGCAAAGCAGCGCTGCGTTATAGCTACCACCGGGCGTAATTAGCATAGGAGCTGATATCAGGCGTAGATGGTGCCGAGGCTGATAGTGGGCATAGTCGGCTGGTCAGACTTGCACCGCGCTCTGCGGAAACGCGCAAAATCGCGTATCGCACTCGACCTGTCCCGCTGTGTTGGAGTCGAAACCGTCCATGGGACGGCCCGGAGTCGAGGACCCTTACGGTAGGTTCTGAGGTCCTTCCGGCAGGCCATCGGCCCCGAACAGGTCCCGGTAGCGGGCAAGACTGTTGAATGACCGTGATAGCAAGGTGACCCCTGCCTCAGGATCGTCGACCTGGAGTAACTGCAACGACGCTATTCCTAGGAACAGCCACGTCACCTCTTCGCCGAAGGCGTTGTCATAACTGACCTCGCCCGCTCGCCCCAGCACTGTGGCCACTTGGCGGGCGGCATCCTCCGAATTGGCTCGCACCACCGTCACATCTTCACTGAAACGTGGTGGTGCGTAACCACCCGCTACCTCCGTCCGGTAAACCAGCGCCACGCCATAAAGGAACTCCGTCTCGTCCATTGGCCCTCCCTTGATGGTCGAAAGCAGGCAACAGGGTGCTCGGTGCGAACTACGATCCCTGCGGTAGTCAGAAAGGATTCCTCTACCGGCCCTGACACCGGCCTGCCGGCGTCGTAACCCCGGCGCACCGGCGCATGCCCGCTTCGGGTGCGGTCACTTCTCGCGAACAAACCCCTGGGCGGAGGTCATTGATGTGGGCGTCACCTGCTGCTGATCAGCGAACGAATCGAGACACCAGGAAATCAGGTCTGAGCCAGTTCGAGCGCATGCTGCAGGTTGTGCTCGGCGATGTCCGCCATGAACGCCCGGTCGGGAAAGTCCCCGTCGAGCAGTCGCAGCGGCCCCGCCGTCAGCGAGAGTCGCTGAGCGAGCATGTAAAGCGCGAGCCGGTCCGGGTCCAATCCGTCCGCCTCCAGGGGCCCGTAGGCGTCGTGCAGGCGGATCCGCAGGAAAACGTGCTCCCACTCGACGTCGAAGTACATCAAGCCCTCGATGTCGATCAGCACGGGGTTCCCGTCCGCGTCCACCAGCACATGGTCGGGCCCCAGTTCGCCGTGCACGACCGCCCACTCCGTCCGGGGCGCCACCGCCGCCGCCAGGGTCAGCAGCCGCTCCTCCAGTCGGTCGCGGGCGCCCGCGATGCGTGGATCGCGGGAGGCCGCCTCGGCGAGGTCCCGCCGCGCACGGTCGAGGACCGTCCCCTCGCACGACGTGCCTCGCGACGTTCCTCCTCCGTCGACCACGGCCACTTTGCCGTACGCCGGAGGCCGGTGACCCCGCATCGCCCGCAGCGACTCCGCGAGCCGGGCCAGGACCGGAGCAGCCGCACGCCGGTCTCGCACGAGCAACTCCTCGAGGTTCTCCCCGCGAAGGTCCTCAACGATCGCAAGGTCCGCCGGGCTGTGGGCGCCGTCACCGTCGACGAGACGGATCGCCGGAACGCGGACGCCAAGCGCGTCCAGCCGCGCGTGCGCGGCCTGGAACAGACCGAGCCCGAGGCCGGGCGAGAACGGATCGGTGAGGTCGTCATCGCCCTCGGCCACCGGCCAGTGGTTCTCCGCGTCATCCCACAGATAGGCGATCGCCGTCGTCGCGTCGTCCATCACCAGGCGGTAGACGCCCTTCTTGCTGCCGCCCGCGACCCGCTCGACCGTCTCCAGCCGCCGCCCGCCGCCCAGCGCGGCCCGTGCCGCACCCGCCAACTGCTCCCGCGTCACCGCCCTGGGTGTCACGTCACGAACCGCCTCTCCACCACGACGACTCGCGCACCCTACGGGGAGCATCGAGGTGGGGGCAACGGGTTTGCTCCGGATGCGAGCACGCGCCGGCCCAGGTCCGCCACGGGGTCCAGTCCCGCCTGAACGGGCCTGCCATGCCCGGCCCACGCACCGAAACCCACCGGCACGACCGGCACGGTGGCACGGGCGCACCCGAACAGCGGGACCAAGTCGCGTGAGTCCACCGCAGCGGCGAACCGCCGGTCATGACGGGACCCGGTGACGGCAGGCCGGCCGTACCTCGACGAGGAGCGCCGCCGGTTTGACCTTGACGTTGCGTCAACTTCTAGCATCGGGGCCATGTCGATCACCGTTCTTGACACCTGCTCCGCCATGCGGCGGATCCTGCTGGCCCCGGTCGCGGACCGCGCTGACCTGCTGCGTTCGATGCTGGAGCCCAACAGCGGCATGTACCGCTACCACCCCGGCGAGGTCGATCTGGTGGCCATGCACCGCGCGACGTCCGGGTTCCCCATCGACCGCGACGAGGAGCGTTGCCTCGATGCGCTCGAAACCCTGGCGGCGGCCGGAGCGTGGGAGCGGATGCAACGCGCGCTCGACGACGCTCTCGCCGTCCTGCTGGAGGCGACGCCGGGGCTGGAGGCCCCGGACATCACCGTGCTGTTCGTCCTCGGCGATCCGGCTGACAAGCACTTCATGGGTCCCTGCCTGGGAGTGACCGGGTTCGGCGGCATCTCGGGCAACATCGCCATCACGTTCTGGCCCTTCCCCGAGAACGTGGAGCGGCTGGAGGCCACCGCCGTGCACGAACTCCACCACAATCTGAGGTTCAGCCCGGGCGGGGTCGTGTGGGACCCGATGACCGTCACGGTCGGCGAGCACATCGTCTCCGAGGGCCTGGCCGACGCCTTCGCCCGCCAGCTCTACGGCGACGAACTCGGCCCCGCCCGCATCGGCGTGCCGCACCTGCACGACGACGCGGTCTTCGACAAGGTGCTCACCGGGCTCGACGTGACAGGCATGCGGAACTTCACCGCCTGGGCGCACGGCGACCCCGGCGCCGAGCACCTCGGTGTCACCCCGGTGGGGCTGCCGATGGGCGCCGGTTACGCCGCGGGCAACCGGCTGGTCGACACCTACCTGTCGGTGACCGGGAAGACGGCGGCGCAGTCCCTGCACGCCCAGAGCTCGGAGATCATCGCAACCACGCTCCGCCGCGGGTAACACTGGAACGATGGAGTGGACGATCCAGGAACTCGCGGCGAGGGCCGGCATCACCAGCCGCACCCTGCGTCACTACGACCGCTTCGGGCTCTTGGCCCCGTCCCGGGTCGGCGCGAACGGCTACCGCTACTACAACCCCGCCGCGGTCGCCCGGCTACAGCGGATCCTGCTCATGCGCCGCCTCGGCATGGGCTTGCCGGCCATCGCCGAGGTCCTGGCCGACGAGGTGGACACGTGCGACGGGCTCCGCGCCCACATCACCGCACTGGAAGAGGAACGGGACCGCATCGAACGGCAGATCCGGTCCGTACGTCACACGCTCGAGGCCCTGCAGGCGGGGGCGGAACCGCGGATGGACGTCATGTTGGCGGGGTTCAACGACGGCTACCAGGACGAGGTGATCTCACGCTGGGGCGAGCACGCGTTCCGAGTGAGCAACGACTGGTGGCACGGCAAGAGCCTCGACCAGCAGCGGGCCTGGAAGCAGGACACCAAGGACCTCGTCGCCGCATGGGTCGCCGCAGCGAAGACCGGGGCTTCCCCGACCTCGGAACACGCACAGTCGCTGGCTGCCCGGCACGTCCAGTGGCTGAGCCGGATCCCGGGTACCCCTACGGCCGAGGGCGACAGGGAGCGTTCGATCGAGATGGTGAAATGCCTGGGGGACATGTACGTCGACGACTCCCGCTTCACCGCCATGTACGACGACGCCGCGGGAGCGACGTTCGTCCGCGACGCGCTGCAGGCGTACGCGCGGACCCGGATGTAGCCCGGGTGGTAGGCAGAGATGACCAGTTCCGCGAGACCGGGTGGGCGGAGCTGACGTCGGAGTACGCCGCCGAGGTCTGCGCGGGTGTGGACCGGCCGCGCGCGGTCCTTCGCGGCTGACCCGTCCGCTCGAACGCCACGACAGCGTCGCGGAAGGGCCGTGACAGCCCCCTCCTCGTGGTCGGTTCCGACAGTCTCGAACCGGCTGCGGACCTGTCCACCCGTACGGACATGGAGCCGCCGCGACAGTGGGCACGACACCGTCCGGAGCGAAACGATTACAGACGGAACGAGAGCACCACGGCCCGCAGCCCACGCGACCCTGGAGACGATCATGGACAGCCCCACCGGCGCCCACCCCTTCGTCATCGACCCCACCGGCCGCGACATCCACCAGGAAGCCGAGCACATCCGCGCCCTCGGGCCCGCCACACGGGTCGAGCTGCCCGGCGGCGTCCAAGCCTGGGCGGTGTCCGGGCAGCCGCTGCTCCGCCGCCTGCTGACCGACGCCCGCGTGTCCAAGGACCCCTATCAGCACTGGCCGGCCTGGATCAAAGGCGAGATCTCCCCTGACTGGCCCTTGTTCACCTGGGTGGCCGTACGCAACATGTTCACCGCCTACGGCTCGGACCACCGGCGGCTGCGCGGGCTCGTCTCCAGCGCCTTCACCGTCCGGCGCACCGCCGCGCTGCGGCCCCGCATCGAGGCGATCGCCCATGACCTGCTCGACGAGCTGTCCGACGCACCCGACGGGACGCCCGTGGACCTGCGCGAGCGTTACGCCTACCCGCTGCCGATCAGGGTGATCTGCGAGCTGTTCGGCGTCGACGACGAGGCCACCCGCCAAGAGGTACGCCGCTGCGTGGACGCGTTCTTCCACACGGGAAAAGCCTCCGAGGAGACCGCCGACGCCTACCCGCGCCTGCAGGGGATCCTCCGCGGCCTCATCGCCGACAAGCGCGGCAACCCCGGCGACGACCTCTCCTCTGCCCTGATCGCCGTCCGCGACGGCGATTCACGCCTGTCGGAGGACGAACTCGTCGACACACTGGTGCTGTTCCTGAGCGCGGGCCACGAGACCACCGTCAACCTGCTCGACAACGCCATCTTCGCCATGCTCACCCATCCCGACCAGCTTGCCCTCGTCCGCGACGGCCGCGCCACCTGGGACGACGTCATCGAGGAGACACTGCGCAGCCAGGCGCCCCTCGCGAACCTGCCGCTACGCTTCGCCGTCGAGGACATCGACCTCGGCGACGGCCTCACACTGCGCGCGGGCGACGCCATCCTCGCCTGCTACGGGGCCGCCGGACGCGACCCGGAGGTGCACGGCCAGGAGGCCGACCAGTTCGACGTCACCCGCGTGGCGAAAGAACATCTGGCCTTCGGCTACGGCGTCCACCACTGCCTCGGGGCGCCCCTGGCCAGGCTGGAGGCTTCGATCGCGCTGCCCGCGCTGTTCGACCGCCACCCCGCTCTGGCCCTGGCCGCCGACCCGGAAGAGCTGCTGCCGCTGCAGTCCTTCATCTCCAACGGACACCGCACCCTGCCCGCCCTCCTCACCCCCTGAGTCGGGCTCGCCGCGAGATGGAGTCGCTCGTCAAGGAGACGGCGGGCCGACGACCGGGTTCCACTCGCGTACGGAGAGCACGTGGACGCCGGGTGTGCGGTAATACGGGTCCGTGGCGAGGATGGCGTCCAGGCCCGCGCGGTCGGTGGCGAACACGAGCAGCGCCCCTGTGTCATCGGCCCATGGGCCCGCGGCGACGAGGCGGCCCTCGCCGTGCAGGCGGTTGAGGAACGTGCGGTGGGCGGGCCGGGCGGCGAGGCGCTCGGGGGTGGCGGTGAAGGCCAGTTCGAGGACGTACATGGGGCCGAGGGTAGGTTCGGTGGCGTGAGCGGGTCTGTATCGGCTGATACGGCCGGTTGGCGGTCGCTGTCCGGTGTGCCGCTGCTGGCCGGGCTGCCGGACGAACGGTTGCGCGTCCTGTGGGAGGTCTCCCGGCCGGGCGAGCATCCCGCCGGGCACGTGTTGTGCCGGGCGGGGGATGCGGCGACGCACCTGGTGCTGCTACTGCGCGGCCGGGTGTCGGCCACCGTGACGACGCGGGCCGGGCGGGTCGTCAGGCACGGGGAGTGGGACGGCCCGTGCGCGCTGGACAAGGTGGCCCTGATCGACGGCGGTGCGCATCCGGCCACCCTCACCGCGGTCACGCCGTGCTCGGTACGAAACCTGCGCCGCGAGCCCTTCCTCGGCCTGGTCGACGACGCGGCGTCCGTACGGCGGCAGGTGCTGCGGGTGCTCGCCGGTCAGGCGCGCGCCGGCCAGGAGCGGTTCGTGGCCGCCGCGACCCTGCCCGCCGAGGCGCGGCTGGCGTCCTGGTTGCTGGGGGAGGCCGCCGGGCACGGTGTCGTCACGCTGCCGGGAGGCCAGGAGGAACTGGCCGCGCTGCTCGGCGTCACCCGGGTCACCCTCAACCGGGCGCTCTCGCGGCTACGGCGCGACGGCCTGCTGACGGTGAGCCGCGGCACGGTCACCCTGCTGGCCCCGGAACTGCTCGAACGACGAGCCCACGGCTGACCCGCGGGCGGGCGGCCGACCGGTGCGGGCCCGTTCACGCTCGCAAAAGCCTCACGATGTTCCGGGCAGGCCCATGAGCAGCCGTTCGATCGAGGTGCCGGGCACCTCGTCCGACGTCGATCGTCCTCCACCGGCGGTGAGGAAGTGGCGGCGCAGGCGTTTCGAGGTCGGCGCGCCTGTTCTCGCTCAGTCGGGCGGGTACGGCGGTCCGAGGCTCCACACCCGGATCCGGCCGTCGTCGCCGCCGGAGACCGCCACCGGGCGGCCGTCCAGGGGCCCGACCGCCACCGACTCGATCAGGCCCCGATGGCCGAGGAGCGCGGTGCCGATGGGCGTGCCGGTGGCCAGGTCCCAGACGCGTACGGTCTCGTCCCGGTAACCGCCGGACACCACTACGGCGCGGCCGTCTGCCAACTCGCCCGCGGCCAGGCCCAGGGCCCAGCTCCGGTGGCCCTCGAACGGCTCGCTGATCGGCGCGGCGTTCGCCAGGTCCCAGACCCGTACCGTGTGGTCGCCGTCGCCACCGCCCGAGATCGCCACCGGGCGGTCGCCGAGCCGCCCCACCGCCACCGACTCGACCGGCCCGCGATGGCCCTTGGCGCGCTCGGCCACCCGGGCGCCGGTGGCCAGGTCGGAGACGTGGATCCCGCCGGCGTGGTCACCGGACACCACGACGGGGCGGCCGCCGAGCTGCCCCACCGCGACCGACAGGACCCACGCCGGACGGGCCGCGAACGGCTTGCCGATCGGCGCGCCGGTCGTCAGGTCCCACGCGCGTACCGTGCCGTCCTGGCTGCCGGAGGCCGCCACGGGACGGTCGCCCAGCCGGCCGACGGCCACCGACTCCACCGAACCTTGGTGCCCGGTGAAAGATTCGAGGAGCGGCGTGCCGGCCGCCAGGTCCCACAGGCGGGCCGTGCCGTCGAGGCCGCCGGAGACCGCGATGGGGCCGCCGCGTAACAGCCCCGTCGCCACCGACCAGACCGGCCCTCGGTGGCCCTTCAGCACCGTGCCCACGGGAGCGCCGGTGGCCAGGTCCGCCACGGCGACGGTGCCGTCGTAGCCGCCGCTGACCACGACCGGGCGGCCGTTCACCTGACTCAGCGCCACCGACAGGACCCACGCCTGGGGGCCCGCGACCGGCTCGCGGACGAGGTGCCCGAACGGGGTCCCGGGGTCGGGGGAGAGGAGGTTCGTCAGCCCGTACGCCGCCGGCACCACGGCGACGGCCACCCCCGCCGCCAGCGCCCGCACCAGGCGGCGGCGGCCCACGGCCGCCCGGGGGCCGGGCAGGGGCCGCTCGTGGGTGAGGGCGGTGAGCAGGTCGGCGACGGTGGGCCGGGAGGCGGGGGCCTTGGCCAGGCAGGCGGCCAGCAGCGGGCGGAGGTGGCCGGGAACGCCGGTCAGGTCGGGTTCGCGGGTCATGACCGCGTTCAGGACCACCGCCGTGATCGTGCCGGGGAAGGCCCGGTGGCCGGTGGCGGCGTACACCATGGTCGCGGCCCAGGCGAACACGTCCGAGGCCGCACTGGCCCGGTCGCCGTCGAGCAGCTCGGGCGACAGGTGCGCCGGGGTGCCCACCAGGCCGGAGCCGGTGGTGGACTGTTCGAGGACGCGGGCGATGCCGAAGTCGATGACCACCGGCCCCTCCGGTCCCATGATCACGTTGCTCGGCTTGAAGTCCCGGTGCACGACGCCGGCTCGGTGGATCGCCTGCAACGCCGTCAACGTGGTGATCGCCAGCCGGTCCAGCCCGCCGCCGGCGCGCGGCCCGTCCCCGGCCACGAGCGCGCCCAGGGACGGGCCCCGGACGTACTCGCTGACCACGTACGGCTGCCCGTCCGCGATGCCCGCGTCCAGCACGCGCGCGGTGCAGAACGCCGCCACCCGCCGGGCGATCT
The DNA here is from genome assembly GCF_055586305.1 of Nonomuraea sp. NPDC051298. Classification (NCBI taxonomy): domain Bacteria; kingdom Bacillati; phylum Actinomycetota; class Actinomycetes; order Streptosporangiales; family Streptosporangiaceae; genus Nonomuraea; species Nonomuraea sp. NPDC051298. The sequence continues at coordinate 92,176 of NZ_JBVJIM010000017.1, forward strand.
CGGCCTCGCGCAGGAAGTGCCCCTGGGCCTCGGCGTCGCCGGCCAGGTGAGCGTGCAGCGTCTTGACGGCCACCGGCCGCCCCCTCGAGGTCTGGCCCAGATAGACCACCCCCTGGCCGCCGGCCCCCAGGACGCCGGTCAGCCGGTGGCCCGCGATCCGCAGGGGATCGCCGTCGCCCAGCGGGCGCGGTTCGGACGTGACGTTCCCCTCTCCCGGCCTCACAGGCGAACGCTACAAGCCGCCGGGAAGGAGCGGAAGCGTCGGCCGCAGGCCGGAAGCGAGATCGAGGCCAGCGGCTCAGGCGACCAGGCGCAACAGGACCGGTACCGGCGTCGCGGCGCCGTCGAGCGGGGAGTGGCCCGGTACGGCGTCATACTCGGTTGCAGTCCATCGACGACTGTGAGGTGAACGATGCCGAGCACCGTGCTCCGCCACGCTTTTCACGTCCCTGCTCCGCCGCCCGTGGTGCTCGCGCACCTCAGCGAGCCGTCGAACTACGTCGGCCTGTCGCCCCTCGTGGTGGCGGTACGCGACGTGCGCCGGGAGCCCGGCGAGGTGCGGTTCGTGGCCGTGGAGCGGTTCCGATTCTTCGGCCTGGTGAAGTACGACAACCCGATCGAGGTGACGTTACGCGCCACCGAGGAGGGCGTCGAGGGCGAGGTGGACAGCCCTGGCGGAGTGCGGCTCGGCTATCGGTTCGGGCTGACCGCGGACGGCGCGGGGACCGCGGTCGAGGACGTGCTGACCGTGCACGCGACGCTCGGCCCGGTGCTGCGGTACGCCGTCCGCAAGGCCCGCCAGGTGCAGGTCGCCCGCGCGGACATCCTCGTCGGTCGGGCTCCCACGCTGACGTGAACGGCGGCGTGGACGGTACGGCCACGCCGGATCGCCGCCTGCGCTTCGGGTGGGGAAGTCAGGGCGGTCCGAGCACGTCCGGGGTGACCAGGGCGTTGGCGGTGGCGGCGAAATACTCCTCGGGGGCGGCGTCGGCGAGGCCGAGGACGACACCCTGGCCAAGGCCGACCAGGAGCGCGCGCAGCGCCGTGGCCCAGAAATTTTTCCGCAACCACCATCACGCGGTTCTCAGTACCCGGCGCAAAGATGGACGCAAGAACCTGTTCACGCTCGAAAGGTTTGCCCGGCACTTCTGAAGGACTTTTGCGCTTTGCCGGATCGACTAACACCTTTGTGGTGAAATGCGCGGCTCCGATCTGAGGTCAGGAAAGCTCTGGACGGCGCTTGTCGTCGAGTCGCGTGGCGAACGGCGATACATCCCGACGGCTTGCTCCACAACGGGCGTCCTTCGCGGCAAAGCCATTCTGCGCAGCCCGGCTATGGGATCGGGCCGGCCGCCGAATCGTGGAGTCTGATCGGCAGAGGAACCGCTCGTTCCGCCGTGTCCGCCAGTACGGCGACGCCGCGCTAAGATCGCGTCCCGTGCGCTCGGATGGTTTATGGCGGATTTTCAGGATTGGATTAGTAGGTCTGGTTCTTGCGGCGGCGGCCGCGGGCCTGGTGTTCGGTGACGCCTGGCTCTGGGCGGCCGTCGAATGGTCGCCGCCGGCCTATGCGATGTCCTACACGAGCGGCGGGTTTGACACCCTGACGACCGCGGCGCTGCTCGTGGCCGCCCCGGTGAAGGCCGCGCTCCTGTGGCTGATCCTGCGTGCCCCCGTGCCGGGACCGCTGGACCGCCGGGCGAAGGCGCTGCGCCGACTGCTGTATCTGGCGGTGGCGGACGGCCTCGTGCTCTGGTATCCGATCGCACTGCTCCCCGACGAGGTCGACCTGGCATTCCAGCTCGCGCTGTGGACCGCGATCGACCTCCTCTACCTGCTCGTCATCCGCTGGCGGTCCCGCATGCTGCGTGCGGCGGCCGGCGCGATGTTCGCGCTCGAGCTGGCCGGGGTGGTCAACCTGCTGCTCGACGAACTCGACCTCCCAGAGCTTGGACCGGGCGGCGTCGTCGAACTGGGCTTGATACCGGCCGGAGCGGCGGCGACCGTCATCACGGTCGTCGGGCAGTGGCGCGACGGCCGGTGGAGCCGCGGCACGCAGGTTGCCGGGTGGTTGTCGGCGAGCGTCTACGTGCTGGTGATCCTGCTCGACGTTCTCTTCGAAAGGATCTCCGGCGGCTATCTGGCGATGATGGTCATGGTGAACGCGCTGGGGCTCGTCAGCACCGTGTGGAACGCGGCGACCGCCCGTGAACTGCCCACTCAGGACGGCCCGGCGGACCTTCCGCCCGCGCGGCGGCCCGTGATCCGCCTCGCGGTGGCGGCCGTGACCGTACTGCCGATCATCGCACTGGTCCACCCGGAGCAGCACGCGCGCCTCACCTACACCGGCTGGTCGACGGGCTGCTACGAACGCCCCAGCTTCGGCGATTTGAAACCCGCGGAACGCGACGCCGCGTTCCTGTGCCGGGCGCGGAGCACAGATGGCGGAGTCCCGCCCATGTTCCCGGACAGCCTGTCGGACCAGGCGATCCTCGCGTACGGACGGGCGCTGTGCCGTACGGAGGACCGCGACGAGCAGGAGGCGATGCTGACGCGGGCCGGGAGCGCGCGGCCCGCCTGGGGCGCGGACCCGTGGGACCTCGTCTACGTGTGCCCGCAGATCATCGGCACAACCCACCCCGAGCTGCTGCGGTCGACCGCGCAGACGAAGGCGGCGAACGCCGCCTACATCGCCGAGAGGAACGCCGCGTGCCGCGACCCGTGGCCCGGCACGAAGGGTGTCGTCCAGGCAACGGCCCATTACTTCCTGTTCGTCGACGGCGATCCCGGCTATCTGGTCCACGACCCCGAGGACGAAGCGGGCGAGGAGGCGGCCGAGCGGGCGATGGACAGGGTCTACGACGACAGCACCCAAATCGGGGTGGCCGGCAGCGTGGCGCTCATCGGGCACCTCGAAGACGTCGTTGGCCTGTGCCTGACAGTGAAGGCCTTCCGCACCGCGCCGCCACGGCGGACGGCCGGGTGGTATCAGGTCAACGAGGTGTCGATCGTCAGCCGCAGCGGCCGGCTCACCGTGCCGGAGAGGGGCGAGGGCGGAGAGGTGGGCGCGGGCGCCCCGATGCCGAACCTGGCGATCGCGGGGAAGGGCCGCTACCGGCTCCGCGTCTACATGCGGGTCGGCGACGCAGGGGAGGAGCACCTGGTCGTCGTGTTCCCGGGCACGTCGAGGAAGAGGCTCAAACTGAAGCCGTGAGCAGCGGCGGGGCGTACGCTCGCCTCAGCCGCGCCTCTGGTCGTGAGTGAGCGCGGAGTGGCGGGACGCGGGCAGCCGGGCAGCCGATTAACCGGTGGTGACGTCGATGGTCATCCCGCGACAATGGCCGACATGAAGGATGTCAAAGTTGTCGTCGCCCACCATGAGTGCGCGACTCTGCGCGTCGGTGACGTGTTCCTGAAGATCGACGCTGATCAGAGGCGTACCGACGTCGAGGTCGAGGCGATGGCCATGGCACCGATCCCGACTCCGGAGGTCCTGTGGCGGAAGCCGCCGGTGCTCGCGCTCGCCGCCGTCCCAGGGACGGCACTCGGCCGCCTCGGCGAGCCGTCGACCGCGTCGTCGGCGGCGTGGGCCGCAGCCGGAGCCGCCGTACGGATGCTGCACGACGCGCCGCTGCCGCCATGGCCTGGTCGAAGCGTCGACGAGTTGGCATCGCACCTCGACACCGAATGCGAGCGGCTCATCGCGAACGACATCCTTCCCACGGACCTGGTCACGCGCAACCGCCAGATTGCCGAGGCCGCGCTCCGGCCGTGGACACCGGTGTTCACACACGGCGACCTGCAGCTCGCCCACGTGTTCATCGACGGCGACAAGATCACCGGCGTGATCGACTGGTCCGAGGCGAGCCAGGGCGATGCCCTGTTCGACCTCGCCATCTTGACGCTCGGACACGAGGAACACCTTGGCGACGTCGTCGCCGGCTACGGCGGCGACGTCGACCTCGACGTGATCCGCGCCTGGTGGTCGTTGCGAAGCCTGATGGCGGTCCGCTGGCTGGTCGAGCACGGCTTCGACCCGTCCGCGCCGGGCTGCGAGGTCGATGTGCTGAGATCCCGGATGTGAAGCCGCACGAGCCCGACGGCGCACGAGCGCGGTTCCGCCTATCGGGCGGGCCGGTTCCTGAAGCGCCTCGCCTTCCGGACTGGGAAGGCGTGGCCTCGCGCCGCCGGGATCCGCGGCGCGGGTGGTCTCAGCCGCCGGGTCCGGTGGGCTGGATCGGGGCGTCGTCGCCGTTCTCGGGCAGATCGCCGCGCTCGACCGGGCTCGGCGGCGGGGAAGGCGTCCCGTCGCCGACGGCCGGCCGGGCACCCTCCGCCGCCTGCTTCAGCACGGCCCGCTCGACCTGCCCGGCCTGGCTGGTCAACCGCAGGTAGTGACCGGCGCGCACCGCGATGTACTCCTGCCGCCCTTCGTGCTCGGTGTACCAGCCGTCGCCGTCCCGCTCACAGGTGCCGACGCACTCGTACGGTCCCCGATCGACCCGCAGCTCCACCTGCTCGCCGCCGGGCGCGGTGTAGACGGCGCCGAAGCCTTCCTCGCCCACCGCCCCGACCGACTGCTCGGCCAGCTCGTATCCGGGCAGGTCCACCACGTACATCAGGTCGGGCGCCACGCCCTGCCGGGCAGCCTGGTCGATCACCGCCTGGCTCAGCGCCGAACCGGAGCCGCAACCGGACAACACGACCAGCACCAGCAGCGCGGGCAGCGTACGCATCGACATCCTCCCAGTCTGACGCGCAGGATTCGATCCGGCCGAAAGAGTCGGAAACGTGAGCTTCCGGATTTTTCATGGCAAGGACTTCCCGGCGGCCGGCATCTATCTGGCAGCACGTTCACCTGGAAGGAGCGGGGTTCCGTTCGCCGCGCTCCACGGCGGTTGTGAAAACATCGGGACCGAGAAGCGGAGCCCGGAACGCCGGAACTCGCCGCCCCGGACGGACACAGACGGGATGTGACCCACCAACCACCCGGCCCTGAGCCGAGCGACGCCGTCCTATGGGATCAGCAGACCGCGGAAGCGTTCGGTCTGCTGTTCGACCGCCATTCCCAAGCCGTGTACAACCACTGCTTCCACCGGACCGCCGACTGGGCCACCGCGGAAGATCTGACGTCAGTGGTGTTCCTGGAAGCCTGGCGCCGCCGTGGGTCCATCCGCCTGGAGAGGGAATCCGCGCTGCCCTGGCTGCTCGGGGTGGCCAACAACGTCGTACGCAACCAGAACAGGTCACGCCGCCGCCACCGGGGCGCGCTGGACCGGCTCCCCACCCAGACCGCGGAGCCCGACCACGCCGACGACGTCGCCGGACGGCTGGACGACGAGCGGACGATGCGTCGCATCCTGGCCCTGGTCAACCGACTGCCCCGGTCGGACCAGGACGTGATCGCGTTGTGCGTGGGAGACGGGCTCGGCTACGCCGAGGCCGCGCTCGCCCTCGGCATCCCGGTGGGGACGGTCCGATCGCGGCTCTCCCGGGCCCGCCGCAGGCTCCGGGAACTCGAGGTCGCCCACGGCCACGAACAGGGTGAGGCCGAAGCATGGGGGAGCGTCGGATGACGCTGCCGCTGTCAGAGGAGGAGACATGACACTACCGCCCTGGCCCGACCGGGATCTCCCGGCTGCCCGTCGACCTGCCCTGCGGGAGCACCTCGTGGCCGAGATCTCCCGGCCCCGGCGTCGCCTCTCCCGGCGAGCGGGCTGGCTGGCCGCGCTGACCGGCGTGGTGACCATCGCGGCGGGGGGAGCCGCCGTGGCCGGCCAGGTCTGGGACGGCGGCGGCGCGGCCACCACCGAAAGCGTCGCCTGTTACAGCACCGCCAGCCTCCGGGGCGACACCGCCGTCGTCAGCAGTCGTGACGAGGATCCCGTGGAGACGTGCGCCGACCTGTGGCGGGAGGGAGCCATGGTGGAAGGCGTCAGCCAGGCGCCCGCCCTGGTGAGCTGCCTGACCGATGGGGGACCCGTCGGAGTCTTCCCTGGTGGGGAGGAGACCTGTGCGGCTCTGGGGCTGCGCGCCAGCCGCGACGCGGGTCCCGCCGAGCGGGCGGAGGCGATCGGCGTGCGCGCCGTACGTGACGAGTTGATCGCTCGGTTCAGGAGGTGCGTGCCCAAGGAGGAGGCGGTCTCCGTGGTGCGCGGCGTTCTCGCGGCAAAGGGCCTGCACGGGTGGGAAGTGCGGGTCGAGCCGAGCGCGGAAGGCGGCAAATGCGCCACCTTCGGCATGGATCAGCAGACCAGATCGGTGTATCTCGTCATGATGAACCAGCCCTGACCGTGCCCGGTGCGCGGGGCTTGGCGCTTGGCGCGCCGGGCACCGCGCGCCGGGCTGGTCGGCAACAACCCCCGCTCGCGGACCCATGGGGTCATCGAGTCTGAACCTGATCATTAAGCTGGGCGCTTCATCAATTGTCCGCCGGGCCCGAATGGCATGGACTTCGTCACGTGACACATACAGCTTCTTCCTCCGCGAAGAGAACGGCGATGGTGACCGGGGCGGCTCGTGGCATCGGTGCCGCGGTGGCCAAGCGGCTGGCGCGGGACGGCCTGGCGGTGGCGGTCATCGATCTGGACGAGGCGGACTGCGCCGGAACCGTCGAGGCGATCAGGAGCCAGGGCGGCACCGCTCTGGCGCTGGCCGCCGACGTCGCCGACGCCGGCCTGGTCGGCGAGGCCGTCGCGAGGGTGGTTTCCGAGCTGGGGCCGCCGACGGTGCTCGTCAACAACGCCGGCGTCGGCCCGCGCGCAGATCTGGTGGAAATGACCACCGAGCAGTGGGACCTGGTCCTGGGAGTCAACCTGCGCGGCCCCTTCTTTCTCACCCGCGCGGTCGTCCCGTACATGATGGAGGCCGGGTGGGGACGCATCGTCACCATGTCGAGCATCTCCGCCGTGGGAGACGCCGCCCGGGTCGACTACGCCAGCGCGAAGGCCGGGCTGATCGGCTTCACCAAGTCGCTGGCCATCCAGCTCGGACGGTACGGCGTCACGGCCAACGCCATCGCGCCGGGCTTCGTCGTGAGCGACATGACCAGGGCCTCGGCGCAGCGGCTCGGCATGGAGTTCGAGGAGTTCCAGCGCAGGGCGGCCGAGTCCATTCCGGTAGGCCGGGTCGGGCAGCCCGAGGACATCGCGCACACCGCTTCCTACCTGGTCAGCCCGGAGGCGGGGTTCGTCTCGGGACAGGTCGTCTACGTCGCCGGCGGACCAGTGGGCTGAACCTCGCCCCAGCCGGGAGCCGCCCCGGTCAGTCCGCCGAGGGAACGTCCGATACCGAGGGGGAGCGTGAGGCGATCTTGTTGTCGCCGGACGTCTCTTCCTGGGAGCGGTTCGAGGCGAGGTACCACGTGCCCCACTCGTCGAGCAGCAGGACGATCTTCTCCAGGCTCCTGCCCGTGGCGGTCAGCGAATACTCGACCCGGGGCGGCACGTCGCGGTAGGCCGTACGGGCGACCAGTCCGTCGGCCTCCAGCTCGCGGAGTTGCCTGGTCAGCATCCGCTGCGTGATCCCGTTCATGGCGCGCATCAGTTCGCCGAAGCGGTGCGTCCTGTCGAGGAGCTTACGGACGATCGCCAGCTTCCAGCGACCGCCGAGCATCTCCATGGCCACCTCGACGGTGCAGTGCTCCGGTAGCTGATCGAGGTCGCTGCGCACGCCGGTTACCTCCATAGGTATACAGATTGACACTACAGCACAAAAATGACCGTACTTGCCGCTTCGGCAGCCCGGTGACGAAGCTGATGGCATGCCCCTCGACGAAAGCGCCGATCCGCGTGCCGCCGAACCCGCCCGCGGCCATCCCCGCAGATGGGCGGTGCTGGCCGTGCTCTGCACGAGCCTGTTGCTCGTCGGTATCGATCTCACCGTGCTGCACGTCGCCGTACCCGGAATCACCCGGGACCTGATGCCGGACCCCGCGGAGCTGCTGTGGATCGTGGACGTCTATTCGCTCACCGTGGCGGCGCTGCTGGTCACCTTCGGGACGATGGGAGACCGCCTGGGGCGGCGGCGAGTGCTGTCGGCGGGCTTCGCCGTCTTCGGCGGGGCCTCGGCCGCCGCGGCGTTCTCCAGTACGGCGGTGCAGCTCATCGGCGCCCGGATGCTGCTCGGCGTGGGCGCGGCCATGATCATGTCGTCCACGGTGGCCGTCATCAGGTCGGTGTTCCCGGACGAGCGTGAGCGCGCGGTGGCGCTCGGACTGTGGACGGCCGCCCACAGCGTGGGCGCCACGATCGGTCCCGTCGTCGGCGGCGTCCTGGTGGAGCGGTGGTGGTGGGGAGCGGTGTTCCTGGTCAACGTGCCGGTGGTCGTCCTCGTCCTGATCGGTGGCCGCCGGTTGATCCCCGAGTCCAGGGACCCCGTGCGGCGTCGATGGGATCTGTGGGGCGCCGTCCTCTCCGCCGCCGGCCTGGCGATGGTCGTCTTCGCGCTCAAGCGGCTGGGCGGCGAGGGGGCCGTGATGACGATCGTCCTGGGGGCTGCGGGGCTCGTGCTGCTGGGGGCGTTCGTCGCGCGGCAACTGCGGGTGAGCCGGCCGTTGCTCGACCTGTCGTTGTTCGCCGATCGCCGCTTCAGCGTCGCGGTCTTCGGCGTCCTGTGCTGCTTCGGGAGCTATACCGCACTGTTGTTCTTTCTGACGCAGTGGCTCCAGCTCGTCGAGGGCCTTTCGCCCGTGAGTGCCGGGCTGGTGCTCATGCCGCTGGCGGCGGCCAACGCGGTGGGGGCGACGGGAGCACCTTGGGTGGCGGGGCGGCTGGGGCTCCGGGCAGCCGTGACGGTGTCTTTGGGGGCGTTCGCCGCGGCGCTCGCCGTACTGGCGGTGGTGGGTGCGGACGCGCTCTCCGCGTTGATCGCGGCGGGGGTGGGGGCAGGTGTGGTGATGACGCTCGGCGCTCACATCATCATGTCGGCGGCTCGCCCGGAACGAGCCGGGGAGGCCGCCGCGATCCAGGAGACGTCGTTCGAGCTCGGGGCCGGGCTCGGCATCGCCGTTCTGGGAACCGCCCTCGCGTCCCTCTATCGGACGGCCCTGCCTGCCGTGCCCGGGCTCCGCCCTCAGGACGACACCGTGGCGCGCGAATCGCTCGGCGCGGCCATCACGGTCGCCGCGCGGCTGGACGACGCCACCGGCGCCGCCCTCCTCCGGGCGGCCAGAATCGCCTTCGACCACGGCTTCACCGTCATTCTGGCCATCGCCGCCGTGGTTCTCACGGTGACGGCGGGACTCTCCGCGCTCCTGCTCCGCGAACGCGACCGCGTACGCGTACGCCGCGCGTCCTGACCCCGGCCGCCCGGCGAGGACGAGTGAGTCTCCCGGCGGTCCTGGCCCCAGCCACTGTGGGCGACGACAGGCCGACACGACGGTCACGCGGAAGCGGGAGCGGGCGCGCCGAGCTTTCCGGCCTGCTCCCAGGGCGCCCGCTATCGCGGGAGGTCCGCTCCGGTGGTCACCACGATCTTGCCGAGATAGTGGCCGTTCTCGCTGAGCCGGTGGGCTTCGGCGGCCCGGTCGAGCGGATATTCGGCGGCGATGGGCAGCCGCACCGCAGCCAGTTGTCCCGAAATTTCGGCAAGTTTGATGGGATGGTGTGATCCGCTGGAGAAGCGGACCCCATACCGGCTCGCCGAGGGATCGGCGATGGTGACCACCTTGTCCGGATCGCCGGTGAGCCTGACCGACAGCTCTGCCACCTCCCGCCCGGAGGCGTCCAGAACCAGGTGAACCGGCTCGTCCACGCGCCGCTCCAGCCCCTCGCCGTACCTCACCGGGCGTACGCCCAGCTCGCGCAGGAAGTCGTGGTTGGCCACGCCGGCCGTACCGATCACTCTCAGACCCGCGGCGAGCGCGAGCTGCGCGGCGGCCAGCCCGACGCCGCCCGCGACCGCGTGGATCAGCAACGTCTGCCCCGCCGCGGGCGCGAGCAGCCCGAGCGCCCGGGTGGCGGTCTCGACGGCCACCGGCAGCGCCGCCGCCTCGGCGAAGCCGAGGTCCGCGGGCTTGTCCGCCAGATCATCCGGTACGGCCAGCACGTAGTCGGCCAGCGCACCGGAACCCCGCCCGATCACCGCCTGCCCCGCACGCCACCCCGTCACCCCCGGCCCGATCGCGTCGATCACGCCCGCGAACTCGATCCCCGTGCCCGTCGGCCCCTCCGGCGGCGGGCCGAACAGGCCGCCGCGCAGCTTCCAGTCCACGGCGTTGACCCCGGCCGCCTTGACCGCCACGCGAACCTGCCCAGGCCCGGGAATCGGGATCGCCACCTCGTCCACGCGCAGCACGTCGGCCTCGCCGTGCTCGGAGTAGCGCACCGCCCGCGCGGTGACCAGCAGCACCGCCTTGCCGACGAGTTCGCGCGCCTCCAGCGCGGCGTGCGCGCGAGCCGCCTGATCCAGGGGTACGGCCAGCCCGATCGCAGGCGTGATCCCGGCCGCCATCGTGCGCGTGGCCAGCCGGTGGAACTCCTCCGGCGAGAACTGCACCTGCTCCATCCCGACCACCCGCACGCCACGCCGCTCGGCCTCCAGGGGATCGACGACGGCCGGTCCGCCGCTGGGCACCCCGTACGCGAAGAACACCCCACCCCGCCGAACCATCGCGAACGCGTCGGCCCCCACCTGCCCGCCGACCCCGTCGAAGACCACGTCGAAGGAGTCACCCGCGACGACGTCGGGGTAGTCCACGGCCTGTGCCGCGCCGAGTTCCAGCGCGCGTTCACGCTTGGCGGCGCCGCGCGCCGCTCCCACCACGTGGGCCCCGGCCCTGACGGCCAGCTCCACCAGCGCGAGCCCGAGCGCCCCGCCGGCCCCGGTGACCAGGACCCGCCGGCCAGGTTTCAGCTCCGCCGCCTCGACCAGGCTCAACGCCGCCGGTCCCACCTGCGACAACGCGGCCGCCCGGCTCATCGGCAACGCCTCAGGAACCGCCACGGTGGTGGCCAGGTCGGCCACGGCCCGCTCGGCGTATCCGCCCCCGGACGGCAGCAGCGCGGCCACCCGCCGCCCCTTCCAGGCGGCGTCGACGCCCTCGCCGACCGACGACACGATCCCGGCCACACCGGTGCCGGGCACGTACGGAGGCTCGTGGCCGAACCACTCGCGGCCCCAGCCGCCGCGCAACTGCGCGTCCAGGGACATCACGTCGACGGCGGACACGTCGATCACCACCTGGCCGGGTCCTGCGGTCGGGTCGGGGGCGTGGCGGAGCCGGAGCACGTCCGGCCCGCCGAACCGGGTCACTTCGACGATGTTCATGCCTGGCAGTGTGCAACCTCAACCAAAGCAGAGGTCAACTTCCGAGCCTCGAAGCTTGCCTGCCTACCGGGTGATCCCCCGGATGGCACGACGTTTGGGGGATGAGCATCTTTCGATTTTCCGGAATTTCGATTTTATGGTTGAATCGGGGCATGTCATCCATCCTCAGCACGCTCCTGATCACGGCGCTGGCGGCCCCTGCGACCAGCGCCGCCGCCGTCCCCGCCGACCTCAAGGACGCTGAGTCCGTACTCGCCTACATCGAGGCTCATCCCGACGACGTCGCGCTGGTGACGCAGGGCATCAGTCACAACGCCGACCGCCTCGCCCCCGTGGCGTCGGCCGTCAAGATCACCCATCTCGCCGCCTACGCCGACGCCGTTCGCAAGGGAAAGGTCAAGCCGGACGAACGCGTCCCCACGGCCCTGTGGAACGCCTACTACCTGCCCGGTACCGACGGCGGTGCCCACGAGGCGGCGCTCAAGCGGCTCAAGCCCGGTGCGAGCGCCACGCTCGACCAGATCGTCTCCGCCATGATCGAGGAGAGTGACAACGCCGCCGCCGACCTGCTGCGCGACCGGCTCGGCCCCGGCGCGCTACGCAAGATCGCGCAGACTCACGTGGGCTCCTATACCGGCGAGATGCTACGCGCCTTCGGCGGCTGCACGCAGCCCGCCGACGTCTGCCTGAAGAACTACGTCAAGGCCGGTAAGCAGGTGCAGCTCACGCTCCCCGCTTTCGCCCGGCAGGCCGCCTGGAGCGCAACCGTGAGCCGCATCGAACCTGCCGTTCTGCACAAAGTGCTCGCCGGGCTCAGGAAGGACAAGACGGCCAGCCGGCACTTGGAATGGCCGATGCGCCAGCCCGGCGCCGACCCCGGCAAACTCCTCATCGGAACCAAGGGCGGCGCCATGCCCGGCGTCATCAGCGAGGCCATGTACACCGTCCGACCGGGCGAGAAGCCGCGCGAGACCGTCCTCGCACTCAGGCGACTGCCCGAGGCGACCTGGTACTCCGGGATTCGCAGCTATGCTCATCAGCAGTTCATCGCGCGGATGGCAACGGATTCCGCCTTCCTGGAGAAGGTCCGGGCAGTATTGAAGTGAGGCAACCCTGACCAGTGCCGACGAGCGGCTCCGGGACCTCGAGGCGCGGGTCGCCGCCCTCGAGGCCGCGCGCAACCCCCCTGAGCCACCGGCGGTCGGCGACGACACCGGCGTGATCACCTACGGCGGGCAGGCCAGGCTCGGTGACTACCACTGGATGTGGGAGGTGACCCGCAGTCCCGGATGGCTGCTTCAGCAGCCGACCGGGCCGCTGGCCACCGTGCTGGCCGCCGCCGGGCACCCGGCGCGCTTCGAGATCCTGCGGTTGCTGGTCGTCGGGCCCAAACAGGTCGCCGACCTGCAGGCCGAGTTGGCGCTCGCCTCCCCAGGCCAGCTTTATCACCATCTCAAGACGCTGGCCTCGGCCGGACTGGTCGAGCAGCCGGAGCGTGGGGTCTACCGGGTGCCGCCACACGTCATCTTCCCCGTACTGGCCCTGGCCGCCGCCGCGACCGACGTGGTCGAGCGCTCCGGCACTCCGGCGGATCCTCGCTGAGGTGCAGGGGTACGGCGTCGCTGTCCTCGCACCCGCGTGCCGTCCCGAGACCGGCGCTCATCGGCTGCGCGCCGCGGCGACCGCCGGCACGATGCCCAGCGCCAGGATGCCGCCGCCCATGGCCAGAAGGGGGTAGTCGGCTCCGGCGACGAGGCCCGAGGCCATGCCTCCGGTGGCGCTGGCGATGGCGACGGAGACGTCGACCAGGCCCTGGGTGCTGGCGCGGGTGGTCGGCGGGACGGCGTCGGTGATGATCGCGGTGCCGGTGACGAGGCCGAGGTTCCACCCCAGACCCAGCAGCGCGAGGGCCACCGCGAGCGGGACGACGGAGTCGTCGGGGGCGTTGGCGGCAACGACTCCGGCGGCCAGCAGGGCCAGCGCGGAGGCGACGGCGATCGTGAGAGGGCCGTGGCGGTCGACGAGCCAGCCGGTCAGGGGCGACGGCAGGTACATCGCGCCGAGGTGGATGGCGATGACGAGGCCGGAGGCGGCGGCGCCGTGGCCGTGGTCGTGCATGTGGACGGGCGTCATGGTCATGATCGCGACCATGACCAGTTGGGTGAGCACCATGACCAGCGCGCCGGCGAGCACGCTGAGGCGGAGCCTTTCGACCGCCGTTGGCGGAGGGCCGCTGGTGTCGCCCGGCTGCGCGTACGCCACGGCGGTGCGTTCGGCCTCCAGAGCGCGGGCCAGCAGCAGCGGGTCGGGGCGCAGCCAGACGGCCAGGACCAGGGCGGCCAGCGCGTAGGCGATGCCGGCGAGCAGGAACGGCCCGGCCAGATAGGGGATGCCGAGGGCGAGAGCGAGGTCGCCGGTGGGTGCGGCGAGGTTGGGGCCCACCACGCCGCCCACCGTGGTGGCGACCAGCACTGTCGACACTGCCCGGGCACGGCGCGCGGGGATCGCCAGATCGGCCCCGGCATAGCGGGCCTGCAGATTGGTGGCCAGGCCCGCGCCGTAGCAGAACAGAGAGAGGAACAGCAGGACGGAACTGCCGGCGACGGCGGCAGCGATGACGCCCGCGCTGCCCACGGCCCCGGCCAGATACCCGGCGGCGAGGCCAGGGCGGCGACCGCGGGCCTGCGAGACCCGCCCGACGGCGAAGGCCGCCAGCGCGGAGCCGGCGGTGCCCATGGCGCTGGGCAGACCGGCAAGGCTGGTGGAGCTGAGCAGGTCCTGCGCGAGCAGGGCGCCGACGGTCACGCCCGCCGCCAGCCCGGCGCCGCTGAGTACCTGAGCCGTGACCAGGACGATCAGGGTACGGCGCTGCGCCTGAACGCGCGGGAGGCCCTCGATCCGGGCAGGCACGGTAGTCATGACGAGAGAGTCCTCATGAATTCGATAGGCAGTGACCCGGCCGGACGCCGCCATCGGCGCGGTTCCGACAGGTGAGGTCGGCAGGACGAAGGACCGGCCCGGCGGAGCAGCGTCACACGGCCGGCGAGCCTTGGGGCGAGGCCGGATTCGGAAGGCGTCGACGAGGTGGGCGGCCGGGACTTGGCTTCGATCCCCACCGGATGTGCCGCGACAGCGCACCGCCCTCAACGGTGTGGCAGGCCCAGCCGGTGAAGGCGGCGAGCTGACCGGCCCTGCCGAGGCATCGGTTCGCGCGTCCGGGGCTGCGCGGTCAGCCCCGGACGCCCAGGTCCAGGCAGTCGATCAGCCCAGCTTCGGTGAAGGCGGCCACCAGTTCGTCCCGGCCCTCGGTGAAGTGGGCCCAACTGTCGTAGTGGACAGGCACCACCCGGCGGGCGCCGAGGATCTTGGCAGCCTCGGCGGTCTGGGTGCTGTCGAGGACGATGAGCGCGCCGTCGAAGAGGACGCGGAAGCGGGGAGCCCCGGCGAAGAGGATGGCGGTCTCCACCGGGCCGAAGCGTTCGGCGATCCGCTTGACCACGTCGAGCGAGGCGTTGTCGCCGCTGACGTAGACCGTGGGCAGGCCCTCCCCGGTCAGGACGAATCCGACGACCTGGCCGGTGATCGGTTCGACGTCCTCGCGTGCGCCGGGCCCGTGGATGGCGGGCACGCCCGTGACGGTGATCGTGCCGCCGCCGGGGCGGTCCAGTTCGATCGACTCCCAGTCGGCCAGGCCCTTGGCCCCGTTCCCCAGGCGCTGCCCGCCCCCGGGTGTGGTGAGGGTGAGCGGGACGTCGGCGAGCAGTGCCCGGCCGGAGTTGTCGAGGTTGTCGGGGTGCTCGTCGTGGGAGAGCAGGACCACGTCGATACGGCCGAGGACGGCCGGTTCGGCGGAGGAGGGCGCCGTCTTGGTCAGCTTGCCGCCCGGTACGTGGTACTCGCCGGGAGCGTCGAACGTCGGGTCGGTCAAGAACCGCAGGCCGCCGTACTCGAACAGGGCGGTCGGGCCGCCGAGAACGCGGACGGGGATCTGCTGAGTGGACGCGCTGGTGCCGGGCATCGAGGAACCTCACGGATGGGAAGCGGTTTATCCGTGAAGGACGGTAGCGGTGTCTCACGGATGAGCGCAAGCCGTACCATGAGAGTCATGAGCGAGCCCCCGACCGCCGAGTCTGTGCTGCCGCCCGCGCCGGGGGCGGACGCCTACCTCGCCCTCGACTTCGTCAACAGTGCCATCGCGCTGCCTGGAGGGCAGTTCATCGATCTCCTCGGCACCCCTGCGGCGACGAACCGGTGGCTCGCCGAACGCGGCCTCGCTCCGGCCGATGCCGGGGTGCAGGACATGTGCGCGACGCAGCTACGCTCGTTGCGCGAACACGTCAGGGCACTGTTCGCCGCCCGGGTCGCCGGGCTGCCCGCCTTGCCCGCGGCTCTGTCCGCCGTCAACGACGCGCTGAGCGGGGCTCCCACGGCCGCCCTGCTGTACTGGGACGAGAAGAACGGCCCCTACCGCGCGGCGCCGTGCCCCACCAACGCGATCCTCGACCGCGCTCTTGCGATCCTGGCGGCCAACACGGCCGACCTCCTCACCGGCCCCGACGCCGAGCGCCTCACCGCCTGCGGTTCCACCTCCTGCAACCGCTTCCTGCTGCGCCACGGCCGCCGCCACTGGTGCTCCGTACGCTGCGGCGACCGTGCCCGCGCCGCCCGCGCCTACGCCCGACGTACCCAGTCGAAGGCGGACTGAGCCGCCCTGACCGTCTTGCCGGTGCATGCCGAACTTGCCCGTTATGCAAGGATCAGGGTCGTGGAAATCCTCAAGGGCGGACAATTCACACCTGCGGCGGACGGGTCCGCCGACTTCGTGGAGCACCTGAGCGTGCCCGCGCTCAGCTTCGGCACGTACTCCATCCCAGCGGGCGCGATGGACGGACAGTCGCCGCACAACGAGGATGAGATCTACGTGGTGACGCAAGGACGCGGCTCCTTCACCTCCGGCGGCCAGACCATCGAGGTCGGCCCCGGGACGACCCTCTTCATCCCGGCCCGCGAAGAGCACCGATTCCACGACATCACAGAAGACCTGGTCACCCTGGTCTTCTTCGGCCCCGCGTATTCCGGGATCCCGCAGCCCTAGGGCCTTTACGAGGCAGATCATGAGGTTGTTCGGCGCTGATCATCCAGCTTGGCGGGTCATCGCTCAGGGCCTCCCGCGTCCCCGGCCCATTCCCGTATGGAATGCTTCTGCTGAACAGTTGGCGTTCGGCGTATGCGGGGATCATGCCCGACAACTTCCTGAACGGACCCCTGACCGACGACCGGTTGACGCTGTGGCGAGAACGGCTCTGGAGGTGCTCAGTGCGAACACGCGAGCACTTTTACGAACGACACGGCGCACGCCGCACAGACGAGCGGATGTGCCGTTTTGAGCTGCGCGAATTCGAATACGCCTGGTCGGTGAACTGATCGGCCGAATGCGCCCCTCGGACCTGCACGGACTTCGGATCTTCAGATGGATTGAAGCCTTCGGGCCCACAGGATGGCTCCGCGTGGATGAATGCCGGCGAGGTCGCCTGCAGGAGTCTTGTCGAATCGGAAAGCCTGGCCCACGCCATTCCTTGATCCGATTGATACACCGTTTCACGGTGTTGCGCGGGCGTTCCCGGCGTACCGGTGGCAGCAGTGGCTTTTCCCATTCTTCTAGGGAGCCATCTCCATGAGCCGTATGGTGAAAATATGTTCTTCGAACCCCCTCCGGCTCAGCAAGAATCGGCTCGCCAGCCCAAGCCCCGACTGCCTGTTTGGTCCGCTCCGCCGGCGGACGAGATGGGTGCGGTGATGGTCAGCGGACTGGCGCTGGCCCGCACCCCGAATGTCGCCATTACCTTGCCAACGATCCAGGCGTTCAGCGTTGGCTGCCTGATAAACGTGGACATCGTCATGAGGCGCCAGACGCTTTCTCCCGACGACTTCCAGGCCCTCCAGCTATCCGTGTTCCCGCATATGGTCACCGGGGTGAGGGCCGATCGGCCGTTGCCGGACCAACTGCTACGGTTCGGCGTGCGCTTCGCCGACGGAGCCAAGGCCACCACCGTCGGACAACGTCTGGACAGAACACAGCTCCCGCAGGCTCCACCACCGGGCCCGCGGCTGTCCTCGCTGTTCCCCGGCATGTCCATGCGCAGCGGTGACGAGGATGCAGGTGTCATGACCATGGGGCTGTGGCTCTGGCCCTCGCCTCCCAGGGAGAGCTTCGAACTCGCTGTGGAGTGGCCCGTCGGCGGTATCGAGCTGAGCATCGTCGAACTCGACGGCGCGGCCATCGCGGACGCCGCCCAGCGGGCGGTCCCGTACTGGCCGGAAACCCCGCAGGACGGGTAAATCCCGGCCATCGCCAGCCTCGGTGAAGTCGCGGGTGGGGGCGCGCCCCAGGTGGAAGTCGCCGGTCAGCCGGTTCGGTGTGGCGGCCCGTAGAGGTCGTCGAGGCGGAGCGGTGCGGGCTGCGGCAGGGATGGCGCGCCGTCCGTGGCCCGGCAGGACTGGAGGAAGTAGGCGAGCAGGCGGCGAGAGGCGGCCAGGGACACCTTCGGCGACTGCCGCACGACGCCGCTGTTCGCCAGGAGCAGGAGGGTGACGTCGCTGGGATCGAAGTCCTTGCGCAACTGCCCGGTGTTCTTCGCACGCTGTACCAGTTGGGTGAGCCCTGTCTCGGCGCGGGCGCGCTCGCGACGGAGGTCGGGATCGTCGGGAGACTCCTCGAGGAACGCGGCGCTGAACCCGCGGTCTTCGGCCTGCATCCTGCACACCTTGGCGAGGGCGGAGCAGAGGCCGCGCCAGGGATCGTCGTCCCGCAGGGCCTCGTCCAAGGTGGCGACGCACTCGGCGAGTTGCTCGGAGAAGGCCGCGGCGATCAGCGAGCCCCGGGTCGGGAAGTGCCGGTAGAGGGTGGCGGCGCCAACGCCGGCCCTGCGGGCGATGGTGCTGGAGGGTACGTCGGTGCCGTTGACGGCGTACGCCTCGCGGGCGGCTTGGAGGAGCCGGGCGCGGTTGTGCCGGGCATCGGCTCGCTGCCCCCGGACGGGGGTCTCGGAGGCGGACGAGGACGGGTTCCGAGACGGCTGAGCAGGCATGTCTCTCACTTAACCACAAATGGAAGAGGTCATCCGCTTAGCGGGTTAGCCTGCTCAGGTGCCGCGGCATCGGGGTCACCGAGGACGTCCGAGCCTCGTTGTCCGGCGGGCACCTCCCCTTTCATGCGCGGCAAAACGCCACAAGGAGACATCATGCGTGCAGTAGAGATCACCGACTTCGGTGGTCCGGAGAACCTCAAGCTGGTCGACCGGCCGGACCCGACCGCCGAGCCGGGCCAGGCCGTCTTGGCGGTGGAAGCGGCCGGGGTCGGCCTTGTCGACGTTCTGATCCGGCAGGGTGCCAAGCCCGACGTCGGCGCCGGCTTCGTACCCGGTCTGGAGGTGGCGGGCACGGTGGTCGAGGTCGGTTCGGAGGACGACGCCGGGTGGGTGGGACGCCGGGTCTTCGCGCCGACCGGACACGGCGGCGGCTACAGCGACCGCGCCGTGGTGCCCGTCGAATCTCTCGTAGCACTGCCAGAGGATGTCTCGTCCCATGACGCGGTAGCGCTCGGGGTGAATTCCCTGGTCGCCGCGGCAAGCCTGGAAAGGGCCGACCTCAGGGCGGGCGAGCGGGTGCTCGTTCGAGGCGCCGGTGGCGGGATCGGCGTGCTCACCACCCAGCTCGCGGCCGCTCGGGGCGCGACGGTGATCGCCTCCGTTCCCGACCGGTCCGTCGCGCAGCGGCTGTACGACCTGGGGGCCGCGGAAGTCGAGGGCCTGGAGGCGGTCGACCCGGGCCCGGACGGCCGCTATCACGCCGTCATCGACATCGTCGCCGGTTCCGACACGGCCGACTTCATCCCCCTGCTCCGCCCGAACGGCAGATACGTGATCAGCGGTATCGCCGCAGGCGCCCCCACCCCCGACTTCGGCATGGCACTGTTCGCGAACTTCCAGCAGTCCTGGACCATCTCGACCCTCAGTCTCAGCAGCGCACCGTCGAAGACCGCCGCCGAGACCTTCGCACTCGTCTTCGCCGACTTGCGGGAAGGCCGCCTGAAGCCGGTGGTGCACGGCACCTTCCCGCTGGACGAAGCCGCGGCCGCGCACACTCTGCTGGAGTTCGGCACCACCTTCGGCAAGATCGTTCTGGCTGTCTGATCCGGCGGGACGAGCCGATCGCCCGCTCACCTTCGGGAGCGGAGGGCCGCCAGTTGCCCGAGGCGAACATGGTCCCGGAGTCCCATCGCCGGAGCCGCGCGGTCCGAGTGCGGCACCGTGCCGAGGTCAGGCGCTCGAACTGCGAGTAGGCGGTCCGCTCGATCGACGTCACCGCCGAGCCCCCTTACCGCTGGCCCTACGCTTCTCCAGGCCGGGTCGCCAGGTCCGCGATTCAACATCATCGGCTCGGGACAAGCCCGGCGAGCAGGGCTACCCTTCGATAATGTCGCCCCTTTTCCCCTCGCTGGGCGCGGTAGCGCTCGCGACAGCCGCCTTACTCCCGACCTCCTCGATCACGCAGACGCGAGAAGCACCCACCTCCGCGGCGGACCGGATCCTACGGGTCTACAACAACAACATCGAGAACCTGGTGAGAAACAACGCCGACGGCACGTGCACCCGGATCTCAGGCCCCGACCACCTCACGTCGATGCTCGTCGACGACAACGGCAACACGGGCACCTCCGGCGTTCAGGCTCCCGATCTCCTGATCGTGCAACAGGTACGCGGCACCGGACAGGCCACGGCGTACGCCGACCAACTCGGAGCCAAGTTCGGCTATCCGGCGGGCACCTACAGGGCACTCGTGGCCTGGGACGACCCCGAGGAGTGGGGCAGTTCGCACAAATGCAGCCAGCAGGCGCTCGGCGACCTGAAGAAGCGGCAGACCAACGGGATCATCTACAACACCAGGACGCTGAGTCTCGCGGCCGGCGACATCTCCAAATACTGGAGCGCGGGCTGGCTGAAGCCTGGCACGCCGTACAACGGCGGGGCCGGATGCACGCTGTACAAGCCGCCGAACAACGACGACGGCACCACCAACGAACACAAGTGGAAGCGCACCAGCGCCCTCGCGGCGAGATTCACGATCAGGGAGACCGGGACGACCGTCTTCGCCGCCACCATGCACCTCCCGGAACAGAACGGCGGGAACGCCTGCGCTGGCGCGGGCAACACGGGCATCGCCGGCTCCGGCATTCACGTCGGCACGGACGCCACGAGCCTGATGAACGCGTCAACGATCCGCGTGATCGGGATCGACGCGAATCGCACGAACATCGCCGCCACGACGCTCGGCGCGTTCGGCCTGACCGGCTACGGAGCAAAGGCGACCATGGGCTCCAGAAAGATCGACTACCTCTTCGTCAAGGGCGCCGTCCGGCCGTCGACCATCGACCACACGGTCGGCAGCACGAAGTCGAACCATCTCGCGCTGTACGGATTCATCGACTTCTGAGCCTCCACGGCACCGGCAAACCGCTGGACTGTCCGGCGGCGACATCGATCGGAATCCACGACTCGCGCCCGGTCCCGGTACGGGCGTCCTCGACACGCCGCCCCGACAGCCGCGCGGACGACCCGGCGGCCGGTGGGAGAAGCGGGAGGACAAGCCCAACGGGAGAGGTCCGTGGCGGGAAGGCAGGCATGGGTTCTCGGGAGGAGGTGCGCAAAAGGCGACGCCCTCGCCGAAACGGGCGAGGGCGTCGCGAAGGCGCAGGGGGTTACTTGCTCTGGCAGCTCTTCGAGCGGACTTCGTACCAGACGATGCCTGGAGCCTGGAACCGGACCGCGAAGCACTGGTTCTTCCTGGCGGCTTCCCGGACCTTGTAGATGGCCGAGGCCCCACCCGCCGTATAGGCGATCTTGCAGATCAGCTTGGCCTTGCCCTTGAGCTTGTCGCAGGCACCCTTCATCGCCTCGATGGCGCCGGCGACGCCGGCGACGAACCAGGCGTTGTAGAGCTTCTTGGTCAGGCTCTTCGAGAAGATCAGCCGGCACATGGCCTTCCACCACTCGCACTGCAGCTTGAGCGCGGGGTCGGCGACCACGGGGTAGGCGGCGCCCGCGTGGCTGACCGTCTGGATGAGCGTCATGCCCTCCACCCGGTACGAGGTCGGCACCGGGTTGCCGTTGGCGTCCTTGGCCCAGGGCAGGTCGATCTCGGCGAGGTAGAAGTCGTTGTTGTAGATCAGGACCGTGCCGTCGTCCTCCTCGACCTCCAGCATCGAGCCCTCGGGCGCGGAGATCGGGAAGCGGTACTCGGTCGGTGCCGAGGAGTCCTTGATGATCGTCAACGCGCGAGCGATCTGACCGGTGCGCTGGTGGGCGTAGGCCACGCTGGGCTGGTTGGCGGCGTAGGTGACCAGACCGGGCAGCGGCTGGTTGCCCGCGCCGCTGGCCTCAGGCAGGCCGATGCCGATGTCGGTCTCGCTGACGGTCGCGACCAGCGTACGGTCGGGGTCCGTCGCGATGCCGAACGGCCGCTGGACGTCTCCATCCGGGATCTCGGTCGGCGGGACGGTCTTGGCCTCCTCGACGATCTCGGGCACCACCTGGGTGAGGGCTGCCAGGGCAGGGTCTTCCTGCGCGGCGATGGCCGGGGTACCTGCCACGGTCGCGCTGCTGAGTGCCAGGGCCGTCGCTAAGGTGACGACGAATGCCCGAGCGGAAATGCGCATGGATGTCCTTCCACGTGGGTGGGAGAGAACTGCACAAACGCCGCAAAAATAAAGATCATCGGCAACCAGTCGGGTGATCTTGGATGGCCGCACCGTAAACGTTTGCCGTCTTCCGGCACCCTCCGACTCCACGTGCGCGGACAGCATCGAAATCAGGTCAAGGGAGGATTTTGGCGGCGTTCGCGTAGCGCACCTTCAGAAGATCGGACAAGCGGTCGAGGGCGGGGTGGTTGGCTGCGATGATCTTTTCCTGGGCCGACGCGTAGGCGCGCTTATGGGCGCCGCTGTAGTCGACCTTCAACCGGCACGCCTCATCGGCGACCGCCACCGCGATCTCGTCCTTGCCGGGTGGCTGCCACGCGCTGTCCTGCCCGCCTCGCCCGGCCCATCGCTTGTCGCTCTCGGCGGCCGGCGGGTCCGGGTAGGTGAAGCCCGATGCACGCATGCACTCGCTCCATGCCGAGCCGGCGGCCCGCACTTGGGGGTGGTTGTACGCGGCCATCGCGGCGTCGTCCATCAGGACGTAGAGGTTCTTGTAGATGTGTGGCTTGGCCGGCGCCTTGCCGTCCGGGCCGGGAGCGTTCCCATTGAGCTTGCGCTGCGCCCGGCCGTCACATCCTTCCGAAGGAACGGCACGACCTTTGTACGTTTTCACGGTGCCGACGTGAACGGCGTCCTGCTCCGCCGGAATGACGTACCCGCGGATGCCGGAAACGGCGGCCGCGGCTTCCTCCCATTGTCCAGGAGGGCCGCTGTAGCCGTATTCGGCGACTTTCTTTGCCCCCAGCCAGCCGAGGTAGGACGCGTTCTTCGGATAGGAGATCGGCTTGGTGTTGTGCGGTTTGAAATCCAGCCCGAACCTGGCCACGCATCGCTCTATCAGGAGATAGCGGGCGGTCTGCACCGTCGAGCGCTGTTCGGACGTCAGATCGTAGGCGTCCAGCGGCAGGACCAGGTCGGACTCATTCTTCACGGGGCGGGATTGTGGCGGGCTGAACGGGCTCGGTGCGCTGCAGGCGGACGCGACACCTAAAAGGGCTGTGATGCACGCGATGGCGGCCATCGGATGACACTTCAAATCTCTCCCTATGACGACAAGCGGTGCGGCTGCCAAAGCCTACCTGGGACGCCATGCCGCGCGATGCTGCCCAGATTCCATGGAGGTGTGGAACGGCCACCCAGAAGTGAACCCTGTGATTTCCTGAGGAAGAAAGCAGGAGGTGGCTGGGCGGCGTCAGCGGCTGCGCTGCTTTTGCTCCACTCGCTGCGCGGACTTGATCCGATCGGCCAGGAACGGGTCCTCCGCCCCCGCGCATTCGCCGGGTGTGCGGTGACTGCGGCTCGAACCACACCTCTGACGAGTCAGGGCGCTTCCTGGACCCCAAACCGTCGCATGGGCTACGCCCGTAAGACGGCTGTCCGGAATCTCCATGGCCCCTCACCCTGAATTTCGGCGATGACGGCCTAAACGGTGACGCTTTTTCATCCTGACGGCCTGGTACGGCAGGCCCGCGGAGGGCGGGTTCCGCTCACCTCGACCCGGGAACGACTCCGCACAGGTAAGTGGACTCTTCCAGCAGTCGCGGGGTCATCGTGATCCCGGTGAGGTGCTCGGCCAGGAGGAACGCCGGCCCTTCGTGGGGATCGGCGATCGGGTGGACGGGGGAGTCGATCCGCTCCAGAATCTCTACGAGTTCGTCCGGCATCTCCTCTGAGTAGCTTTCATGGTGCCTGAACATGAACTGGAGCTTCCCGTCTTTGATCCAGTGGGAATAACCTTCCTGGTGCGCGAACTCGAACCGGATCTTTCCGTCGTCGATCCAGTAGAAGCAGTCCATGCCGTCGACGTCGAGGTAGAAGTGGGAGACGAGGCGGGTGCCCGCCGACAGCGGCATAATGATCTCTTCGGTGATGCCAAGCCCGCTGCAGGCCTCGACGAGGAGTACCCAGTCTCCAACGGCGACGGCACCGAAGGTTTCCCGCCAGATCAGCTCATCAAGCGTCACGCGAGAGCAGTCTTCAACCCGGACGCCGAGCCGGTTCACCACTTCCTCAGGCGTCAGGCCGCGGACGTAGGTGAAGCAATAGGCATCCGCCAGGCCGGGGAAGCGCTCGGGGGAGAGCCAGGAGTAGTCGTCAGGAGTCGCGATCATCCCGTCATGCTCCCAGCACCCACCGACACAACAAGAGCCATTTCATCCTGTAGCGGCCTTCTTCCGCGAATTGCGGCACAAGGATCGCCTGCACGAGCGCGGTCGCCCCGGGCCGATGGCGATGCCGCTTGAACGGAGTCCGGATCGTGCCGCCCGCGCCTAAGGTCTTCACGCCGGTGCTGGTCAAGGCGTGGATCAGGCCGACCACGTCATCGGTCAGGGCGGCCAGGAGATCGACGGCTTCGCGAACACAGCGCCAGGCCGTGGTGGTCCCCACGGCGAAACCGGCGGCCAGGCGGGCGTAGGTGTCGCCATTGCGCAAATCGGCCAGGACCAGTAGGGCCTGCTGCGCTGGGTCCGACTTCCGCTGCCGGGAGCGGCGTTCGGCGTGCCTGGTGCGGACGGGAGCGTTCTCTCAGCCGCCACCGCTTTCCGCAGACCCATCCTGACCAGCGCCTTCACGATGGAAAGAGCTAGGTGTTGCTCAGTGGTGGACCGGCATGCGAAGTCCGTCAGCCCGTACCGTATGAGTCGTTCGGATGGCGCTCGCCCACCCCTCGCGTCGTCAGCCCGGAAGGCGCCAATTGCAGATGCCCTCGATGCACAGCTCGGTGGTCGTGACGCGCGGGTCCGGCGCCTTGATCGATACCTTGCCGCCCCACCGGCTGTAGTGGGTGTCGACGTGGAGGGTCTTGCCTATCAGTTCGTCGAGGCCGGCGGCGAACGTGAACGTGAACTTGCTCTGCACCCTGCTGACCAGGCCCGCGGAGGTCAGCGTGACGGTGTAGCCGAGCCTCATGTCCGGATCCCAGCCGGCGTGACCCGAGTGCTCCGCCCAACGGGAGACCCGCTCGAGCTCCTTGAAGGTGATCGCGCCGGTGACGGTGTCCCCGCTCCGCCGCCCGTTCTTCAGCAGGGCGGACAGGGTCGCCGGCTCGGCCGGGCTGACGAGTTGCTCATCGTAGCCGAGCAGCTCGGTGTGCCAGAGGTTCAACTGGTGAGAATCCTTCCACCAGATCTTGCCCTTCTCCAGCCATTTCCCCACGAGGCCGCCGGATCGATAGCCGGTGCCGCCGATGTCGTGGTTGAAGCCGATGACACGTTCGCGCCCGTGCTCACCTCCGGTAGTAGTGACGTCCAGGGCCTTGATACCGCCCTTGACATCGAACTCGAAGACCCCCTTGCGCCGGCGTTCCGCCCGCTCGTCCGCGCCATTCGAAAAGGTGGTTGTCTCGGTGAAATACATGCCGTGTCCGGGCGCCAGAACGGCCTTCAGCGCCTGGACGGGGTCCTTGGCCGCTGCCTGCCAGGGAGCAGCGCCAACGAGCAGAGCAGCGCAGGCCATCAAAGTTATGATGATCCTCCTCATGATGGTGATCCTGCCGCGATCGGATCACGTCCGGAACACGGGCCGGACGCGACCATCGAAAGATCAGAACATATTGACGACGACCCCTCAACGTTGAAGTGCTCGGAGAGAGATTTTCGAATTACGGTAGGTATTGAGTTTCCGAGACAGCGCCAGAACCTGGACCAGGTCCGTAGCCCGACCAGCCAGGGCGGCGTTTCCCTGGCGAGGAGGTGGAGAGCCATTGCACAGATCCGCAGGCGTCATCCGGGACACGCCGATGGGCGGTGAGCTGCCCCACCCGCCGCGGCACGTCCGGACGGCCGCCCGGTGACCGGCTTCGCCGAACGCATCGAGCGGCACCGGGGTGAGCTGCGGGTGCACTGCTATCGGATGCTCGGGTCGTTCGACGAGGCGGAGGACCTGGTCCAGGAGGTGTTCCTGCGGGCGTGGCGCGGCCGGGACGGCTTCGAGGGCCGTTCCTCACTGCGCGCCTGGCTGTATCGGATCGCCACCAACGCCTGCCTGGACTTCCTCGACGGCCGGAGCCGCCGGACGCTGCCCGACCAGGCCGATTCGCCGACCGGCCCGTGGTTGCAGCCGTTCCCCGGCCACCTGTGGGAGCCGGTGGCGCCGAGCGCCGACGACCCGGAGGCCGCGGTGGTCGCGAAGGAGACCCTGGAGTTGGCGTTCCTGGCCGCCATCCAGCACCTGCCGCCCAGGCAGCGCGCCGCGACGATCCTGTGCGACGTGCTGGGCTGGCCGGTCCGCCAGACGGCCGAGGCCCTCGACGGCAGTGTCGCCTCCGTCAACAGCGCACTGCAGCGGGCCAGAGCCACCCTGCGCGCCCACCTGCCGCCCGGCCGGTCGGACTGGGCCCCGTCAGCCCCGCCCACCGACGAGGACCGCAGGCTCCTGCGCCGCTACATGTCCGCGGTGGAGCGTGGCGACCTGGCCGAGGTCGCCGCGCTGCTGGCGCGGGACGTGCGGGCGACGATGCCGCCGTACCCGGAGTGGTTCGCCGACCGCGACGGCGTGCTGGCAGCGCTGTCGGCGAGCTGGGACGCCGACTCACCCGACTACATCGGAACGCTGCGCATGCTGCCGGCGAGCGCCAACGGCCAGTTGGCCGCGGCTACGTACCGGTGTCCGCCGGGCGGGCAGGCGTACGAGCCGTTCGGCATCGGCGTGCTGCTGGTCCGCGACGGTCGGATCAGCGAGATCGTCGCGTTCCACGAGCCGGCCCTGTTCCCGTCGTTCAACCTCCCACCCATCCTGGACCGATGAGGTTTCGCGGTGGATGCCGTCTCAACACCGTACGAGGCAATCAGCCGGCAGAGGAGACAGCAGTGAACGACATCGAACCGCAGACCGCGAACGGCAAGGTGCTCTGGCACTTCACCATGTCCCTGGACGGGTTCGTGGCCGGGCCGAACCACGAGATGGACTGGATGATGACCGGCATCTCGCCCCAGCCGGGCCTGATTGACGAGTACGTCAGCACGACTGGCGCGATCCTGGGCGGCCGGCGCGGCTGGGACCTCTTCCCGGATCCCGGGATGGTCTACGGCGGCGCCTGGACCGGACCCATCTTCGTGCTCACCCACCATCCGGAGGACGCCAAGCCCGCCGACGGCGTCACGTTCCTGGACTGTGACGTGGCCGAGGCGGCGCGGATCGCGCTGGCCGCGGCCGATGGCAAGAACGTCGAGGTGCATTCGCCGACGATCGGGGGCCAGCTTCTCGAACGCGGGCTGCTCGACGAGATCAATCTGCACATCGCGCCCGTGCTGCTCGGCGAGGGCATCCGGCTGCTGGACCTCCCCGGTGGCCGGCCGCACTACCTCCATCGGGTCGGCGCCGGCGACCCCACGGCCGAGCTGAGTGTGCGGTACCGACCGGTCAGGCCGTGACCGCGAGCGTCACCACGGCGATCGGCGCCCAGCGGGGTGCCGATCGCCTTGGCCTGCCCTGCGGGAGTCACCCGCCCTGGGCTTGCCGCTGGGCATCGGTGTGCAATACGAGGCCGTCGCCGGAGGCGGACCGGAACCCCAGCCCGGCAAGGGCGGCATCGTCGATCGCGGTGACCACGCGCAGGGCACCGGCTTCGGTCGCCTCGCCGACCGCAAGACGCACCAGCGCGTTGCGTACCTCCGATGGAACGCCGGGCAGGACGTGCACCAGGTCGAGCCGGACGGTGGTGCGCTGCTCGTTCTCCCAGGACGCGGCCGCATGGCCGATGAAGGGCCTGCCGCGCTCGTTGTTGACGCAGGCCTGCAGCCAGCAGGCGAGCCTGCTTCGGGCGATCAGATGTCTGGGGATGGTCACGTCCAGCCCCGCCTTGGCCAGCCAGGAGCCGGCCTCGGTCGGATGCGGGGGAACCGAGCTGATGGAGTAGCCGGTGGGGCAGACGTCGGGGGCGTCGCGGGGGTTCAGCAGGACGTACCCGTTGCGGATCGTCCGGTGGCCGCGGCGGACCAGCCCGGTCGCGAGCTCCTCCGCGAGCCGGCCCGCGACGTCCGCGGCCCATTCGTACGCCGAGTGCACCGGCAGGCCGGTCCATGGACTCCGTGGTGCCGTCGGATACTCGACCGCGATGGCGTAGAGGTTTGGGTCCAGCCGCCAGCGGAAGATCACCAACATCCCGTCAGGTTCTGGTCTGACATCGACGGGGCAGTAGCCTTCCGTCACGCTGCCCGCACGTGACAGGCATGTCCTGACCGCTGCGAGGACCTCCTGCCGGGACCACTCGATCGTCACGTGTCCCAGGCTCCCACACTCCCGTCTCGCACTCGATACGGCCGCGGCCGACCCCCGCCGCTCCCGAGATCCCTGTCCATGGCCGGGCACGGCCGTCAGGTCACTCGACCATGACCTGATGGGTGGCCTTGGCCGGCCCGGCCGTGGCCTCCCCTGACCACAACGCGAGGTAGCTGTGTACCTGCCGGCGATGACGGGCGTGTCGGTGAAGGTGTACGTGCCGTCGGCGTTCACGCTCACCGGCGGGAGCGCGACGCTTCCTCCGCTGACGTCGTCGACGTACACGCTGCGCTGCACGGTGAGCGTGGCCCCCGGCGAGGGCGGCTTGCCACCCGCCGTCAGCACGCCGGTCAGCTCCATGGCTGTGCCGACGACGCCTGACTGCGGCCCGTCCATGGTGAGGGTGGATCTGTGCCTGACCGTCACGATGACGGAGGCGCTGCTCCGGCGGTAGTGGTCGTCGCCGTCCCAGAACACCCAGTAGGTCACCTCACCGATATCCGGCGGCGTGTCCTCGAAAGCGAACGTGCCGTCCTTCTGCGTCGTCCACGGGGGCGCGCAGGTGCTCGCCCCCGACCGCCATCGGCGCCGGGGTGGCCGCGCCCAGATCCAGGCCGACGACGCCGCCAGGGCCGTTGTCGCACCCGTGCCCCACCCACAGCCGCTCGCCCAGTAACGCCAGGGTGGACGGGCACGGGTGGGCCGACAGGTCGATCCGCCGGGTGACGGCGAGGCTCACGGTGTCGATCTCGGCCACCTCGTTCGAGCCGGTGAGCGCCGCGTACAGGCGGGTGTGGTCCGCGTTCATGGCCAGCTCGCGGACGCCGGACAGGCCGGTGATCAGGCCGACGGCGCCGCAGTGAGCGGCTGATCGGCGAACCAGTGGGTTCTCGGGGGAAGGCGGGCTCTCCCCGGCCGGCGACGCTCCGAGCAGCTTCTCGGCGTCGGCCATGCCCGGCTGTGCACGCCGTCTCGCTGGGCCTGGTCATGCCGCGATGGCGATCACCGTGGTGACCCGGCGAGCTTCGAACCACCCGACATGCGAAAAACAGGGCCTGTGATCACGGAAGCTAACAATTCACCACAAACACGATGATCAGCTTGAAACGTACAAACAACACGGAGTCGGATAATCGGCAATAAAACCTCCCAAGACTCGCCTCCAGCAAAATCTTGGAGGTACGTGTTGGGGTACAGCAGACGCGATTTCCTGTCCGCCGTCGGTGTTTCCGGCGGCGCAGGCGCGCTTTTCGCGACCATGGGGGCCCTGGGGCTCGCGCCGTCCGCAGAGGCGTCCGCGAAGGGAACCTTCGACCCGCCGCAGCAGTCCGACTTCTCGCTCACCGGGCGTTCCGCGAAGAAGGTGGTGATCCTCGGCGCGGGGATAGCGGGCCTCGCCACGGCGTACGAGCTGGGCAAGGCGGGCTACGACTGCACGATACTGGAGGCGCTCGACCGGGTGGGCGGCCGCAACTGGACCATCCGCGGCGGCGACCGCGTGACCGAGCTGAACGGTTCGACACAGGTCGCGCGGTTCGGTGACGGCGTCTATCTCAACGCGGGCCCGGCCCGGCTGGCGCAGTGGATGGTCACCATGGACTACTGCCGCGAACTCGGCGTGGACCTGGAGGTCTTCACCAACGCCAACGCCCAGGCGTACATCTACCATCAGAACATGCCGGCCCCCGTCCGCTGGCGTGCCGCCAAGGCCGACGTGTACGGGTACGTCGCGGAGCTGCTGTCGCGGGCGACCGACGCGGGCGCGCTGGACACGGCGCTCACCGCGCAGGACAAGGAGCGGCTGATCGCCTTCCTGTCGAGCTTCGGCGCGGTGGGGGACAAGGCGAGCGGGTTCCGGTACTCCGGAACCACCCGCCGGGGCCACAGCGTGAACCCGGGCGCGGGAGAGCAGGCGGGCACGCCGCTCGGGCCGGTGCCGTCACTGTCGGAGGTGCTGGCGAGCGGCGTCGGGCAGCGGTTCGCGTTCGAGTTCGGCTACGACCAGGCGATGCTGATGTTCCAGCCGGTGGGCGGCATGGACGCCATCCCGCGCGCCTTCGCGAGCAAGATCGGGCGGCAGCGGATCCGGCTGCGGGCCAAGGTCACGAAGATCACCGATCTGCGGGACGGCGTGGAGGTCGAGTACGAGGACCGCCACGGCCGTACCCAGAAGATCACGGCGGACATGTGCGTCGCGGCCATGCCTCCGAACATCCTGGCCAAGACCGCGCACAACCTCGGCCCGGAGGTCCAGGCCGCGCTCGCCACCCCGACCGTCACGAACGCGGGCAAGATCGGCCTGGAGTACCGCCGCCGCTGGTGGGAGACCGACGAGGACATCTACGGCGGCATCACCGCCACCGACCTCGACCTGTCCACGATCTGGTACCCCTCCTACGGGTACGGCACGGCGCGTGGCATGGTCGTCGGCTACTACAACTTCGGCCCGCAGGCCGACGCCTACGCCGCGCTGAAGCACGCCGACCGCGAGCGCCGCGCGATCGAGCAGGGGATGAAGATCCACGGCGCGAACTACAGGGACGCGCTGGCGTCGTCGGTGTCCGTCGCCTGGAAGCTCCAGCCGCACATCGAGGGCGCATGGGTGGGCTGGCCGTCCCGGCAGGGCGCGTACCAGCTCCTCAACAAACCGGCCGGTCATGTGTACTTCGCGGGCGACTGGCTGAGCTACATGATCGCCTGGCAGTCGGGAGCCCTGGAGTCCGCCCGCAAGGTCGTCACCGAGTTGCACCAGCGCGTCCTGAGCACCTCCTGAGAGGACACTCCCCATGAAGATCCGCACCATCGCCCTCTCCGCGGCCGCCGTACTCGTCCTCGGCACCGGAACGGCCGCCGCCGGCCCCACCTGGTCGCCCCGGCCGCAGGAGGTCAAGCCCTTCCTCCCGGCGGGCACCACCAACCCCTCGATCGCCGACGGAGTGGCGCTCGGAAAGCAGGTGGCCTCGTACACCGCCAGCGGTCTCGGCCCGGCGGCGGCCAATCCCGCGGCCCCCGCCGACTCTCCCGAACGCTACGTCGACTTCCCCGGCGGGACCCTGCCCCCGGGCGTCACCATCACCGAGGCCCAGGCCCTCAACGTGCTCAAGCGCATCAAGGCCAACCTCGCCGCGGCCGGGCTCGGCCTCGCCGACGTCGTCTCCATGCGCGCCTACCTGGAGAAGCCGCCCGGAGCGGAGGCGGCCGACTTCACCGGCTGGAACCGCGCCTACCGCCAGTTCTTCGCGAACACGGACCTGGCCACCGGCCGGCCCGTACCCGTCCCGCTCGGCACCGCCCCGCCCGCCCCGCCCATGGAGGTGAACCCGGCCCGTCCGGCCCGCGTGACGATCGAGATCGCCAACCTCCCGGTCGCGGGCTGGCTGGTCGAAGTGGAGGTCGTCGCCGCCTACAGGCACTGACCGCCACGCCGGGCGCCAGGCGTGTCCGCGGACCGGACACGCCTGGCCGGGCTTCGCCGCCCACTACCTGCCCGTCTACGCCGGCCGCCCTCATCGGCGGACAGCGAGTCGATCAGCTCGGCGGCGACCTCCGGCTCGGCCTCCGCGGCCGGTCTGGGCGAGGCGGCGGCGCGAAGGGACCCGGGGTCTGCTCCCGCCCGGTCAGGCGCGGGCCCCGATCGCCTGCTCGGCCAGCACTCTGGCCAGGTCCATCACGGCCACGCGGCGGCGCGCGAGGGCCCGCTCCTGGTCGGGCTCATCGAGGATGAGGCGCCGTAGCTGCGGCACCGAGAAGTTCCACGCCACCAGGCCCAGGATGGTGAACAGCCAGTCCTGGGCCGTCGCCCGCTCGGGCAGGCTGGCGGCCGTCAGGCCGTCGACGTGCCCGCGGTAGGACTCCTTGCGCTCCTGCTCGCCCTCGACCTGCCCCTCTCCCACTTCCAGCGCCTCCCACAGCAGCAGGCGGATCAGCTCGGGGTGTTCGTGGTACCAGTCGAACAGCCGGCCCACCCCTTCGGGCAGCGCGCGGGGGTCCAGGCTGACGGCGTGGCAGATCTCGTCCAGCTTGGCCCGTACGACCGTGCCGAACAGCTTCTCCTTGCCACCGAAGTACAGGTAGATGGCCTGCTTGTTGGCCTGGGCGGCGGTGGCGATGCGGTCGATCCTGGCACCGGCGAGGCCGTGCTCGGCGAACTCGGCGGTGGCGGCCTGGAAGATCCGCTGCCGGGTGGCCCCCGCGTCGTACGTCATGACCACAGAATAAACCATTCGGTTGACTTTCTGGCTGCGGCACGCCATGGTCTAAACCAACCAGATGGTTTATTTGTGGAAGGAAGCACCTATGTCCGTGATCACGCTCGCCCCCGTGCCCGTCAGCTCCCCCATGCCCGCCGGGCTGGAGGGCCGTTCCGTGGTGATCGTCGGGGGCAGCTCGGGCATCGGCCTGGCCGCCGGCACGCTGCTCGGCTCGATCGGGGCGCGCGTCACCCTCGTGGCCCGCGACACCCGCCGGCTCGCCGCCGCAGTGGACCGCGTACGCGCGACGCCCGGCGCCACCGTGGCCGGGATCGCCGCCGACGGGACCGACGAGGCCGACCTCGAGCGGGCGCTCGACCAGGCGGGCGCGGTGGACCACGTCCTGGTGACGGCGGGCGCGCTGGCCGTCGGAGCGCTGCTGGACACGCCGCGCGAGCGGGTCGGCGATGTCGTCGAAGGGCGGATCTGGGGCGCGTACGGCACCGCCCGCGCCGCCGTACGCCGCCTGCCCGCCGGCGGTTCGATCACCTTCAGTTCCGGCGTCTACCTGACGCGTCCCATCCCCGGCGCCTCGGCGGCCATCGCCGGCATCGGCGCCGTCGAAGGGCTGACCAGGGCATTGGCGGTGGAGCTGGCGCCGCGCCGGCTGCGCGTCAACGCGATCCGGTACGGGGTGGTGGACACGCCGCTCTCGCGTACCTCAATGGGATGGGCCGACGACGACGCCGTGGCCGCGGCGGGGCGGACGGCTCCGCTGGGACGGTTCGGGACGGCCGAGGAGGCGGCTTCGGCCGCGGTGTTCGTGATGGCGAACAACTTCGTGACCGGCACGGTGATCACTGTCGACGGCGGGCAGAGCCTCATGTGACGCCCTTCCGGCCGGGCCTTGGAGGCGATCCCGCTGGGGCTGACTGCCTTGTCTGTGCTGAGTTGAAGGGAATTGTTGGATTTCGAGCGAATTGATGGGTGTTGTGGCCTACGGTGATTGCCGGACAAGATCATCCTGAGCCCATGGAGGCATTTTCGTGATCTTAGGCAAAGCACTCATGGCCGCCCTGCTCGTGGGAACGGTCGGCCTCACCCCGGCGTCGGCGGAGGCCAGGCCGCCTGACGGGGTGACGCTGATCACCGGCGACCGGGTCATCGTCGCAGGCCAGGGGCGCCACGTCGAGCCCGGACCGGGCAGGCAGGTGCGTTTCACGAGCCAGATGCGCGGAGGCCATCTGTACGTGATCCCCTCCGACGCCGTGCCGTTGATCGCCAGGAACGCGCTGGACCCCCGGCTGTTCGACGTGACCCAGTTGCTGGCCTGGAAGTACGGCGACGCCGACACGCCGGACATCCCGGTGATCGCGCAGGGGTTCGCAGGACCGGAGGGCGCCAAGGGGGTGCGGCGGCTGTCCGATCTGGGGATGAGCGCGGCCCGCGTGCCCAAGGCGGAAGCCGCGCAGGCGTGGAAGGACCTGACGAACGGCACTCGCACGCTGGGGGCGGGCGGGTCCAAGCTGTGGCTGGACGGCCGCAGGTCGTTCACGCTGGACGAGAGCGTCAAGCAGATCGGTGCTCCGCAGGCGTGGGAACAGGGGCTGAAGGGCCAGGGCGTCACCGTCGCGGTGCTCGACTCGGGCTACGACCCCGACCACCCGGACCTGAAGGACGCCGTGGCGGTGGAGCGGAACTTCAGCGACGAGCCCGACATCCGCGACAACCTCGGCCACGGCACGCATGTGGCCTCGACCGTGGCGGGCCGGGGCGAGAAGTACCGAGGGGTGGCGCCGGAGGCGCGGCTGGCCATCGGCAAGGTGGGTGGTCCGTCGGGCCCGACGGACTCGGCCATCCTCGCGGGCATGGAGTGGGCGGCGGTCGAGGTCAAGGCCAAGGTCGTCAACATGAGCTTCGGCAGCCCGGACAGCATTGAGCTGGACCCGCTGGAGCAGGCGGTCAACACGCTGTCGGAGCGGACCGGCGCGCTGTTCGTGGCCGCGGCGGGCAACGACGGCGCCGACGGCACGGTCGGCAGCCCCGGAAGCGCCGAGGCGGCGCTGACCGTGGGCGCGGTGGACCGCGAAGGACGGATGGCGGGCTTCTCCAGCCGGGGGCCGCGCGTCGCCGACCACGCGATCAAACCGGACGTGACCGCGCCCGGCGTGAACATCGTCGCCGCGGCGGCGGCCGGCACCGCCGACGGCCCGTATCGAGCGATGAGCGGCACGTCGATGGCCACCCCGCATGTGGCAGGGGCGGCGGCGATCGTGGCACAGCGGCATCCTGACTGGACGGGCGCGCAGCTCAAGGCCGCGCTGATCGGCAGTGCCGCGCCCGCGGCGGGCACGACCCCGTACCAGCAGGGCGCGGGGCTGGTCGACCTGAAGCGGCTGCTGGCGCAGCAGGTCACGGCCGATCAGGCCAACCTCTGGGCGGCGTTCCCGTGGGACGGCGACGAGCGGGTGGCGACCAGGACGATCACGTACGCGAACGCGGGCGACGCTCCGGTCAGCCTGGACCTGTCGGCGGACGGCGAGGTGCTGAAGCTGTCGGCCTCCGAGGTCGAGGTGCCGGCCAAGGGCGAGGCGTCGGTCACGCTGACCGTCGACGCGAGCGGGAAGACGCCGGGCGACTACCCGGGAACGGTCACCGCCAGGTCGGGGGAGACCGTGGTGCGCACGCTGGCGGGCGCCTACGTGGAGCCGGAGTCGTACGACGTCACCATCACCGCCCTCGGCAAGCAGGGCCGGCCGGTCGACCCGTTCATGAGCGAGATCTACGACGCGAGGACCGGTGTCGTCCACCGGCCGGCCTTCCGCGACGGCGTGGCAACGGTCCGGCTGCCCGAAGGCGACTGGAACCTCTACACCGAGGTCCTCGAGAGAAACGACGGCAAGTTCGCCTCGACGATCGGCGACGCCTCCTTCCGGGTCGACGGCGGTGACCAGCGACTCACGGTGGACTCGCGCCAGGGCAGACCCGCCAAGATCACCCTCGACGACCCGAACGCCGCGCTCAGGTCCGGCTACACCCTCGGACTCGTCCACGGCGCGTGGAACCTCTGGGTGGGCACCTTCGGCATGGACGTCAACAGCGAGTTCTTCGTGGTCCCGGCTCGCAGCCCGGGTCTGACCTACACGCTGGCGACCACGTGGCTCAGCAAGGACGTGCGGCCCAGCCCGTTCGTCTACACCCTCGTCGACCGCCGGACCGACGGGCTGCCGGAGGACCCCTCCTACAACGCCAGGCAGAAGGACCTGGCCAAGATCACCGCCACGTACCGGGCTTCCGGGGTGGCGGCGGAGGGCATGCCGATGACCGGATTGCGGATGACTGACCTGCCCGGCTTCTCACTCGACATCCCGGTCGGTGAGATCTCGTTGCCCGGCACGCTCGTCCACTACCGCACGCCCGGGCTGACCTACGACAGCGGGCTCATGGTCGGCACGGCGCTGACCTTCGACGGCGGCAAGGTCGCCAGGCGCGGCTCGGCCGGCGAGGTTTGGGGCGCGGCGGTCACCGGGCCGGCGTTCCTGCTGCCGGGCGGCGACCGTACCGGTGACAGGCTCGCCTTCTCCGCGCAGGGGCTGTTCTCCGACGGGCAGAAGGGCCGGACGGGGCTGGACAGCGCCGCCACCGGCACCGCCGCCATCAGCAAGGACGGCCGGGTGCTCGCCGAGGCCGGCCTGGCCGACTGCCAGTTCTACCGGCCGGACGGGTGCGAGTTGCGCGCCGACCTGCCCGCCGGGCCGGGCACGTACACGCTGAGCGCGCAGATGCGCAGGCAGGTGCCGTACGCGGCGTTGTCGACCTCGGTCGAGTCGGTGTGGACGTTCCCGTCAGCGACCACGGCGGACAGCGAGCCGCTGCCGCTGATGGCGGTCCGCTACAGCCCGGCGGGCCTGGACGCCTCGAACCGCGCCAAGCCGGGCAGCACGACGGCCCTGCCGCTGTGGGTTGAGCGCAACCCGGGCGCGGCTGCGGCGCAGGCGAAGTCGGTCCGGCTGGAGGTGTCGTCGGACGACGGCGCGACCTGGCGCGCGGTGCCGGTCGTCCGCACCGGTTCCGGCTGGTCGGCGGCGGTGAGGAACCCGGCTGCCGCCGGATTCGTCTCCCTGCGTGCGGCGGTGACCGACACGGCGGGCGCGGCGGTGACCCAGACAGTCATCCGCGCGTACGCGATCGGCTGACCGGAGCTGCCCCCGGACCCCGGTCTGGGGGCAGCCCCGCGTCTGAAAATCCGGGCATGGCGGGTGACGGTCGGCCATGCTCGGAGGTCAGGGCTCGTCCGGTGCCGGGGTTTTGTCGTTGCGGCGGCGGCCGGGCAGACGCATGGTGAGCAGCCGCGCGCGTGGCGCCGTCCGTTCGGCCAGGCCGAACAGCGCCTGGGTCCGGGTACGGTCGGCGTCCAGGTGAGTGAAGAGGTTGACCCCGAGATAGAAGGTGATCGCCGCATAGGCGAGTTCGCGGGGCGGCAGGAGCCTGGCCAGCGGCGATCCGCCGATGACCCGCTCGAGAGCCTCCTCGACGAAGTCGATCCACGGCTCGGCGCGCGCGGTGATCTCCTCGCGCAGTTCGGCGCGGGCGATGCTCGCGCCGACCATTTCGGCGAAGAACGTGATGTGCCCGCCCTCGATGTCGGCGTGGTAGATCTCGTTCGCGGTCGCGACGAGTTCTTCCAGCGTCCGGCATTGCTCCACCGCCTGCCGGTAGGCCTCCATGCGCTGCTCCGACGACCGGTCCAGCGCGGCGAGGAGCAGCGCGTCGACGCCGCCGAAGTGGTAGAAGACCAGCGCCGAGTTGACCCCCGCCGTCGCGGCGATGGCCCGCGCGCTGGTGCCCGCGTACCCGTTACTGCGCACCGTCTCGGCAGCGGCCTCGATCAGGCGGTCCCGCGTCTCCACCCCTGGCTGCTGCTTTCCGGTCACCCGCGCCCCCTCTTGACAGATTCCTGGGCCTCCATCATACGGTTTAATCAGTCGGTTAAACCGCACGATTAAGGAGTGCCTGTGGAGCCCGAACGGCAACCCCAGCAGCGCGCGAGACGGTTACTCGCCGGAGTCCTGGCCGCCCTGTTCGCGGCGATGCTGCTCTATCGGGTCCTGCACGAGGGCCATCTGGAGCAGACGGCGTTGTTCTACGTCGGCATACCGGCCGTGATCGCCGTCACCGTCGCTCTCACCGCGCGGCCCCGCAGCACGGTCGGCCTGGTCATGGCCGCCATCACCGTCGCCCTGGCCCTCGCCGGGCCGCTGCTCGGTGAGGGGATCGTCTGCCTGGTGTTCGCCGCTCCGCTGTTCTACCTGGTCGGCGCACTGGTCGGGGTGCTCATCGACGAGGTGCGGCGGCGCACGGGCAAGGGGCGGATGGGGCTGCTCCTCGTGCCGCTCGTCATGGCCGGCGCGCTGGAGGGCACCGTGGCCTCGATGCCGCGTGCCGACGAGGTGAGCGTCACCGTGAGCGCGGCAGGCACGGACGTCGAACGCGTACTGGCCGCGCGACCGAGGTTCGGGCCCGTGGAGTCACCCTTCCTGCGCCTCGGCTTCCCCCGCCCGATCCGGTCGGAAGGCACCGGGCTGGCCGTCGGCGACACCCGTACGATCACCTTCACTCCCCGCCGCTCACTGGGCATCGGCGCCCCGCTGGAACCCCGGTCGCTGACTCTGCGGGTGAGCGAGCGCGCTCCAGGGCACGTCGTGTTCGCCGTGGTCGAGGACACCACCGTGGCTCGCTGGATGGACCTGCGCCAGGCGACGTTCGACTGGCGTGCGGACCGCCTGACGGTCACCGTCGCCTATCGCCGCACCTTCGACCCCGGCTGGTACTTCGGCCCGCTTCAGCGGTACGCGGTCTCTGAGGCGGCCGGTTACCTGGCCAGGACGTTCACCTCGTGAACGATCCGGCGCTGATCCGGGGCGTCGCGCTTTTCGTGCCGACGGCCGCGGTGTGGATCTCGGTCGCGCTACGGCGGCCAGGGCAGCGCGACCTCGCCGCGATGATCGTCGCCACGGCGTGGAACCTGCTCGCTCTCGCGGTGGTGAACGTCGTCGCCGTGGCGGCGGGATGGTGGACGTTCGGCGCGAAGGGCGCGCTCGTGGCCGGTGTCCCCGCCGACCTCCTGCTGGGCTGGGCGCTGCTCTGGGGCGCGCTGCCCGCCTGCGCCGCGCGGTCCCTGCCGCCCGCGCTGGTCGTCGCCGTGCTCGCCTGGCTGGACCTGGCGGTGATGCCGCTGGCCGAGCCGGTGGTGGTGCTCGGAAAGGACTGGTTGTACGGCGAGGCCGCCGCGATCGGGCTCGCCCTGGTGCCCGGCCTGCTCCTCGCCCGGTGGACCGCCGCGGACCGCCGTCTGCCGTGGCGGGTGTCGGCACAGGTGGTCCTCGTGGGCGGGCTCATGCTCGCCGTCCCGATCGCGCTCACCGGCGTGTGGCGGCAGCCCACGTGGGTGCTCGGGCTGCTGGCGCAGGTGCTCGCCGTGCCGCTGCTGTTCGGGGTCGCCGCCGTGCGCGAGTTCGCCGTCTCGGGACGGGGCACACCGGTGCCCTACGACCCGCCCGAACGTCTCGTCACCAGCGGGCCGTACGCCTACCTGCGCAATCCCATGCAGTCCGCCATGGTCGCCGCCTACCTGCCGCTCGCGGTTCTCGACGTCCGGTTCGCCGCCGCCGCGGTCGTCAACGTCGCCTACGGCGCGGGGCTGGCCTCCTGGCACGAGGGGGCACAACTGCTCGCCCGGTACGGCGCCGACTGGACGACCTACCGGGCGCACGTACGCGCCTGGCTCCCTCGCGTCCGTCCCTACCCCGGCCTGCCGCACGCCGACGTCTACGTGGCCGCGACCTGTGAGCGGTGTGACCGACTGGGCCGATGGGTCGGCCGCCGCCGCCCGGTGTCGCTGCGGATCCTGCCCGCCGAGAACCATCCCGCCGGTCTGCGCCGGATGACCTACGAGCGGGCGGACGGGCTGCGCGCCCAGGGAGTGGCCGCCTTCGCCCACGTGGCCCAGCACCTGCACCTGGGCTGGGCCGTCCTCGGCTGGTTCCTCCTGCTGCCGGGAGTGGGGTGGTTCGCGCAGTTGTGCGCCGACGCCTTCGGCGCCGGTCCGGTTGACCGGGAAGTTCGCTACACCTCCGGAAAGACCTGATCCAGGTGCGTCGCGCCACTCGCCGTCACGACGGCAGGAGCCCCGGGGCTGCCTGACGGCGGCCCCGGGGCTCCTCGGCGGTGGTCAATCGAGGTCGGCGATCACCTTGCCGGCGTCACGGGTGAGGGTCTGGCGGACGTCCGCCCGCGTCACCAGCCGCTGGTCGGCGACCAGGGCCTGGAACGCGGTCAGGTGGCGCACCGCTCTGGCGTCGTTGCCCTTGGCCTCCGCCTTGCGGGCGTTGGTCAGCTCCCTGGTCAGGGCGGCGTGCGCCCGGTCGGACAGCCAGCTCGTGGCGCGGAAGCGGTCCAGGAGGTTCTGCATGTCGCGCGTCGAGGTGGTGACGGTGAACCCGACGTCGGTGGTCACGGCGTTGCCCGCGTTGTCGGTCGCGGTCACCGCCACGGTGTGGGCCGCCAGGCTCTGGGTGAACAGCGGCACCACGGAGTCGGCCGTGAGAGCACCCCCGTCCAGGGTGCCCGACGCGGTACGCACACCAGAGGTGGTGTCCGCGGCCTGCCAGGTGATGCGCAGGTCCTGGGCGTCGCCGTACACCTCGCCGTCGGACACGCCCGAGACCATCAGGGTGGGCCTGGTGCCGTCGATCTTCAGGACGGCGGCCTTCTCCTGCTCGGTCGTGCCGGCCGCGTCGCGGGCACGGTAGCGCAGCTCGTGGTCGCCGTCGCCGCTGACGACCACCGGCCCGTCGGCGTAGGCCGTCCACGGCCCGGCGTCGAGCGAGTACTCGACGCGGGTCACGCCCGAGCCCGCGTCGTGCGCGGCCAGGAGCACCGGCACGTCGCCGTCGTTCCAGCCCGCGTCGTTGGGCGCCGCGAACGAGGCGGTGGTCTGCGGCGCGGTGGTGTCGAGCCTCAGCGTGAGCGAGCCGGGCGCCTCGACGTTGCCGGCGCCGTCACGGGAGCGGTACTCCAGCTTGCGGGTGCCGTCCCCGCTGACCAGGACCGTTTCGGTGTACGGGGTCCAGGCGCCATCGTCGAGGCGGTATTCGGTGGCCGCCACGCCGGAGCCCTCGTCCGTGGCCGACAGCGTGACCTCGATCGGCCCGGTCTTGTACCAGCCGTCCTCGCCGTCGGGCGCGTTCGGCTCGGCGGTCGTCACCGGTGGTGTGTCGTCGGCGCCGGCGACCGGGGTGAACCTGAACTTCTGGTTGTCGGCGTTGGAGCAGGTCCACTGGACCACGGCCGCGCCGTCGGCCTGGGAGACGCCGGCGACGTCGACGCACAGGCCGCTCACCGCGGAGGTGATCTGGTAGGTCTCGCCCGACTTCACCGGGTTGAAGCGCTGGTTGACCTGGTGGGCGTGGGACGAGGGGTGGCAGCTCCACTGCACGAGCTGGATGTCCGGCGCGGTCGAGCCGCCGGGCACGTCCAGGCACTTACCGCTCCTGACGTTCTTGAGCTGGTAGCCGCCCCCGCTGAGCGGGATCGCCTCCCACTGCTGCTCGGCGCCCGCGGTCGCGCCCATCTGGACGATGACCGCGTTGTCGGCCGTCGAGGCGTCCTTGACGGTGACGTTCCTGCCGCTGTGCTGCGCGGTCAGCGTGTAGAGGCCGGCCTCGGGGCCGCCGGGGGCGTCCCCGGCCACGAACTGGACGGCGTCCAGGTCGAAGGCGTTGTCCTGGCTGTTCTTGAACACCACGTACAGGGTCGAGGTGCGGACGTCGGACCTGACCGGGACGGACGGCGTCATCTGGTAGTTGTTCCAGTCCCCGGTGTTGATGGCGGAGGTGGTGGCCAGCAGCGTGCCGGTCGGCGAGTCCGCGCGCAGTTCGATGCTGCCGACGCCGTACGGGCTGGACATCCGGTAGCTGACCGCGGTGATCCCGTCGAGGTCCATCGGGGTGAAGGCGATCCAGTCGTTGTCGCTGATGTCGCCGATGCGCTTGCCGCTCTCCGCCCCGGCCTCGTCGATCACCCGCACGCCGGAGCCGGCCGTGAAGTACTCGGCCTGCTTGTGCCTGGGCTGCAGGATCACCTTGGCGTACCCGGTGAGTGGGTGCTCGCCCTGGTCGGTGTAGCGGGCGTTGATGACGTAGTAGAGGTTGGCGCCCGCCGGATGGCCGCCGAGGTTGCTGGTGGGGATGGTGCCCTCGCAGCCGGGGATCTCGGAGGTCTCGTGCTCGTGGTCGTCGTGCCCGAGGGCCGGGGTCACGAACACCTTCTGGCAGTCGATCTCGCCGTCCTCGGCGTCGGTGACCTTGATCTTGTACGGCACGTTCTGGCCGAACTCGATGAGCGAGCCGTTGACCGGCAGCTCCAGCGTGACCGTCGGCCTGGTGTTGCCCACCGTCACCTGGACGTTGGAGAAGCCCTCCTTGCCGGTGGTGTCCTTCACCCTCAACTGGGCGTTGAACTGCCCGGCCTGCTGGTAGGTGTGGGAGACCTCGGCCTCGGTGGAGTCGAAGGCGCCGTCACCGTCGAAGTCCCACGCGAAGTCGATCGGGTCGCCGTCGGGGTCGAAGCTACCCGAGCCGTCGAACTCCACCGTCAGCGGCGCGGGGCCGTCGGTCCGCGAAGTGGTGATCTTCGCGACCGGGGCGCGGGCGCCGGCGGAGTAGTCGATCCGGTAGAGCCCGGAGTCGTTGTTGCCGCCGCCGAAGGAACTGCCCCACTCCAGCAGGTACAGCGCGCCGTCGTGGCCGAAGGTCATGTCCATCGGCTTGTTGAACTGCTGGTTGCCCAGGAAGCTGTTGATCTTCAGGACCTTGTCGTCGGCGTCGCGGTGCACCTCCTTGACGTAGTCGCGGGCCCACTCGTAG
This sequence comes from Nonomuraea sp. NPDC051298, assembly GCF_055586305.1. Taxonomy (NCBI): domain Bacteria; kingdom Bacillati; phylum Actinomycetota; class Actinomycetes; order Streptosporangiales; family Streptosporangiaceae; genus Nonomuraea; species Nonomuraea sp. NPDC051298. The sequence goes on from NZ_JBVJIM010000017.1 coordinate 134,535, forward strand.
AAGAAGCCGACGCCGTCGAAGTAGGCGGGGAACTTGGTCGTGGACGGGTTGTCCGGGTCGTAGCGGTAGACCGGCCCGCTCATCGGGGCCGAGCCGCCGGAGCCCAGCTCGGGGAAGACGGGCGAGGTGCCGTAGCCGTACCACATGACGGGCGACTCGATCGGCGGCAGCTCGGTGAGCCCGGTGTTGTTGGGCGAGTCGTTCACCGGGTTGGCGCAGTCGAACTTGGGGCCGACGACCTTGGTGTCGGGGTTGTAGGGCGCGTACGCCTGGTTGTCGCCGTGGCAGAACGGCCAGCCCATGTTGCCGGCCTTCTTGATGACGTTGTACTCCACCAGCCCTTCTGGCCCGCGGTCGGTGGTCGGGCCGCCGCGGTCGGGCCCGTAGTCGGCCACGTGCAGGTACCCGGTCTCCTGGTCCACGGTGAACCTGAACGGGTTGCGGAAGCCCATCGCGTAGATCTCGGGCTTGGTCCTGGCGGTGCCCGGCGGGAACAGGTTGCCCTCGGGGATGTCGTAGCCGCCGTCCGCCTTGGGCTTGATCCGCAGGATCTTGCCGCGCAGGTCGTTGGTGTTGCCCGCGGTGCGGGCGGCGTCCAGCATGTGCTGGCCGGGCCGCCAGTCGATGGGCGCGTACCCCTGCCAGTCGGGCGAGAGGTTCGGCGGGACGTCGTCACCCGTGCTCAGGTAGAGGGCCCCGTCGGGGCCGAACTCCACGGCGCCGCCGGTGTGGCCGGGCTCCGGGTAGGTCCTGGCCCGGTAGGCGGGCACCTCCAGCAGCTTCTTCTCCGTGGCCGGGTCGATGCCGTCGCCGTTCACGGTGAAGCGCGAGAGCCTGTTGACGTCCTCGGCGCTGTCGGCGGGCGCCCAGTAGAGGTAGATCCAGCCGTTGTCGGCGAACTTCGGGTCGAGCTCCATGCCCACCAGGCCGTCCTCGCCGCCGGTGTAGGCGTTCAGGGTGGCGGCGGTGACGGTGGTGTGGGTGTCCGGCTTGAAGATCTTGATCTCGCCGCGGCGCTGGACGTAGAAGACGCGGCCGTCGGGGGCGACGTCCAGCTCCATCGGGTCGGCGGTGTTGTCGTCGAGGGTGATCTTCTCGAAGCTGCTGTTCACCGTGCCGCCGCAGTCACCGGCTTCGACGCCGGCCGCCCAGCCGAGGCCGCCGAGCACGTGCTCGCGGAACAGCGGCTCGCTGTAGGCGGAGGTCTCATGCCCCATGGCGGTGGCCCAGACCCTGCCGCCCTCGGCGTTGCGGCACCAGGAGATCGGGTGGTCGGCGCCCATCGCCGAGCCGCCCGGGTTGTAGGTGGTCTCGTCCGCGGTCACCAGGACGTGGACGTTGCCGCGCGGGTTGGGCGCGAAGTTGTACCACTCCTCGGGGCGCTCCCAGCGCTGCGGCAGGTTCTTGGTGGAGGGGTGCACGCGGTCGGCGACCTTGGCCGTGCCCTGCAGCGTGCCGGGGGAGTGGGCGGGCATGTGGGCGCCGCCGTTGACGAGGTCGTCCCACCAGGGGAACTCGTTCTCGATGCCCATGTCGAGGGCGTTGTGCAGGGCGACCACGCCCTTGCCCGAGCGCACGTACTTCTGCAGGGCCTGGCGCTGGGCGTCGTTCTCCCAGACCATGCCGGAGTTCTGCAGCATGATCAGCACGTCGAACGTGGCCAGGTCGGCGTCGTTGAAGGCGCTGGAGTCGGCGGTCTGCACGACCTCGAACCCGTGCTCGGTGGCCATCTCCCTGACCATCTGGATGCCGGCCGGGATCGATCCGTGGACGTATCCGACGGCCTTGGTGAACAGCAGCGCACGGAAGGGCTTGTGGTGGACGGCGTCAGCGCGCGCCGTACCGGTTAAGGAGGTTAACAGCAGGAACGGGAGAATGAGGGCAGCGAACAATCGACGCATGTCGCAACTCCATGGCGAGCGAGGGCTCCAGGGGGTGGGAGTTCGTGACGGTGGTCAGAGTGACTTGAGGAAGGCCAGTCCCTCGGTGGCGAGGGCGTCCTGGCTGGGAGCGAGCGGCCGCCAGATGGAGGCCGCGGTGGCGATGGTCTGGTTGTGCGCGGTGAACGACTCGATGACGAGCGGTCCCGCGTACCCGATGGCGCTCAGGGCCTGGGTGAAGCCGGGCCAGTCGAACAGGTCGGCGCCCGGCGCGCCGCGGTCGGTGCCGCAGACCTGCACGTGCGCCACCCGGCCGGCGGCGGCCCGTACCGCCAGCGCCGGGTTCTTCTCCTCGATGTTCAGGTGGTAGACGTCAAGGGCCAGGTCACACTCCTCCGGCAGCGCGTCGAGCGCCTGCTCGACGGTGTTGATCAGGCTGGTCTCGTAGCGGTTGAGCGGCTCGACCGCGATCCGCACACCGCGTTCGGCGGCGTATCCGGCGACCGGCAGGAGGTTGCGGCGCAACTCGGCGTAGGCGCCGCGCCGCTCGCCGGCCGACATCCGCCAGGTACGCCCGACCGAGGCGTAGGCGGGACCGCCGATGACCGGCGAGCCCACCGTCACCGCCACGTCCACGCAGTGGCGCAGGTAGTCCTGGGTCTCGCGGACGGTCTCGGCCGAGGCCGCGACCAGCTCGCGGCCCGGCGGCATGACCAGCACCACCGACGCGGCCAGGCCGTGCCGGGCGAGCAGGTCGGCCGCCAGGTGGGGGTCCCAGTCGCCGGGCCGCTCGACGGGCAGCTCGACGACGTCGAACCCCCACGCGGCCACCTGCGGTACGAGCCGGGCCAGGTCGTCGTCGGTCAGCGGCGAGACCCACACCCAGGTGTTCACTCCTGACGGGAACATGCTCACCCCTTCGTCCCGCCCCAGGTCTCCGGGAAGCCGGGCAGGTTCTCGCAGCCGCACAGGGCGTAGTGCAGCGGCGGCATGTCGGGCTGCAGATAGGTGTCGAGGTTCGCGGCGGTGATCTTGGGCTGGGGAAGGTTCCACACCTTCGGGACCTCCTCGCCCGCCAGGATCTTCAGCGCCGCGATGATCGGCGTGCGCCACTGGTAGGTGGGGTACGTGGGGGCGATGGCGGTGAGCTGGTCGTCCTTCCATTTGCGCAGGAAGTCCTGCTGGTCCTCGCCGGTCATCGGCGGAACGGGCAGGCCCGCGTCCTCGAACGCCTCGGCCACGGCCACCGAGGTCGCGCCCGAGTCCATCCACACGCCGTCGATCTTGCCGTGGCGCTGGATGTAGTCGCTGACGATGCTCTTGGCCTTGGCGGCGTCACCGTCGGTGAACTCCACGCCGACGACCTCCAGCTCGCTGGCGTCGAAGGCCACCTTCGCCGCCGACCAGCGGGTCTCCAGCACGTCCACCCCGGGGCTGATGCGCAGCGCGAGGACCTTCCCGCCCGCCGGCACCTTCTCCACCAGGAACTCGGCGGCGTCGGCGCCGAAGGCGTAGCCGCCGATCGGCTTGATGAACGTCACCGGGCAGTCGGTCTCCACCCCGCGGTCGAAGACGATGACCGGGACCTTCGCGCAGGCGGCCTTCACCGCCGGGGTGAGCGTGGCCGTGGTGTTGGGGGAGATGATCAGCACGTCGCAGCCCTTGGCCGACAGCTCGGAGATGTCGGAGATCTGCTTGTCGTCCTTGCCCTCGGCGTCCAGCGCGGTGAGCTTGGCGATCTCCTTGTGCTGGGCCGCCTCGGCCTGCATGGACTTCCAGCCCACCTGCAGCCAGGGGTTGTTGACCGCGGCGTTGGAGAAGCAGACCTCGTACGGCCCGGTCTTCTTGTGCTCGGCCGTGTCGGTCATCTGCGGGGAGATGGCCTGCTCCCAGGGCTTGTCCTGCGGTCCCTGCGCGGTCTGCGAACGCATGGCGAGCTGGGCGTCGTAGTCGGCCTGGACGAAGAACTTCGACTGCTCACCCGTGCCGGCGGCGGGCGCCGCCGAGGAAGCGGACGCGGCCGGCCCCGTGGCGGTCGTGGTGGCCGCGGGCTTGTCGGTGGTGCAGCCGGAGGCGAGCATCGCCAGCGCCGCCCCGGCGAGGACGAAGGACCTAGGTCGCATGTGCGTCTCCTTTGGATCTCCGGAGGTGAAGGAACGGCAGCCGTACCGCTCCGGCCGCCACGGCGGCGATGATGATGACGCCCTGCACGGTGAACTCCAGGGCCCCCGAGATCCCGTACAGGTTGAGCAGGGTGAACAGCGCCTCGAGGGTCAGGGCGCCGGCCATCGCGGCGACGACGGAGCCCCGCCCGCCGCCCAGCGCGACGCCACCGAGGACGACCGCCGTGATGGCCTGGAACTCCAGCCCCTGGCCGGCCTGGGCCGAGACCCCGGCGAAACCGCCGAGCAGGATGCCCGCCACGGCCGCGGCCACGCCGGACAGGACGAAGGCGAGGATCCGCACCCGGTGCACGCGCACGCCGGACAGCGCGGCGGCCCGCTCGTTGTCGCCGGTCGCGATGAGGGTCCTGCCGAAGTCGGAGCGCGTGAGCAGGATCGCCGCCACGGCCACGACCAGCAGGATCAGCACGGCCCAGCCGGCCTCCCTGCCGAAGACCCGGAAGCCCTGCGACAGGGCGCCGCGCGGCGCACCGCCCGTCCACAGGAAGACCGCGCCGGACAGGATCAGCATCATGCCGAGCGTGGTGATGAACGACGGCACCCGCAGCAGTGTCGTCACCGCCCCGTTGACGAGCCCGACGAGCAGGCCGAGGACGATCAGCAGGGCGAGCACCGGCCAGGTCGCCGCCTCGTCACCGTCGATGAGCCGGGCGGCGACGACCACCTCGGCGGTCACCAGCGAGCCGACCGACAGGTCGAACTCGCCGGAGACGATCACGAAGTACTGCCCGGCGGCCAGGATGACCAGCGGCGCCGCCCGCCTGACGAAGGCCAGGAACCCGCCCGGCTCCAGGAAGTACGGGTTGGCGACGGCGATCGCGGCCAGCAGCACCAGCAGCACCGCGAGGATCGGCAGCGCGCGTCTCATGACCGTCTCCTTCCGAGCAGGCCACTGCGGCGGGCGTAGACGGCCACCGCGGCCACGATGACCACGCCGCGGACCACGTCCTTGACGAAGGAGTTGACCTCGAGCTGGTTGAAGACGCTGTCGAGCACGGCCAGCAGCAGCACGCCGCCGACCGTCCCGGCCACGCCGCCCCTGCCGCCGGCCAGCGCGGTGCCCCCGAGGACGACCGCGGCGATCGACTCCAGGTCGTAGCCGCCGTCGGTGCCGACGGTCGGGGCGCCCGCGCCGAGCCTGGCGGCCAGCAGCAGGCCGGCGATCCCGGCGCAGAGCGAGCACAGGATGTGGGTGACGATCACCACGCGGTCGGTCCGCACCCCGGACAGCCGGGCCACCTCCACGTCGCCGCCGACGGCGTAGACGCGGTAGCCGTACCTGGTCCGGCTGAGCAGGAACCAGGCCGCCAGCGCGACCCCGGCCCACAGCAGCGCCGAGACCGGCACAGGACCGATCCGGTCGTAGCCGAGGTGCTGGAAGGATTCGGGCACCCGTCCTGCCGGTCCGTCGTACAGGTGGTCCACGATGCCCTTGATGATCAGCGCGACGCCGAGGGTGGCGATGAACGCGTGCACCTTCAGCTTGGTGATCACCAGGCCGTTGACCAGCCCGACGAGCACGCTGACCCCGGTGACGGCGGCCAGCGCCGGCACGATGCCGCCGTCCTGGCCTGCCATGGTCTCCGCGGCGACCAGCGAGGTGAGGCTGATCAGGTAGGCGACCGACAGGTCCAGCGAACCTGCCAGGATGGCCAGCGTCTGCCCGACCGCGACGATCCCCAGTGCCGCCGAGCGCTGCTGCACGCCGACGACGTTCTCCAGCGTGAGGAACTGCCCGCCGTCCGCGGCGACCAGCGCCCATCCGGCCAGGATCAACGCGGCCAGGGCCAGGAAGACCACCCGCGTCGGGGTGGACAGCACCGCCGACCTGGCCCTGCGCACGGTGAACGCGTCGGGGCTCATGCGACCACCTCGCCGGCGGCCAGGCGCATGATGGCCTCCTCGGACGGGCCGGCCGGGAGCGTCCCGGCGACGCGGCCCTCCCGCAGGACGACGATGCGGTCGCTCATGCCGATCAGCTCGGGCAGCTCGGAGGAGATCATCATGATCGCGGTGCCCTCGCGGGCCAGCTCGCGCATCAGGTCGTGGATGGCCGCCTTGGCCCCCACGTCGACGCCGCGGGTCGGCTCGTCGAACAGCAGTACCTTCGGGGTGAGGGTCATCCACTTGGCCAGGACGACCTTCTGCTGGTTGCCGCCGGACAGGAAGCGGACCTCCTGCTCCTGGCGCGGCGGCTTGAGCCGTACGCGTTCGAGCAGCTCGCGTATCCCGTCGCGGCCGCCGCGGTGGCCGCCCGCGCGGGCCGCCAGCAGCGCGTTGTCGCGTACCGACTGGCGCAGGGCCAGGCCCTCGGTCTTGCGGTCCTCGGTCACCAGCCCGATGCCCGCGGCCACGCCCTCGCGGACCGAACGCGGGCGTACCGGCGTCATCTCGCCGTAGGTGAACGGCTCGGCGCCGAACAGCGCCTTGGCCAGCTCGGAACGTCCTGAGCCCTGCAGCCCGGCGACACCGACGATCTCGCCCGCCCTCAGCTCCAGGTCGATGTCGTGTAGCCGGTCGTTGCCCGCGCCGCTGACCCGCAGCCGCGTCTCTCCCGCTGGGGCGGCCGCTGGGTCGGCCACTGCGTCGGCGCGGGGTGGGAAATAGGTGCCGAGGTCGCGCCCGACCATGAGCCTGACCAGTGCGTCGGAGGTCACCTCAGCGGTCCGGACGGTGGCGACCAGCGCGCCGTCCTTGAGCACGGTGACCCGGTCGGCCAGGTCGAACACCTCACGTAATCGGTGCGAGATGTACAGCAGCGCGATGCCGCGCCGCTGTAATCGCCGCACCAGCCGGTACAGCAACTCGACCTCGTGCTCGGCGAGCGCGGCGGTCGGCTCGTCCATCACGACGATCCTGGCCTCCAGCGACAGTGCCTTGACGATCTCGACGACCTGCTGCTGGGCGACCGACAGGCGCTTGACGGGCTCGCGGGGGCCGAAGGAGTCCTCGCCCAGCTCGCTCAGCAGCTTGGCGGTGGCCGCGTCCATCGCCGCGCGGTCGACCAGGCCCCGCCGCACCGGCTCGCGGCCGAGGAAGACGTTCTCGGCCACGCTGCGCTCGGGCAGCAGGTTGAACTCCTGGTAGATGATCGCCACCCCGGCTCGCTGGGCCTCCAGAGGATGCCCGAACGAGACGCGGCGGCCGTCGATCTCCATCGTGCCCTCGTCGGGGGCGTGCACCCCGGCCAGGATCTTCATGAGCGTGGACTTGCCGGCGCCGTTCTCGCCCACCACCGCGTGCACCTCACCGGCCGAGGCCGTCAGATCCACGCCACCCAGCACCCGTACACCGAGGAAGCTCTTGCCGATGCCGGTCATGGTCAGCATCCCGCCCACCCCCCTGTGATCGGGGGAGTGAGGGCGGGACACCGGTGGAGGTGAGGGGTGTGGCGGGCAGAAGTGGCGCGGCCTGTCCGTTGGTTATCAGCCGATTTGCGGCCAATGTCCTCCATGTTTCCGGATGCTAAACGCGTATTATGGCGATGGTCAAGCAAAAGTCAGCTAGAATACGGCATAAGATGAACGTGTGAGCACCGAAGGGGAGTGGAGTTGGCACAGGCCACACCGGGAGCGCTGCTGTCGATCCTGCGCGACGGTCAGGCGCGCACCCGCGCCGAGCTGGTAGAGCTGACCGGCCTGGCCAGATCCACGCTCACCCAGCGGCTCGACGTCCTGCTCGACCAGCGCTGGATCGTGCCCGCGGGAGACGCCGTCCCGTCCCGGGGCAGGCCGCCCACGGCGTTCGCCTTCAACCCCCGCGCGCGGACCGTGCTCGCCGCCGACCTGGGCGTCACGCACGCGCAGGTCGCCATCACCGACCTCGGCGGCGCGGTGCTCGCGGAGCGGACCGCCGACCTGCCCGTCGACCAGGGCCCGGAGCCCTGCCTGGCCTGGCTGTTCGAGACCTGCGTCGAGTTGCTCGCCGAGTCGGGCAACGGCGTGGCCGACGTCTGCGGGATCGGCGTCGGCCTGCCGGGACCGGTCGAGCACGACAGCGGACGGCCCGTGAACCCGCCGCTGATGCCCGGCTGGGACGGCTTTCCCGTGCCCGACTGGCTGGGCTCCCGCCTCGGCGCCCCGGTGTTCGTCGACAACGACGTGAACATCATGGCGCTGGGCGAGCACTGGGCCGCCAGCCCGGACATCGAGCACCTGATCTTCACCAAGGTCGGGACCGGCATCGGCTGCGGCATCATCTCCGAAGGCCGGCTGCACCGCGGCTCCAGGGGCGCGGCCGGCGACATCGGCCACATCCAGGTGTCGGGCTCCGAGCACGTCCCGTGCCGCTGCGGCAACCTCGGCTGTCTGGAGGCGGTGGCCGGCGGCGGCGCTCTGGCCGCGCGGCTGCGCGAGGACGGGCTCGACGCCGCCGGGAGCCGCGACGTCGTACGGCTCGTGCGGGCCGGCAACGCCAGGGCCGTCCGGCTCGTCCGGCAGAGCGGCCGCGACATCGGCCACGTGCTGGCCTCGATCGTGAACTTCTTCAACCCGGCGCAGATCGTGATCGGCGGAGACCTGGCCGGGGCCGGTGACCATCTGATCGCGGGCGTCCGCGAGGTGATCTACGGCCGTTCGCTGCCCCTGGCCACACAGCGCCTCGACATCCGGACCAGCAGCCTGGGAGATCGCGCGGGGGTGGCCGGCGCCGCCGTGATGGTCATCGAGCACGCTCTGGCGCCCGAGTCCGTCGACCGGACTGTGGGCGTCTGACGGCGCACGCGGCCCGCCGAATCGCTTGGCCGAACCGAAGGTGCTCGCTCATCTGATCCGGAACACCAGCGTAAGAGACATATGCGCAGGAAGACGGCGGCCGCTCAGAGTCACTCTGGGGTGCTGGGGACCACTGTGGGTGAAGCGGCATCGCCGCGGACGCGGTCATGTTCTTGATCAGAAGGACTTGCGCACAGTGCTATTTAACTATGATCATAGTACTTTGTCGGACATGGCCAACGATCAATGGATCGGGGTGATTGTGATGCGTCGTGACTCTAGCTGGGGCTGATCCCAGATCAGTGTGGCCCGGCGCCTGCCGGGCCACACGTTTTTTGCTTTCGTGTCATGAGGGGGCATGAGCGTTCGTGGACGAGCCCGTGGTCGACGGCCGTCGAGGGAAGCCGGTGCCGGCGGATCGGCCTGCCACGTTCCGTGAGGTCTTCGGGGTGTCGGAGTACCGCTGTCTGTTCATGGCAGCGGTGTTGTCCTGGATCGGTGACTACTTCGCCAAGGTGGCCGTAGCCGTTCTGATCTTCAGTGACACGGGCTCGGTGCTGTTGTCCGCGGCGGGCTTCGCCGTCGGCTATCTGCCCTGGGTGGCGGGCGGGCCCGTGCTGGCCGCGCTCGCCGAGCGGTATCCGTATCGGCGCGTCATGATCTTTTGCGATGTGGTCCGGCTCGTTCTGGTCGCGTTCATGGTCCTGCCCGGACTGCCGTTGGCGGTGCTGCTGCTCCTGTTGCTCGCCTCCTCGCTGCTCACCCCTCCGTTCGAGGCGGCCCGCTCGGCCATGGTGGCGCAGATCCTGACCGGCGACCGCTACGTCGTGGGGCTCTCGGTGCAGAACATGGCGGGCCAGGCGGCTCAGGTGGCCGGGTACGCGCTCGGAGGGGTGACCGCCGCCGTCGACGGGCGCGTCGCGCTGCTGATCAACGCGGCGACGTTCGGGGTTTCCGCCCTGCTGCTGTGGCGCGGTGTGCGGCCCCGCCCCGTGGCAGTGGCCGCGACGCCTGGCCGCTCGTTGCTGAAAGAGACCGGTGACGGCATCAGGGTGGTGTTCGGGCATCGCGTCATGCGGCCGATCGCCCTGGTGGTGTTCAGCATGGTCGCGATCCAGATCGTGCCGGAAGGGCTGGCCGCCGCCTGGGCCGCCGAACTCGGCGGAGACTCGCGCACCGCGGGCCTGCTGATGGCGGCGTTGCCGATCGGCAACGTCATCGGCGCCTTCGTCGTGCGCGGGATGACGCCGTCGCGGCGGCTGAAGCTGATCAAGCCGATGCTGCTGATCAGCCCGGTGTTCCTGGTGCCCGCGCTGGCGAATCCTCCGGCGGTCGTCGTGTTCCTGCTGGGGGTGTGCACCGGCGTCACCGCCACGGTGGTCGTGCCGCTCAACGGCCTGTTCGTGAGCGTGCTTCCGGACGGCTTCCGCGCCCGCGCGTTCGGCGTCATGCAGGGAGGCATTCAACTCTCGTTCGCCGCCGCCGTACTCGCCGCTGGCGCGCTGGCGGAAAGCTTCCCCGTACCGGTCGTGGTGGGGGTGTGGGGCGTCTGCGGCCTGCTCGTGATGGCGGTCGCCGTACGAACCTGGCCGCAGAGCACCGTGATCGACGCCGAGATGACCCGCGCCGCAGAACTCAACCGCGAGACATCCTCCACTCCGGTGACGTAGCGAAGCGGCGTGGTGGACATGTTCCTACGATCGTTCGAACAGGCCGATCGACCACCGGATCGGGCGGTTGGTGGACTGCCCGACCATGGACAGCTCCACGGTGATGGTGGCGGGCTCGGTCAGGTTGAGCTCGTTCATCGCCGTCGGGAACTCGCCTGAGGTCCAGACACCGCAAGCGCTTGTAGCGGCCTCGCTCTGGCCGTTCACCTTGAAGCTGAACTTCAGCCGCGTGGCCAGCTCGCCCGAGCAGAGCTGGTCGAGGGCGACCCTGCCCGCCTGGCCGCCGACCTCGAACGTGGCCGTGGTGTCCTGCGGCCAGAGGCCGCTTCTGGTCTCGGTGCGCCGCCACTCGCCCAGCCGGTCGGGGATGTCTCGCAGTGGTTCGGGGGCGACTGGTCGCGCGGGCGGCGTCCACTCGTACACGCCCAGCGCCCACGAACCACGCGCGGGCGTCTGGGTGACGCACGCACCACCCGGCTCCTCCTGAACGCAGCCCCGGCCTGAGGTCACCGTGTTGAACGTGACCGTCACCTCCGTGGCGCCCTCGGGGACGTCCAGCGGGTGCAGCCGCAGCTCCGGATCACACACCGTGAACGAGGCCGGCAGCCGCAGCCGAGACCCCTCGACCTCGACTCGCGGCGGGCTGTTGTCCGGCCCTGCGCACATGCCGCCGACGTCCAGCGGCTTGCCGGTGTAGGGGACCTTGAGCGTGACCTTGGCATCGCCCGTCTTCTCGATCGCGGTCCTGCCCACGAGCCGGTAGCCTGTGCCGTCCGCCGAGGTGAACTGCTCCGGCAGCGCGGGCGTGGGCCCGCCCGAGGCCGTCGTGGTGGTCGCGGGCTGCGGTGTGGCGGACAGGAGCGGCACGGTCAGCGCCACCGCCGCCGCCACGACGGCCGCGCCCATCGCGGTCCGCCTGCGCACCCGGGTCCTTCGCACGCGGTCGCGTACCTGCTCGGCGCGCGACGGGTTCGGCGGCGGCAGCAGGTCGGCGTGCTCGCGCAGTACGTCGCGGAGATTCTCTACGGTCACCTCTGCAGCTCCTTAACCACCGACTCGTCGATTCTCAGCTTGGCCAGCGCCTTGGCGGTCTGGCTCTTGACCGTCCCGGGGCTGCAGCCGATGAGCTGGGCCACCTCGGTCACCGGGAGGTCCTCGTAGAACCGCAGCACGATCACTGCGCGCTGCCGGGCGGGCAGCCGGCCCACCGCCTGCCAGAGCGCCTCCCGCTCGTCGGCCACCTGGTCGTGCACCGGCCGATCCGGCAGGCTGTCGCTGGGCAGTTCCCGGCGCCACCGCCGGCGCCACCACGAGGTGTAGGTCGTGATGAGCACGCGCCGCATGTACGCCTCTGGCTCGTCGATGCCCGGCCAGGCGAACCACGCCTTGGCCAAGGACTCCTGCAGGAGGTCCTCGGCTATGGCCCAGTCGTGGGTGAGGAGGTACGCGAAGCGCAGGAGCCGGTCGGACCGCGCCACCACGAAGTCCTGAAATATTGCCCTATCGGCCACCTAGTTGCCTTCCGTTGGTCTACTGACGGTACTGACGCATCGGCCGCGGCGACGGGTTGCCCGATGGCGGGGGCCGGTCCAGGGAAATTCGGTGCCGGGCGGGACCCTGCGTGGGCTGGGCGCGTCGGCCCAGCTCAGAACTCTCGTACTCGCTGCTGAAGCGACTGCCCGAACTCGCGCCAGTGCCGACTCCGACCTTTCTCGGGGGGCGGACAAGCCGTTGTCGGCGTGGTGAGCCGACGGTGCCGGGGCGCGGCTGATCAAGAGGTTGTCGGGCCTCACGCGTATTCTTGAGGCAGACGCTCGCCCCTTCTCCGGGCGGATGGGAGCAGCGAGAAAGGACGATCCCCGATCGACGCCCTGGCCCTGAACGCCGACGCCTTGTCGCCGGCCGCCGTGCTGGTGTCGGCCCTCGCCACAGCCGCCTTCTTCGTCGCGGGTGTCGTGGCGTGGCGGTCGAGGTCCGGCCGTCGGCTCGGGCCGCTGCTGGTCACCGAGGGCGTGCTGTGGACGCTTTACCAGCTTCCGCTCCCCGTCCCCCGCGAGGTCATCGCCGTGACGGCGGGAGCCTGGCCGGCGCTGCTGGCACACCTCGTCATGGCCTTTCCCACGGGCACGCTGGGGAGCCGGAGGCCCCGGGCCGTGGTCGCCCTGGGCTACGTGTGCGTCGTCGTCATGGGCGTGCGACACGTCGCCGGGCGGGCGGCCGCCGAGGTGATCGGCGACGTGGGAACGTCGGCGCTCGTGCTCGTCGGCGCGGCCGTGATCGCCATGCAGGTGCTGCGGCTGCGCGACAGCAGCGTGGCCCGGCGCCGCATGCTCACGCCGGTACTCGTGGCCGCCGTCGTCGCCGCGGCTCTGTTCGTGGTGTGGAAACCCGTGACGGTCACGGGTGGTTCGGACCCGGTGCTCGCCCTGTCCGCTCAGGCCGCCTTCGCCGCGGTTCCGCTGGCCATCCTCTGGAGCCTGCTGCGCCGCCGGATGGACCGGGGCGGTGTCGCCGGCCTGGTGGTGCGGCTGAACAGAGAAGCGCACCCGGCGACGCTCCGGACCGCGCTGGCCGAGACGCTGCATGACCCGACCCTGCGGGTGGGCTATTGGGTGCAGGAGTCGAAGGGGTACCTCGACGTCGAGGGAGGCCCTCTGTGCGCAGGGCCCGATCAGGTGGTGACCAAGGTGGACAGGGACGGCCCGCTCGCCGTGCTCGCTCATGACCCGGCCCTGCTGGAGGACCCGGAGCTGATCCAGGCGGCGTGCGCCGCCGCGTCGCTCGCCCTGGAGAACGAGCGCCTGACCGCTGAACTGCGGGCCAGACTGCGCCAGCTCGCCGACTCCAGGGCCCATCTGGTACGCGCCGCAGAAGCCGAACGCCGCCGGCTCGAGCGTGATCTGCACGACGGTGTCCAGCAGCGGCTGCTGGCCATCCCGCTGACGCTCAGCCTGGCCGAAGCCGCGCTGGCGTCGCGTCCCGAACGGGTGGGCCCGCTGATCGGCGAAGCCCGGGACACCGCCCTCGCCGCCCTCGACGAGGTACGCGCGCTCGCCCAGGGCATCCACCCGCCGATCCTCACCGAACGGGGCCTGGTGGGCGCGGTGCGCGAGCTGGCCGCCGTGGCGCCCGTCCCGGTGTCCGTCTCGTCCGACGTCTCCGGCGACCTGCCGGCGGAGGTGGAGACCACCGCCTACTACGTGGTGGCCGAAGCCTTGGCGAACCTCGCCAAGCACGCCGCGGCCGACCAGGCGTCGGTCAGCATCAGCCGGGCGAGCGGCTGGCTGTCGGTGGAGATCAGCGACAACGGGCGCGGGGAGGCCGACCCCGAACGGGGGTCGGGCCTGCGCGGGCTCACCGGCCGGGTCGAGACGAACGGCGGGAGCCTGCACGTGCACAGCCCTCCCGGCCGAGGCACCCGGATCGAGGCGATGCTGCCGTGCGCGTAGTCATCGCGGAGGACAACACACTGCTGCGCGAAGGAGTCGCACGGCTGCTCGGCGAGGCGGGGTTCGACGTCATCGCGACAGTGGAGGACGGCTCGGCACTGCTGGCGGAGGTGGCGGCGCGGCGGCCCGACGTGGCCGTCGTCGACATCCGCCTGCCGCCCACGCGGACCGACGAGGGGTTGCGCGCCGCCCAGGAGATCCGGCGAGCCCACCCGGCCACGGGCGTTCTCGTCCTGTCGCAGTACGTGCGCGTCAGCTACACGGTGGAACTGCTGGCCGGCGGCGCCCGCGGGCTGGGCTACCTGCTGAAGGACCGGGTGTCGGACCTGGCCGAGTTCGCCGCGGCGGTGCGGCAGGTGGGCCGGGGCGGATCGGCGTTCGACCCGATCGTCGTGGAGCAGCTCGTGCGGCGGCACGCGAGCGGAGACGATCCCCTGCACAGCCTGACGGGCCGGGAGCGCGCCGTCCTCGCCCTGATGGCGGAGGGCCGTACCAACCAGGCCATCGCCGAGCGCCTCGCCATCGCGGAACGAACCGTGGAAAAGCACTGCACCGGCATCTTCGCCAAGCTCGGCCTCCCCGCGCGGCCCGACGACCACCGGCGGGTGCTGGCCGTGCTGCGCTACCTGAACGCCTGAAGGTGCGGGTAACCGCACCACGAGGAGGCGGATGGCACGCCCATGGGTGCGGGCAGGCTCGCTTCTCGCCGTGAGAGTGCGCCGACACACTCATCCGGTGAGCGTGGCCGCCCTGCCGATGGCGGCCGGCCGAACGAGAGTGAGCCTCCCGTGAACGTCGTCACCGTCGCCCGATGCGTCGCCGCCACCATGAGCCTGATCATGACCGTGTACCTGGCCCTCGACGGAGCACACCGGCCGGCCAACATGTTCCTGTGGCCGGATGTGGCCGTGGCCGTGCTCCTCGCGGGGTCCGGCGTCCTGCCGAGCCGCCACGCCCGCACCGGGATGATCTTCGCTTTCGGCTGGGCGGCGGGGGTCATCACGGTCTCGATCTTCAGCTACGTGGTACGCGGCGTCTTCGCCTGGCCGAACCTGGCCCTGGTGGTGGTCGCCGTGGTCATGGCGGTCCTGCTCAGCAGGTCACCGGCGACCTCCGTTCCGGCCGCCTCCGGTCGGGACGCGTCCAAGGCGGGCCTGTGAGCAGGCCGCGCACTGGTGCGCCCAGATTCCCGCGCCGACGGGTCACCCGGATCGTCGGCTCGGCGCTCGCCCTGATCGTCATCACGGGTGCGGCCTTCTTCCTCCTGGCCGAACCCCCGGCGCGCCCGTTCGAACCGGTCGCCTGGCGACCAGGCCCGGGGACCGTCGTCCCTCCCGACCGGGTGGATCGCACTGCCGCGGCCTCCGTACGGGCGATCACGCCCGCGGCCGCCCCCGAGGACATCGCGGTGAACAGCGGCGGCGAGATCTTCGTCGGCACGAAGACGGGCCGGATCCTCCGCCTCCGGCCGGGCGCGGCAGCCGCCGAGCCGTTCGCCGAGGTCGGCGGGCGACCGCTCGGGCTCGCGTTCGACGCCCGCGACCACCTCATCGTGGCCAACCACGGGGTCGGGCTCCAGTCCGTCTCACCGGCGGGTGCCGTCACCGTGCTCGCCGACTCCGCGGCAGGCAAGCCGATCCGCTCGGCCAACGATCTCGCGATCGGCCGTGACGGCGCCGTTTACCTGTCCGACTCCTCAGCCAAGTACAACAGCTCGACCATGGGGGACCGGACCTCCTTCTCGCTGTTCGACTTCCTGGAGGGCCGTGCCCACGGAAGGGTCATCCGCTACGACCCCGCCACGCGCACCACGACCGAACTGCTGTCCGGCCTGCACTTCCCCAACGGCATCGTCATCACCCCCGACCAGCGGAGCCTGCTGATCGCGGAATCGACACGGTACCGGATCACCAGACTCTGGCTCGCCGGGGAGAAGGCGGGCAGCACGGAGCCGTTCGCCGACGACGTTCCCGGCATCATGGACGGCCTCACGCTCGACGCCGACCGCCTCTTGGCGCCGATGTACGACCGCGTGGCAGTACTGGACCGCCACGTCCTGCCCCACCCGTGGGCCCGCCACACCGTCGCGCGCCTTCCCGCCTCCCTCCTGCAGAACCCCGACGCGGTACGGAGCGGCTCCATCCTCGTCCTGTCCACCGGCGGCGAGGTGCTGCGGCAGTTCGTCGGCTTCACCGAGGCCCCCACGAACGTCGTCCCCTGGCGGGACCAGTGGCTACTCGGCACCCTGAACGGCACCCACGCGCGGATCATGCCCGCGCCTCCGGGGATCCGGCGGGTGAGCGAGCCGGTCGGCGGTGTCGACGGCCGGCAGGGGTCCATCGCTGATGGGGACGTGTGGCACCGACGTTTCAGGCTCCGAACGCGATCGGCCACACGACCAGCAGGTACGACTCGCCGGGCCGGTTCGACAGCCCACCACCCTGCCGCGCCCGCCCGTGGACACGCAGGCCGTAGCGTCCGGCGCCCTGGTAGGTCAGGTTAGGGGGCGGCGCTCCTTCGCGGGTTTGCATGCCGTCGACCTGCATGATGCTGGTCGTCGTGACGAACTCGATCTCCTCCGCCTCCTCCCATCCGGAGACGGGCCCGCGGGACCCGGACGAATCCCACCGCACGTGCACCCCTACCACGCCCCGGCCCTTGAGCGTCCTGATGACCACCGCGTCCGGAGCGGCGGCGACCAGGCCCTCCGGCAGCTCCGGTCCGGCGGCGGGCTCCCGGTGGGGATTGACGATCCGCAACCGATGCTCGGTCGCCCGTGCGGTGCCCAGGACGGGCGTGGGCGGCAGAGGAGGGACGTTCCCGGCGACGCGCCCCGGTTCGCTCTCCGGCCGCGCGTGCTCCCGGGCCCAGCGCCTGATCTCGGCGGACTTGCCCGGCAGCCCCAGCTCTTCCGCGACACCCACGCCGAGCTTGGCGCACGCCTTCGGCCCCACCTCGACGGGCCAGACCGTGACCAGGTAGAACTCGAAGGGCACGCTCGGCACGGCGCAGGGATCGAGGTGGCGGCCGCGCGCGTGCACACGCAGGCCGTAGCGGCCGGGACCGTGTGGGGTGAGGTTGGGGAGCGCCTCCGGCAGGTGGCCCATGAGGCCCCTCAACCGTGTCTCGCCCGTGAAGCTGATCAGCTCCACGTCCTCCACCTCGTCCCATCCCTCCGCCGTGGTGGCAGGGGGCGCGTCGGCGAGTCGCACAGTGACGTCCACGACCCCGGAGTGTATGCCGGTCAGGATCACCGCCGCTCCGGGGGCCGACGCCGTCAGACCATTGGGGACTCGGGACGGATGGTCGGCGCCCGTCTCCTCGTTCACGAGCATCTGATGATGGCTCACGTGCACGTCCGCTCTGGCGGACGTGGGGGGTCGCGCGCTCATACGGGCGATCCTGACAGGCGGGTCCGACAGAACGGGTCCTGGGCCGGTCTGCTGTCACATTCGGCGCCTTCGCGGGTTCATGTCTTTGAGCCTTGACGAGGGGATGATGTGACCGATGGAGGAGACCGAGTGGCTGGCCGAGCGTTTCGAGCAGAACCGGCCCCGGTTGCGGGCGGCGGCCTACCGGATGCTGGGTTCGATGGCCGAGGCCGATGACGCCGTCCAGGACGCCTGGCTGCGGCTCTGCCGGTCCGACGCGGACCAGATCGACAACCTCGGCGGCTGGCTGACCACCGTTGTGGCCCGGGAATGCCTGCACACGCTGCGTTCCCGGCGGCAGCGGCGGGAGGAGTCGCGTCTGCCCGAGCCGGTCGTGATCCTGGACGGCGACCTTGACCCGGAGCAGGAGGCGTTGCTGGCCGACTCGGTGGGGCTGGCCCTGCTCGTGGTGCTCGACCGGCTCGGTCCGGCCGAACGGTTGGCGTTCGTGCTGCACGACATGTTCGAGCTGCCGTTCGACGAGATCGCCGGGATCGTGGGCCGCACGCCGGCCGCCGCGCGGCAGTTGGCCAGCCGGGCACGGCGCCGGGTGAACGGCGCCGAGTTCCCGTCGCCCGGCCCGGATCTGGTGCGGCAGCGGCAGGTGGTCGACGCCTTCTACGCGGCCTCACGGGCCGGTGACTTCGACGCCCTGGTCCAGATCCTCGACTCCGACGTCGTCCTTACCTCCGACTTCGGGGCCGACGGGCAGCGGGTGGTCGTCCGCGGCGCGGCGGCCGTGGCCAGGCACAGCCGCGGCCCGTACGGCGGGCGGTTGCACCCCGTGCTGGTCAACGGCGCGGTCGGCGCGTTGGTCACCGTTGACGACCAGCCGTTCGCTGTGCTGGTGTTCACCGTCGCGGGCGACCGCATCGTCGCCGTCGACGGGCTCCGCGACCCCGAGCGGGTACGCCAGTTCGCCGACGCCGCCGGAATTCCTCCGCCGCCTGTCACATCGACGGCGCGCGAGGGTTCATAGGGGCGACACCATTTCCGAGCACCGAGCATCATGGAGGACACCGTGGGATCACGACTCCCCGACGCCAACACACACCTGCCCGAGATCCAGGAGCTGGCCGGCGCGATGGTCAAGACCACCGGCAACGGCTCGGTGCCGGCGACCACGACCAGCCTGGTCCATCTGCGTGCCGCCCAGATCGTCGGCAGCACCTACCAGGTGCTGCGGCACTCGGCCGACCTGCGGAAGGCGGGCGAGTCCGAGGCCAGGATCGCCACCGTGGCGACCTGGCGGGACGCGCCGTACTTCACCGACGCCGAGCAGGCCGCGCTGGCGCTGACCGACGCCGTCTTCCTGCCCGGCGCGCGTGGCGCGGAACGGGTACCGGACGACCTGTACAGGGAGGTCGCGAAGCACTATGACGACAAGGCGATGGCCACCCTGATGATCGTGCTCGCCTCGGCGGGCTTCTGGATGAACATCGCCCTCATCAACAGGCCCACACCCATCCCGGCCTGACCGCGCGGGTGCCGCATGGCGAGTACGAGGTTCTGGTTCGCGGGCGGGGATGCCCGACAGGCTTGCCGGACCTCCCCGCCCGGCCAAAGCCGTTCGTCACCGTCTTCCGCGCGATGGCCTCCGTCGGGCGCCCTCAGCCCTGCCGCCCCGGACGGGGACCTCTGTGCTGCTCGACCTCCACCCGCCTGTCGGCGGCGCCCACGCAGAGTGGAAGCGCCTCGATGATCAGCTTGCTCGTCGCTTCGACGGCGGAGTCGTCGACCGTCCGGCCGGTGTTGAGCACCCGCCACTGCGTGAGCCCGACCAGTAGGTCGAGGGCCAGGTCGAGGTCGAGGTCGGCGGGCAACTGGCCAAGCTCCACCGCGCTCGTCAGAAACCGCTCGCACGCCGCCCTGCGCGGTTGCCGGATCGCGGTGTCGAACGCCTCGGAGAGACCAGGGCTGCGGGCGGCCTCGGCTGTCAGATCGAGCACGATGCGCATGACCACGGGATCCGACAGCGTATCGGCCACCGCTCGGACGTACGCCCGCACGTCGTCACCCAGGTCACCGGCACCGCCCACCGGGACCTGCCGGGAGGCGACGATCTCGATGATGTCGACCACCATCGCCTCTTTCGACGGCCACCGCCGGTAGAGCGCGGCCTTTCCCGTGCCGGCCCGCCGGGCCACCGCGCCCATGGACATACCGGCATAACCTGTCTCCGCCAGCTCGGCGACCGCCGCCGTGACGATGGTGTCGGTGACCGTCTGGCGCAGCACGGCGGCGCCACGACCACGCGGGTGGATCTCGGCCATATCGGCGATCCTAACACGAGACGGAACGGTTGCGTCTCGACCTCGGAGCGGCTTAGCCTGCAAATGGAACGGATAGGTTCCGTCCTGAATTGAGGGAAGACATGACCGGCGTGGACGTACTCATCGTCGGAGGCGGGCCGACCGGGCTGACGCTGGCTTGCGAGCTGGCCCGGCGCGGCATCACCTTCCGAGTGATCGACAGATCCCCCGAATTCCACCACCAGTCTCGGGGCAAGGGCATACAGCCGCGCAGCCTGGAGGTGTTCGACGATCTCGGCGTGGTCCAGGACTTCCTGGACGCGGGGACCACCGAGATGCCGGCGCGGATCTACATGGATCGCCGGTTCGTCGCGGAGCTGCACCTCCTGGCCGGTGTCCACCCCCGGCCGGATGTGCCGTACCCGACGCTCGTCCTGCTGCCGCAGTGGCGCACCGAGCAGATACTCCGCGCTCGCCTGTCCGAGCTGGGCGGCCACGTGGAGCGCGGCCTGCGACTGGCCGACCTCGAGCAGTCCGACACCCAGGTCGTCGCGCGGCTCACCACGGGTGAGGTGATCCACGCCTCCTACCTCGTGGGCTGCGACGGCGGCGGCAGCACCGTGCGGGAGGCCGCCGGGATCGCCTTCCCCGGACTGGTGTCGGAGACCGAGCACTACCTGCTCGGCGACGTGGAGGTGGACGGTCTGCCCCGAGACGGCTCCTATGTCTGGTATGCGGCGGATGAGTCCTCCGTGGGCCTCGCGCTGCTGCCCGGTACGCAGTCGTGGCAGTTCGGCCTCACCGTGCGCCCTGGCGAGGAGGGCGCCGGTCAGGAGCCCTCACTCGAGCTTTTCCAGCGTCTGTTCGCGCAGCGCACCGGCCGCACGGACGTGCGCCTGCACAACGCCACCTGGCTGTCCCGCTTCAGCTACAAGGTACGGCTCGCCGACCGCTACCGTGCCGGCCGCGTCTTCATCGCCGGAGACGCCGCCCACGTCCACCCGATCGCGGGCGGGCTCGGCATGAACACCGGCATCCAGGACGCCTACAACCTCGGTTGGAAGCTGGCCCTCGCGGTACGCGGCCAGGTCCCCGACAGCCTGCTCGACACGTATGAGCGGGAGCGCCGCCCGGTGGCCGAATCCGTGCTCAGGACCAGCGGCGCCGGCATGACCGCGCTGTTCTCCACCAAGCCTGTGATGACCTTCCTGCGCGACCGGATCATCCTGCCGCTGATGCGCAGCCCCGCGGTGAGCAAGGCGATCGTCGCCAGGACCTCCCAGCTCGGCGTGAACTACCGCGACTCCGAGCTGTCGGTCGGAGACAAGGGCAAGGTCCGTCCCGGCGACCGGGCGCCCGACTCGCCCTGCCGGCACCCGGTGACCGGCGCGCAGTCGCGGCTGTTCGACCTCTTCCGCGGCCCTCACTTCACACTGCTCCAGTTCGGCGCGGCGGTGCCAGGTCTGGCAGAGCGCCTGGACAGACTCCACGGCGACGACATCCGCGTCCACCACCTGGAGCCAGGCCCCCCGAGCAAGCGCTACGGCGCCGGCCGGGGCACGCTCGTCCTCGTCCGGCCGGACGGCTACGTGGCCGTGCGGACCCGGTCAGGCGACGCGGTGGTCGACTACCTGAGGTCCATCCTGGTCGCCTGAACCGGGGGTGACCGACTCTTCGGTGGCCAGGATGTCGGGTGGATCTCGGGCGCCGGTGTCCCCTCGGGGCGGGCTCGTTCGTCGTTGGGGTGACGGCGAACACGGCAGGAGATCATCATGGCCGACTACCAGCCGGGACAGCGGGGACAGCGGACTGCCGGGCCGGGTGGGTGGCCGGGGTTTCCTGCGCGCACCTCTGAGGAGGGAGATCATGGACGTATCGGGCTACGGTGGCCGCCGGGCTCTGGTGGTCGGATTGGGCATCAGCGGGATCGCCACGGCGTTGCGGCTGCGGCAGATCGGGTGGACGCCGGTCATCGTCGAGCGAAGTGCCGCGCGGCGGTCCGGTGGATACTTCATCGCGTTGTTCGGCGCCGGGCGGGCCGCCGCCGAGCGCCTGGGCATCCTCGATGGGCTGGCCGACCGGGATCCGGACGGTGCCAGCTACGACATCGACCGGACCGGCAGGCGGCGGCCAGGGTGGAGCTTCAGGGACTTCCCCGGCCGGCCGTGGATGATGATGCGGGGAGACGTGGAGGAGGCCGGGTTCGCCGCGTTGCCGTCCGACGTCGAGATCCGGTACGCCACCGTACCGACGAGAATCGAGCAGGACGCCGAGGGGGTCGACGTGACGCTGACCACCGTCGGCGGGCTGTCGGCCACCGAGCGGTTCGACCTGGTCGTCGGCGCGGACGGGCTGCGGTCCACGGTGCGGCGACTGGTGTTCGGGCCCGACGAGCGGTATCTGCGGCGGATGAACTGCCTGGCGGTCGCCTACCAACTGCCCCGTGCGCTCCCCGGCCACGAGCAGACCGACTGCGTCGTCCTCATGGAGTCCGGACGGTCGATGTGGACCTTTCCGTTCAAGGACCGGCCGCCCACCGTGTTGCTGAGCTACCGCACCGACGATGTGGACGCCGAGTTCACCGGGCCGAAGGCTGACCGGGTGCGTGAGGCGTTCGGCCCAGAGCCGACGGGGCGGGTTCTGGGCGCGGCGCTGGACGCGCTGGAGTCGGCCGAGCACGTGCTGTTCGACTCCGTCGAGCAGGTGCACATGGACCGCTGGCATCGTGGCCGGGTGGTGCTCGTGGGCGACGCGGCCTGGTGCGTGACCCTGTACGCGGGGATGGGCGCCTCGACCGGGATGGCCGGGGCCGACCTGCTGGGCACCATGCTGGCCCGCCACCCTCGCGGCGTGTCCACGGCCCTGGCGCACTGGGAGCGGCGCCTGCGCCCGGCCATCGGCGACCTCCAGGGCAACGGGATGCGGATGCGCGGCCTGTTCGTCCCGGTCGGCCGGGTGGAACTGGTACGGCGCAGGGCGTTGATGCGGATGCTCAAGATGCCGGTGATCTCCTGGTTGTTCGTGCCGTGGCAGCGCAAGGTGGCGTTGATGAAGGAGCTGGATTTCGCCCACCCCGACCTCGCCCATTCCGACCTCGCCCACCCCGGTCCCGCGCGGCCGGCCCCCGCGCACGCCTGAAGCCCCGAGCACATTCAGCCAGATCTTTCACCAGGAGGTCCTTCATGACGAACAGCGTTGCCAGTGAACGCGCCGACCTGGAACTGCCGGTCGAGCGGGGCTGCCCGTTCGACCCGCCCGCCGCCTACGAACGGCTGCGCGAGCAGGCGCCGATCAGCAGGATCCGCCTGACCAGCGGCGGCGAGGCATGGTGGGTGTCCCGGCAGGAGGAGGCTCGTGCCGTCCTCGCCGATCCCCGCTTCTCCTCCGATCGGCGCAGCGACGGCTTCCCGCTCTTCAACCTCGACGCGGCGACCCTGCGGTTGCAGCGCAGCCAGCCGCCGGTGATGCTCACCATGGACGGCGCGGAACACTCCGCGGCCCGCCGCCCGGTGATCAGCGAATTCACCGTGAAGGGCCTGGCCGCGCTGCGCCCGCGCATCCAGGACATCGTCGACCACTTCATCGACGACCTGCTCGCCACCGACCAGCACCCGGTCGACCTGGTCCAGGCGCTGTCCCTGCCGGTGCCCTCGCTGGTGATCTGCGAACTGCTCGGCGTCCCCTACAACGACCACGACTTCTTCCAGAGCCGCACCGCCATGATGGTGAGCCTGACCTCGCTCGAAGACCGCCGGCGAGCCTTCACCGAACTGCGCGCCTACTTCGACGACCTGGTCGCCCAGAAGGAATCAGAACCCGGCGACGACCTGCTCAGCCGTCAGATCGCCCGGCAACGCCAGGAGGGCGCCCTCGACCACACGGGCCTGGTGAGCCTGGCCTTCCTGCTGCTCACCGCCGGACACGAGACCACCGCGAACATGATCTCCCTCGGCGTGATCGGGCTGCTCGCCCATCCGGAGCAACTGGCCCTGATCAAAGCCGACCCGGACAGGACGCCCATGGCCGTGGAGGAACTGCTGCGCTACTTCACCATCACCGACACGGTCACCACCCGGGCGACCACCGAAGACGTCGAGATCGGCGGGGTGACCATCGAGGCGGGCGAGGGCGTCGTCGTCTCGACCCTGTCGGCCAACTGGGACCCGGCGGCGTTCGAGGACCCGGCCGAACTCGATGTCGAGCGCGGCGCCCGCCACCACCTCGCCTTCGGCTTCGGCCCGCACCAGTGCCTCGGCCAGAACCTGGCCCGGATGGAACTGCAGATCGTCTTCGACACACTGTTCCGCCGCATCCCCACCCTGCGACTCGCCGCACCGGCCGAGGACCTGCCGTACAAGAACGACGCCGTCGTCTACGGCGTGCACGAACTCCCGGTCACCTGGTGAGATGCTCCAACCCGACAGGGCCGTTCACCGTCGCGTTGTTCGCGCCGTTTGGTCCCCAGTCAGCCGACTGATTCGCGGGCCGTGCGGCGTTGCTACGTTGATGACCGGGACGTGCATTGCACGGACGTACCAGGCCAATTGTGGCCTCCGACCTGGTTGGTGATCCGGTCGGGCCTGTTCGGGCGGGGGAGCGGCGGCCGGCCCGCGCCACCGGCTGAGCAGGACCGAAGTGGTACCAGACCGTATCGGTGATCAAGCCGCCCAGAGATGGGCCGCACGTCGTTCCGACAAGGAGGATTCTCATGAATGCCACCCACACCGAGCGTCACAACAAGCGGGTCGCGGTCGCGCTGGCGGCCGCGGCGTCGCTCGCGCTCGCCCCGCAGGCCCCGCTGATCGCGCAGGCCGTGACCGAGACCGTGACAGAGGCCGTAACCGTGGCCGTCTCGACCGCAGGCTCCGTCCTGGACAACGCCCTGGCCGGGCTCGCGGCGGCCGAGCCCGAGGCCAAGATCCTGGCGGGCAGGCACAACCGGTAGGCCCGGAAGAGCGGGCGCGGCCGTCCGCCGCGCCCGTCCCGCAGCGAAAGGACCCTGATGATGTGGCCCACCGAGGAGTGGAGCGCGGAGGCGCGCGAAAGCGGGGCCTGGCGACCGGTGCCGTTCCAGCAGTTCTCGCTCAAGCTGCACGGCTGGTGCAACCTCGCCTGCGACTACTGCTACGTCTACGAGATGGCCGACCAGTCGTGGCGGGACCGCCCGCGGAAGATGGATCCAGCCACGGTGGAGCGCGCCGCGTTCCGCATCGCGGAGCACGTGGCCGCGCACGACGTCGAGTACGTCAACGTCGTCTTCCACGGCGGCGAGCCGCTGCTGGCCGGGCGTGAGGCCGTCGCCCGCGCCGCGCGCGGCATTCGCGCCGCGCTCCCGCCCGTCACCCAGCTCAGCTTCCGGTTGCAGACCAACGGCACGCTGCTGACCGGCGAGGTGCTGGACATGCTGCTGGCCGAGGGCATCGCGGTCGGGGTCAGCCTCGACGGGGACGCGCGGGCGCATGACAGACACCGCCGCCACGCCGGCGGCCGTGGCAGCCACGCCGAGGTGACCGCTGGGCTGCGGCGGCTGTGCGCCGAGCCGTACCGGGAGCTGTTCTCGCACCTGTACTGCGTGGTCGATGTGGCCAACGATCCGGTGCGGGTGTACGAGTCGCTGCTGGAGTTCGAGCCGCCGGTGGTGGACTTCCTGCTGCCGGACGGCACCTGGGCCGCGCCGCCGCCACTGCGCGCGGCCGGGTCGGCGGCGACGCCGTACGCCGACTGGCTCATCGCCGTGTTCGAACGCTGGTACGGCGCGCCCCGGCAGGAGACGAGCGTACGGTTCTTCGAGTCGATCATCCAACTGGTGCTCGGCGGGCAGAGCCGGGTGGACTCCGTGGGTCTGTCGCCGAACGTACTGGTCGTGGTGGAGACCGACGGGAGCATCGAGCAGGTGGACACGCTGAAGTCGGGATACCAAGGTGCGGCCGGGACCGGGCTGAACGTCTTCGACCATCCCTTCGACCGGGCGCTCGAACACCCGGGCATGGCGGCACGCCAGGCGGGGGCGGCCGCGCTGTGCGAGACCTGCGTGAGCTGTCCGGTGGCGCGGGTGTGCGGCGGCGGATACTACGCCCACCGCTACGGCGAGGGCACGGGGTATCTCAACCCGTCGGTGTACTGCCCGGACCTGTTCAAGCTGATCACGCACATCCGTGACCGGGTCCAGGCAGACCTGCGGCTGCGCGCCGGCCCCTCCGTGTAGAACCGCTTGGCCTGGTCCAGGTCCCGGCCGCCGAGGATCGAGCTGACGCGCTGACCAGACCGAGCACGCCTTCCGCCCTCATCCGTCCGGGTCGAGGTCCATGCGGGCCAGGTCGTTGCGCGAACCGATGCCGAGCTTGGGATACGCCTTGTACAGGTGATAACCGACGGTGCGCGGGCTGAGATACAGGCGGGCCGCGATGCCGGCGTTGCTGAGCCCGGCCGCGGCCAGCCTGACCACCTGCTGCTCTTGTGAGGTGAGCCGGTCCAGCAGGCCGGGCCCTGGCGCCTGGGGCTGGGAGGTCTCACCGGTGGCGCGCAGTTCGCTGCGGACGCGGTCGATCCAGGGGACCGCGCCGAGCCGTTCGAAGGTGTCGAGCGCGGATCGCAGGAGCGGGCGAGCCTTGTTGCGCTGCCGCTTGCGGCGCAGAAACTCCCCGTAGAGCAGGTGGGTGCGGGCCGCCTCGAAGAGGTACGCGTCGTCCTGCCGGTGCAGGCGTACGGCGTGTTCGTAACGCCGTTCCGCCTCCTCGCCGTCGGCGAGCTGGGCCTGGCAGCGTGTCGCGACGGCCAGGGTCCATGGCCGGCCCGTCGCCTGTGCCCACCGCCGCAGCCGGTCGAGGGGGACCGCGGCGAGGTCGGGACGGCCCTGACGGACCGCTGCCTCCACGAGGGTGGCGGTGCCGAGGCTGTGGTCGATGGCGGGATGGTGACGCATCAGCGCCTCGGGAATCTGGGCGAAGCGGCGCAGCACCGCCTCGTGTCGTCCGTGTCCCAGGTCCAGGAGCGCGCGGGCGTAGACGCATTCGATGCCGCGTTCGCTCACACCATCGGCGAGGACGTCCTCCGTCAGCTTGGTGCACCGCTCCTGGTCGCCTTCGATCGCCGCCACGCAGGCCAGCAGGCCGGCGTGGTGGGCCGCGAAGTGCGGCTGGTCGGTGTGATGTGCGACGCGCAGGCCCTCCTCGCCGGCGGACAGTACGTCCCGGTGCCGGCCGAGGAGCAACTGGGTACGCGCCAGATGCAGCAGGGCGCGGGGCAGCATGCCGATGTTGCCCTGGGCCCGGCACCGGTCGGCCAGCGCCGCCGCGCCCTCCTGAGCCGCGTCGATGTCGGCGAGCCACAGGAACCACCACTGAACGGTCATGCGCTGCCAGATGGCTGGGCTCGCAGCGCCGGAGATCTTCTGGACGAGCGATCTGACGTGGGGGACGGCCTGTGCCAGCCGTTCGTCGGCGAGGTGAGTGACCGCCGCGGTGACGTCGGCCAGCATGGGGGAGGAGCGGGGCACGGCGGCCGTACTGGCGGCGAGTTGGGGCGTTCGGTACTGCTCGCCGCCGCTCCAGGCGCTGATCAACGCGAAGAGGAGCATGGTGGCGGCGGTGTCGGGAGCCTGCTCGGCGAGCCCGGCGGCGGCCTCGGCCATCTCCTCCGGCCGTGCCCGCAGGTCCTGCTGCTGGGCGACGGCCGCGCGGACCATCGCCAGGCCGGCGCGTACCAGCGGGTCGCGCGCGATCGGCCAGGCGCGATCGGCCAGGTGGGTCGCGAAGGCGGTCATCCCGGCATCGAGAGCGGCCTGTGCCGCCGCGTCCAGGCGCCGGGCGCGCTGTCCTGGGTCGGGCGTGAGCTGAGCGGCCCGATAATAGGCGGTGGCCACGGCCGCGTGACCGCCCCTGGCGCGGGCGTTCCCCGCGGTGTGTTCCATCTCCGCGGCCACGCTCTCGTCGGTGCCGTGTACGGCGGCGGCGCGGTGCCACGCGCTGCGGTCGGCCATGCCGCCCTGCCTGAAGGCCGCCGACAGCGCGGCATGGGCGGCCATGCGGGCCGACAGCGACGTCGAACGGTAGGCGGCGGCGCGGAAGAGCGGGTGGGTGAAGCTCAATCGGTCACCGCAGATGTGGATCACCCGGTCGTGCTCGGCGGGCTCCAGGTCGGCGACGTCGGCGCCCAACTGCCGGCCCGCCGTGAGCAGGAGCTGCAGATCGCCGCTGTCGTCGGCCGCCGCGGCGAGCAGCAGCAGCCGGGTGCGCTCGGGCAGCGCTCTGACGCGCTGGGCGAAGGCCGATTCCAGTTGCCCGGACATCGGGCCTTGATGCAGGTGGAGGGTGGCGCCGGGGAGTTCGCCTGCGCGCTGCTCGGGCGTGAGGGCGGCCGACAGCTCCAGCAGGGCGAGCGGGTTGCCCTGGGCCTCGGCCAGCAGGTGGTCCTTGACGTGACCGGCCAGGCCCCCCAGCAGCGCGGTGCCGGAGTCCCGGTCGAGCGCCGTCAGCCGCAGGTCGCGTACGCCCTGTACGCCCTGTGCGGGCGTCGGGTATCCGTCTCGTACGGCGAACAGCAGCGCGATGCCCTCGGCACGCAACCGGCGCGCCACCAACGACAAGACCGCAGCCGAGCACCGGTCCAGCCACTGCACGTCATCGACCAGCACCAGCAGGGGACCCGCCGCCGCCACCTCGCTCAGCAGCGACAAGGTGGCCAGCCCGAGCAGGAACCGGTCACCCCTGGCCTCGCCGGCCAGGCCGAATGCCGCGCCCAACGCCGCGGACTGCGGCCCTGGCAGCCTCCTGCGCAGGTGCAGCACGGGAGCGAGCACCAGATGCAGCCCGGCGAACGGCAGTTCCGCCTCCGCTTCGACGCCCGCGCCGCGCAGCACCCGCATACCGGTGGCGCCGGCCGCGGCGTACTCCAGCAGGGCCGTCTTGCCGATCCCCGCCTCGCCGCGCACCATCACGACCCCGCTCTCGCCGGCGCGCGCGCCGGCGAGCACCGCGTCGATGGCGGCCTTCTCCGCGTCTCTTCCGTAGATCTCGGCCAATGGGAGCCCCTATGGGGCCGTCGCGCCCGGCCAGGCGAACCAACTCCGGCACGGTCGCGAACATCGCCACCGCCGCCCGTCCTCGACCTGGCGACGCGATTCAGCTCCATGCGGAGGTACGGGGGTAGGGCTCATATTCGGTTGACGAACGAACACCTGCCGGGGGGACACCCTCGTGCGGATGACTTCGGGGGCGACGGCGATCGCGGGCGGGGAGCGGGGTCAGCGGTCAGGGCAGAGTACGTCCTCGGCGGCCTGGAACATGGCCGGGCGCAGGGTGGGCTGGGTGCGTGTGCT
Source organism: Nonomuraea sp. NPDC051298 (assembly GCF_055586305.1). Lineage (NCBI taxonomy): Bacteria > Bacillati > Actinomycetota > Actinomycetes > Streptosporangiales > Streptosporangiaceae > Nonomuraea > Nonomuraea sp. NPDC051298. The sequence continues at coordinate 163,428 of NZ_JBVJIM010000017.1, forward strand.
CGTCGTGACGTCCACGGCGAACTGGAGGCGTCCGTCGGCGGAGGTGAAGGTGATCGCGTTCCCGCCCGGTCCGGACCCGGTGAACAGCCCGACCGTTCCGCCGCACACCGACTCCTGGTGGTCCGGGTACCTGACCAGGTCGCGCAAGTTCGCCGGCAGCAGCCTGCCCTGGGCGAGGGCGCGGTAGAACGTGGTCAGGTCCCGTGCGGTGGAGATGACGCCCCCGGCCGCCCACAAGGTGGTGGGGTTCATCCGGTCGACGTCGCGCGGGGTGCCGTCGGGCCGGGGATGGTAGCCATGCCCGTGCGGGCCCTTGATGCCTTGGTCCGGCCTGGTCGGCAGGTAGGTCCGGGTCATGCGCAGTGGTGTGAACAGCCGCCGTTCGAACTCCTCTGCCAGGGTGTTACCGGTCAGCTTCTCGATGATGGCGCCGAGCAGGATGTAGTTGGTGTTGGAGTAGGCGTACTGCGCGTCCGGTTCGCTCGTGCGCGGTATGGCGCGGGAGATCTTGGCCAGTTCCGTCCAGGTGTGGCGGGTGGTGAGGTCGTCGAAGGGGCGCAGGTCCGTCGCGCCGGGGCCGTTGTAGCCGGGGATGCCGGAGCGGTGGTGGAGCAGTTGCCGGACGGTGATCTCGCCGGCCCGCTCGACCAGGTCCTGCTCGACCGTGATGGGCAGCACCTTGCCGAGCGGGTCGTCCACACCGAGTTCGCCTTCCTCGACCAGTTGCAGCAGCACCGTGGCGGTCATCTGCTTGGTCTGCGACCAGGCGCGGTAGCGGGCGTCCGAGGGGACCTTGCCGCCCTCGCCGCCGATCAGCCGGGAGCCGGCCGATCCACGTCCGATGCGCCGGCCGTCGTAGTACGCCTCGCCGATGACACCGACGACACCGGCGACCCGCGCCACGCTGTCGGCCGCCCGCTGGACGTCGCCGAGGTCATAGACGGTGGTGGAGACGGCGGGGTGAACGCCCTGCGCCAGCATCGCGCAGGCCAGTCCGGCCGCGACGGTCGCTGCGACACGATTCACGACACAGATCCTTCCTGAGAGGGGGACGCGCGCCAGGGCGATGAGCCGGAGCTGAAGGCCCTTGCGGCACGCCTGCTTTCGACCTCCCTTTCTGCACCGGGGCTTGTTTCCTCGCCGTTTCCGGCTGCCCGCCCGGCGGACGCCCGCAGCTTGGAGGCGGCGAAACACGGAGGAAACGAGCCGCCTCCTTGGATCGTCACGACCGAAGGATCGTCACCACCGGGACCGGCCGGGCAGAAGGCCGGTCATGCCGAAGAGGAGACACTTTGTCGCACATCACTGCCCCGGGTGAGCCCGGCCGGTCGTACTCCGCTCACCCGTCGCGCCGCTCCGTGCTCGGACTGCTGGGTGCGGTCCCGCTCGCCACCGCGGCCGTCTCAGCCGGTCCGGCCGCCGCCCGGCCGGCCGGTGGAGCCCTCCGGGCCGCGGTGCGGGGCCCGGACGCGGCGCTGGCGGCCAAGATCGAGCAGATCATGGCACGGCCCGAGTTCCAGGGAGCCCGGTGGGGGGCGGAGTTCTTCGCCCCGGACAGCGGGAAGCCGATCTACGAGCTCAACGCGGGCGAGTTGTTCGTCGCCGGGTCTTCGTCCAAGGTGTTCGTCGGCGGGACGGCGATGCTGGCGCTGGGCGCCGGCCGGCGTCTGGCCACCCGGGTGTATCGCACCGGGCCGGTGCGGGGCGGCGCGCTCAAGGGCGACCTGCTGCTGGTGGCCGGCGGGGACCTGCTGCTGTCGGGACGGCTGCGCCGCGGCGGGGGCCTGCTCCTGCCCGAACCCGACCACACCTACAGCGCGACGCCGGGCGCGGCCCCCATCGGCGGCGACCCGCTGCAGGAGCTTCGCCGGCTCGCCGCCCAGATCGCGAAGTCCGGCGTCAAGCGCGTCGAAGGCCGTGTCCTGGTCGACACCTCGCTGTTCGCCGAGGGCAGCGAGAAACTGGCCAACAACGTCACCGCCACCATCTCACCCATCATGATCAACGACAACGTCGTGGACGTCACGGTCAAGCCAGGACGCCGCGCAGGTCAGCCCGCCATCCTGCGCATCAATCCGCACACCGACTACGTCAGCGTCGTCAACGAGGTACAGACGATCGCCGCGGCCGACGCCGCCTCCGCCCGTCCGCTCACCTTCACCGGCGACGAGCGCCACTCCGACGGCTCGCGCACGGTCACCCTGACCGGCGACATCCCGGCCGGCGACGACGGGCTGTTCCGGGCCTACTTCGTGCCCGAGCCGGCCGTCTTCGCCCAGTTCCTGTTCACGAAGGTGCTCGGCCAGGCCGGCGTGCGCGTCCAATCGGGCAAGGCCGGCACGGACGAGCGCGAGCTGATCGCGGAGTACGCCGGGCCTGCCCTGCCCGAGCAGCTCAAGCCCATGCTGAAGGTGAGCTCCAACCTGCACACCGAGACCTGGCCCTACCTGGTGGGCGCCATCGCAGGAGGCGACCCCGGCAACGCGAAGGAGGCAGGCCGGCGCATACGGCGCGACCTCTTCACCAAGGCCGGCCTGGACCCGGATCCGTCCGGCTCCGCCGACAACAACTACACGCCGCGCTACTTCACCCGGTTCCTGGCCTACATGGCGCGCCAGCCCCACTTCGGCGAGTACCGCGCCGCGCTGCCGATCCTGGGCAAGGACGGCTCCCTGCGCGACGTCCAGCCGGACTCACCGGCGGCCGGGCACGTCTACGCCAAGACCGGCACCAGCATGGGCGGCCCCGGCGGCCCCGGCGGTGCCGGGATGGTGCGCAAGGCCCTGGCCGGATACGTCCAACTGCCGGATGACCGCCTGCTGACCTTCGCCGCCTTCGTCGGCCTGTCCGCCGACGGCGAGCAGGCGCAGCGCGAGGCGGCCGAACTCACGGGGCAGGCCCTCGGCGAGATCACCGCCGCCGCGTACACCACCCTGAGCGGTTGAGGGCGCCGGCCGTCAGCCCCTCGTCAGTCGTCGATCGCCTCCAGGCGAAGTTCGCGAAGGTGGTCGAGGTCTGCGATCAGGTTGATCTCGGTGATCCGGCCCGCCGCGATCGTGAAATCGAACGCCATGCGCGGCTGCCCGCCCGCTGACCAGACGGCTCCGGCGGCCCCGTCGACCAGCGCCGGTCGCGCGCCTCGGGCACGGCCGCGGAAGGTCTCGGCCACCGCCGAAGCGCCGCGGAGCCGCCCGGGCGCGCCCGTCAGCACGGCCGCACGGTCGGCGTGCAGCACCACGTCCGGGTCGAGCAACGCGAGCAAGGCGTCGAAGTCGCCGCCCCGCGAGGCCGCGAGGAAGGCGCTGACGATCTCCCTGTGCCGCAGCAGGTCGGCACCGGACGGCGGGTCCGCTCCCTGGACCCGCCGCCGGGCCCTGCTGGCGAGCTTCCTGGCGGCGGCCGGGGAGCGATCCACGATCGGTGCGATCTCCTCGAACGGCACGGCGAAGACGTCATGCAGGACGAAGGCCAGCCGCTCGGCGGGAGCGAGCCGGTCCAGCACCACCAGCATCGCCAGGCCGACCGAGTCGGACACCAGCGCGGCCCGCTCCGGATCGCTCCCGCCGTCGCCGGCCGAGCCCGGAGCCACCGCCTCCAACGGGTCCTCGCGCAGGGTGGTGCGCGAGCGCAGCATGTTCAGCGCTACGCGGGCGACGACCGTGGTCAGCCACCCCCTCAGGTTCTCCACCTCGCTGGTGTCGGAGCGGCTGAGCCGCAGCCACGCCTCCTGGACGGCGTCATCCGCCTCGCTCTGCGACCCGAGCAGTTGGTACGCCACCGCCAGCAGGTGACGGCGATGCTCCTCGAATCGGTCGGCCAGAAACTCGTGGTCAGCCATCGGTCACATTCCTTCGTCGGGTCGTGTCATGTCTATGACCCGCCGGTCTTCGCCGATGTGACCGGCACACACACGAGGAGTAGGTCATGAACGACGGCATCAAGACTGTCATCCACCCCGTCAAAGATCTCGCCGCGGCCAAGGCCGTGTTCAGCGCGCTGCTGGGCGTCGAGCCGTACATGGACGAGCCGTACTACGTCGGTTTCTCCGTCAACGGCCAGGACATCGGCCTGGACCCGCAGGGCCACAAGAAGGGGATGTCCGGGCCCGTCGCCTACTGGCACGTCGACGACATCGAGGTGAGCCTGCGGGCCCTCCTGAACGCGGGGGCGCGGACTTCGCAGGAGGTCAAGGATGTCGGCGGGGGCAAGCTGGTCGCTTCGGTGACCGACACGGACGGCAACGTCATCGGCCTCATCCAGCCGGCCTGAACCGGCGGCCGCCATTTCCGGACGAGTTACTTCGGAGGAAACCATCATGTCCACCCGCGTGTGGCCACGACGGCTGCTCACCGCCTTCTATTGGTTCGTGGCATTCACGTTCTTCGTCGGCTTCGTCACGAAGTACTGGCCCGGCCCCACGTTCTTCGGGCCGGCGTACTCGGTGAAGTTCGTCGAGTGGGGCTACCCGTCCTGGTTCAGGTTCGTGGTCGGGGCCATCGAGGGGGTGTGCGCCGTGTTGCTGGTCATCCCCCGCCGGCGATTCAAGTTCATCGGTGCGACGGTCCTGATCCTGCTCCTCACCGCCGCGACCACGACGCACATCGTGGTCGGCAGCGAGCTGTACGAACGCGTCGCCGCTCCCACCAACCTGGTGATCATGTTCATCTTCGCCCTGATCAACTGGCCGGCCGATTGGCGGGACCTGCTGCGCCAGGAACGACTGCCCAGGGTGTCCCAGCATGCGTGAAACGACCCGCCTCCCTGCCAGTCGTAGAACCCGGACAGCGTCAAATCTCGCTGGTGTCATGCGCCGGGAAATCGCCGGTTAGTCCGTACGCTGCTCGGTATGACGCGTTCTGGAATACGGCCCGCCCCGCCTCCTCGCCGAACCAGAGCACTGGTCATGTGTACAACTCTCCGATCCCTCACCCGCAAGGAGGCTCCCCCTCATGGCCAATGCCCGCCTGCTCCAATACCGCACCACCACCAGTCCATCCCCACTCCAGGCCGGCAGCCCCGACAAACCCGCCGCCAACACCATCAACATCAACGTCTCCAGCCCCAGCGGCCAAAAAGTCTACTGCACCAAAATCGACATCGCCGTTCCGGTCAGCGAACCGGAGGACGGAGGCGCCTACTTCACCGAAAACCCCCAGGTGTCGACCGACAACGAAAAATGGCGCACCGCCTCTGTCCAGCTCAAATCTGGACAGGAACTCGGACTCAGCGGCAACACGAACTACCACCACGTCGTCCTCCGTCCCGCAATACCGCAGTTCGAACTCATCGACAAACCGCTGACCTTCAGCGTCAACGGCGAACTCGCCACCACCACCGGCAGTCCGCTCACCCTCCTGTTCACCGAGACCTCGGGCCCGAGCGCCGGCAGATGCACCCAGAAAGACACGCTCGAACTGACCCTGCCCACCGCAGAGCCCATCTTCTACCTGCACAGCTTCCTGGCCGGCGACCCGAACAAGCCGACCACCCCCAAGACGAACTTCAACGCCGGCGATGCCGTCCATTTCACCTGGGAGAGCAACGGCACCTACTTCGAGTTGTACGACGGCGACGGCACGGTCCTCTGCGCCGGAGACAAGACGTTCTGCACCGTCCGGAAAGACAAATACCAGATCCTCAAAGACACCACCTTCACCCTGCGGGCGTCCGTCACCTCCGGAGCCCGGCAACCAGCCGCCGGCCTCCAGTCGATCTACCAGTACGCCAACCTCACCATCACCATCAACAACCCGACCCTGAGCGACCTTTCTGTCGGCTCACCGAGAACCGGGAACAAACTCACAACCATCGGTTCGAGCGGGCTGACGGTCACCGGCGATCTGGCGGGTCTCATCTACATCCAGACGTTTGGTGAAGACGGATGTCATGGACAGTTCGTCCTGACCAACCGGCGCGGCGAAATCCGCACCGAAGATTATGTATTCCTGGAAGGAGTGTACAGCTCCTTCACGATTCCCCTCCGGAAAGGCGAGCGGTGGCAGATCGTCGGCGTTGACTCATATCTCGGCGCCATCCACTGGATCCCCTTGAGCTGAAGACGCGGAAGCCATGAGGGGCGGACGCCGGGCCGTCAGTCGGCTTCCAGAACGAAGAACAGGAAGCTGGGCTTTTCCCCTGCCATCGCACTCATGAGGGTGATCACGAAAGGATGGTCGACCGAGACGAGGAGCCGACCGCCGGGCCGTCTCCAGCATCGCGGGCCGCTGGTAGTACGCGTTCACGAGGCTGGTCTCGTTCTCGGCCGTGTACCCCTCACCGAGACGGATGTGCGGCTTTTGCCTGATTGTCCGGCATAGTCGTCATACGGGCTATTCTGGCCCGCCCATCACTCACCAACAGACGGCCCCGCGGGCGGCGCGCCCTGACAGGCTCAGAGCGCGCGAACACGCTGATTACCCGAGGTCTCCGGTCGGGCCTGCCCGTGATCAGGCGGCCTCGCCGCGGGCGATGTAGAGGTTCATGTCGGTGAAGTCGACGGTGATGTTGTAGGGCTTCCAGAAGCAGTGGGAGAACCAGCCCATCGTGTCGAACCCTGTCCCATAGGGCCACGGCACGTTGACCGGCGCGTTCGGGTTCGTGTAGCAGTAGACGTCCTTGGCGGCGGCGTTGCCGAGGCTGATCTCCTTCGGGTAGCAGGGGTAGACGGCGGCCGGGTGGCTTTGGGCAAAGGTTCCGATCTGGCGGTCGTAGTCGGTGCGGATCCCCAACTTCTCGGCCGTTTCCCCGGCCATGCCCGCGGCGATCTCGCCGACTCCGCCGAAGTTCACGCCCACCACCCCGGTACGGGAGCCGGTGGCACCGGCGAAGCTGCCCGTGCTGTGCAGGTACTGCTCACGGGCCAGCCACAGCGGCAGGGGCTCGGCGCCCGCCCGTGTGGCGGCGGCGCGTGCCTTCCTGGCCGTTTCGGGGGTTCTGGGGCGCAGGATCAGTTGCCGGCCCGCGTAGTCGAAGGTGGTGAGCAGGTGGTAGAAGACCCACGTGCCGATCAGGCCGTCGTTGTCGCCGTCGACATCTTCGCCCGACTCCGTCGCCGACCAGCCCACCGGGACGTTGCGCAGTTCGATGCCGCCCAGCTTGAAGGAGTCCAGTATCCCGTAGTGCGCCCAAATGACGACGCCCTCGAAATCGATCTTCTGACTGGCGACGGGGCTCAGCCCGGCCTCCGCGGCCACCGACGCGCGCACGCTCAGATTCGGGGCGCCGGTGTAGAACACCAAGCGCTTCGCCGGTCCGCCGTTGACCGAAGCCGCCACCAGCGGCTCCGGGTCCATCTGCTCGAATGGCACCCGCGCGAGGTCGCCGTGGACCTGGTACGCCTCGCCGCGGACCGCCGCGAACCACTTGGCGTAGCTGTCCTCGCCGGCCGCCTTCCAGTGGGGTGCGGACAGGCCGAACTTGTCCTGCCGGAGGTAACAGTCGGCCAGGAGGTAGTTTGCTTCCTTGTCCTCGGGCACCAGGGCGAGCGCCATCTTGAGGTATTTCTCGGCGTCGGCGAACCGATTGGCCAGCAGCCCCACATAGCCGCGCCGGCGAGCCGCGGGCAGGTTCGTGGGGTCCTTCTTCAGAATCTCCTCGTACGCGCGGCCGGCCTGCTCGAACTTGCCGGCCTTGAACAGCGCGTCCGCGTCACCGCCCCCGGCCAGCGCGGTGGCCGGGCCGCCCAGCAAGGGCGGGGCCGCAGCGGCACCGGCCAGCACGGCGGCGCCCCGCAGCAGCGAACGCCGGTCCCATCGCCTGTCATCAGCCACGCCTTCTCCTTTTCGTGATCACCTTCGCCGCGACTTTCTGCCCGGCGGGCGGCCACAACGCCGCCGACCCCGTCCACTCTCGGCCAGCCGTGTCCCCGCCTCGTCCGTGCCGTGTCATGGTCGCGTCACGGCCGCGACCTACGGTGGCAACGAGACCTGCAGCGGACAACGCAGGAACTGGCAGGGGCCGGAGACGGGCCGCGAAGGTCCCTGTGACACCTCTGACCTGCTGTGATGTGTGGTGAAGGTCGCAGGTGGGCTCTGGGAGGAAGGTCGTGCCTAAGCGAGCCGATCCAAAGCCCGCCCGACCGCTCGCATGAACGTGCCGGGCGGATTTCTCGGCCCTTCGTCCTTGAGCAGGAAGACCCACATCAGCGCGAACAGCCTGCGGCACTCCAACGACCTGCGTTCCTCGGCCGGGTCGAGCTCGAAACACACCTCGCTCTCCCCATGGACCCAGCACGACACGTGCTCGGCCATCTCCGCGACCTCGGTCGCCCGATCGCTGCGCCCCGACTCCTCGAAATCGACAATCCTGACGCGCACGCCGTCCCACAGGAAGTTCGCCGTGTTGCCATCACCCGCCCCGAACACCGGCCGAACCCCACGCTCGCCCGGCTCCCATCCGGACAACCACCGCGCGCCCTCGCTGACGGCCTGGTCTGCCAGCTCGTTCTTCGGTTGCCACCGCCCGGCCCACGCGAGCAATTGATCCCTGATCCGCTCCACCGGCCACAACCGCTGCGGTACTCGGTCGAGTACCTGCCGGGGCACGGCGCCGTGCAGTCGGTCCACCGCCTCCACCAGTTCCTTCTCCGGTACGGCAGGCAGTTGGAAGAGTGGCGTGCCCTCGACGCGTGACATCACCACCAGGTCGATCCCGTACTCCACGGGTGAGGGCGCGAGCCCGGGCGCGTGCTCAGCCAGTAGCCTCAGCGCCCGCCATTCCCGCTCGGCGCCCCCAGGCTTGCCGTCGACGAAGCGTTTGCGGACCAGGTCGCCGTCGATCCGCACATCGTGGGTCTGCACGAGTGGATATTGAACCAGCCATGCGGCGACGGCGCCGTTTGAGGCTGGGTCACTGGTCGGTGGCCTGCCGGGCGCGCAGGGCCCGGAGCTTGTGGCGGTTGCCGCAGCGCTCCATCGCGCACCAGCGCCGGGCGCCCGGGCGGGAGGTGTCGACGAACACCAGCGGGCAGTTGTCACTCGCGCATTCGCGGATACGCCCGGAGAGCGGCCCGGACAGAAGCTCGATCATCTCCCGTGCCAGAGTCGAGAGGGCTTGTGTGGCGCGCACCGGCGGTTTCCACCCCGCCGTCGTGCCGTCGGCGGCGAGTTCGGGGATCAGCGGCATCTCCAACGCGGCCGTGTTGATGGGCGCGATCGCTTCGGCCGGGAGTGGACGGTTCGCCGCCCGCGCGTGGGCCGCGTCCCAGATCGCCTGGCGCAGGGTCTTGGCCGCGGCCAGTTCGCGGGCTGTCACGGGCACCGTGATGATCGCGGCCGGCGGCGGCTGGGCCAGCCATTCGGCCAGGTCGGCGGGCTCGTGGAGGGTCTCGAAGACGGCGTATCGGCCCTCGCCGCCCGTGTGGGCGAAGTCCAGGCAGGCGGCGCCGGCATCGAACAGGAACGACCCTCCCTTGGGGTCGTGCAGGATCCGCCCGGTCGCGTTCGCTCGCATGAAACCACTATAAGTGGTGCCGAAGCGAACTGGTTTCACAGTCAGCGGAGTGCGGCAGAACAAGCCGGAACTGTCGGCGCTGGAGTACGGAGTGCCGCAGACCCCGGCTACGCGGCTTCGGCCGGTCCTCCAGTGGAGGCCCAGGAGCCCAGGGGCCGATCGGGAACCGATTCGTCGGTCTCCTCGACGCCGCAGACCCTCAGTCCGCGGTCCTGGTAGTTGGCCAGAGCAGCCGGACCGTCGAGAGTGCACGTGTGCACCCACACGCGGGTGACCTCGGCGAGGTCGAACCGCTCAGGGAGCGACCACACCGCCCGGATGCCGTGTTCGAGCAACCGCCCGCCCAGCCCGCGGCCGATGGCCTGCTCGGTCAGACCGAAGTAGCGGATCTCCACGTGGGTTCCCTCTTCCTCCTGGGCGGGGTGGAGGTGCACGTACCCCAAAGGCAGGCCGCCGCCGTACAGGATCCAGAACTCCGTGCCCTGGACCGCCAGTTCCTCGGCCCACTGCCGGCGCGACCAGCCCAACCGGTCGGTCCAGTGCCACGGCCCTCCGACCAGGCCGTAGAGGAACCGGGCGTACTCGGGTGTGACAGCGGGGGCACGGTCCAGGCGCACGTCGTCGGGCAACGCGCGCGGGGCCCCTGCGGGGGCGCTCAGCATTTCGAGAGTCGTGGTGGTGACCTTCATCAGGCTTCTTTCCCAGGGGCTGCGGACGGCGGTGGATCAGTCGACGACGATGCGGATCCCAGCGGGACCGCGAGGCTGTCGGCGCTGGGGCGGCGGTTCACGCCCGGCAGCTCGCCGGCGCGGTCCGGCTCAGGCCCGCCGCCGGGCGCGGGCGCTGCGGGGTTGGCGCTGACGTGGGAGAACGCGGCCAGGAAGGGTTCCGCCGCGTTCATGCCCGTCAGCGTACCCCCGATGCGCAGAATGTTGCTCATGGCCGGGGCTCTGAGCGGCCACCCTGCGCACCGAACTGGAGTTGGACGCCTGCGAAGCAGGGCGGCTCCACCACGGCGAATGAGGCTCACACCATTGGAGAAACCGCCCCTTGGGGAGGGTTGTCCGACCGCGTAGGCGCGGTTGTACTCGTCCAGGTCTCCTCCTCCTTCCTGCTCAGCGAGGACAGAGCGATGGGAGGAGCGCGGCGATGGCGTCGAGGATGCGATCGAGGCCGTGCCGGAAGCGTTCCTCGGGGGTGAGGTGGCCGGTGCGGGAGTCGAGAACCGATCGGTTGAACAGGGGGAAGGCGCCGGTTTCGACGACCTGGCGGACGTACGGTCCCATGTAGTCCCGCTTCCAGCGCTCGGGGTCCAGGCCGGTGCGGCGGGCCTCCTCCAGCCAGCCGATCTCGCGGCGGATCGCGCTGTTCACGTAGTCGTTCAGCATGCCGACGAAGCCGGTGACGTCGTCGATGTCGAGCCCGGTCCCGGTGAAGGCGCCGAGCGCGAACTCGTGCACGCGCAGCAGGTTGGGGCCTAGGGTGGGCCGGCTGGTGAGCAGAGCGATCAGCCAGGGATGGCGTAGACCCGCGGCGCGGACCTGCCGGGCCAGCAGCGTCAGGTCGGAGCGCCAGTCACCGGACGGGCCGTCGGGGAGCCCGATCTCGCTCATCGCCAGGTCGATCATGAGGTCGAAAAGGTCGTCGCGCCGGGGTACGTAGCGGTAGAGCGACATGGCGCCGGTGCCCAGCTCGCCCGCGATCCGCCGCATGGTCGCGGCCTCCACTCCTTCGGCGTCGGAGATCTGGACGGCCGTTCGGGTGATCTGCTCACGGGTGTAGCCGGGGCGGCGTCCCGGGCCGGAGCGCTCGTGCTCCTCCGGCCGCATCCAGATGCTGGTCGCTCCCTCGTCGGCCACGCGAACCCCTTCCCTCCATTTGCGTACATGGTACCTGAATGGTTATGGTCCATTTCACGTACAAGGTACGCGAAATGGAGGACATATGGATCGATCTCTTCGGGTGGGCGTGATCGGAGTAATGGTGGGCATGATCACGGCCCCGTCGGCCGAGCCCGCCACCGCGGCCGCGTGAGGCAGCCACCCATGCCACAGTGCGTGAAAGCCCAGCTCGTGATGGACGTCATCTGCGCGCATTCCTACCTCGGCTACACCCGCTTCGCCCGCGCCGCCGACCGGCTCAGGGCCGAGGGCGTGCGGGTGACCGTGGAGTTCCTCCCCTTCGAGCTCGCCCCGGGCGCCCCGGCCGACGGACGGCCGCTCCTCGCGGTGCTGGAACAGACCTTCGGCCCGCAAGCGGCCGCCGGCGCGCTCGCCTTCGCCGAACGCGCGGCCCGTGAAGACCTCCGGCTCGAGTACGGCAAGGCCATCGCCACCGGCACCTTCGACGCCCACCGCCTCATCGCCGACGCCGCGCACCAGGACAAGGCCGAACCCATGGCCGAACGCCTCTTCCGCGCCCACTTCACCGACGGGCTGCACGTCGGCGACCCCGACACGCTCGCCCAACTGGCCGCCGAGGTCGGCGTCACCACCGGCCACGTGCCTCCCGCCGAAGTACGCGCCCGGCTCGACCGCGTACGCCGCCTCGGCATCACCGGTGTGCCGGTCTTCCTCGTCGAGAACCTGCCCCCGCTCACCGGATCCCAGACCGAGACCACCCTGCTGGCGGCCCTGCGACACGCCGCCACCACGAAACAACACCATCGTGACCCCTGACCCGCGACGGCAGCGTCCGCGACGGCCGCCTCGGCCCGACCGTGGCCGATCGACTGGCCCAAGCCGGGTGGGCGCGGGTCCTACGGGACGCCAAGACCGCCACCCCCCGCACCGCATGAACAGAAAGGCATGATCATGATGAGATTGACCGGAAAGACGGCGCTGGTGACCGGCGGGAGCCGGGGCATCGGCCGCGCGATCGCCGCCCGGCTGGCGCGCGAAGGCGCGCGGGTCGCCGTGCACTACGGCAGCGACCACGCCGCCGCCAAGGACACCGTCGCCGCCATCGAAGCAGCCGGCGGACAGGCGTTCGCCATCCAGGCCGAGCTGGGCGCGCCAGGTGACGCAGAAACCTTGTGGGACGGCTTCGACGCCCAAGCCGACGGGCTGGACATCCTGGTCAACAACGCGGGCATCCTCGGTGGCCAGTCCGAGATCGACGGCGTCACCCGGGACGGCTTCGAGCGCCTGTTCGCGGTCAACACCACCGCACCGTTCTTCATCACCCGGCTCGCCCTGCCACGGCTGCGCGACGGCGGGCGGATCGTCACCGTGGGCACCATGCTGACCCGGGGAGCGGCCATGCCCAGGGCGATCGACTACGCCATGTCCAAGGCCGCACTCGACGTCCTCACCACCGCGCTGGCCAAGCAGCTCGGGCCCCGTGGCATCACGGTCAACACCGTGGCCCCCGGCGTCATCGACACCGACATGCACCAAGGACGCCTGGTCGGCGAGGCCCTGGCCTGGCTGTCGTCGCAGACGCCGCTCGGCCGGCTGGGCACGCCGCAGGACGTGGCCGACACCGTCGCCTTCCTGGCCTCCGACGACAGCCGCTACGTCACGGGACACCGGCTCGACGTCTCAGGCGGGACGACCATGTAGACGCGCCACCGGGCGGTCCTGCCGTCCATGCGCTATATATGTAGCGATACAGATGTAGCGAATGGAGGGCGCTATGCACGACGTCGTCATCGTGGGAGCCGGCCCCACCGGGCTGATGGCCGCCTGCGAGCTCGCGCTGGCGGGCGTTTCCTGCACGATCGTGGACAAGCGCGGCAGCGAGTCCAACGTCACGCGGGCCTTCGGTCTGCACGCCCGGGCCCTGGAACTGCTCGACGCCCGAGGCATGGGCGACGAACTGGTCGCGGGAGGCAACCCGCTCAGGACGGTGTATCCCGCCTATGCCTCACGGGTCGACTTCGGGCGGCTCGACACGCGGTACCCGATGCTGCTGCTCGTGCCCCAGAACGGCACCGAGAAGCTCCTTCAGCGGCGCGCCGCCGAACTCGGCGTACAGATCCGCCGCAACGCTGACGTGGTCGGCCTGACCCAGGACGCCGAATCCGTACGGCTGAGGCTCGAGGACGGAGGCGAGCTGGCGGCCAGGTACGTCATCGGCGCCGACGGCGCCCACAGCACCGTCCGCGACCTGGTCGACGTGGGCTTCGCCGGCGCGACCTACAGCCTGCCCATGCTGCTGGCCGACGTCCGCATCCCCGTCTCCGAGCCGCCGCCCATCACGCAGGTCGGCACCCAGGGTGTGGTGGTGGCCCTCCCGTTCGGCGATGGCTGGTTCCGGGTCGGCGCGTGGCTGCGTGAAGAGCGGAACGACCCGGGCTTCGCCCTGATCCGCGAGGCGTTTCGGCACATCGCCGGCACCGACTACGGGATGAGTGAGCCGCGCTGGTTCTCCCGCTTCGTCGCCGAGCGCAGGCAGGCCCGCAGTTACCGATCAGGGCGGGTCTTCCTGATCGGGGATGCCGCCCACGTGAACTCGCCCATCGGCGGCCAGGGCATGAACACCGGCATCCAGGACGCCGTCAACCTGGGCTGGAAGCTCGCCGCCGCGCTGCACGGCTGGGCCCCGCCCTGGCTGCTCGACACCTACCACGCCGAGCGGCACCCCGTCGGCTCCGCCGTCCTGGCCATGACCGATAACCTCACCGGGCTGGTGCTCAGCGGCTCACGAGTGCGCCTGGAAATCAGCCGGCGCGTCATGGCGACCCTGCTCCACACCGGTCCAGGCCGCCGCCGCATCCTCGGCAGGCTGTCCGGCCTGGAGTTCGCCTACCCGCCCGGCGAGCCGGACGCCCACCCGCTGGCCGGGCGCCGCGCCGCCGACGGCCCGACAGACGCCGGCCGTCTGTATGAGGTGCTGCGCGCAGGCACCTTCGTTCTGCTCTCCCATGAGGGCGTGCCCACTCCTTGGCGCGATCGCGTACGGCACGCCAGGCCCCTTGAGGGCACCAGGCCCGAGGCGACGCTGATCCGCCCGGACGGCTACGTGGCCTGGGCCGGGGATCACACCGGTATCGAAGCGGCTCTGGTGAAATGGTGTGGTCCGGCCGACCACACCGACAGGGAGGGAAATCGTGCCGCCGCCTAACCCGCAGCGCCGCGACCACCTGGCGGACGCGGCCATCACGGTGCTGGCCGAGCAGGGGTCACGCGGGCTGACCCACCGGGCCGTCGACGCCGCCGCCGCCGTACCGGCCGGCACCACCTCGCGCTACTTCCGCACCCGCGACGCGCTGCTCAACGGGGTCGTCGAGCGGATCACCCACCGGCTCGGCGAACGTGTGGACGCCTGCACCGTCCGGCCGATCTCGCCCGCCGATCTGGAGGAAGCGCTGGTCGCCGTCCTGACCACAATGCTGACCGACGACCGGCGCGATCCGCTGGCCCTGTTCGAACTGCACCTGGAGAGCACCAGAAACCCCCGCCTGCGACACACGCTGACCGACGCCCTGCACGGCCGAAGCGATCTCATCGTCCGCCAATGCCGCGCCGCCGGAATCGACCTCAGCCAGGACGAGGCCATGCTCCTGGAGATGAGCGTGCTGGGCATCCTGTTCACCACCCTCACCACCGGCGTCCCCGAGTCCCCGAGCGAGCCGATCCGCACCGCCGTACGGGCTCTCCTGGCCCACCACCTGGCGACATAGTGCGTTTCGGGTCACTCGCGGGATCGGACGGACGGCTGGGAAACGGGTCGCCGGCCGCAACCGACTGAGTTCGGGCAGGTCGGTGGCAGGGTGCGTACGTGGTCAAGGCGACGCCGATTGCTGACTGCCGGTGGGAAATTCGGGTGCGGAGGGCCGGTGGCGTGGTGTGTGATCGAGGGATGGCGATCGAGATGGGCAGGCCGGGGGTCGACGGCCTCGGTGACGTGGTGCGGGTGCTGGGGGAGTGGCAGCACGACGGAAGGCCCGTGCAGTTGCATCCGGGGGACGTGGGGTGGTTCTGGCGGTTCGGTGCGGACCTGACGGCGAAGGCTACGCGGACGTGGAGCCGGGCCGGGGAGGTTCTGGCGGTCGGGCTGCTGGATGGTGCGGAGTTGCTGCGGTTGGCGTTCGCGCCGGAGGCGCTGCGGGACGAGGAGTTGGCGCAGCGGGTGGTCGAGGACGCGTCGGCGCCTGAGCGCGGTGTGCTGCCCGAGGGCAAGGTGTACGTCGAGGCGCCGCAGGATGCGCTGGTTCTCCAGGACCTGTTGTTCAAGGGAGGCTGGGAGAGCGGCGAGCCATGGACGCCACTTCGGCGTGACCTCGGCGCGCCTGTGCCGGACCCCGGCGTTCGCATCGAGGTGATCGGGCCGGAACAGGCGCACGAGTGGGCCGCGGTCCTGCGGGCGTCGTTCGACGGGTCGACGTTCACCGACGAGCGCTGGCACGCGATGGCGGCAGGTGCGCTGTATGCCGACGCGCGATGCCTGGTCGTTCGCCGGGAGCAGGGCGAGGCGGTGGCGGTCGTGACGGTGTGGTCGGCGGGTGTGGGCAAGCCAGGGCTGATCGAGCCGATGGGGGTGCACCGGGCACACCGCGGCCACGGTTACGGCCGAGCGATCACGGTCGCCGCGGCGCGTGCGCTCCAGGAGCTGGGTTCGTCCAGCGTGGTCGTGTGCTGCCCGAGCTCCAACGTCGGCGCCGTCGCCACGTACCAGTCGGCCGGCCTCGAGCGGTTGCTCGAGAGACGGGACCTGTTCCGCAACGCTTCCTGAGGGGCACGACCGGCTCTCGGCCGTCTCCCCGCGCGAGGTGAGCATCCGGCGCGACCGGCAGGCCGCCGCTTAGGCGCGCACCGTCAAGAACATCGCGGACCGGGCCGGGGCGTACGAGCCGGGACCGCCGACGCGGACGCATGCGGGAGGCCGGTGAGAACCCAGTCAGCCGACTGATTCGCGGGAGGGCCGGGGCTTCATAGCGTCAGGAGGCGCACCTGTGTCCGCTTGGTCGCAACCGGCGGACGGGAATCCCGTACTGAAAGGAGGTGTGGTCGATGCGACGCGACCCGTCTGGACCTGATGAAGTGATCCCGGGTGGGGCGGTGGTACCGCCGGCCGCGTTGTGCGCCCTGGTCCTCGCCTGAGGAGCAGTTCGAGTGCCGCGCGGTCGTTGAGGCGGCGCAGACAGACGAGGCGCTCCGGGTTCTCAGCTCATCGGTACGCCTTCTCATCACGATCGGCTAACGAGCATTTCTCTTAAGAAAGTTTCTTGTTAATTTAACGCCATCTTCGGATTGACGATCAGCCTGGTGCGGACCGTTGGCCGGCACCAGGGAAGGGAGCAGCCCTGTGAGGATCGCGAAGATCACGGCCGCTACGGTCTCCACGGCCGCGCTGGCCCTGGGCATCGCCGCCTGTGGCTCGAGTGAAGAGCCCTCCACCACGTCCTCACCCAGCGCCGCCGCCTCCGGCCCCAAGTTCGCGGGCAAGACCTTGAGCGTGTGGCGTCTGGGCAACAGCAACCCGGCCGCCGCCGCGTACATGGACGAGCTCAACGCCGAGTTCACCAAGCAGACCGGCGCTCAGGTGAAGCTCGAGTGGATCCCCTGGCCGCAGGTGGCCGACAAGTTCGCCGCCGCCGCGACCGGCACGGGCCCGGACGTGACGGAGATCGGCAACGACCAGGTGCCGATGTGGCAGAGCCAGGACGCGCTTGAGCCGATCACCGACATCGCCCGCGAGGGCGACCGTGCGCAGATCCCCCAGAACCTGTACGGCTACGAGACCGTGGACAACGAGATCTACGCCGTTCCGTGGGGCGCCGGGGCCCGCGCCGTCCTCTACCGCAAGGACTGGTTCGAGGACCTCAAGATCGAGATCCCCAAGACCTGGGACGAGCTGGTCGCCGCCGCCAAGAAGATCCAGGAGGAGAAGGGCGAGGGGGTGGACGGCTTCGCCTTCAACGGCGGCTCCGACGCCAACCACCTGCTGGCCGCGTTCGCCTGGTCCGAGGGCGGCGAGTACGCCGTCAAGGAAGGCGACAAGTGGGTCGGCAAGGTCACCGAGCCCGGCTTCGTCAAGGGCTTCGAGACCTACACCGGCCTGGTCACCGGCGGCCTGTCCAACAAGGCGAACCTGACGCACGACACCACCCACATCCGTACCCGGTTCGCCAACGACAAGGTCGCGATGTACCTCACCGCCGCGTGGGACCTGTCGGGGATCGAGGAAGACTCCAAGGGCAAGCTGAAGGGCGGCAAGATCGACTTCTTCCCGTTGCCCGCCAAGACCGGCGGCGTGGCGCCCTCCTTCTTCGGCGGCAACGACATCGCGCTGTGGGGTGGCACCCAGCAGGCCGAGCTGGGCAAGGAGTACATCAAGCTCGCCACCAGCAAGACCTGGGCCGACCGCTACGCCAAGGAGGGCGGCCTGCTCCCGGTCTACCCCGACACCCTGGCCGCCATGAACGAGGACCCCGCCCAGGGCGCGTTCGCCCAGGCGTTCGCCAAGGCCAAGGCGTTCCCCGCCGACCCCAACTGGTCCGAGGCCGACGCCACCAAGGCCGTGCTCCAGAACGCGGCACGGGCCGTCATCGCAGGTAAGAAGGACGCCGCCACCGCCCTCGCGGACGCCAACAAGGAACTCGAAGCGATCCTGAACCAGTGACCGATGGCCGACACGACAGCCTGGTGGCCCGGGGCGGGGACTCGTCCCCCGCCCCGGGCGACCCGTCGGCCGGTCGACGGGTGAGGCCAGGTGCGCTGAAGCGCCCACCTCTCCTCGGCCGAGGACGCAGCACACGCGACGATCACACCGGCACACAAGGGGACGCGTAACGATGTGACGGTGTCCGACCGGATGGGGCGCGAAGGTCATCGACAACGACGCGCCGGGCGGCAGCATCGTGTTCCCGGTCGAGCGCTGGAGCACGAGAGGTGCCGCAATGGTCGCGCACGAGTACGGGCAGACTCATCCCAGCCCAGTGCGTGCCCGGCTTCCAGAAGCTCGTCGAAATGCACCGCACCGTTCCGGTTGTCCCTGTGATCGTGCTCCGCCCCCACGTGAGCACACGCTGGCGCAATCGTGGGCCCGTCGCACCTTGAGTCCGTGCCCCGCTTCGACAGCGACTTCGCGGCATCGGCGAACAACTGGCTGACGGCAAAGGCCGACGACCTCGGGGCGCGCGTTCCACACTCGGTTGAGTTCCTCATCCGATAGCCGTGCGACTCCGGCGAGGTCGGCCATGCCTGGTCCGCGAGCTGGATTTCGCATGTTGACATATACCCCTATACGGTATATAAAACCTCCTGCATCATACCCCTAAGGGGTATATGGGCTTGGTGGTGACTGCGGTTGCCCGGGAGGAGACGGACATGGGACTGTTCGCGATTCGCGACTACCGGCGGCTGTTCAGCGCTCAAGTCATCGCGTTGTTCGGTACCGGATTGGCTACCGTCGCGCTGGGGCTGCTCGCGTACGAACTCGCAGGTCCGCGTGCCGGTGCGGTTCTCGCCACCGCGCTGACGATCAAGATGGTCGCGTACGTGGTCGTGGCACCGCTCGCGGCCGCGTACGTCGATCGGCTGCCCAGACGTTGGTTTCTCACGATCCTCGACGTGGTGCGCGCGCTGGTGGTGATCGCGCTGCCGTTCGTCACCGAGGTGTGGCACATCTACGTCCTGATCGGGGCTCTCCAGACCGCGTCAGCGGCATTCACCCCGACGTTCCAGGCGGTCATCCCCGATATCGTGACCAAGGAGGCCGACTACACCCGCGCCCTGTCCGCCTCGCAGGTGGCCTACACCATGGAGAGCCTGTTGAGCCCGGTGCTCGCGGCTGTGGCGCTCACCTTCATGTCGTTCAACCTGCTGTTCATCGGCACCTCGGTCGGGTTCGCCGTGTCCGCGCTGCTGGTCCTGTCCACGCGCATCCCCAACGCGCGCCCCAGTTCGCACACGAACGCCTGGGACCGGGCCGTGGCGGGGATCCGCACTTTCGCGGCCACCCCGAGTCTGCGCGGCGTCATGGCACTGAACCTCGTGGTCGCCGCCGGTGGCTCCATCGTGGTCGTCAACACCGTGAACTACGTCCGCGACGTTCTCGGCGGAGCCCAATCCGACGTGGCCTGGGTACTCGCCGCGTCCGGAACGGGGACGCTGCTGGTGGCCCTCGCCCTCCCACGCGTCCTGGACCGGGTGGCGGACCGGTTCGTGATGCTGACCGGTGCCGCCGTGCTGGTAGTCGCGGTCGGCGCGGCGGTCACGATGTCGGCGGCGGGCGTCGCCGCATCACTGCCGACCGGGGTGATCTGGGCGGCGATCGGCGGCGGGATGGCGTTGATCGTCACGCCGACCGGGCGGGTGCTTCGCCGGGCGGTCGATCCCACCAGGATTCCCGAGGTCTTCGCCGCCCAGTTCTCGCTGTCCCACCTGGCCTGGCTGATCACCTATCCCATCGCCGGATGGGTGGCCACGCACGCGGGCTTCACCACCGCCTGGACCGTGCTGGCGGGCCTGGCGGCAATCGGAGCTGTCACGGTGCTGGCGGTCTGGCCGCGCGGCGAGAAGGCCGAGGCCAGAGGCCGCGCCGCGGTGGCGGTCGCTTCCGCCAGGACCGAAACCGCCACGCGGGAAGCCGCAGAAGCTGCGGAGGGCACCCTCGCGGCCTGCCAGTGCGCCTGCGTTCGCACCGTCTGAGGTCGCTCCGCCGGACATCCAATGAGATAGACGGCAGCTTTGGCACCCGCTTCCAGGTCAACACCGGTTCGTGCGAGGACTGGACCGGTCGGCAGTGGTTGAAGTCGTCGTCCGGGGAGCCCGGTCGGCTCGGGTCGGCCGCGCTTGGCTTCCTCGACGATGAGTCCGGCGAGGAGGTGGCGGTGACATTGGGGACGGCCCCACCCTGAACGGGTACTGGAGGTTCGTGTCCGCCACCTGATTGGCTCTGCCGAGCCTTTCACCGTTCTGCCTGCTCATCGAAGTGACGGGCTTGTGCCTGTTCTGAACCGGCCGCGCGGCCTGGTCCGCGCGGCCGGTCACGGCATCTGGTCTGCTCGACGGCCACCGCCTTCGCCTCGAGCAACTCAGAATGCTGCCCCGTGTCGAGAACGTGGCGATGGCTCCGTCCCAGGTACACCAGTGGCCCACAAAGGGCCGTGCGACAAAGGAGAACCACCATGACGCTCCAGCGGATGGACAACGTCGGCATCGTCGTCGACGACCTTGAGGCTGCCATCGCGTTCTTCGTAGAACTCGGCATGGAGCTGGAGGGCAAAGCGCAGATCGAGGGCCCCTGGGCGGACCGCACCGTCGGACTCGACGGCATCCGCTGCGACATCGCGATGATGCGGACCCCGGACGGCCACGGCCGGCTGGAACTGGCGAAATACCACACCCCCGCGCCGATCGGCGCCGGCCCGCATCACCCGCCGCACAACACGCTGGGCATGCATCGCGTCATGTTCGCCGTCGACGACATCGAGGACGTCGTCGCCCGCCTGCGCACGCACGGCGCCGAACTCCTCGGTGAGCTGGCCCAGTACGAGGACAGCTACCGCCTCTGCTACGTCCGAGGCCCCGAGGGGATCATCATCGCGCTGGCCGAGCAACTCGGCTGACAGCTCGGCTGACAGCCCGCGACGTGACCCGCTTGGCCTACCTCGCCACGATGTCGCCCACCGGGGGATCGGGCACGCCTGTTCCGGGGCGACGCCTCCAAGGGCGGCCAGGCTGTGTCGTTGGTCACAACAAGCCTTCCTTGCCAATACTTACGTCTAGGTACCTACTGCCACAGCGCCAGTAGCTTCCATCGAGTCCATGAGGGCATCGACAACCGGGAGCGAACATGATTGTGGTGACTGGAGCCACGGGCAACGTCGGGCAGCCGCTCGTGCAGGTGCTTGTCGCGGCCGGCGAGCAGGTGACGGCGGTGTCACGGAGGATCTCAGAGCTGGACGTGGGGGTGGGGGTGCGGCGCCGGCGGGCCGACCTGGCCAAGCCGGCGAGCCTCGAGCCCGTCCTCCAAGGAGCCGAGGCGCTGTTCTTGTTGACCGCCCCCGACTACATGGCGAACGGCGATCTCGGTGACGTCATGAACGTCGTGCGGGCGTCCGGCGTCCGGCGGGTCGTGTTGCTGTCCTCGCACGGCGTGGGCACGCGACGCCACCCCTCGCATCTGGAAGACGCCGTCGAGCGGTCGGGTCTGGCCTGGACGATGCTGCGGCCAGGCAACTTCAACTCCAACACGTTCCAATGGGCCGATTCGGTCCGCGCGCGACGGAGGGTCGTGGCCCCGTTCGGGGACGTCGCGGTGCCGGGCATCGATCCGGCCGACATCGCCGAGGTCGCCGCCGTCGCTCTTCGCGAGCCGGGCCACGAGGGCGCCGTCTACACGCTGACCGGACCCGCGCCGATCTCACCCCGGCAGCAGGCCGCGGCGATCGGGGACGTCCTGGGCGAGTCGGTGCAGTTCGTTGAGCAGAGCCGCGCGGAGGCGCGCAACCAGATGCTGCGGTACATGCCCGAGCCGGTCGTGGAGGCCACGCTCGGCGCCCTCGGCGAACCCTCCGCCGCCGAGCAGCGCGTCAGCCCCGATGTCGAGCGGCTCCTCGGCCGCCCGCCCCGCACCTTCGCCGAGTGGGCGGAACGCAACGTCGCGGCCTTCACATAGGCGACGACGAAGTTCTGGCGCGGCCGGCCGCGAACGCGACACGATGGCGGTCGGCCCGCAGGCACGTCAGCACCCAAAGCCGGCTGCGCCGGCCAAAGCCGAAAGCCCCTCCAGCAACTCCGCGCTGAATCCGCGCTGAATCCGCGCTGAATCCGCGCCGCTCCTGCTGTCGATCTTCATGCGCGACTTGGCGATATCGTGCTGACATGACTGCTTTTCGGGAGACTTATGAGTCTCTCAACCTTGAGCCCGAACCGATTCGGGCCCATCTCCTCGCCTGCGCCACCGTCGTGTTCGGCGACGACTACTACGCGGGCCGCCGCGAGACGATCAACCTCTCCGGGTTCGTCCAGATCAACACGTGGCCGATACCCGGCTTCGAGACCCGCGTGGACGACAGTGGCCGCGCCGAGCTTGAGCAGGAGCTGAGCAGCGCTCCCGAGGCCGGCGTCAAGGGCTTCAGCTACGAACTCGACGACCGTGTCCAACTGCTGTCCAACCCGCTCCTGCCCAGCACCGGGTACGTGCGGCAGATCGCGCCGGGCAAGAACTTCCCGGCGCGGATGCACATCGGCCGCTTCGGCATCCTGGAGACCAGCACGCTGCGCCTGACGCACCGCGACATCATCGACACCTACGCCGTCATCGACAACGTCCCCCCGCACGTGAAGCCGCTCACCAGGCCCTACCACGGCACCCCACGCGGCGACGGCCCGTTCGACATCGCCCCCGCGCCGAACGTGCTGCGCGGCACCACCCTGCCCGAGGCGTGGTACCCGGCCGACGACGACAACGAGCCGATCGGCGTCACGCCCACGATGTTCTTCGCCCCGAGCGCGGCCCCGTTCATGTCGATGCTCGTCGACCCCTCCATGATCATGCAGGTGTCGATGGAAGGCGCCATCGACGTCGAGATCAACGGCAGGACCGAGCGCATCGACCTGGCCGGCGACCACCTCAAGGCGGCGGGCGCCGAGATCTTGCTGTTCGGGCCCGACAAGCACGATGAGGGAGCCGGCGTGCTGGCCCAGTTGGCGCGCCTGGCCATGGTCGGTCACAGCGACGCCCTCGGCGGCCGGGTGATGCTGCGCGTCAGTTGGCCGCGACCGTCCGGCGGCAGTCTCGGCGAGGGGGACGAGAACAGTCTGAGCCGGGTGCGGTTCCCCGGCGTCCTGGACATCGACGCCGAGTTCGAAATCGTCACCCCGTCCGGGACCCTGTACGCGGCCGGCCCGGTACACGTCGGTGGCAAGCTCAAAGACCTTGAGCCCACCGGCAGCGAACTGGCCATGGAGAGCGCGGACACGCCGATCATCAGCGCCGACGGGACGGTCAAGGGGCGTCTGACCGGCGTACGGCTCACCATGCGGGACGCGTTCGTCGACGAGCACGCATACGTCTACGTCTGAAAACCGCCGCGGGGCCGCACATCTCCACGAGGAAGAACGCCTGCCTGGCCGAGGCCGCGAGCGTCCTGCGGTCGGCCCGGGAGTGACGGTCAGACGCCCCGGCGCAGCAGGGTGCGTACGGTGCGCCCGAGCATCCACTCCTTCTCGGCCGTGGAGAAGGCATCCGAGTCATGCGGGTAGTGCAGGCTGTGCGAGTGACGAAGGTCAGGCCGGGGAACCGCCGGAGGTACGGCTCATCTACGTACAGTCGTGCGGGGTTGGACGGCTGCCGGCACGGGCCCGCGCCTACTGCGGACGCAGTAGGGCGCGGCGGGCTCCTGTGCCGCGTCTGCGGCAGTCAGAGGTGTCTGCGTCAGCAGGATGACCGGCGGCGGGTTCGGCGGACATGGTTGTGGCGTCCAGTCGCACGAAGCGGAGGAGAGCCTCATGTCCGTTCTATCGGTGCTTGCCGCACAGGCGGCATCGCCAGTCTGTACGACGCCGGCAGAATGCGCGGGCCAGGGTGTCGACACCTTCCTCGGGACCCCGCGGCGAATCTGGGCCAGTGCGGCCGCACTGGTGGCGCTGGGCGGCGTGGTCATCGGCTGGTCGGCGCTGCGCTTCGCCCGTCGTTTCGGCAACGGCGGGAGGCGGGGAGGGATCGTGGCCCTGGCGGTGGGACTGATCGGCGGGCTCAACGGCGCGGTGAATCTGGCTGTCGCCGACGGTGGTCTCGGCACCGGGAACGGGGTATTCGGGGGAGCCGTGGCCCTGGTGCTCGGCCTGGTCGGTGCGACCCTCGGCGGGCTGGCTCTGACCCGCTCCCACCGCACCACGTAGTGGGCAACCACTGAGCCGTTCGCGACCGGCCGGGGGGCGGTGCCACCGCCGCGATGCGGGTCGCTGGAGCGCCCGCCCTTGCGCTATCGTAAATTGCGAAGATGCGTAATTGCTTTGAGTGTGGTGTTCGCAGGATCTTTGGTGCGGCGGAGGCGAGGAGCTGGTGAGCACGGTGTTTGCTGCTGCGGTGCGGGAACGGGCCGGCCTGGCCTGGCAGGCGCTGCAGGCCGCCCGCGACGCTGACGACGCGCACGCGGTGCTGGTGGCCGAGGCCGAGTGGGAGGACGCTCGGCGGCTGGCACAGGCGCACGGGGTCGCCATCGAGCACGGGCCGGCCCAGGTCGCAGGGGAAGACGGGGCGTGATGTCGGTACCGCTGTATGAGGCCAAGGCCGAGCTGTTCCGGCTGCTGGGCCATCCGGTGCGGATCCGGGTGCTGGAGCTGCTGCAGGACGGGCCGAAGCCGGTGCGGGAGTTGCTGGCCGCGATCGAGGTGGAGCCGACCGGGCTGTCGCAGCATCTGGCGGTGCTGCGCCGCTCGGGCATGGTGAGCGCGCAGCGCGAGGGGGCCACCATGGTCTACGCGCTGGCCGGTGGCCGGGTGGCCGGGCTGCTGCGCGCGGCTCGCGAGCTGCTGACCGAAAAGCTGGCGGGACAGAGCGAGCTGCTCAGCGAGTTGCTGGAGGACAACGCCGGAAGCGGCGCCTCGTGAGCCCGTTGCCCCCGGCGGGGTTGCGGCAGCCGCCGTATCAGCCCCGACCCGGGTGATCCTCTGCTGATCGTCCGGGTCCTGGCTGGCGAGCGGTGGAGAGGCGACGATGGGGTTGTGGCGGAAGATCGTGCGGACGGGCCGGGTGGCCGAGCCCGCGCCGGAGCGCGAACCGGGTGAGCCGCCCGCGAAGGCGGCGGAGCTTGCCGGATCGGTCCAGATCAGGCATGTGGACGCGGGGTCGTGCAACGGGTGCGAGGTGGAGATCGCTTCGGCGTTCGGCCCGGTGTACGACGCCGAACGGTACGGCGCGCGGCTGGTGGCTTCGCCCCGGCACGCGGACGCCCTGCTGGTGACCGGGCCTGTGGCCCGCAACATGGAGGTGGCGCTGCACCGCACCTATGACGCGGTCCCCGAGCCGCGGCTGGTGATCGCGCTGGGGGACTGCGCGCGCGACTGCGGGGCGTTCGCCGGTGCCTACGGGGTGGTCGGAGCGGTGAGCGACGTGGTGCCGGTGGACGTGGAGGTGCCGGGGTGCCCGCCGGAGCCTGAGGCGATCGTGACGGCGTTGCGAGGGCTGACCGGCCGATGAACCTGGTCGGCACACTGTACGTGGTGGCGCTGTCCGGCTGCGCGGTCGCCGCACTGGCCGCCCTGACGGCCCCGCGGCGGGCGCGGCCGCATCTGGCGGGCTGGTGCACGGCAGGCGCGGGCGCTGTGGGCGCGGCGGCGGGTGCGGTGGCCGTGGTGGCCGCGGGGCCAGGTGAGAGCTGGTCGGCGTGGCTGCCGGAGCTGCTGCCGCTGGCCGGGGTACGGCTGGCGGTCGACCCCCTGGGCGGGGTGTTCATCGCGGTCACCGGGGCGGTGGCGGTGTGCGCGGCGATCTACGGGATCGGCTACCGCGGCCACGGCCTGGACGGGCGCGTGGTCCAATCCGTGTTGCCGCTGTTCGTGGCGGCCATGCTGGTGGTGCCCGCCGCGGCCAGTGTGAGCACGTTCCTGCTCGCCTGGGAGCTGATGGCCGTCGCGTCGCTGCCGCTGGTGCTGGCCGAGCATCGGCGGCGGGAGGCGGTGGGCCGGGCTGGGCTGTGGTACGCGGTCATGACCCACCTCGGCCTGGTGACGATCCTGGCCGGGCTGGTCGCGTTCGCCGCCGGGGCCGGTGGGGAGAGCTTCGAGCACCTGCGCGCCGCCGAGCTGCCGCCGGCCGCCAAGACCGTCGTGTTCCTGGCGACGTTCGCCGGGTTCGCCTCCAAGGCGGGCATCGTGCCGCTGCACGTGTGGCTGCCCCGGGCGCACCCGGAGGCGCCGAGTCACGTCTCGGCGCTGATGAGCGCGGCGATGGTGAACCTGGGCGCCTACGGCGTCATCCGGGTCGGACTGGATCTGCTGGGCGGCGGGCCGGCCTGGTGGTGGCTGCTGGTGCTGGCGGCCGGAGCGGCGTCGGCGCTGTTCGGGATCTTGCAGGCGGTGGTGGCCTCGGATCTGAAACGGCTGCTGGGTTACTCCACGACGGAGAACATGGGCCTGGTGCTGGTCGGGGTGGGCGCGGCGGGCTTCTTCGCCGCGTCCGAGCTGCCGGTGCCGGCGGCGCTGGCGCTGGCCGCGGCGCTGCTGCACGTGGTCAACCACGCCGCGTTCAAGACGGTGCTGTTCCTGTCGGCGGGGTCGGTGCTGCACGCGACGGGCACCCGGGATCTGGACGCGCTGGGCGGGCTGCGCACGCGGATGCCGTACACCACCGTCGTGTTCGCCGTCGGGGCGTTGTGCGCCTCGGCGCTGCCACCCGGCAACGCCTTCGTCAGCGAGTGGCTGCTGTTGCAGAGCCTGATTCACGCCCTGCCGGGGGCCGGGGTGGCGGGTGCGGTGACGATGCCGCCGGCCGTCGCGATCGTCGCGCTGTCGGCGGGGCTGGCGGTCGCCACCTTCGTCAAGGCGTTCGGCGTGGGTTTCCTCGCCCGGCCGCGCAGCGCGGAGGCGGAGCGGGCCGGTGAAAGCCCGCCGCCCATGCTGGGCGCCATGACGCTCGCGGTGGCAGGGTGCGTGGCTTTGGCCCTGGCTCCCACGCTGGTCGTGCCCGCGCTCGGCCAGGCGGTCGGCGTGGTGTTCCCGCAGCGGGAGGTGGTGAACGGGGAGTTGGCGCTGCGGCTGACCGGGATCTCCGGGATGATCTCGCCGCTGCTGATCGCCGTCGCCCTGGTGGCCGCGGTGGTGGCCGTACTCTGCCTGGTACGGGTGGTGGCGGCACGGCGGGTGCGGCGGGCCGCGCGGCTCTGGGACTGCGGCGCCGGGCCGATGTCGGCCCGGATGGAGTACACCGCGACGTCGTTCGCCGAGCCGTTGCAGCGGGTCTTCGACAACGTGCTCGCCCCGGAAAGCGATGTGGACGTCACCCCGGTGAAGGAGTCGGCCTACCTGGTGGAACGCGTGCGCTTCCACGCGCGGGTGCCGGACCGGATCGAGCATCGGCTGTATGACCCGCTGATCGCCGCCGCAACGGCCGTCGGACGGCGCGCCCGCGCCCTGGCCACCGGCAGCGTGCACCGCTATCTCGGCTACGGGTTCTGGACGCTGACCGCGGCGCTCGTCGTCTTGGCGGTGCTGTGGTGACGGGCGTGATCGGAGCGGCGCTCCAGGTGATCGTCGTCGTGGCCGGCGCGCCGCTGCTGGTGGGGGTGATGCGGCAGGTCCGCGCCCGGCTGGAGGGACGCGCAGGGGCCGGCGTCCGGCAGCCGTGGCGGGACCTGCGCAAGCTGATGCGCAAGGAGCCGATCACCCCGCGCGGCACCGGCTGGGTGTTCCGCCTGGCCCCGCTGCTGCTGGCCGGCACCGCGCTGGTGGTGGCCGCGGCGGTGCCGCTGGTGACCACGGCCTCGCCGATGGACGGCGTCGCCGACCTGTTCGCGGTGACCGCGCTCCTGGCGCTGGGGTCGGTGGCGCTCGCGCTGGGCGGGCTGGACACCGGCACGGCATTCGGCGGGATGGGCGCCAGCCGGGAGATGACCGTGCTGGCGCTGGTGGAGCCGACGATCCTGGTGTCGACGTTCGCGCTGTCGATCAGGGTCGGCTCCACCAGCCTGGGGACGATCGTCACCGCGACCGTGCGGGACCCGCTGGCGGTCATCTCCCCGGCGAGCGCGCTGGCCGCGGTCGCGCTGGCCATCGTCACGATCGCCGAGACCGGCCGGATCCCGGTCGACAACCCCTCCACGCACCTGGAGCTGACGATGATCCACGAGGCGATGGTGCTGGAGTACGCCGGACCGGACCTGGCGCTGGTCGAGTGGGCGTCGGCGATGCGGCTGTCGGTGCTGCTGGGCCTGCTGTCCAGCCTGTTCTTCCCGCTGGGGATCGCGGGCGCGGACGCGGGCGTGCCGGCGCTGCTGGTGGCGGTGATCGCGCTCGTGGTCAAGGTGGGGCTGCTGGGGGTGCTGCTGGCGGCGGGTGAGGTGTTCATGGCCAAGCTGCGGCTGTTCCGCCTGCCCGAGCTGCTGGCCGGGTCGTTCCTGCTGGCGCTGCTGGCCGTCGCCGCTTCCTTCTTCCTGGCCTGAGCAGGGGCGTGACACATGACTGATGTGCTGTACATCCAGCTACTCGACCTGGCCTGCGGGGCGTTCCTGCTCACCGGCGTGCTGGTGCTGTGGCGGCGCGAGCTGTCGGCGATCGTGTGGCTGTTCGCCCTGCAAGGGGTGGCCCTGACCGCGCTGATCGTCGTCATGGGCGCCCGGGAGGGCGACCTCGAGCTGATCCTGGTCGGCGTCGGGGTGGGCGCGTTGCGTGCCGTGCTGCTGCCGTACCTGATGCGCCGCGCGCTGGTGGCGGGCGGTGCGGGCCGCGAGACGCAGCCGCTGGTCAACGTGGCGACCTCGCTGCTGGCGGCGGCGGTGCTGGCGATGCTGGCCTACGCCCTGTCCCAGCCGCTGATCCGGCTGTCGCCCACGCCGGCCACGCAGGCCGTGCCGATCGCGCTGACCGTGCTGCTGATCGGGTTCTTCGTCCTGGTGACGCGCCGACGAGCGCTGTCGCAGGTGGTGGGGTTCCTGCTGATGGACAACGCCATCACCGCCACCGCGTTCCTGACCACCAGCGGCGTCCCGCTCGTCGTCGAGCTGGGGATCTCCCTGGACGTCCTGCTGGCCGTGCTGGTGCTGCAGGTGCTGACCACCCGGATGCGGGCCGCGTTCGGCGGCACCGACCTCGACGAGCTACGGGAGTTGCGCGACTGATGGGAAGCCCGCTGGTGATCGCTCCGGTCGCGGTGCCCGCGGCCGCCGCCTGCGTCTACGCCGTGCTCGGCTGGAACCGGGTCACCGCCTGGCTGGGCGCGCTGTCCGCGGCCGGGCTGCTGGCCTGCGCCGTCGCCCTGGCCATGGCAGGCAGGCGCGACGCTCTGGGCGGGCTGCTGGTCAGTGACGCGCTCAGCGCGTTCATGCTGCTCGTGATCGGCGCCGTCGCGCTGCTGGCCATGCTGGCCAGTCCCGCCTACCTGGCGGCCGAGCGGGCCGCCGGGCACACCGGACCGCGCGCGATGCGCCGCTACGGGGCGCTCACCCAAGCCTTCGTCGCCGCGATGGCGCTGGCCGTCCTGGCCTCCAGCCTGGGCCTGCTGTGGGTGGCCATCGAGGCGACCACGATCCTGACCGCGTTCCTGGTCGGTCACCGGCACACCCGCCAGGCCACCGAGGCCGCGTGGAAGTACGTGGTCATCTGCTCGGTCGGCATCGCGCTCGCGCTGCTCGGCATCGTCATGACCCACTACGCCGCCACCCACGCCGGCGTGGCGTCTCTCGACTGGGCGGTGCTGGCCGAGCACGCCGACCGGCTCGACCCCGGCGTGATGCGCATCGCGGTCATGCTGCTCGTGCTCGGGTTCGGCACCAAGGCCGGGCTGGCGCCGATGCACGCCTGGCTGCCCGACGCGCACAGCCAGGCCCCCGCCCCGGTGTCGGCGCTGATGTCGGGGGTGCTGCTGTCAGTGGCCTTCTACGCCATCCTGCGCGTCAAGGTCATCGCCGACGCGGCGCTCGGCGCGGGGTTCATCCGGGTACTGCTCGTCATCGTGGCGCTCGCCTCCCTGGCCGTGGCCGCGCTGCTGCTGCTCGGCCAGCGCGACTACAAGCGGCTGCTGGCCTACTCCAGCATCGAGCACATGGGCCTGCTCGCCCTCGGCGCGGCGATCGGCAACACCCTCGCCCTCGCCGCCGTCCTGCTGCACATCCTCGGGCACGGGCTCGGCAAGTCGGTGTTGTTCCTGACCGCCGGACACCTGCACCAAGCGCTCGGCAGCAGCGGCATCCACGCGGTACGCGGCCTCATGGCCAGAGCGCCGCTGCCGGCCGGGGTGTTCGCGCTCGGGCTGCTGGCCCTGCTCGGCCTGCCCCCGTTCAGCCTGTTCGCCAGCGAGCTGGGCATCGCGCGAGCGGGCTTCGCCGCCGGGCTGGGCTGGGCGGTCGCGGCGGCCCTGGTGCTGATGCTCGTCATCGTCGCCGCCATCGGCCGCCACACCCGGCGGATGCTTCTCGGCGGCGAGCCCAGCGAGGCCATCGCACCGCCCCGCACCGAGGCCATCGCACTGCCCCGCACTGTGGCCATCGCACTGCCCCGCACTGTGGCCATCGCACTGCCGCGCACTGTGGCCGTCCCGCTGGTCGCGGGCCTGGCCGCGTGCGCCGTCCTGGGCATCACCCTCGGACCGCTGCACCCCTTGCTGCAAGCCGCCGCCACCAT
>NZ_JBVJIM010000018.1:0-189888 GCF_055586305.1 Nonomuraea sp. NPDC051298
CGACCTTCTTGATGACGTGCTGGGCGGGCTGCGCCGACAGGCCCATGTTCTTCAGCTCGCCATAGGTGTGCACCCGAAGGTCGTAGTTGCGGAACACCTTCGTCTCCCACGCGATCCGGGAGACCAGGTTCGCCGCTTCGTTGCACAGGCGCAGCGTGTCCGCCAGCGCCGCTTCCTGGGCGGGCGTGGGGAAAAGCCGCACCTGCACAACGAATTTCACGCTGCGAACTTTACTATTACTAGAACAAACGTGCGGCACCGTAAGTGATTCCTCCCGGACCTGAAGGACCGGGGTTCCTCGCCCGCTGCCGCTGAACCCGCTCGCGCGCCCCTGAGCACCCCGGCTCCTGGGGCGCGGGACCCCAAGGGTTACGGCCCCAGGGTCGGTAGGGGACGGGGGTCAGGGTCGGGTCAGGGACGTATCGGGGCAGGCGCCGGATGCCGGGCACCCCGCGCGACGGCGAGAGTATCCCCATGACCGCGGCAGCCAAGAGGCTCTCCCCCTACATCGCCTGCGCGTCGATCCTGTTCGCAGTGATCGCCGTGGTGGTGGGCCAGCTCGACCCTGACCCTCACCTCGATCCCCTGAACATCACCGTCAGCGAGTACGCCGTGTCCGACCGCGGGGGCGTCACGGAGGTCGCGATGGCGGTGCTCGGGATCGGTTCGCTGGCGTTGCTGGCGGGGCTGCGGGCCGCGGGGGCGCCCGTGCGGGGCTGGCCGGAGCGGTTGCTGATGGTGTGGTCGGGCGCCCTGGTGGTGGCCGCGGTGGTCCCGACCACGCCCATCGGTCACGACCTCGACCTCGCGGGCCAGATCCACCGGTACGTCTCGATCGCCGCCTTCGTCAGCCTGCCCGCGGCCGGTGCGCTGATGGTCCCGCGACTGGCCGCGGACGCGGACTGGAAGCCCGTGGCGCGGGTCGTCGAGTGGGTGGCGCTGGCCGGGGGGTTCGGGCTGCTGGCGATCACGTACGTGGCGCTGCCGGGCGACCGGGTGCTGATCGGGCTCGTCGAGCGGGTGCTGCTGGGCGCCGAGGTGGCGCTGCTGTCGGTGCTGGCGGCCTGGCTGGTACGGCTGGCCTGGCGGCGGAGCACCCCAGAAGCCGCAAATTTCCCGACATATCACAGATTTATCGCTAGTCGATCTTAAAACCATCTGTTTCGGTGCTATTCTCTCCCGCGATCTTCTATCCGGGAGCAGGTACCATGGCATCGGGCAGATCCATCAGATTCAAGATCTCGACCCTGCTCGTCATCCCTTTGGCCTCCCTGATCGCACTCTGGGGCTTCGCCGCGAGCACCACCACGGGTGAGGCTCTCAACCTGCTCAAGGTCGAGACCATCTGGACCGGCATCATCAACAATGCCGACGCGCTGATCTCCGACCTGCAGACCGAGCGCCTGGCCTCGGCCGAGCGGCTCGCCGGCACCGCGAAGGACTCCGGCGCCCTGGCCAAGGCGCGCGACGAGGTCGACGCCGACAACCAGACGCTGCGCAGGCACGCGACGTCCGAGGAGACCCGGGCGGTGCTCACCGCCGACATGGAGTCCCAGCTTCAGACGGTCTTCGAGGCGATCGACCGGCTGAAGGACATCCGGCGCAAGGTGGACGAGGGCCAGCTCACCCCCGGCGGCCTGGTCACCGAGTATGCCAAGATCCCCGACGAGATCCACCTCCTGTACTCCCGGCTGGTGGTCAGCACCGACCTGGATCTGTCACTCCAGGCGCAGGGCCTGATCGCCGCCGACGAGGTACGCGAGCTGCTGGCCCGCGAGCACGCCATCGTCATCGCCTCCAACGGCCGGGCGGACATGCGTGACATGCACCTGCTGGCCGGCATCGACGGCTCCAGGACGTACCTGTTCCCCAAGGCCCTGGCCAACCTCGACACCGAGCTGCGGGCCCCGTTCGAGAAGCTGTACTACTCGCCCCGCTACGTCACCATGGAGAACCTCCTGGAGGCGTACATCAGCGGGCGGCCGCTGGACCTGGACCTCTGGCACGGCATCGCCGACCAGGTGCAGAAGGAGTACCGCGAGGCCGTCTGGAGCACCGGCGACAAGCTGCTGGCCAGGATGGAGCCCGCGGGCACGGCGGTCATCGTGCAGGCCGCGGTCACCGGGGTGCTCGGCCTGGTCGCGGTCGTGTTCTCCGTCGTCGTCTCGATCCGGGTCGGCCGCCGGCTCACCCGCGAGATGGGGGCGCTGCGCCGTACCGCGCTCGACCTGGCCGAGATCCGGCTGCCCGACGTCGTCGCCAAGCTGCGCAGGGGCGAGAGCGTGGACATCGCGGCCGAGGCGCCGCCCATCACCGTCGGCCGGCGCTCGACGAGCGAGGTCGGCGACCTCGCCGCGGCGTTCGACAGCGTGCAGCGCACGGCCGTGGACGCGGCCGTCGGGCAGGCCAGGCTGCGCGAGGGCGTCTCGGAGGCGCTGCGCAACCTGGCCCGGCGCAGCCAGTCGCTGTTGCAGCGCCAGCTCAGGCTGCTCGACGAGATGCAGCACCAGACCGAGGAGCCCGAGGCGCTGGAGCGGCTGTTCAAGCTCGACCACCTGACCACCCGCATGCGCCGCCACGCCGAGGGCCTGGTGCTGCTCTCGGGCGGCTCCGCGGGCCGCAGGTGGCGCGCCGCCATCCCGGTCGAGGACGTGCTCAGCGGCGCCGCGGCCCAGGTCGAGGAGTACACCCGGGTCCGCGTCTACCCGATGCCCGAGTGCGGCGTGTCGGGCTCGGCGGTGGCCGACCTCATGCACCTGTTCGCCGAGCTGATCGAGAACGCGACCACCTTCTCCTCGCCGGGCAACGAGGTCTCCGTGCGCGGCGAGATGGTCGGCAAGGGCTTCGCCGTCGAGATCGAGGACCGCGGCCTGGGCATGGACGAGTCCACGCGCAGGGCACTCAACGAGCGCCTGGCCAGCCCGCCGGACTTCGACCCCGCGCAGACCGAACGGCTGGGCCTGGCGGTGATCGGCATGCTCGCCGGCAGGCACGACGTCAAGGTCACGCTCAAGCCCTCCCCGTACGGGGGCACGACCGCCATCGTGCTCGTGCCGGCCTCGCTGATCGAGCCCATGACGGCCCCGATGCAGGTGGTGGAGTTCGAGTCCGTCTCCGTCTCGGTCATGCGGACGGACCGGGAGGAGAGCACGGAGCCCGGCGAGCTGCCGCGCCGGGTCCGTACCAGCAGGCGGGCCGCCAACGGCGACGGTCGCGGCGGCGCGACGGGTCCCGCGGCCCTGCCGCAGCAGGCGGGCCCCATGGACGAAGCGGCGCCACGGCAACTGCCGCGCCCCGAGCGGCCGACCGCCCTGCCGCACCGCGAGCGGTCCACGGGCCTGCCGCAACGAGACAGGAAGAGCGCTCTGCCGCAGACGCTCCAGCAGGCGCCGACCCCCGCCTCACCGGTCGAGGAGCGTTCACCAGAGGAGACCAGGGCGCTGCTCTCCTCGCTCCAGTCCGGCTGGCAGCGCGGTCGGCAGGACAGTGATCAGGATGGGGGATCTCAATCGTGAGTCGCGAGCACGAGTGGGTCGACGAGGAGGCCGGGCCCGTCGTGCGGCCGTACGCGGTCGCGCGCGGACGCACCAGGTCCGCCTCCTCAGAGGTCGACCTGCTGGCGACCGTCGTCCCGACGGGGGTGCCCGCCCCGGCCAAGGCCGAGCTGGGCGCTCAGCACCGGCGGCTGCTGACCGGCCTGGCGGGGCAGGGCAGGCCGGTCGCCGAGCTGGCCGCGGAGCTCGGCCTGCCCGTCGGCGTCGTACGCGTGCTGCTGGGAGACCTGCTGGAGCACGGCCTGGTGACGGTGCGCCCGCCGCGGGACAAGGCCGCCGCCCCGTCGGAGAGCCTGCTCCGCGAGGTGATCAACGGCCTGCGAGCGCTTTGACCCGTGCCCTTTTCAGCTCTGACCCGTGACGCGGTCAGTTCGCGGAGGTGAGCGTCCTGAGGGAGTGCTCGACCAGCGTGATCATGACCTCCTTGGCCGACGTGCGCCGCCGCACGTCGCAGAGCATGACCGGCACGTCGTCGTCCAGGTCGAGCGCGACGCGCACGTCGTCGACGCTGTGCCGCTCCGCGCCGTCGAAGCAGTTGACGGCCACCACGAACGGCGTGCCGCGCTGCTCGAAGTAGTCGACGGACGGGAAGCAGTCGGTCAGCCGCCGGGTGTCGGCGATCACGACCGCGCCCAGCGCGCCGTAGGACAGCTCGTCCCACATGAACCAGAACCGCTCCTGCCCCGGCGTGCCGAACAGGTAGACGACCAGCCCCTCGCGGATCGTGATGCGGCCGAAGTCCATCGCCACGGTGGTGGTGGTCTTGGACTCGACCCCGTCGGTGTCGTCGACGCCGATGCCGCGGTCGGAGAGCACCTCTTCCGTGCGCAGCGGCTTGATCTCGCTGATCGCCCCGACCAGGGTGGTCTTGCCGACGCCGAACCCCCCCGCGATCAAGATCTTGAGCGCGACGGGGTCCTCAGAGAGCACGGAGTCCATTGATCACTTCCTTGAGAATGCGCTCATTCGACCGCGACCCTCCGGCGGAGGGCGACGTCACCGAGATGAGGCCGTGGTCACGCATGTCACCGAGCAGCACCCGGACGACACCGACGGGCAGGTCGAGCTCGACGGCGAGGTCGGCCACCGAGATCGGACTACGGGCTGCCCGCAGGATGAGTTGTTGTTCCGGCCCCGATCCGTCACCGGGCTCGCCGATGGCGCGCACGGAGGCCACGAGGTCGAACGCGTCTCCGGAGGAACGCGTGCGACCGCGGATCAGAGCATAAGGCCGGACGACGGGTCCCGCCTCCTCATCGAACCACTGCGGGCTATCGCTCATGACGCCCCAGCGCGCGGATTGGTGGAGATGTGCTGGCCCACCCGCTTGACCAGCATCGCCATCTCGTAGGCGATCTGGCCGACGTCCACGTTCGCCTCGGCGATCACGGCCAGGCAGGTGCCTTGGCCCGCCGCGGTGACGAACAGGAACGCCGACTCCATCTCCACAATGGTCTGGCGTACGTCGCCGCCGCCGAAATGACGGCCGGTGCCGCGCGCCAGGCTCTGGAACCCGGCCGCCACCGCGGAAAGGTGCTCGGCGTCCTCCCTGCTCAGTCCTTTGGAATAGCCCACCGCCAGGCCGTCGGTCGACAAGATGACCGCCTGGCGCACCGCCGAGACCCTGCCGGCAAGGTCGTCCAGCAGCCAGTTCAGCTCACCGGTGTTGGTGGTCGGCGCACTCATGCATCCCCCTTAATCATGGCCCCTCCTCAGAGGCTTCTTCTCGGGCGCGTTTCGTTCCCCGCTGGAACGCGGAGAACAGGTCGCGTACCTCGTGGGGAGAGCGTTCGGCCTGTGACTCCGGCTCAGGGGGCGTTTCCTTGAGCTGCGGGGCCAGGCTGGCCTGGCGCACTCGCCTGGGCAGCCCCGCGTGGGTGCCCGAGGTCACGACCGCGAGCGCCTTCTTCCGCGTACGGCCGGGCAGCGCGGCCTGGCCGTCACCGCCGACCGGTTCCTGCGCGCTCGGCTCGTTCACGATCGAACGCGGCGCCAGCACGATGGCCGTGGTGCCCCCGAAGGGCGAGCGGCGCAGCAGCACCCTGATCCCGTGCCGCTCGGCCAGCTTGGCCACCACGAACATCCCCAGCCGGTCGCTGTCGGCCAGGTCGAACTCGGGGGGCGCGGCCAGCAGCGCGTTCAGCCGCGCGTAGTCGGTGGCCGACAGCCCCAGCCCCTTGTCCTCGACCTCGATCGCGTAGCCGTTGCTCACCAGGTCGCCGCGCACCATCACGTGGGTGTCCGGCGGCGAGTAGATGGTGGCGTTCTCGACCAGCTCGGCGACCAGGTGGGTGAGGTCGGCTGCGGCGGTGCCGTCGATCGCGCTGACCGGCATCGACTCCACGGTGACCCTGGTGTAGTCCTCGACCTCGGAGACCGCGGCCCGGACGATGTCGATCACGGGCACCGGCTTGCGCCAGGAGCGTCCTGGGGCGGCGCCGGACAGGACGATCAGGCTCTCGGCGTGCCGCCGCATGCGGGTGGTCAGGTGGTCCAGGCGGAAGAGCTCCTCCAGCCTGTCGGGGTCGTGCGTGCGGCGCTGCATGCCGTCCAGCAGCGCGAGCTGGCGGTGCAGCAGGCCCTGCTTGCGCCGGGCGAGGTTGAGGAAGACCTGGCCGACCCCGCGGCGCAGCGCGGTCTGGCCCACCGCGGCCCGCACAGCGGTGCGCTGCACGGAACCGAAGGCCCTGGCCACGTCGATGATCTCAGCGGAACCGCTCACCCTGATCGCCCTGGCCTCCTTCCGCACGTCGACGTCCTCGCCCCTGCGCAGCCGCGCCACGAGGTCGGGCAGGCGCTCCTGCGACAGCTCGACCGCGGCGGTACGCAGCCCGGCCAGCTCCGCGGCCAGGCGACGACCGAAGCGTACTGAGATGATGATCGACGCGAGCACGGCGATCAAACCGAGGCCGCCCGCGACGGCGATCTCGATCACGGTGGAGGCGGCGGCCTCGGCCGCGCGGGCGGCCAGGGTGGCGGAGGAGTTCGCGCCGAGTTCGTCGAGGCGGGTGGTCAGCCTGTCGACGGTCTCGCGCCAGGCGGCGGCGTCGGGGGGCGGCGCGCCGGTCTTGACGACGCGCGCCTCCATGGTGGCGAAGGTGAGGAACGGCTCGGTGGCGAAGACCTGCTCGTACGGCCTGCGCAGCG
This sequence comes from Nonomuraea sp. NPDC051298, assembly GCF_055586305.1. Taxonomy (NCBI): domain Bacteria; kingdom Bacillati; phylum Actinomycetota; class Actinomycetes; order Streptosporangiales; family Streptosporangiaceae; genus Nonomuraea; species Nonomuraea sp. NPDC051298. Next base: position 6,702 of record NZ_JBVJIM010000018.1, read on the forward strand.
CCACTTCGAGCCCGGCCAGGCCGCGCGAGTGCAGGAACTTCCTGGAGGCCGCGTACTCGGTGAAGGCGGTCGCCTCCGGGGCGGTGAACCGCCCGTCGGCCAGGCCGCCGACGACCAGGGCGTGCTCTCTGGCGATGTGCTCCCTGGCCATGCCGATGGCCTGCAACGACGACGCCTGCTGGAAGATCGACAGGTCGGCGACGGGCACCAGGTGGTCGTAGACCGTGAAGAGCGAGTCGATGACGCTGTTGTACTCGTTGAGGCCGGCCAGGCGGGAGGTCAGGCCGTTGTCGATGTTCGCCCTGATCGTGCCGAGGCGGTCAAGAGCGGTGTCGAGGACCTCGAGCGGCAGCCGCAGCTCGCCGTCGACGGCTCCGCCCGCGTCGGCGACGGACTGCCTGAACTCGGCGACGGATCGGTCGGTACGCGCGCGCTGGCCGCCGAGCGCTCCGGAGAGATCACGCTCGGTGAGCGCCTCGGCGGAGCGGACGCGTTCGGCCTGAAGCTGTAATCCCAGGTCGGTGGAGGTGATGCCGAGAGTGCGGTAAAGGGCGTCCGCGCGAAGTAGTGACTGGGCGTCGCCCATGGTGAGGTTGAGGACGAAACCCCAGAGCGCGCTCAGAGACAGGAGGGGTAGCAGTAACAATAGGAAGATCTTGAACCGAATTGACCGGTTTTGCGAGCCCATGTCCCAACCTCGAGTCGGGGGCATTTCCACACCTTGTGTAAATACACCTCCGGAAGATCGCACAGGAGACTAGCACCGTTTATGGTTCCGGCGCAGTGGGAGGAAGGCGTTCATTACCGTGATTATTGGGGCATGGTCTGGCGCTCGCGCCGGGCGGAGGCGAGGGTGCCGTACAGCCACGCGAGCGCGACCAGCGAGATCACGAGGAGTCCCGCCCAGTTCAGCAGCGTGTACACGTGCACCTGCCAGGCCGACACGTGCGGCACCCGGCCGATGCGCAGCAGCTCGAACTGCCAGGGCTTGCCGGTCAGCACCAGCGTGATGGCGATGGCGATGGCGCTCATCGAGTCCCACAGCGCGTGCAGCACCGAGACGCCCAGGTACGTCAGCACGACCGGAGCGGTGAGCCTCCCGCGCGCGGCGAACAGTGCGCCACCGGCGATCGCGGTCCACAGGCCGTGCCCGACCGGCGTCAGGATGCCGCGCAGCACCTCGGTCTCCACGACCTGGCCCAGCGACAGCCCGTCGGCGGTGAACAGCGCGTTGAAGGCGTAGCCCGCGCTCTCGAAGGCGGCGAAGCCGAAGCCGACGGTCGCGCCGAGCACCACGCCGTCCTTGGTCGAGCGCCGCGCCAGCCGCCTGGTGACGAACATCAGGGCGGCCAGCTTGACGCCCTCCTCGATCAGGCCGACGAGCAGGTACATCAGGATCGAGGGCCGGATCAGCCAGCTCTCCAGCAGCGAGGCGCCGAGCACGCCCAGCACGCCGCCCACCACGAACGCCTGGAACAGCGTCTCGACCGTCACGTCCGGCGAGCGGTCCCGGCCGTACGCCCAGACCACGAACGTGACCGGCACCAGGAAGCTGCCGAACAGCACCACCGTCGGCACGAGATTGGAGTTCCCGGTCCATCCGGTGACGGCGACCGTGGCCAGCCAGAGCACCAGCCCGGTCAGGAAGATCCGCAACCACAGCGACTTGAGCGGCGTCCTCACGGGCGTCCGCATCGGCGGCTTCATCGCGACAGCTCCTCCACTGCTCGCACGGCGGCGGCGACGGCGGCCTCCCCGCGGGCCACGGGCTCCGACGCGGATCCGGCGCACGGGCCCGCGTCGGAGCCCGCGATGGCGATCCGCCCGAACGGCCCGCGCGCGGCCTCGGCGGGGAACGGCCCGTCGGGGTAGAACGGGTGCCACGGGCGGCAGTACTCCGGCGCGAGCGCGTGACCCCACCGGTGGACGGTGATGGCCGCGATGTCCCCGCCCGGGTCGAAGCCGACGGGGCCGAGCAGCCGGGCGAGCTGGTCGCGGACCGACCGCTCCAGCGTCTCGTACGGGGTGCGGAACAACTCCCGCCGACCCGCCGCCGAGCCCTCGCCCGGCCCCAGCTCGGACCGGCACGGCGTGGCCAGCAGCCGCACCCCGCCGGGCGGCGTGAACTCGCACCAGCTCCAGTACGCGCCCGTCCACCGCACCCGGCGCACGCCCAGCCGCCGCCAGGCGCCCGCGTCCCGCAACCGCACGGTCGCCGACACCAGCGGCACCCGTACGGCCTCGCGCAGCGCCCGCCGCCGCGCCTCGGGCAGTGCGGGCAGGAGGTACGGGACGACCGCGTTCCAGCAGGCGAGGATCACCGCTCCGGCCTCGACGGTCCGCACCCGGTGGCCGTCGAAGTAGCCGACGCTCGCCGAGCCGGCCCCGTCGCGTACCGACACCACGGGGCTGGAGGGCCGCAGGCGCACGCGTTCGTCCGGCGCGGGAGCCGGGGCCTCGGGGGCGGGGCCGTGCCACTCCCGCCGGACGGTGGGGGAGTTGTACCGCGACGGCTCGTCCCGGCCGAGCCCCAGTCCGCCGAACCCCGGATACCCGGTGCCCCAGGCGTCGATCGCGCCGAACGCCCGGGTGTCGTAGCCCCACTCGGGACACGACATGGTCCGGCAGAACCGCTCGGCGTCCGGATGCGTCCCGCACACCTCGCGCAGGAACTCCGAGTACGTCAGCCCCGCCAGCCGCTCCTGCCTGCCCTCGGCCGAGAGCCCGGGAAACCAGTCGGGCGCGTCGCCGTACAGCGTCAGCAGGTCCCGGCGCGCCTGGGCGGCGATCGGCAGCCGGTCGATCCAGCCGGGGGAGTAGAGCCCGACCAGCGTGTCCGCGCCGAAGCTCTCCGCGTCGCACATCACGGCGTCGGGAGCCGTCCCGCGCCGCAGCGGCCCCGTCCCCGCGTCCCGCCGCTCGCCGCGCCCGCCGTGCTCCTCGCCGTGCTCGCCGTCGCGGTTGTCGAGGACGAGCACGCTCGCCCGGGGACGGCGGCGCAGCCACTCGGCCGCCGCGCCCAGCCCGCCGCGCCCCCCGCCGACCACCACCAGGTCGAAACGCTCCCCGGTCGGCACGGGAGGGCCGGCGTGCTCCCAGAAACGCCCGTCCCGCAGCGCGTGCGGCACGCTGAGCGCCTCTCCGGTGTCCCCGCGGACGGTGAAGGGCGCGGCGCGATCCTGCGCCTCCTGGACGGCCTCGCGGGCCGGTTCCGCGGCCGCCCCGCCCGGCGCGAGCACGCATCCCACGGCGATGCCGTCGAAGAGGTCTCTGCGGGAAATGGGGAGATCCATCCCGAGATCGCGTGCGGTCAAGCTCATGGCGCGATCATCATCAGCCCGGAGAAAAGCCGCACAGCGCCGCGCAGCGCCCGGTGAACATTTTGCGGGCCCTAGGGCGGCTGATGCCGGTTTGGGGCACATATCGCGAGGTGAGAAGGCAGCGGCCGGTGCAATGCGGATGAAGCGGAAATCCCTCGCGAAATCTCTTAATTCCTTGAATAGCGACGTTGCGCGGCCCTCGGCATTCCCTTTCCTCTAGCGTTTGAACAATGCCGCTGAAGTCAAATGGAGAACCCATGCGTAAGGCCGTTTCCGGCATATTTCTCAGCACCCTGGTCATCGCCGGATGCTCATCAGCGGAGGAGAGCCCGGCGCCCGCCGCGGCCTCGACGCCCGTGACGCCGTCGGGGTCCGACACCGCCCGCCTGCGTGCCGCCCTGCTGCCGGTGCCCAAGGGCATGACCGTCGCGTACGGGCCGGAGCTGGGCGCGTTCGGCACGCTCAAGTCCACCCAGCAGGGCCTGGCCGCGGTCCGCCAGGCCAAGCTGCAACATCCCGAGTGCGCGGGCGCCGCCCAGCTCGACGCCGCCAAGCCGGAGGTCGCCAAGTCGCCCGCCGCGGTGATCGCCTTCTCGGCGGCCCGCGGCTCGATCACGCAGGCGGTCGTGTCGCTGCCCACGGCGGCCTTCCCCGCGCCGCTGCCGAAGCAGTGCGCCGCGTACACGGCCGACGTCGGAGGGACGAAGGTCACGTACAAGACGCGCGCGCTGGAGATGCCTGCCAAGGGCGACCAGTCGAGCGCCTACCTCACCACGGCGGCGGGCGACAAGAAGAACGCGCAGATCGGCTCGGTCATGATCAGGCGGGGGACGCTGATCATGAGCATGCTCGTGGTCGGCGAGCGGGTCAAGCCGCAGGGCCTCTACCAGCTCGCCGCCCTCGCCGACCAGAACCTGGCCAGGGTGAGCGGATAGCCCCCGCCGGATCCCGCGTCAGATGAGCACGTGGTCGTCGGGGCGGCCGACGAAGGCGAACTGGGCGTTCCTGGTCAGCTTGATGTGGTCGGCCTGCCAGGTGTGCATCGAGGTGTCGGCGCTGCGCCAGTAGACGAAGTTGAACCGGTCGGCCGAGTAGATCTTGACGCGGTCCTCCTTCAGCCGCCGTACGAGATGGGTGTCCTCACCTCGGGTGATGTCGGCGAACGGGTACGAGTGGAACAGGTCCGCCTTGCCGAGGAACGTGCCGCCCTGCACCAGCCACGAGTACCGGTGCTCCAGGCCGGGCAGCCGGAGCATCGTGGTGTTGCCGCCCTCGAAGTACGCGTAGTGGGCGCCCTTGCCGGTCAGCTCGGCGTCGGTGTAGTCGAACGCCCGCACCAGGTCCGACAGGTAGTGCTCGCCGTAGAGGTTGTCGTCGTCCATCTTGGCGATCAGCTCGCCCTCGGCGGCGGCGATGCCCATGTTCATGCACGCCCCCAGCGTCATCGAGGCGTCGGCGGGCAGCACCACGACGTCGATGAGGCCCGCCATCCGCGCCTTGTCGGCCACCACGACCGGGTCGATGTCGAGGCCGTGCAGCACCATGACGAGCTGCAGCGGCCGGTGGAGCTGCTTGGCCACCGAGGAGATGGCGTGCTCGATCTGCGAGGCGCGGTTGGTGGGCAGCACGACCGAGATCGAGCGCGACCGCGCCGGCACGCGGTGCCCGAGGTTCTGCAGGATCTGGTCGACCCGGTGCGAGAACAGGTGCTTGTCGAACACCTCCCGCATCGCCAGGTGTCCCATCCGCGCCCGCAGCTCGGGGCTGTTGATCAGGTGCAGCACCTGGTTGTACGACTCGATCGGCTCCCGCGCGATGGGCACGAGGTCGCCGAAGGTCTCCTCGACGGCCCGCGACCACCCCGACACCACGGGGGTCGCGCACGCCGACAGCTCGAAGACCCGCCGCGCGCACATGGTCGGCGAGTCCAGCACGGAGTTGACGTTGAGGAAGACCTTGTACATCCGGTACGCGGCCAGCATCTGGTCGTAGGGCAGTTCGCCGACGATGTGCGGGCGGTACTTCTCCGGCCAGGCGTACTTCTCGTCCACCTCGCCGTTGCGCGCGAAGATGTGCAGGCCCAGCTCCCTGACCGGGTCGATCACGGTCTCCATCTGCTCGCGGCGCTCGGGGTGCTTGTCGCGGAAGTACATCCCGGCGAAGACCACGTCGTGCAGGCGGCCCTTGTTCTGCTGGATCGGGTTGTGCACGCGTGGCTGGGCGGCGAACTGCAGCACGTCCACCCGGTCGTGTCCCAGAATTTCCCGATATTTCGGCACCATGTCACCGTCGCAGGTGAACACGTAGTCGAACAGCTTGGCCGTGTCGATGAAGAAGTCGAAGTTCGGCGGGTCCTCCTTGTTCCAGAAGACCGTGGGGATGCCCTCCTGCCTGCACCAGGCCACCAGGTCGCGCAGCGGCTCCTTGGGGGCGTTGGTGCCGGTCATCTGGTAGCGCCAGCGGCCCTGGTTCCCGTGCCAGGCCGACTCGCAGAACAGCAGGTCGGGCCGCTTGTCCGCGAAGATCTCCGGCCAGTCCTTGAGCCCGAACTCGATCTGGTCCCACTCGTAGCGGAAGGCCATCCTGGAGAAGTCGTCGAGGATCACCGCGACCTTCAGCTCCGGCCGGTTCACCGGGCCGCCCGGCCACTTGACCGCCGGCACCTCGACCAGCGGCGGCCGGTGGTTCGCCGTCTCGATCGCCTCGGTGACGGGGGCGGGCGGCTTGGGCGCCTTCTCCCTCGACCTGACCGCCTCGACGATCTTCCCCGGGCTCTTCGCGCCCAGGGCCTCGCCCAGCTTGAACGCGCGCTTGGCCTGGGTGGCCTCCAGCTTCCACGTCGCGTACGCGGCCTTGGCCTCGGCTATCTCCAGCCGTCGGCGCAGCTCCCTGACCTCCGTCTCGAAGCGCTCGACGAGCTTGCGCTCCTCCGGCAGCCAGTTGACGGGGCCGAGCCGCTGGTAGGTGGGCTCGTCGGGGGTTTCGGCCATGGTGGTACGCCTATCGCTCAGCGGAGGTCTGTCATAGTACGGCGGTTTCTGCCGCTATTCCTGGCGTTTGCCGTGAGAGGCGGGAGCGAGGTTGTCCCCCTTGAGCCAGGCGGCGATCACCGTGGCGATGCGCGGCCCCGACTTCCCGTCCCACAGAACCGGCGGCTCGCCGGCCGGCGTGGCGGCGCCGTCGGCCAGCGCCTTCTCCGCCATCGCCGGCAGCAGGGCGGGCGTGACCAGGCGGTTCGTGCCGTGGGTGATCGTGATCGGCCGCTCGGTGTTCGGCCTGACGGTCAGGCAGGGGACCTCCAGCATGGTCGTCTCCTCCTGGACGCCGCCGGAGTCGGTGACGACCAGCGCGGCCCCGCGTACGAGTGAGAGGAAGTCCACATAGCCCAGCGGGTCGATCACCCGGACCGAGTCGCCGTCGACCAGGCCGGCCTCGGCCAGGCGGGCCCTGCCGCGCGGGTGGACCGGCACCACGAGCGGGATCTGCCGTGAGACCGCCAGCACCGCGTCCACCAGCTCTTTCGCGGCCTCGGGGGTGTCCACGTTCGCCGGGCGGTGCAGGGTGCCCACCGCGTAGCGCTCGGGCAGGCCGAACCGGGCCACCACCGGCGCCGGGTCCAGCTTCGGCAGCGCGGAGAACAGGCTGTCGATCATGGGGTTGCCCACCAGGTGCACCTTGGACGGGTGCACGCCCTCGTTCGCCAGGAACGCCAGCGCCTCCGGAGAGGTGGCGAAGAGCAGGTCGGCGAGCGCGTCGGTGACGACCCGGTTGACCTCCTCCGGCATGCCCCGGTCGAACGAGCGCAGCCCGGCCTCCACGTGCGCCGTCGGAACGCCCAGCTTGGCGCAGACCAGGATCGCGGCCAGCGTGGAGTTGACGTCGCCGTAGACCACCACCAGGTCGGGGTCCTGCTCCTGGACGACCTCCTCCAGGCCGACCAGCAGCGCCGCCGTCTGCTTGGCGTGGCTGCCGGAGCCGACACCGAGGTTCGCCACCGGCTCAGGCAGGCCGAGGTCGGCGAAGAAGACGTCCGACATCAGCGCGTCGTAGTGCTGACCTGTGTGGATGATGCCCTGCCGCACGCCGAGCCCGCCGAGTGCCCGCACCACCGGGGCCGCTTTCACGAAATTGGGACGAGCACCCAATACGTGCAGGACCAGGGGGTTCTCCCTCATTGACCTCGCCTTTCATAGCGGAAGGGAAAAACGCTGCCTATGGTACGGTCCCACCGTGGCATCCGACGCCAGTCGTCAAGACTCCCCCAAGGTTTCCGCCAAGTCCGCCCGTGCCGGCGTCGGTGGACTTCTCAAGGGCTTCGTCCAGCATCCGATCATCGTTTCCCGGGTGGTCATGACGAAGGTCAAGTCCGACCCGGTCCGCGTGGCCCAGGCCGCCGCCGAGTCGCTGCCGCCCAGGCTCCGCCCGATCGTGGGCGGCGTCGCATGGCCGGCCGCCCGCAGGGCGCGGCGCATCGTGCGCAAGTTCGGCATGCGCGTGGTCAAGGGCCCGTGGAACGAAGCCAAGGAACACTGGAACGAGGGCCGGATCAGCGAGGCCGCCGCCCTGCTCGAGGCCCACACCAAATATCCGTTCGTCAAGCGCAGGGCCGCCTACTACCGGGGCGAGCTGGCCGCGATCAGCCCAGACCCGATCCCGCCCGGCCCCAAGGTGACCCTCCTCGACCGGGTCGACAACCGGGTGCTGCACGTGGTCACGAACGCGCTGCCGTACACGCAGGCCGGCTACACCGTCCGCACCCACCGCATCGTCACCGCCCAGAAGGCCGCCGGGATCGACCCGCACGTGGTCACGAGCTGGGGCTGGCCGATGCTGCAGGGGCACGCCGACGCCGAGCCGTACGAGGAGCTCGACGGCATCCCCTACCACCGGCTGCTGCCCGACCGGCACGGCGAGATGCCGTTCGAGACGCAGGGGCGCATCACCAGGGCCGCCGACCGGGTCACCAAGCTCGTGACCGAGCTGTGCCCGCAGCTCCTGCACGCCGCCACCGACCACCGCAACGGCTCGATCGCCCACGCCGTGCGCGACAGGACGGGCACGCCGTTCGTCTACGAGGTGCGCGGCTTCCTGGAGGAGACCTGGGCCTCGCGCGACCCCGTCCGGGTCGGCAGCGAGCGGCACGTGCTCCAGCGCGAGCGCGAGGCGTTCCTGATGCGCGAGGCCGACGCGGTCGTCACGCTGGCCGAGACGATGGCCACCGAGATCGTCGAGCGCGGCGTGCCCAGGGAGAAGATCCACCTGGCCCCCAACGCCGTGGACGACTCGCTGCTCTCGGTCCAGTACGACGGCGCCTCGTTCCGTCGCCAGTACGGCATCGCCGACGGCGAGATCGTGGTCGGCTCGGTGTCGAGCATCGTGGCCTACGAGGGCTTCGCCACCCTGCTGCGGGCCGCCGCGCTGCTGCGTGACGCCCGCACTCCCGTACGCGTGCTCATCGTGGGCGACGGCACCGAGCGCGACAACCTCTTGGAGCTGGTCGAGGAGCTGGGCCTGGCGGACGCCGTGCTGCCCGGCCGGGTCGGCCCCGACGAGGCGTTGCAGGCGCAGGACGCCATCGACATCTTCGCCTGCCCGCGCGAGGACTTGCGGGTATGCCGACTTGTTACCCCATTGAAACCCGTCGAGGCGATGGCGCTCGGAAAGCCCGTCGTGCTGAGCGATCTACCTGCGCTGTCCGAGCTGGTGGGCTCCGACGGCGCCGGGCTGCTGGTGCCGCCGGGCGATCCGGAGGCGCTGGCCAGGGCGATCGCCGGGCTCAGTGGAGACCCGGCCAGACGTGCGGCGATGGGCGAGGCGGGACGGGCGGAAGTGTCCGCCAAGCGCACGTGGAGCCGTGTTGCCGAGACTTATCGGGCTCTATACCGGTCTCTCGGGAAATGATGACCATGGTGATGGGTGTCTCTTGTGACGGGTTCGCTCGCATTAGGCGTGAGCCAGGTGGACTTGAGATAACCTTTGCGACCATGAAGTGTTGTTTCCGGCTTTCAAAGGCACGGCCGTGACAGAGATCGACCTGGCTGTCATCGGGCTGGGCTACGTCGGCATGCCGCTCGCCAAAGAGGCGGTCGGCGCCGGCCTGCGCGTCGTCGGCCTCGACGTCGACCCCGAGAAGGTGGCCGCGCTCAACGCCGGGCAGTCCTACATCGACGACCTGACCGACGCCGACCTCGAGAGCATGCTGGCCAACGGGTTCAGCGCCACGCTCGACGAGACCGTGCTGGCCAGGAGCAACACGATCGTCATCTGCGTGCCCACGCCCCTGGACGAGGACCACCGACCCGACCTCTCCGCCGTCGAGGGCGCGACCAAGGCCGTCTCCCGCAACCTCACCGAGGGCACGCTCGTCGTGCTCGAGTCCACCACGTGGCCCGGCACCACCGACGAGGTGGCCCGGCCGATCCTGGAGGTCTCGGGGCTGGTCGCGGGTGAGGGATTCCACCTGGCCTTCTCGCCCGAGCGCATCGACCCGGGCAACGCCAAGTACGGCATGCGCAACACCCCGAAGGTCGTGGGCGGCTACACGCCGACCTGCCGCGACCGGGCGACGGCGTTCTACGGCCAGTTCATCGAGCAGGTGGTGCCGGTCAGCGGCACCCGCGAGGCCGAGATGGCCAAGCTGCTGGAGAACACCTACCGGCACGTCAACATCGCCCTCGTCAACGAGATGGCGATCTTCTGTGACGAGCTGGGGATCGACCTGTGGGAGTCGATCGAGGCGGCCGCCACCAAGCCGTTCGGCTTCCAGAAGTTCCTGCCGGGGCCGGGGGTGGGCGGGCACTGCATCCCGGTCGACCCGTCGTACCTGTCGTACACGGTGCGCAAGCTGGGTTACCCGTTCCGGTTCGTGGAGCTGGCCCAGGAGATCAACGAGCGGATGCCGTCGTACGTGGTGGCTCGCGTGCAGCGCCTGCTCAACAAGCACAAGAAGGCTGTGAACGGCGCCAAGGTGGTCCTGCTCGGCGTCACCTACAAGCCGGACATCGCTGACGAACGGGAGACTCCGGCCCTTCCGGTGGCGCGTGCGCTGCTGGAGCTGGGGGCCGAGCTGTCCTTCGCGGACCCGTACGTCAAGGAGTGGTCGGTCGACGGCACCCCGGTGCCGCGTGAGGAGGATCTCGCCGAGGCCGTGATCAACGCGGACGTGACGTTGCTGCTGCAGCAGCACTCCGCGTTCGACCTCGGGCTGATCGAGTCGAAGGCCCGGCTCGTGCTGGACACCCGCGGCGTCCTCGCCGAGGGTGAACGCGTCAAGCGGCTGTAGCGACGGAGGGCTGCGCGCAGTGCACGTGCTCGTCATGACGGTGGTGCATAACCCCGAGGACGCGAGGATTCTGCATAGGCAGATCCGGGCCCTTGTGGACGCTGGTCATGAGGTCACGTATGCCGCGTCGTTCACCGCGCACGGCGTCGTCCCCAGACCGTGGGTCACCGGGGTGGATCTGCCGCGCGCGGCGCAGCGCAAGCGGGTGGCGGGCGTGCTGGCCGCCCGCCGGTTGTTCAAGCGCATGCGCGACAAGGTCGACCTCGTCCTCATCCACGACCCCGAGCTGCTGTTCGCCGTGTGGGGCGTCCGCAACCGGCCGCCGGTCGTGTGGGACGTGCACGAGGACACCCCCGCCACGCTCTCGCTCAAGCCCTGGCTGCCGTCGCCGCTGCGACCGCCCGTGCGGTTCCTGGCCCGGATGCTGGAGGGCACCGCCGAGCGGTACCTGCACCTGCTGCTGGCCGAGACGGCGTACGCGGGGCGGTTCAAGCACGCCCACCTGATCGTGCCGAACGAGACCTGGGTGCCCGACTCCGTGACGCCGCCGGGCGACGACCGGGTGGTCTACCTCGGGTGGCTGTCCAGGGCGCGGGGCGTGTTCGAGGCGGTCGAGGTGGCCAAGCTGCTGCAGCCGTACCGGGTGGCGGTGGAGCTGATCGGGTACGCCGACCCGCAGAGCCGTCCGATGCTCAACCAGGCCGTCACCGAGGGTCTGCTGGAGTGGCGCGACTTCATGCCCAACGACGAGGCGCTCAAGCGGCTCGACGGGGCGCTGGCGGGCCTGTCACTGCTGCACGACGAGCCGAACTACCGGCACTCGATGCCGACGAAGATCGTGGAGTACATGGCGCACGGCATCCCCGTCATCACGACGCCGTCGCCGCGCGCGGTCGAGTTGGTCGAGCGCTACGACAGCGGCGTGGTGGTCCCCTGGGAGGATCCCAAGGCGGTCGCGCAGGCCGTGCTGACCCTGCGGGACGACGTACGCGAGCGGCGGGCGCAGGGCGCACGGGGGTACGCGGCGGCCCGCGCGAACCACCACTGGCCGAACTCCGCAAGGCGGTTCGTCACACAACTGGAGTCCTGGGCCGGGGTCAAGCCGTAACCACGAGGGCGGGAAAGGTTTCCTGAACGTGCGCTGGCTCTTCCTGGTCGTGGGTGCCGCCATCCTGGCCGCCGTCGCGGCCGTGATCATCGTGCTGCCCTCCGGCGAGCCCGAACCCACGGCGGCCAGGTCGGCGACGCCCAAGCCGTCGAGCACCGAGCCGACGCCGAAGGTGAGCGAGTTCTCCGACCCCTGTGGAACGTTCGACACCGGGGAGACCGCCCCGTACGCCGTCTCCGGCTACTGGATCACCCCCAAGTCGAACCCCTGCACCTGGCGCAAGCAACTGCAGGAGATCCACCGCGTCGGCGGCGACACGATCATCAGGATCGGCTACGGCCTGCAGTTCCGCACCGTCTCCGACTCCGGCGAGGTGCTGGCCAAGGACGGCACGGTCGACTCGCTCTACAAGGCGTGCAAGGAAGACGGCCTGACCTGCTACGAGGCCGCTGAGCGGGACTTACGGGCGGCCAACCCGGGCAATCGGATCGGCCGCACGTACGTCTACCGGACCGACGAGTCGTTCGGGCCCGACCTGTTCCGGTGCCCTCAGATGGAGCACCCGATCGCGGTCGGCGAGCGAATCTACTTCCGGCTCATCACCCAGGCTGACGGCTCCGACGACGCCACCTGTGACTTCAGCGGCAAGGCCGCGTCGTACGACATGATCCTGGTGGCCGGTTCGAGCAACGACAGCCTGCGCGAGTTGCTCGGCCTGGCCGACCAGTTCGGCATGCGCGTCTTCCCTGCGCTGCCGCTCGCCCCGCGCGACTCGAAGACGCCGATCAGGGCCGAGACGCGCCACCTCGGCACGCTCACCACCCTGACCAGGCGCATCCTTCAGGACTACGGTGTGCGGTTCGCCGGGCGCGACTCGCTCGGCGGCGTGTACCAGCCGTTCGAGGTCCAGATGTCGGACACCCTGGCCACGAACCCGACCTTGGCGGTCTACGCCGACCAGCACACGATCGTCGAGCAGGAGCTGGGCAAGCCGATCCTGATCAGCCCCTACCTGGACGCGCGCAAGAGGGTGGCCTTCGGGCAGACGCCCGCACAGGTGGCCGAGGGCTTCAAGGCGCTGGTGAAGACCGGCGTCGGCATCATCGCGCCGCAGGACAGCCGGGGGACGGGCAAGGTCGGGCTGTTCTGGCCCGACGAGCGTGACAGCGAGGTGGACGAGCGGCTGCGGCCGGTGGTGGGCGAGTCGACGTACGACACGGCGTACCACGGGTCGACGCGCGACTACTACCGCGAGATGGCCGCGGCCCGGCAGGAGATGATCGACTCCGGTTACCGCGTGCAGCTCTGGGCGAACGTGGAGGCGTTCGAGCCGTCGGGCGAGCGGCCGTGCGCACCGCAGGGGACGCGGGGCAAGACGGACAAGGAGCGGTTGGACCAGGCGATCACGATGGCCGGCCGGTACGTCCAGAAGATCGTCTCCTACATGTGGAGCGACTTCATGACCTGTGGCGATCCGTCGCTCGAGAAGGAGATTCTCGCGGACTGGCGGCGGCCGATCGCGGTGGACGCGATCCGGCGCCCGCGCGACATCCAGGACGGCCTGGAAGTACGCGGCTACAACCTCAAGGGCGCCACCATCTCCGTCGAATGGTCGGGGGGAACCAAGGAGATGGCGGTCGCGGACGTGGGCTGGCTGGACGAGGACCCGTTCCAGGAGGAGCTGCCGGACGGGATGGCCACGGCGTGGGTGCCGTTCGACTGGTCGCAGGTGCCGGCGGGGGAGTGGGTGAAGATCGGCGTCAAGGTGCCCTCGGGGCAGACGGCGACGGAGCCCCTGCACGTACGCATCCTCACGTAGCCGTGGCATACGTGTACATGGGCGTATACCGGCGTTGACGTACGGTTCGCTGCTGACGTACGACTGCGTGTAACGTGCCTGCCATGGTCCCGAGCATCCCGGTCAGTGTCGACCTGGTCGTGCTCACTGTGCGTAACCAGGCGTTGAGCGCTCTTGTATGGCGTCGCGACAATCCGCCGTTCCTGCGCCGCTGGTCGCTTCCCGGCGGTTTCATCCACCTCGACGAAGACCTGCCGGCCGCCGCCCACCGCATCCTCTCCGAACGGGCCGGCCTGCCCGGTGCTCCGGTGCACCTGGAGCAGCTCCAGACGTACGGCTATCCCGACCGCGACCCCCGCCAGCGCGTGCTGAGCGTCGCCTACCTCGGGCTCGCCCCCGACCTGCCGGCCTCGGAGAAGGCCCACATGAGCTGGCAGTCGATCGGCTCGCTCACCGTCATGGCCTTCGACCACCGGCGCATCATGCTCGACGGCATCGAGCGGGCGCGCGGCAAGCTGGAGTACACCCCGCTCGGGGCGGCCTTCTGCCCGCCGGAGTTCACGGTGGCAGACCTGCGCCGCGTCTACGAGATCGTCTGGGGCCGTGTCCTCGATCCGCGAAACTTCCACCGCAAGGTCACCAAGGCCGAGGGCTTCCTGCTGGAGACGGGCGGCACGACGACGAGAGACGGGGGCCGCCCCGCCAAGCTCTACCGCAGGGGCCCCGCCGAGCTGCTCCACCCCCCGATGCTCCGCAGCCTCAAGGAGTGACCCCGGCCCTGGTCCACCGACGGGCCGGGATGAGCGGTCTCGAAGAGTGACTCCGTTTCACGAATCCGTGACTCTTGTCCGGGTTCGCGCCTAATATCTGATCTATCTGAAATGCCGGTGCTCCGCCGGAGCCGAGGACAGGAGACGACGGATGCCAGGAGACCAGCAGACGCGTCTGCAAGCACGGTGACGTTGCTCGCGGGCCGCTACCACCTGCTGACCCAGCTCGGCCGGGGCGGCATGGGCACGGTCTGGCGGGCGATGGACGAGCTGCTCCAGCAGGAGGTGGCCGTCAAGGAAGTACGGCTCCCGCCCGACCTCGACGAGGCCGAGCGCGCTGAGCTGGCCGGGCGTACGATGCGCGAGGCGCGGGCGGCGGCGGCCTTACGCGCGCACCCGTCCATCGTGACCGTGCACGACGTGGTCCTCGACGACGGCCGCCCATGGATCGTCATGGAGTTGGTCCGCGGCCGTTCGCTCGACGGGGTCATCCGCGACGACGGGCCGCTGCCGCCGCCCAGGGTCGCCGAGATCGGGCTGCGCATGATCGACGCCCTCGCCGCGGCGCACGCGTCGGGCATCCTGCACCGCGACGTCAAGCCCGCCAACGTCATGCTCACCGACGACGGGCGGGTGCTGCTGACCGACTTCGGCATCGCGACCATCGCGGGCGACGCCGCGATCACCCAGACGGGGCTGCTGACCGGTTCCCCCGGCTACATCGCCCCTGAGCGGCTGCGCGGCGAGGACGACGGCCCGCCGGCGGACCTGTGGTCGCTCGGCGCCACGCTGTACGCGGCGGTGGAGGGCAGCCCGCCGTTCGCCCGGCACAACGAGGCCGCCGTGCTGGCGGCCGTGCTCATGCAGGAGCCCGCCCCGTACCGGCTGGCCGGGCCGCTCGCGCCCGTGCTGGCCGCGATCCTGGACAAGGATCCGGCGACCCGCTGCTCGCCCGCGGAGGCGGTCGCGCGGTTGGCGGTCGTCGCACAGGGCGGCCACGCGACGGGCGCGACGGGCGCGACGGGCGCGACGGGCGCGACCGGCGCGCCCCTCGGACCGTTCGTGAGCGGCGCCGCGCTCCAGCAGTCCGCGAGTGGTGCGGCGTTCCAGCAGCCCGTGAGTGGTGCGGCGTTCCAGCAGGCCGCGAGCGGTGCGGCGCTCCGGCAGCCCGTGCCCGTGACCGGTGCGCCGCTCGGACCGGCGCACACCGCGCCGGGGTGGAGACGACGCCGCCGCACCAAGGTCATCACGGGATCCGCCCTCGCGCTCGTGCTGGTCGTGGCGGCCGGGGTGGTGGTCGTGCCCCGCCTGTTCCCGAACGTCGTCCGCCTGATCGGCTACGCGATCGCCCCGCCCAGCGTCTACACCCCGTCGCCGATGTTCACCGGACTGCCGGCCCAGCCGTCGCCCGGACAGCCGCTCATCGGCGAGTTCGAGGCGTGCGACCTGCTGACCAACACACAGGTGCGCTCGCTCTTCGGCCACTCGCTGAAACGCCGGTGGCTGTTGGAAGGGAGCTGCACCTGGAGCGGCACGGACTACGTGATGGTGACCCTGACGACGTTCCGGTCGCCGAGCGCGTCGATCACCACCATGTCGCACAAGTTCACCGTCGACTACATGAAGGACGAGCCCAAGCGCAATCCCGGGACCAAGGTGCGCGAGGGCCCCGACGTGGGCGACGACGGCGGCGCCTACAGCCACACCCGTGAGATGGGCAAGGCGCTCTACGGTTTCGCGCTGTACGAGACGAAGGTCGCCTTCCCGATGTCGAACGTCTCCGTGTCGATCGACGTCCGCTCGCGGCGGTCCGGGTACGGCACCGCCGACAAGATCGCCCAGCTCGTCGAGGCGGCACTGAACAAGCGCCGCCAGCCGGCCGGGATCACCGGGACCGGGTGACCGGCGCGCGGCGGGACCGGGTGATGCTTCGCCGCGCGACGCCTCTTATGGTGAGGGCATGCCTCGTTTCCGCCAGATTCTCGACACCATGACCGCCTACTCGCCGGGCAAGGCGGTCGCCGCTCCCGACGGGCGGTCGTACAAGCTGTCCTCCAACGAGTCCCCCTACGACCCGCTCCCCTCCGTGGTCGAGGCCATCGCCGAGGGCGCGCGGCAGATCAACCGCTACCCCGACCCCGGCTCAGTTAAGCTGACCGAGGCCATCGCCGAGCGCTTCGGCGTGCCCGTCGGGCACATCGCGCTCGGCGCCGGGTCGGTCACCGTGGCGCAGCAGCTCTTCGAGACGGTGGGCGAGCCGGGCGCCGAGGTCGTGTACGCGTGGCGGTCGTTCGAGGCGTATCCGCTGCTGGCCGACCTGGCCGGGGTGAAGTCGGTCACGGTGCCGCTGGCGGGCGAGGACCACGACCTGGACGGCATGGCCGAGGCGATCAACGACCGGACCCGCCTGGTGTTCGTGTGCACCCCCAACAACCCCACGGGCACCGCCATCCATCGGGGCGCGCTGGAGGCGTTCCTCGACCGGGTGCCGGAGCACGTGCTGGTGGTGCTGGACGAGGCGTACCACGAATACGTACGCGACGAGGACGTCCCCGACGGCCTCACCCTCTACCGCGACCGCACGAACGTCGCCGTCCTGCGGACCTTCTCCAAGGCGTACGGGCTGGCGGGCCTGCGCGTCGGCTACCTGATCGCGCAGGAGCCGGTCGCCACGACCGTGCGCAAGACGATCGTCCCGTTCGCCGTCAACCACCTCGCCCAGGTCGCCGCGATCGCCTCGCTGCAGGCCGAGGACGAGTTGCTGGAGCGGGTCGAGCGGGTGGTCAAGGAGCGCACCCGGGTGCGCGAGGCGCTGATCGCGCAGGGCTGGACGGTGCCGCCCACCGAGGCGAACTTCGTCTGGCTCCGGCTCGGCGAGCGCACCCTCGACTTCGCCGCCGCCTGCGCCACGGAGGGTGTGGCCGTGCGGCCGTTCGCGCCGGAGGGCGTACGCGTGTCGATCGGCTCGCCCGAGGCCAACGACGCCTTCCTCGCCTGCGCCGCCGCCTTCCCCCACTAGCGAGCGGGGCGCTCGCATCCCTCCGGCCCGCGCGCCGGGGGGACTCGCGGGCGACGGGGTCAGGTGGCCCCGACCTCCTCGGGGACGGGCACCCGGTACTTCGCGCGCCGTTCGGTCGACACCACGAGGGCGACGCCCACCAGGATCACCAGGCCGCCGAGCACGATCTGCACCGTCACGTGCTCGTTCACCACGAGCACGCCCAGGATCACGGCGACGACGGGGTTGACGTAGGCGTACGTCGAGACCAGCGAGATCGGCGCGTTGCCCAGCAGCCACGTGTACGCGGTGAACCCGACCAGCGACCCCACCAGCACCAGGTAGGCGATCGCCGCCCACGAGCGCCCGGACACGGCGGCGAAGTCGAGTCGCTCCCCGACGGACGCGCCGACCACGGCCAGCCCCGCGCCGCCGACCAGCATCTCGATCGCGCTGGCCGTCCACACGTTGGCGGGCATGGGGATGCGTCCCGACAGGAACGAGCCGACCGACCACGACAGCGACGCGAGCAGGATCACCACGATGCCCGTCGTGCCGGCCGCCTCGCCGCCGCCGTTCAGCGACAACGCCGCCACCCCGCCGAACCCGACCAGCACCCCGGTCACCGTCAGCACCGCCGGCCGGTCTCTGGCCACGATCCTGAACACCACCAGCCACAGCGGCACGGACGCCACGAGCAGCGCGGCCAGGCCGCTGGAGATGTGCTGCTCGGCCACCGCGACCATGCCGTTTCCGCCGGTCAGCAGCAGGAGCCCGACCAGCGCCGCGCCGCCGAACTGGCGCAGGGACATCCGGAACGGCGCCAGACCCTTCCTGATCAGCAGGAAACCGGCGAGCAGCAAGGCGGCCGTCACGAACCGGAGCGCGCCGTGGAGCAGCGGCGGCATGGTCTCGATGGTGATCTTGATGCCGAGATAGGTCGAGCCCCACACCACGTAGACGATCGCCAAGGCGCTCCAGACCATGAGGGGGGAACGACCGTCAGTAGCGTTTGCGCTCATGGGTCATGACTGTACAGGTGAGGCCCGACAAAAGGCCCACGAGTATCAGACGTTGGACTATGGCGGGATTTGAGCGACATGTAGGCCCACCGCTCGCCGTCGCGCCCGCCGCTCGGCGGTCACGCTGACGGCGTCGGCGCCCGGCGCCGCATCAGGGAGACCGCTCACCGGTGGAACGCGCTCTCACGGCCCTCACAGCCCCGCGCAGCCCCATGCTGGCCCTCGGACACATGAGTCATTTCCCCAACGCCCCGGCAAGCTGCCCGAAACCCATCAGATCTCTACCACCAGCCCACAGCGTTGCTCGAAACAGCGTGGAACCCACCAGAACCATTCATCAAGAACGCCGTCACCTCAACGCACCCATGCGGAGAACCGGCGCCGGAAGAATTTGGTGCCCCCGTCCGAATCCCATCGATCGGGGGCGTCCGTGAACATACCCTCATCTACACGGGTCAACCAATTAGTTCACAAGAGTCAACGCGCAAGTTCGCGAACCTGACACCTTCCGTCAATGCCGAAGCCACGCCGAGGTGGCCCGCCGCGTGGACAGCGGCGGGCCTCCCCGGAAAAACGCCAGGTCAGCGGGGGCCCAGCTTCTCCACGATCAGCCGGTAGAGCTGCCGGGGCCGCCCGGGCTGCGGCGTACGGTTAGGCGGAAGCGGCCACGCGAGTCCCTCGTCAACCAACGTGCGCAGCAACCGCCGGGCCGTACGAGGCGTGACCCCCAGCATCTTGCCCGCGCCCTCGGCGTCGACCACCGTGTCTCCGCCTTCGAGCTTGGCCGCCAGCCTGGCCAGTACCTCCACCCCCTTCGGCTTCAGTGAGTTGGCCCCGGTCGGTGGCATCCGCGGGGCCGGGATGAGTGCCCGCCCCTCGCGGTCCACCGCGAAGCCCTGTGCCTGCTTGCCCGCCTGCGTGCGGGCCAGCGCGGCTCTCGCGTGTGACTCGGCGTCGTGCGTCGTTCGCCCCATTCCCACGCCGACCTCGACCGCCAGCCCCAACTCGTCCCTGATCCTGGCCGCGAACGGCAACACCCTGAACCCGTCGGTGGCCGCCGCGATCGAGCCCCTGGTGGCGGTCACCAGGTAGCTGTGATCGTCGATGGGCCAGACGGTGGCGTTGATCCGGTTCGCCTCCTGGACCAAGAGCCGGTGCAGCGACAGTCGCAACTCGTCGCGCCAGTAGCGGGGCGCGGCGCGGCGCACGGGTTCGCGCAGCGTCGGCACCTCCACCAGTACGACGGTGAGTTGCGACTCCTCCAGCCGGTGGTGCGCTCCGAGCAGCGCCGCGGTGTGCAGCGCCGTACGGACCGCCGCCGACGTCGGCCTGATCCTGATGACCGGCACGCCCGCGGTGTGCAGGCGTTCGGCCACCGCGGGCAGGCATGTCAGCGCTCCCGTGGTCGTGCCCTGCCGGGCCAGGCGTTCGTGGAAGGCCGCGATCGTGCCGGTGGCACCCGGCTCGTCGCGGTTGTGCACGTCCGCGGCGGGGATGCCGAGATCCGTGTACGCCTCCTCCACATCCGCCCTGCTGACCACGTCGATGCTGACCCTCTGTGGATCCAACCGGGTGTCGAGCGCCGCTTTCGCCAGCGCCGCCACCAGTGCTGCTCCGCCGAGTTGCACGTACGTCGCGGGCATCGTCAGCACGCCAGAACGCCTGGCCAGGTCATAGGGGACCGGGCTGGCGAACAGACATGCGTCGACACCGGGACCGAGCCGCGTCACCTTGTCGGGCGCCTCCTGCTCATCGCGGTAAGCGGCCGCGACCAGGCGACACGGCAGCGGTGCCGCTGCGTGACCCATCAGCATGACTCGCTCGACCAGGTCGTGGGGTCCGACCACGCCGATGGTGAGGTCCGGTGTCATAGCGCCCGGGCGTGACACTCGGGGAGTTTCTTCGGCCCTCTCGACCAATGTTCGTCCCATCCTGCCGTCCGTTGCAGTGTTCTCTTTTGGAACGATCGCTCGCGGGGGCCGTAATGTCACGCCCGACTTTTCCGGAAAGCCGTTCTGGTTGACCGTCCGACAAGATGTCTTAGCAGCTCAACGAGGTATTTCTCGGGTCTTTTAGTGGTCAGAAATCTCTCGTGTAATGTCCGCGCCGAGCGCACGCATTCGCGCCGCGAGATGCGCGTGGCCGCGGTCGATGAGGTATCCCGAGTCGATCACGGTCTCGCCCTCGGCGGCCAGGCCGGCGAGGACGAGCGCGATCCCGGAGCGCAGATCGTGGGCCGTCACCTGAGTGCCCGTCAGCGGGGTGCGGCCGCGGACGATCGCCCGGCTGCCGTCGACCTCCACGTTCGCGCCCATCTTGTTCAGCTCTCCGGCCAGGGCGAACCGGCCGTCGAAGATGCGCTCGTGGATGTAGCTGGTGCCCTCGGCCAGGGCGGCGACGGTCATCATCGGCGACTGCAGGTCGGTGGCGAAGCCCGGATAGGTGTCGGTGATGATGTTGATCGGCCGCAGCGGGCCCTCGCGGCGTACGTGCAGCACGGCGCCCTGCCGGTGGAACTCGACGCCCATCTGCTCCAGCTTGTAGCGCACCACGCCCAGGTCGAGGCCGGTGCCGACGAGGCTCAGCTCGCCCCCGGTGAGCGCCGCGGCCATCGCGAAGACGCCCGCGTCGAGCCGGTCGGGCATCACGGTGTGCTCGACCGCGTGCAGCTCGTCGACGCCCTCCACGGTGATGAACCCGGTGCCGCCGCCGCTGATGCGCGCGCCCATCTTGGTGAGCATGTCGATGACGTCGAGCACCTCGGGCTCCAGGGCCGCGTTCTCGATCACGGTGGTGCCCTTGGCCAGGGCGGCGGCCATGATGAGGTTTTCTGTGCCGGTGTGGGAGGGGGTGTCGAGGTAGAGGGTGGCGCCGGTCAGCCCGGACGCCTTGACGTGGATGACGGTCTCGCCCTCGTCCACGATCGCGCCCAGGCGCTTGTAGCCCAGGTAGTGGAAGTCGAGGTTGCGGCTGCCGAGGTTGCAGCCCCCGACGCCCTCCACGATCGCCTCGCCGAGGCGGTGCAGCAGGGCGGGGGTGAACAGCACCGATCCGCGGAAGCGCCGGGCGATCTCGGCGGGCAGGACGGGGCTGTTCACCCTGGAGGCGTCGATGACCAGCGTGCGCTCGGACTCGTGCAGCTCGACGTACGCGCCGATCGCCTCGGCCAGCTCGACCGCGCGGCGGACGTCTTCGATGATCGGCACGTTGCGCAGGACGGTGCGGCCCTTCGCGGCGAGCAGAGCCGCACCGATCATGGGAAGCACGGCGTTCTTCGCGCCCTGGATGAACGCGGTTCCACGCAGTGCGTTGCCACCGCGTACGCGGTAACGGACCATTCGTGCGGCTCCTTGGAATCAACGGTGGGGCTCGATCGGGCCAACAGTAGTCGCTAACACCAGATGACCCAGCCGAATCATCCGCTAAAGGGAACCCCCGTGACGCGCTCATATGCTTCTAGGTATCGCTGCCTGGTGCGCTCGACCACGTGGTCGGGGAGCCTGGGTGGGGGGTTTCCGGAGGATTTGTCCCATCCAGATTCGGGCGATAGCAGCCAATCGCGTACATATTGCTTGTCAAAAGAAAGCTGCGAACGGCCGGGCTGCCATTCGTCGGCCGGCCAGAAGCGCGAGGAGTCGGACGTCAGCACCTCGTCGCCCAACGTCAGCACGCCGTCGGAGTCCCAGCCCAGCTCGATCTTCGTGTCGGCGACGATGATGCCTCGCCCGGCGGCCAGGTCCGCGCCGCGCCGGTAGACGGCGAGCGTGATCTCCCTGAGCCGCTCGGCGGTCTCCGCGCCGACCTCCGCCACGACCTGCTCGTACGAGATCGGCTCGTCGTGCTGCCCCGCCGGCGCCTTCGAGGACGGCGTGAAGATCGGCTCGGGCAGCCGCGAACCGTCCTCGAGCCCCTCCGGCAGCGGCACGCCGGAGACGGCGCCGGTGGCGCGATATTCGTTCAGCCCGCCGCCCGTCAGGTAGCCCCTGGCCACGCACTCGACCTGGACCATCCGCAGCGGCCTGACCACCACGCTGCGCAGGTCGTCGCCGCGCGCCGCGACGTGGTTGGGCACGACGTCCTTGAGCTGGTCGAACCACCACAGCGACATCTGCGTGAGTATGGCCCCCTTGTCGGGGATGTCGGGCTCCAGGACGTAGTCGAAGGCGGAGATCCGGTCGGAGGCCACCATCAGCAGCAGGCCGTCGCCGGTCTCGTAGAGGTCGCGTACCTTGCCGGAGTGCACGTGCTTCATCGGGCGATGTCCGTTCGGTGGTGGGAGCCGCGCAGGCCGATCCGGCCGACGAGGTCGTAGGCGGCCCGGCGCGCGCTCTCCTGGTCGGGCCCGTGGCCCACCACGTCGAGCACCCGCCCGCCGGCCGACACCACGTCGTCGCCCGACCGCCTGGTGCCGGCGTGGATCACGTAGGCGTGCTCGGTCTCCTCGGGCCCGGTGATCACGTCGCCCTTCACGGGAGCCTCCGGATAGCCCTCGGAGGCGATCACCACGGTCACGGCGGAGCCCTCCTTGAAGACCGGGTCGAGCCCCAGTTCGCCGGTCGCGCACGCCATGAGCAGCCCGCCCAGCGGCGTCTCCAGCCGGTCGAGCAGCACCTGTGCCTCCGGGTCGCCGAAGCGCGCGTTGAACTCGACCACCTTCGGCCCCTTCGTGGTCAGCGCCAGCCCCACGTAGAGCACCCCCTGGTACGGCAGCCCGCGCCGGGTCAGCTCCCCGATCGTGGGATGCACGACCTCCCGCATGACCTGCTCGGTCAGCCCGTCGGGTGCCCACGTCAGCGGCGTGTAGGCGCCCATGCCGCCGGTGTTGGGACCCTCGTCGCCGTCGTGGGCGCGCTTGAAGTCCTGGGCGAGTTGCAGCGGCACGGCCGTGCTGCCGTCGCACAGCGCGAACAGCGACACCTCGGGCCCGTCGAGGAACTCCTCGATCACCACCCGCTCGCAGGACAGCGCGTGCGCCAGCGCCTGGGCGCGGTCGCCGGTGACGACGACGCCCTTGCCCGCCGCCAGGCCGTCGTCCTTGACCACGTAGGGGGCGCCGAACTCGTCGAGCGCCGCCGCGGCCTCCTCCTCGGTGACGCACGTCCTCGACCGTGCGGTGGGCACGTCGGCGGCCTGCATGACCTCCTTGGCGAACGCCTTGGAGCCCTCGATCATGGCGGCGTCGCGGGACGGCCCGAAGCAGGCGAAGCCCGCCTCGCGCACCGCGTCGCTCACCCCCGCCACCAGCGGCGCCTCCGGCCCGACCACGACCAGGTCGACCCGTAGCCGCTCGGCCAGCGCGGCCACCTGCCCGGGGTCGAGCGGGTTGACGGGGTGAACGGTCGCGACCCGCTCGATGCCAGGATTGCCTGGCGCGCAGTGGAGGTCGGTGACCTGGGGATCGAGGCTGAGCGAACGACACAGGGCGTGCTCACGCCCTCCGGAACCAATGACTAGAACGCGCACGCGGTCCATTGTCGCAGGCCCCCCGGCGTGTGCAGGCTCCGGTGGCCAGGACGGCGGATGCCGGAACAGGCGGCAGACTTTTGTGGAGTTCTACGGGAGCCGTCGGGCGCTGACCGAGTATCGTCGGATAGGTTCACCCGCCTGTGGTAAGTTAGGGCGGCTTTGCGGCGTCTCTAGTGATTGGAGGTGGTCCGGGATGAAACCTGGTGATCCCAGCAGTACGTGCTCCGACACGTACAGCCTGCGTACCCCCGACCACTCCAATCCGGCAGCCTGATCGTGCCTCCGCGCTTTTGTGTTGATTGAGGTGACTTCTTCGCGCGTGGAGTGCGCCCGGTCGGGCGGAAAGGGACTCCCATGCGCTCGTCCACCCTTTTCCGTCGTATCAACCGACACCCCGTACCCTCGCGCGCCCCGCGCCAGCTCGTGAAGCCGGTGCGTGAGGTGCACGTGCCCCCGGGTGACTCCGTCGTCGAGTTCGGCGCCTACGTCCAGGGCAAGAAGGTCTCCGCCGCCGGCATCGTCGAGGCGGTCGACCTCGTACGCGAGCACAACAAGAGCGCCGACGGCGCCAACGCCTTCGTCTGGGTGGGGTTGCACGAGCCGGCCGCCCCCGAGGTCGAGTGGCTCTCCGAGGTCTTCGGCCTGCACCCGCTGGCCGTCGAGGACGCCGTCAAGGCGCACCAGCGGCCCAAGGTCGAGCGGTTCGGCGAGTCGCTGTTCATGGTGCTCAAGACCGTCGCCTACCTCGACCACGACGAGCTGACCGCCACCAGTGAGATCATCGCGACCGGCGAGATCATGGTGTTCCTCGGCGTGGACTTCGTGGTGACGGTGCGGCACGGCGAGCACTGCCCGCTCACCATCGTCCGCGAGCGCCTCGAGGACAAGCCGAAGCTGATGAACCGCGGGCCCGCTGGTGTCCTGCACGCGATCTCCGACCACGTGGTCGACCAGTACCTGCAGGTGGCCGACCTCATGCAGCTCGAGCTGGAAGAGGTCGAGGCCACGGTGTTCGCGGACGTCAGCTCCCGCGACATCAACCGGATCTACCAGCTCAAGCGCGAGATGCTGGAGATGAAGCGGGCCGTCATGCCGTTGCAGTCGCCCATGGCGGCGCTGCCCCAGCGGCGGGTCATCCCCTCGGAGATGCGCGAATACTTCCGCGACGTCGGCGACCACCTGTCGCGCGTGTGCGAGCAGGTGGACTCGTCCAACGAGCTGTGCAGCTCGATCCTGCAGGCCGCGCTCGCCCGCTCGAACGCCCTGGCCAACGAGGACATGCGCAAGATCTCCTCGTGGGTGGCCATCCTGGCGGTGCCCACGATGATCGCCGGGGTCTACGGCATGAACTTCGACTTCATGCCGGAGACCAAGCAGGTGTGGGGCTACCCGGCGGTCCTCGCCCTGATGATCACCGTCTGCGTGCTGCTGCACCGCGGCTTCCGCCGCAACGGCTGGCTCTAGCCCGCCCGCGCTCCTAAAGCGTCTCGTCGTGAGGCCGCTCAGACGCCGACCGGCCTGAGCGGGCTCACGGGCTCGGGCAGGTCGAGGCCCCGCTCGCGCCACACCTCCCGCATCCGGTCGGGGTAGTCGGTGACGATCCCGGCCACCCCCAGGTCCAGCATCCGGCCCGCCAGGGCGGGCTCGTTGACGGTCCACACCACCACGTCGAGCCCGGCCGCCGTGGCCTGTGCCATCAGCGACTCGTCCACCATTGCGTGCTCGGGCGAGAGCGTGGTGGCCCCGGCCGCGCGCGCGGCGGCGGGCACGTCGGCGTCGATCCCGGTGTCGACGCCGTCGTTCCAGTGCAGGGTGTCCAGCTCGATGAGCGCGAAGCGGCGGGTGCCCGGGGCCAGCTCGGCGGCGTGCGTGATGACGCGCCAGTCGAAGCTGAGGATGGCGGCGTTGCCGAGCCGGCCGTGCCGGTCCAGCTCTTCGACGACCAGCTCGGTGAAGAGCCGGGGATCGGCGGTCAGCTCCGGCCTGGTCGGGTCGGACTTCAGCTCGATGTGCAGGCGTACGCTCTCGGCCTCGTACGCGTTCACCAGGCCGAGCACCGCGCCGAGCGTCGGCATGCGGGTCTCGGGCATGGGCACCTGGGTCGGCGCGAAGGGGTCGTCGGGGTGGCGCGGCAGGCGTACGCCGACGTCGAGCATGCGGAGCTGCGCCAGCGTCAGGGTGTTGATCGCCTTGCCGACGTAGGGGAAGAGCGGGTCGCCCGCGTGCACCGGTCGCCGGTCGGCGCTCGTGACGGCGGAGACCGTGAGGTCGTGCGTGAGCACGAGGCGGCGGTCGGCGGTGAGCGCGACGTCGAGCTCGAGTGCGTGGACGCCCAGCTCCATCGTGCGGCTCATACCGGGCAGGGTGTTTTCCGGCCAGAGGCCCCGTGCCCCCCGGTGACCATGAATCTCAACGCGCACAACCGGGACACTACCTGGCGCGGGGCGCCTCTAGGCAGTGCCACGCCGTGTCCTTTTTATCCTGCTACGCGCCGTCGTGTGGTTCTGGGCAGACAATAGGCTGTTCTCCATGATGGAGGTTCTCAAAACAGCCCATTACCCGACAGTTCGGGCATGGGTTGAAGGGTGGGTCATCTCCCGCAACGCCCCCCGGCCCGTACGCGAGCCGTGGGGCCTGCGCGTGGACGTCGGCCTGCCCGGCCACGTCGCCCGTCACGTCGTCTCCGCCCCGACGCCCGAGGTCCTCCGCCGCCTGACCGCCAGGCTCACCACCCCGGGCACCTGGCTCAAGCTCTGCGCACCGGCCGAGGCCGTCGTCCCGCTGCTGCCGACCCGCTGGGCCGTGCAGGACCCGGAGTTCATGATGACCGCGTCCCTGCTCGGCCGCACCCCGCCGGCGGCGCCGCCCGGCTACACGCCGGCCGTCACCACCAGGGCGGGCGTCACGGTGGTCCGGCTGCTGACCGCGGCGGGTGAGGTGGCCGCGCGGGGACAGTTCGCGGTCGCGGGCACGACGGCGGTCGTGGACCAGGTGGAGACGGCGGGCGACCACCGCCGCCGCGGCCTCGGCACCGTCGTCATGACGACGATCGCCGCCACGGCCGCCTCGATGGGGGCGCGCACGGGCGTCCTGGTCGCCACCGCCCAGGGCCGGGCCCTGTACGAGACGGTCGGCTGGACGCTGCACACCCCCATGACGGCGGCCGTACTCCAGCAGTGAGGGGCGGTCAGACCAGCGGGCGCACCACGATGGTCTGGTCGCGCCCAGGGCCCACCCCGATGGCCGAGATCGGCGCCCCGCTCATCTCCTCCAGGGTCCGCACGTACGC
The DNA here is from genome assembly GCF_055586305.1 of Nonomuraea sp. NPDC051298. Classification (NCBI taxonomy): domain Bacteria; kingdom Bacillati; phylum Actinomycetota; class Actinomycetes; order Streptosporangiales; family Streptosporangiaceae; genus Nonomuraea; species Nonomuraea sp. NPDC051298. The sequence goes on from NZ_JBVJIM010000018.1 coordinate 33,755, forward strand.
CTGCGCGTTCGGCGGCAGGTCCTCGAACGACTTGGCGCTGGTGATGTCCTCCTGCCAGCCGGGGAACTCCTCGTAGATCGGCTTGGCGTGGTGGAAGTCGGTCTGCGTCATGGGGATCTCGTCGTGCCGCACCCCGTCCACGTCGTAGGCCACGCACACCGGGATCCGCTCCAGCCCGGACAGCACGTCGAGCTTGGTCAGGAAGTAGTCGGTGACGCCGTTGACGCGGGTGGCGTAGCGGGCGATCACCGCGTCGAACCAGCCGCAGCGGCGGTTGCGGCCGGTCGTGACGCCGTACTCGCCGCCGGTCTGGCGCAGCCACTCGCCCATCTCGTCCGTCAGCTCGGTCGGGAACGGGCCCGAGCCGACCCGCGTGGTGTACGCCTTCAGAATGCCGATGATCTTGGTGAGCCGGTTCGGCGGGATGCCGGCGCCGGCGCACGCCCCGCCCGCCGTGGGCGAGGAGGAGGTGACGAACGGGTACGTGCCGTGGTCGATGTCGAGCAGCGTGCCCTGCCCGCCCTCCAGCAGCACGAACTTCTCCTCGTCCAGCGCCTTCGACAGCACCAGCGAGGTGTCGGCGATGTGCGGCTTGAGCCGCTCGGCGTAGGCGAGGTACTCATCGAGCACCGCCGCCGGGTCGATGCCGCGCCGGTTGTAGACCTTGGTCAGCACCTGGTTCTTCTCGGTCAGCGCGACCTCGATCTTCTTCTCCAGGATGCCCGGGTCGAGCAGGTCCTGGACGCGCACGCCCATACGGGCGATCTTGTCGCCGTACGCCGGGCCGATGCCGCGGCCGGTGGTGCCGATCCTGGCCTTGCCCAGGTAGCGTTCGGTCACCTTGTCGAGCGCCTTGTGGTGCGGCATGATCAGGTGCGCGTTCGACGAGATCAGCAGCCGCTCCGCGGAGATGCCCCGCTCGGCCAGCCCGTCGATCTCGCCGAGCAGCACACCCGGGTCGATCACCACGCCGTTGCCGATGACCGGCACCACCTCCGGCGACAGGATCCCGGTCGGCAGCAGATGCAGCGCGTATTTCTGGTCACCGATGACCACGGTGTGACCCGCGTTGTTGCCGCCCTGATAACGGACGACATAGTCGACGTCGCCACCGAGCAGGTCGGTGGCCTTGCCCTTGCCCTCATCGCCCCACTGGGCACCAACGAGAACGGCAGCCGGCATGGTTCAGTCTCCCGAGCACACAAACGAAAACCCCTGGCGCAAGCGCGACAGGGGCTCTTGCGTGGAGAGACTACCCGAACGTGTCTATTCGTCCCAAGGGTTAACCCTTGGTCAGCGCGTCGTAACCGGTTTCCGAACTGTCCTTGAGGAACTGCAGGCACCGCTCGGCCTCGTCCTTCTCGCCGATGGACTGGGCGGCCCTGGACAGCGCGTACAGGCAGCGCAGGAAGCCCTGGTTCGGCTCGTGCTCCCAGGGCACGGGCCCGTGTCCCTTCCAGCCGTTGCGACGGAGCTGGTCGAGCCCGCGGTGGTAGCCCGTACGGGCGAAGGCGTAGGACGTCACGGCGTGCCCCTGGGCGAAGTACTCCTCCGCCAGCACGGCCCACGCCCCCGGGTAGGCGGGGAATCGGGCTGCCACGTCGGAGGCCTTGGCGCCGGATTCCAGCGCCTGCCTGGCCTCGGGCAGATCCGGCAGGTGAGTCGGGGGCGGCCCGGCGAGAAGGTTATCCATAGGACAAGTCATACCCGCCGAGCCGCACACGTGGCTAGGAGATCTTCGTTCCGGCGCTCTTGAGGCTCTGGCACGCCTCCACGACGCGGGCCGCCATCCCCGCCTCGGCCGTCTTGCCGTACGAGCGCGGGTCGTAGACCTTCTTGTTGCCGACGTCGCCGTCCACCTTGAGCACGCCGTCGTAGTTCTTGAACATGTGGTCGGCGATCGGCCGGGTGAAGGCGTACTGGGTGTCGGTGTCGACGTTCATCTTGACGACGCCGTAGGAGATGGCCTCGTGGATCTCCTCGAGCAGCGAGCCGGAGCCGCCGTGGAAGACCAGGTCGAACGGCTTGTCCTGGCCGTATTTCGCGCCCACCGCGTCCTGGATCTCCTTCAGCACGCCCGGCCGCAGCTTGACGTGGCCCGGCTTGTAGACGCCGTGCACGTTGCCGAACGTGGCGGCCAGCATGTAGCGGCCCCTGTCGCCGATGCCCACGGCCTCGGCGGTGGCCAGCGCGTCCTCGGCCGTCGTGTAGAGCTTCTCGTTGATCTCGCCGACGACGCCGTCCTCCTCGCCGCCGACCACGCCGATCTCCATCTCCATGATGATCCGCGCCCTGGCGCACTTCTCCAGGAGCTCCTTGGCGATCTCCAGGTTCTCCTCGAGCGGCACGGCCGAGCCGTCCCACATGTGCGACTGGAAGAGCGGGTCGAGGCCCTTGGCGACCCGCTCCAGCGAGATGTCGAGCAGCGGCCGCATGAAGCCGTCGAGCTTGTCCTTCGGGCAGTGGTCGGTGTGCAACGCGATCGTGACGGGATATCCGGCCGCCACCACCCTCGCGTACTCCGCCAGCGCCGTGGCGCCGGTGACCATGTCCTTGACCGTGGCGCCCGAGAGGAACTCCGCGCCGCCGGTGGAGACCTGCACGATGCCGTCGCTCTCGGCCTCGGCGAAGCCACGCAGGGCGGCGTTCAGCGTCTGCGAGGAGGTCACATTGATCGCGGGGTAGGCGAATCCGCCGGCCTTGGCCCGGTCGATCATCTCAGCGTAGACCTCTGGAGTCGCAATAGGCATGTTTCATCTCCCTGAGAAGTTACGTCTTCGCGCCAGGCCCAGTATCTCGGGTCACTACCCGCTGGGGTAGAGACAACGCGTGCTCAATGGTCCCGTCGCGCATCTCCGCTCCAGGTAGGCTCTCCGGGTGGACTGGCTTTGGAATCTCCTCGACCCGACGTGGTGGCTCACGATTCTCGGTGCTTTCGCCACCATCGGCGTTCTCGCGATCATCTTCGCGGAGACGGGTCTGTTGCTCGGGTTCTTCCTGCCCGGTGACTCGCTGCTGGTGGCCGCGGGGATTTTCAGCTCGGCGTCGGTGGCCGGGGGAATGGGCATCGAACCGCTCTCGTTCCCCGTGCTGTTGATCGGCACGCCGTTGTGCGCGATCGGCGGGGCCCAGCTCGGCCATTTCCTCGGGGCGCGATTCGGCCGCAGGCTCTTCGACAAACCCGACTCGCGGTTGTTCAAGAGAGAGCACGTGGTCAGGGCCGAGGAGTTCTTCGAGAAGTTCGGTCCCGCCAAAGCGGTGATTCTGGCGAGGTTCGTGCCGATCGTCCGTACGTTCATGAATCCCGTCGCGGGCGTGCTCGAGATGACCCCCAAGCGTTTCCTGCTGTGGAACGTCGTCGGCGGCCTCGTCTGGGTCGAGAGCCTCCTCCTGCTCGGCCATTTCCTCGGCGGCCAGGTCGACCCCAAGCAGATCGACAGGTACATCCTGCCGGGCGTCTTCCTGATCGTGCTGATCTCGCTGATCCCCATCTTCGTCGAGGCGATCAAGCACCGCCGGTCCGGCAAGCGGCTCCCCGAGCCCAACGGCAAGCACCACCGCGTGCCGTCGAGCTGGGACGGCCAGTCCTGACGCGGAGCTGACCCCGCGGTCACGGGAACGGCGAAGCGCCAACGGGTACGCTGCCCCCTGTGGGACGCCACAGGTCAGCTCCGATGGGGTTCGGCCGACTTGCGCTCGCCGTCGTGGCCGCAGGGGCCGTGGTGACGCTCCTGGTCATCGGTGGCCGCGCGCTGATCGGCCCGCTCGGCGCGGCCGAGCGTGAGCCCGTCCCCACCCCCACCGCCGCGTCCACGGCAGGGTCCACAGCGGGGTCCACAGGGGAGGCCACGGCGCAGGCGCCGACCGTACGCATCGAGTGCCTCGCCGAGACCTGCCCTCTCGTCACGGTCCGCGTGCCGGGCGGCGACGTGCTGCAGTACCGCGAGATGAGCAGGGGCGAGGAGGTCAGCTACTTCGAGCCGGAACTCGACGTCGTGCTCAGCGACGCCGGCACCGTACGCGTCACCGAGAACGGCGAGCCGCGCCCCCAGGGCGAGCACGGCGCCCGCGAAGCCTTCACCGCACGCGCCCCCGGCTGACCACCCCGCGCACGCTTGCCGCCGCGCCTTTACAGCCCGAGGTCCCGCTGCGTGTACGCGGTGCGGTATTCGAGGCCCTCGGCGACGAGCCGCTCCGTGGCGCCCCGGTCGACGATGGTCGCCACGGCCACCACCTCGGCCCCCGCCTCGCGCAGCGCCTCCACGGCCGTCAGGGGTGAGGAGCCCGTGGTGGAGGTGTCCTCGACCACCAGCACCCGGCGGCCCTTGACCTCCGGTCCCTCGATCCGCCGCTGCATGCCGTGCGCCTTCTGCGTCTTGCGCACCACGAACGCGTCCAGCACCCGCCCGCGCGCCGCCGCCGCGTGCACCATCGCGACGGCCACCGGGTCGGCCCCCAGCGTGAGCCCGCCCACCGCCTCGTAGTCGAGGTCGGCCGTCAGGTCCAGCATCACGCTGCCGACGAGCGGCGCGGCCACGCCGTCGAGCGTGATCCGCCGCAGGTCGAAGTAGAAGTCGGCCTCCTTGCCCGAGGACAGGATGACCTTGCCGTGGATGATGGCCTTCAGCTTGATCTCGGCCAGCAGGGTGTCGTGATCCGTCATGGTCCCAAGCTTAGGGCCGCCCCGGGTCCGGGCCTCTGGGCGTCACGGGTCCTGGCCCAGCGTCCTGAGCAGGGCCAGGGCCTGCCCGTACGCCCTGGGCAGCGGGCGCACCCGTACCCGTGGCCGGTGCCCGTACAGGATGTTCGCGGACCGCAGCCGCGCCATTCTGGGCGGCAGCCGTTCGTCCATCCTGGTCACCGCGCCCACCCGGACCGGCCCCAGCAGCGCCAGCGTCTCGTCCCCGGGGAATGCCCCGCGCAGCGCGGTGGCCAGGTTGAGCACCGCCGCCAGCCGATCGGTCAGGTCCTCGGCCGGCGGCGAGGGCTCGGCCACCACCAGGCCCATCCCCGCGACCGTCCCCCGGTAGAGCTGCGCCAGCCTGGTACGCAGGTACGCCGCCGTGCCCAGCCCCGTCAGCGGATCCACGCAGTGCAGCTCCCCGATCGGCGCGAAGCTGTGCTCGGCCCACCCCGCCGCGAACGAGCGCAGCGCCGCGAACGGCGGCCCGCCCGCCCCCGCCACGGCGAACAGCGCCGCCAGGTCGTTCATGCCCTCCGCGACACCGACCCCCGCCCCCGCCCGCGCGGAACCCAGCGCCCAGCACGCCTGCGCCAGGTCGCAGCCGCCGCTCACCGCCTTGGCCACCACGTCCACCTCGGGCGTCCACCAGTCGTCGGCGAGCGACCAGCCCGCCGCCAAACTCCTGCCGCGCCAGCGCGACAGCACGTCCCTCTCCATCGGTCCTCCATCGGAACTCCCCGCAGTAAAGACGCGGGCGCGGTTTAGTCATGACGGTGAATGCGGAATGATTGCGCCTGGCAACCCCGCGTAATCGTGAGGTCACTATGGGTGTCGAATCTCCGCAAAGCGATGCAGACCTGCTTCAGGCCGTCAGAGGGGGCAATGCGGCTGCCTACGGGGAGCTCTACGAGCGCCACGTCGCCGCGGCCCGCGCGCTCGCCCGGCAACTCGCCAGGGGAGCGGAGGTCGAGGACGTGGTGGCGGAGTCGTTCACCAAGATCCTCGATCTGGTGGGCAGGGGCGGCGGGCCCGACTCCGGCTTCCGCACCTACCTGCTCACCGTCGTGCGGCGCACGGTCTACGACCGCTCCAGGGTCGAGAGCCGCCAGGTGACCACGGGCGAGATCGAGCTGTACGACCCGGGGGCGCCCTTCGTCGATCCCGCGCTCGTCGGGCTGGAGAAGTCGCTGATCGCCAGGGCCTACCTGTCGCTGCCCGAGCGCTGGCGGGCGGTGCTCTGGCACACCGAGGTCGAGCGGGCCAAGCCGGCCGACGTGGCGCCGCTGCTGGGGCTGTCGGCCAACGGCGTGGCCGCGCTGGCCTACCGGGCGAGGGAGGGGCTGCGGCAGGCGTACCTGCAGATGCACCTGGGCGTCGCGCCGCAGCACGAGTGCCGTCCCGTGCTGGGCAAGATGGGCGCCTACGTACGCGGCGGGCTGGCCAGGCGCGACTCCAAAGAGGTGGACGAGCACGTCAGCACGTGCGAGGAGTGCCACGGGGTGCTGCTCGAACTGACCGACGTCAACCGAGGGCTGCGGGTCATGGTGGGGCCGCTGATAGCGGGGCCGCTGTTCGGCGGCTACGCGGCGGCGCTGGCCAAGGCGGCGGCCGGGGGCAGCGGCGCGGGCGGGGCGCTGCGGGTGTTCGGCCGGTTGCGGCGGGTGCCCCGGCAGCAGCAGGCGGTCGTGGCCGGCGGCACGGCGGTGGCGGTGGCCGCGACGGTGGCGTTCCTGCTGGTCTCCGACGAGCAGCCGATCAGGACACCGCCGCCCGTGGCCTCGCCGGTCACGCAACCGCCCGCCTCGTCGGCTCCGGAGCCCGTGCCGGTGCCGGTGCCGAGTCAGCCGCCGGCGCAGGCGCCGCCGGTCCACACGGACGAACCGGGCAAGGCGAAGCTGCGGGCCACGATCGACGCGCTCGGCGCCCTCGTACGCGCCCGGCCCGGCATCGTCGCCGTCCGCCTGCGCAACTACGGCGAGGGCCCCAGCGAGAAGCTGGCCGCGCTCGTGGACCTGCCGCCCGGCGTGACCCTCGTCCCGACCGTACGGAACGGTCCGGGCGCCGCCGTCCACGCGCCCGTGGGCACGGTCGACGGCTGGTCCTGCCGCCCCACGAAGAGCGGGGCGCGGTGCGCGCGGGAGCCGCTGGAGGCGGGGCAGGGCACGGCGGTGTTCCTGCGGGTGCTGGTGGCCGACGAGGCGCCGCAGGGCGCGGGCCCGGCCGTCCGTGTCGCGTCGGGGGCGCTGCGGGTGCGGGCGCGGGCCGAGCAGGGCGTACGCACGACGGGCGCACCCGCCAGGTTCGCCACCGACGGGAAGGTGGTGGTCAGGGCCGTCGGCAACGCCCTGCTGAGCTGCCCGGAGGAGCGGGCGGGCTGCCAGGAGGCCAGGCGCCGACAGGGCGCGCAGCGCGACAACGACCTGTGGCCGATGACCGCCCTCGACCAGGACGGCCGGCCCGAGACCGAGTCCTCCAGCGGGGCCGCGCTGTCCCTGCCGAAGGGCAGCGAGGTCGTGTGGGCGGGGCTCTACTGGTCGGCGGCCACCGAGAAGGCCGGGCCGATCAAGCTCAGGCCGCCGGGGCGGCGCGAATACCTGACCGTCCAGCCCAGCCAGGTGACGGTGCGCGAGCTGCCGCTGGGCCCCGCCTACCAGGCGTTCGCCGACGTGAGCGACCTGGTCGGCGACGTACGCAGGAACGGCACCTGGTGGGCCGCCGACGCGCCCATGGAGGAGGGGGTCTCGCGCCATGCCGGGTGGAGCCTGGTGCTGATCGTCACCGATCCGTCCGAGCCGTACAGCCAGGCCGTGGTGCTCGACACGGCGGCCGTGGTCGGCGGCCGGTCGCGGCGGGTGTGGGTCCCGCTGGGCGGTCTGAGCCCGGCCGCCGCTCCCGCCAGGGCCGAGCTGGTCACCTGGGAGGGCGACGCCGACCTCGGGGGCGACAAGGTCTCGCTCGGGTCGGGCGCGCTCACCCCGGCCGGCGGCGACCGCGAGCATTCGAACGTCTTCGACGGGTCGTCCAACGGCGTGGCCGAGCTGACGTTCGGCGTCGACGTCGACACGGTCAGCGCGGAGCTGGGGGTCGATCCGGGGCTGACGATCGTGACGGACAAGGACGTCGTCCTGTTCGGGGCGGTCGCGCTGAGCGTACGGGCCCGATCGTGACGACAAACAGGACAAAATGGTACGGTCTGCCTGAACAGTCGGGCATGACGCCGAGCGGTTGCCGAATCGTCGGGATTAACCCCCGAGCGATCACCTGCTTTCATTACCCTGAGAGAGGGCCGCCGAGTCCGGTCTCTGACGGTGCAGAGCCAGCAAGGTCGGACCACCAGGAAAGGGGCGGTGTCAGTGGATCGCTGTGCGCTGTTCGTGGACGCTGGCTATCTGCTGGCTGATGGAGCGATGGCCGTGCACGGCACGCGTCATCGCGAGGCGGTTTCCTGGGACTATCCAGGGTTGCTGCAGCTCATGACCGGCCTGTCACGCGAACGCACCGGCCTGCCGCTGCTGCGGTGCTACTGGTACGAAGCGACGGTCGAGGGCCGCCGCACGCCGGAGCACGACGCGCTGGCCGACATACCGGGCCTCAAACTCCGGCTGTCCCGCATCAGGCCGGGCCGCCGCGAGGGCGTCGACGCGCAGGTCCACCGCGACCTGATGACCCTCGCGCGCAACAACGCCATCTGCGACGCGGTCGTGGTCAGCGGCGACGAGGACCTGGCGCAGGTCGTGTGCGACGCCCAGGACCTCGGCATCAGGGTGAGCGTCATCCACATCGCGACCGACGGCGGCTGGGCCGTCGCGCGGTCGCTGCGGCAGGAGTGCGACGACCTGGTGGAGCTGGGGGCGGTCCACCTGCGGCCGTACGTCAACCTGGTGACCGGCGTCGCCGAATCCTCCAACGGGCATCACCACCAGCCCATCAGCAACGGGCAGGCCGCCCACTCGCTGACCCCCGCGCAGCCGTCCCTGCCGCCCACCGCCCTGCCTACCGCCCTGCCCAACTCGCTGCCCGCGTCGTTGCCGCCGACTCCCGCCGCCGGGGGCGGGCACGCGGCCGGGCCGCCGTCCGGGCCGAACAGCCTGCCGTCGCCCGCCACCGGCGGACACTCGCAGAACGGGTCGTCCCCGAACGGGCCCGCGCTCAACGGGCCCGTCCTGAACGGGCCCGCGTTGAACGGGCCCGCCTCGGGGCGCGGCCAGTCGTCCACGCCGCCGGCGCTGCCGACGTACCCCGGCTACCAGCCCGAGCCGCAGCCCCCGGCCCAGCCGCCGCCCGCCGCCCCGGTCACCGGGCCCATCCAGGCGCAGCCTCCGTCGAGCCCGAACCTGGGCCAGTTCGCCGCGCCGCCGAGCGGGTCCTACCAGCCTTCGCAGCTCGGGCCGTACACGGGGCCGCAGGCCGCCCCGGTCTCGCCGCCCCCCGCCGCCACGGCGGGCGCCACGACGCTGGCCGACGCCGTCAAGGCCGCCCACCGCGAGGGCCACGACTTCGGCGAGTCGGTGGCCCGCGACGCCCCCGCACTGTGGCTGGAGGCGGTGCTCGCCAGGAAGCCCCGCATGCCGTCGGATCTGGAGGCCCGGCTGCTCCAGGGCTCTTCGCTGCCGATCGACTTCCTGCTCCACGACGAGGTACGCCACGCCCTGCGCCGCGGCTTCTGGGACGCTTTGGAACGCGCCCGCCACTGACCCCCAGCCTCTCACCACCACCTCGTAGCCTCTTCCATCGAGGCCCCTCCTCCGGCCGCCGCGGCCGTCGAGCCTTCCACCCGCTGAGCCTTCCACCCCACGCCGCCCAGCCGCCGCGTCGGCCTGCCCAGGGCATCCCGGTCACGCCGCGCGGGGACCGTCCCGGCAAGGCCACCCTCGCAGGACCGGCGTCAGGTCAGGAGAGCGCGTCGAAGCCCGCGCGCAGGTGGGTGACGCGGTCGGTCAGGTCGGCCAGGGGGACGGCCAGCGCCGGATCCTGCGACTTGCGGGCCAGCTCTCTGACCCGCGCCAGCTCGTCCTCGACCGCCGTCAGCCGCCGCGACAGCTCCGGCAGCACCGACGCGTGGTCGCCGGCCCCGGGCGGCAGCTCACCGGTGAGCCGGTCACGCAGCATCGACGCCTGCTCGGCCAGGCGTTTGTTCATGTTGTACAGCTCCGCGAACACCGACACCTTCGCCCGCAGCACCCACGGGTCGAACGGCTTGGTCAGATAGTCCACCGCGCCCGCCGCGTAGCCGCGGAAGGCGTAGTCGGGCGCGCTGTCGACCACGGTCAGGAAGATGATCGGGATGTTGCGCGTACGCTCACGCCGCTTGATGTGGGCGGCCGTCTCGAACCCATCCATGCCGGGCATCCGCACGTCCAGCAGGATGAGCGCGAACTCGGTGTTGAGCAGCGCCTTGAGCGCCTCCTCGCCCGACCGGGCGCGCACCGGCACCAGGTCGAGCGAGCTGAGGATGGCTTCGAGGGCGATCAGATTTTCCTCGCGGTCATCGACGAGGAGAATCTTGGCACGATCCGGCATCGATCACGACCCTCCGGCTGGTGGGGCTGACGAGTCGGACGCGGAGCCCCGCCCGCGGCTGAGCCAGCCGCGCAGGCGTTCGAGCAGGCGGTCCACGTCGACCGGCTTGGGCACGTAGTCGGAGGCGCCGGACGCGATGCTCTTCTCCCTGTCGCCCCGCATGACCTTGGCGGTCAGCGCGATGATCGGCAGGTCGGCGAACTGGGGCATGCGACGGATGGCCGACGTCGTGGCCCAGCCGTCCATCTCCGGCATCATGATGTCCATCAGCACGAGCGCGACATCCTCGTTCCGTTCGAGCTGTTCGATACCCTCCCGCCCGTTTTCAGCGTAGACGACCGTGGAGCCATGGCGTTCCAGCACGCTCGTCAGCGCGAAGACGTTGCGGATGTCGTCGTCCACGATCAGGATCTTGGCGCCGTTGAGCGGGTCGTCGCCCTGCCACTGGCTGGGCGTCTCGACCGGCGGCTCGACCAGCTCGGGCATCGGCAGGTCGAGCGGCATCGGCGGCTCGGGCGCGGTGGCGGCCGGGTGTTCGTCCGACGGCTGGGTCATGAGCTGGCGGCGCGTCGCCACCCCGCCGTCGGTCGCGGCCAGCGGGCCGGTGTAGGAGGCCGGCAGGTAGAGCGTGAACGAGCTGCCCCTGCCCAGCTCGCTGTCCACGTGGATCTCGCCGCCGAGCAGCCGGGCGATGTCGCGGCAGATGGCCAGGCCGAGGCCGGTGCCGCCGTATTTCCTGCTCGTGGTGCCGTCGGCCTGGCGGAACGCCTCGAAGATGACGTCGCGCTTGTCGGGCGCGATGCCGATGCCGGTGTCGATCACCTGGAACGCCAGCAGGTCGTCGGCGCCGTGCAGGGTGTCGTCGTCGAAGTCGACCCCGGCGGGCGGCGTCGAGACCCGCAGCTTCACCTCGCCGCGCGGCGTGAACTTCACCGCGTTGGACAGCAGGTTGCGCAGCACCTGCTGCAGGCGCTGCTCGTCGGCCCGCAGCTCCTGCGGCACGTCGGGCTCGACCTCGACGGTGAACGCCAGCCCCTTGTCCTGCGCCAGCGGCGCGAACGCGGCCTCCAGCAGGTCGACCATCTTCGGCAGCGACACCTGGATCGGGTGGATGTCCATCCGGCCCGCCTCGACCTTCGACAGGTCGAGCATGTCGTTGATGAGCTGGAGCAGCGCCGAGCCCGCGCTGTGGATCGTCCGGGCGAACTCGACCTGCTGCGAGGTCAGGTTGCCCTCGGCGTTCTCGGTCAGCAGCTTGGCCAGCACCAGCAGGCTGTTGAGCGGGGTGCGCAGCTCGTGCGACATGTTCGCGAGGAACTCGGACTTGTAGCGCGAGGACACCGCGAGCTGCTCGGCGCGCTCCTCCAGCGTGCGGCGGGCCTGCTCGATCTGGAAGTTCTGGATCTCGATCGCGCGGTTCTGCTTGGCCAGCAGCGCCGCCTTGTCCTCCAGCTCGGCGTTGGACCTGCGCAGCTCCTCCTGCTGGCGCTGCAGCTCGTCGGAGCGCTCCTGCAGCTCGCGGGTGAGCCGCTGCGACTCGGTCAGCAGGTCTTCTGTGCGGGAGTTGGCGATGATCGTGTTCATCGTGACGCCGATGGTCTCGACGAGCTGGGTCAGGAAGTCGAGGTGCACCTCCCCGAACGGCGTGAACGAGGCCAGCTCGAGCACACCGAGCACCCGGTTCTCGAACAGGATCGGCAGCACCACGATCTGCGCCGGCGTGGAGCGGCTGAGCCCGCTGTCGATGGTGATGAACTGCGGCGGCACGTCGTCGAGCACGATGTGCCGGCCCTCGGCCGCCGCCTGCCCGACGATGCCCTCGCCGATCGCGAAGCGCGGGCGCGGCCCCCGGTCGGGGCGTACGCCGTAGCCGCCGATCAGGATCAGCTCGTGGTCGCCCTCGGGGTCGATGCTGTAGAAGGCGCCGTAGCGGGCCGACACCAGCGGGGTCAGCTCGCTCATCGTCAGCTTGGCCACTTCCAGCAGGTCGCGGTGGCCCTGCATGAGCCGGGAGATGCGGGCCAGGTTCGACTTGAGCCAGTCTTGCTCCTGGTTGGCCTGCGTGGTCTCGCGCAGGCTGCTCACCATCGAGTTGATGTTGTCCTTCAGCTCGGCCAGCTCGCCCTGCGCCTCGATGGCGATGGAGCGGGTCAGGTCGCCGCGCGCCACGGCGCTGGTCACGGTCGCGATGGCGCGGATCTGCGTGGTGAGGCTGCCCGCCAGCTCGTTGACGCTCTCGGTGAGCCGCTTCCACGTGCCCTCGACGCCCTCGACCCGGGCCTGACCGCCGAGCTGGCCGTCGGAGCCCACCTCGCGGGCGACTCGGGTGACCTCGGAGGCGAAGGACGAGAGCTGGTCGACCATCCGGTTGACGGTGGTCTTGAGCGCCAGGATCTCGCCCTGCGCGTTCACGTCGATCTTGCGGGTCAGGTCGCCGTTGGCGACCGCGGTGGTCACCTCGGCGATGTTGCGTACCTGGTAGGTCAGGTTGTTGGCCATGGAGTTGACGTTGTCGGTGAGGTCCTTCCAGACACCCGACACGCCCTTCACCCTCGCCTGGCCGCCGAGCTGCCCCTGCGTGCCGACCTCGCGGGCGACTCGGGTCACCTCGTCGGCGAAGGACGAGAGCTGGTCGACCATCGTGTTGAGGGTGTCCTTCAGTTGAAGGATCTCGCCCTGCGCGTCAACGGTGATCTTCTTCGACAGGTTGCCCTGGGCCACCGCGGACGACACGGCCGCGATCTGGCGCACCTGCGAGGTCAGGTTGTTGGCCATCGAGTTGACGTTGTCGGTGAGGTCCTTCCAGACCCCCGACACCCCGCGCACCTGCGCCTGGCCGCCGAGTTGGCCCTCGGTGCCGACCTCGCGGGCGACCCTGGTCACCTCGGAGGCGAACGAGGAGAGCTGCTCGACCATCGTGTTCATGGTCGACTTCAGCTCGAGGATCTCGCCCTGGGCGTCGACGTCGATCTTGCGGGTGAGGTCGCCGTTGGCCACGGCCGTGGTGACCTGGGCGATGTTGCGTACCTGGTAGGTGAGGTTGTTGGCCATGGAGTTGACGTTGTCGGTGAGGTCCTTCCAGACGCCCGACACGCCCTTCACCTCGGCCCGGCCGCCCAGCTTGCCCTCGGTGCCCACTTCGCGGGCGACTCGGGTGACCTCGTCGGCGAAGGACGAGAGCTGGTCGACCATCGTGTTGAGGGTGTCCTTCAGTTGGAGGATCTCGCCCTGCGCGTCAACGGTGATCTTCTTTGACAAATTGCCCTGGGCCACCGCCGTCGCCACGGTCGCGATGCTGCGTACCTGCGAGGTGAGGTTGTTGGCCATGAAGTTGACGTTGTCGGTGAGGTCTTTCCAGACGCCCGACACGCCGGTCACCTGCGCCTGGCCGCCGAGCTGCCCCTCGGTGCCGACCTCGCGGGCGACCCGGGTGACCTCTTCCGCGAAGCCGGAGAGCTGGTCGACCATCGTGTTGACGGTGTTCTTCAGCTCGAACATCTCGCCCACGGCGTCGACCGTCACCTTGCGGCTCAGGTCGCCCTTGGCCACCGCGGTGGTCACCACCGCGATGTCGCGCACCTGCGCCGCCACGCGGGAGGACATCGTGTTGACGGCCTCGGTGAGGTCGCGCCAGCTTCCCGACATGCCGCGCAGGTTGGCGCTGCCGCCCAGCCTGCCTTCGGTGCCCGCCTCGCGGGCGACCCTCGTGACCTCGGAGTTGAACAGCGCGAGCTGGTCGACCATGCCGTTGATGGCCTTGCCCAGCCGCCGCACCTCGCCGCGCGCCGAGCGGTCGAGGTCGATGCGGCGCGACAGGTCGCCCTTGGCGACCGCGTCGATGACGTCGGCGGCCCCGCTGACCGGGCTCACCAGGGCGTCGATCAGGATGTTGACCGACTCGACGCTCTCCGCCCACGCGCCGACCCCCGGCCCTGGCGTCAGCCGCTCCCCGAAGCGGCCTTCCTTGACGACTTCCTTGCGTACGCGGACCAGCTCGTTCGCCAGGTGCTCGCGACGGTCGGCCACCTCGTTCAACAGCAGCCGCACCTCGCTGAGGATGCCGGGCGGCGCGTGGGGCACCCGACGCCGGAAGTCGCCGTCACGCCAAGAGAAGAGAGTCTCCAGGATGGGAACGAGATCCGACTCGGTGTACGTCCTCTCCTCGGGGCTTGGCGCGGCCTGGGCCGTGGTCATGGGGCCTCCTTCACTCGCGGCTGCCTCCGGCGAGTGATTCAAGTCTGTCACGATGAGTAGCTCGTAGTCCTGTCCTTGGATTTACCCCAAGTCAGCGGGAAGTGTGGTAGGCACGTTGGGATGACTGCTTCTCCCCATGCGGTGCTCGCTGCGACGTTCGCGCCGGGCGATACCGCTGTGACGGCTGCGATGAGGTTCACGCGCGAGGTGATGACCGCGTGGGCCACCGGTGGTCTGCTCCACGCCGCCGAGCAGGCCGCCGGAGATCTCGCCGAGCAGGTCGCTGACGAGCCGTTTGAGGTGATTTGGAAGCATTTTGGGGACGCAGTCCAGGTGGAGTTGCGCCAGCGGTACCTCTCCCAGGGCGATCCAAAAGCTCCTTCCGTGAACGTCGAAGAGTGGGGAGTCACCTTCGCGGGCGATTCCCGTGTCCATTGGGCTAGGCTCACGCTACCTGGCTCCCCCGATCGGGTGGCAGCCGAATGGCTGGAGGAGAGCAGCAGAGGGCCGCACTGGCTGGGGTTCCTGGCCGACGCGAGCGACCTGCTCGCGGGCACCCTCGACCCCGACATGGTGCCGGCGATCATCGCCCAGGTCGTGGTGCCCCGGCTGTCGAGCTGGTGCGCCGTCTACACGTCCGACCACTCCGGCCCGCCGCGCCTGGTCTACCTCTGGCACGCCGACGAGGCCAGGATCGACGGCCTGCGCGAGCAGCTCACCGGGATGGACGTCGGCGCCGCCGACACCCGCGTCACCTCCACCATCCACCTGGCCGAGTCGCAGGTGCTGGCCGTGCCGCTGATGGCCAGGGGCCGCAGCCTGGGCATGATGTGCCTGGGCCGGGCCGACCGCTTCCCCGACGAGGTCATCCAGTTCGCCGAGGACATCGGCAGACGTGCCGCGCTGGCCATGGACAACGCCCGCCTCTACGCCCAGCAGGCCGCCGCCAACCGCGCGCTCCAGCGCAGCCTGCTCCCGCCCCACGAGCCCGAGGTCCCCGGCCTCGACTACGGCGTCATCTACGAGCCCGCGGGCGAGGCCAACGAGGTCGGCGGCGACTTCTACGACCTGTTCAAGGCGGGCGACGACTCGTGGCGGTTCGCGATCGGCGACGTCTGCGGCACCGGCCCCGAGGCCGCCGCCGTGACCGGCCTGGCCCGCCACACGCTGCGCCTGCTGGCCAGGGAGGGCTACGGCGTGGCGGCCGTGCTCGGCCGGCTCAACCAGGCGATCTTGGAGGAGGGCGAGCGGGCGAGGTTCCTCACGCTGCTGCACGGCGACATCACGCACGTCACCGGCGGCCTGGAGGTGCGCCTGGTGTCGGCCGGGCACCCCGAGGCGCTGCGGCTCAAGCCCAACGGCAAGGTCGAGGCCGTGACCACGCCGCAGTCGCTGCTCGGCGTCTTCCACGAGGTCTTCTTCGAGGCAGACACCATCCGCCTCGACCACGGCGACGTGCTGCTGGCCGTGACCGACGGGGTGACCGAGCGCCGTTCGGGCGGGCGGCTGCTGGACGACGACGGCGGCCTGGCCAAGCTGCTGGCCGAGTGCGCGGGGCTGTCGGCCAGGGCCGTGGCCGAGCGCATCCGCCGTGGCGCGGCCGACTTCGCCTCCGAGCCGAGCGCCGACGACCTGGCGATCCTCGTGTTGCGGGCCCGCTAGGCGGGGCGCGCGGGCGCGCTCGGACACGGCGGACGTCACGATCGTCGGTGGTGCCGTCGAGGGCTCACGGGGGTGCTCGTCAAGGCGCGTCTTTCCGGCCGGGTACAGGTGGCCGG
Source organism: Nonomuraea sp. NPDC051298 (assembly GCF_055586305.1). Lineage (NCBI taxonomy): Bacteria > Bacillati > Actinomycetota > Actinomycetes > Streptosporangiales > Streptosporangiaceae > Nonomuraea > Nonomuraea sp. NPDC051298. The sequence continues at coordinate 49,931 of NZ_JBVJIM010000018.1, forward strand.
AATGGTGACAGCCGAACGGGCTGACGGTCAAGAGCGTTCGTCAGGGAAATTCTTACAGGTTGTCAACCCTCAGGGTGAACCCACGTGCTTGCGCGCGAAGTCGAGCTGGAGCGTCGTCTGCGTGATGCGTTCGGAGACCACGAGCGGGCCGCTGACGGCGTCGTAGGTGTAGACCTCGTGCTCGCGGCCGTGCTCGGCCAGCATGGCCACGTACTTCTCGATCTGGCGCAGCGGTGAGCGCGTGTCGTTCTCGCCGGCGAGGATCAGCACCGGGCTCTTGATCTGGTCGACGTACGTGATCGGGGAGCTGGCCGCGTACCGGTCGGGCTGCTCGTCGGGGGAGCCGCCGAGCAGCGCGCGATGGTAGGCGCGCAGGCTCTCCGCCTCGTCCTCGTACGAGGTGCGGTGGCAGGCGATCGGCACCGCGGCGATGCCGCACGCCCACAGGCCGGGCTGGGTGCCGAGGCCCAGGAGCGTGAGGTAGCCGCCCCACGCCGCGCCCGCCAGCACGGTCCTGACCGGGTCGACCATGCCCTGGTCGACCACCCACTGCCGGACGGCCGCCACGTCGGCCAGCTCGATGTGCCCCACCTCGTCGTGCAGGGCGTTGCGCCAGGCCGAGCCGTAACCGGTCGAGCCCCGGTAGTTGACCCGGACCACCGCGAACCCGGCGTCCACCCAGGCCGCGACCTCCGGCGAGAAGGCGTCGCGGTCGTGCGCCGCCGGGCCGCCGTGCAGCAGGAACACCGCCGGGTGCGGGGTCGTGCCCACCTCGGGCTTGGAGACCAGCGCGTGGATGCGGCCGCCCTCGCCCTCGACGTCGATGTCCTGAACGGGGACGCTCGGCGGGGCGGGCGGGCCGCCCGAGTTGACCACGACCTGGCCGCTGCTCGACCGGACGATCGGCGGGTGGGAGGCGCTCGACCAGGCGTACTCGACATGGCCGCCGGGCCGGGGCGCGGCCTCCTCGATCACCCCGTGGGGCGTGTCGATGAGGGTCAGGCCGCCGCCGGCGAGGTCGTAGCGGTGCAGGAAGCTGCGGGCGCGGTCGTCGCGCAGGATGAGCAGGGCGCGGCCGTCGTCGTACCACTCGGCGGCTAAGTCCCCCGAGTCGCGCAGCCAGATCTCGCGCTGCTCGCCGGTGGCCGGGTCCCAGACGATGGGCTCGTGCCGCCGGCGGCGCTCGTGCAGGGCCAGCAGGCGGCGGTCGCCCACGACGGGGGCGAAGCTGAGGCCGGTAACGCCCTTGCCGGGGCCGTCATACAGCTCGCCCACCGTGTTGCCGTTCTGGCGGACGACGCGCAGCGCGGGGTGCCGGAAGTCGCCGTACTCGCCGTGGTTGATCGCGACGAGGGAGCCGTCGAGCGACATGTCGGCCACCCAGGCGGCCTCCGTGTGCTCGTACAGGGTCTCGGTGGGTTCGCCGGGGCGGACGAGGTGGATGCGGAACTTGCCCTCGCTGGCGAGGCTGAGCGCCGCGACGCCGGTCGTGGACAGCGAGATGCCGCCCGGCTGGCCCGGCGGCAGGTCGGGCGCGACCAGCTCGGCCGGGCCGCCCGTGAAGCGCTGGCGCCACCATCCGCCGAACTCGTCGCCGTCGGTGTCGGCGAACCAGTAGATCCACTGGCCGCCGGGGTCGATCGCGGCGAACGCGGTGCCCTTGGGCCGGTCGGTGACCTGGCGGGTGGCTCCCGTCACCCGGTCCCAGGCGTAGACCTCCCACTTGCCGGTCGCGTTGGAGCGGTAGATGGTGCGGTTCGGGGCCTGGCGCGCCCAGGACGGCAGCGTCGTGCGCGACGCCCGGAACCTGGCCTGCCAGCGTTCCTCCGCCTTCATCCCGCGCGCCCCCTCCCTTTGATGTCCCGCTTGATGTCCCGCGCCTCCTGGCCCGGGATGTCGTCCAGTATTGCGCCTGCGCCGGGGAAATGCTCCGAGAATGTGGGGGAATTTCGGGCTAAATACCCCATCAGTAACACCAGCCGCACTTGTCCGTCAAGGAACAGAGCTTGATCGAGACGTCGGCTCGTAGATAGATAGGTGAAACGCCGCGTGCGTTACTACTTTTTGCTGCCTTTTCGCGACGTTTCGGGAGACAAACGTGGCAATTCGCTCATCCAGCGTAGTTGCCTCGTTATGCCATGCATTCGGGCCCATCCCGACGACCTCCGCGATGTCGTCATGTCCCAGCTCCATTTCGAACGCGATCGAGCGCCGCTCGGACTCCGTGAACCCCTCCAGGCTGCGGGCCACCCGGCGCTCCTTCTCCTCGTCCACGGAGAGCAGCCCCAGCTCCTCGACCAGCGGACTCAGGTGCTCGGGAGCGGGGGTGACGACCACCGCCACGCCTCCAGGCCGCAGGATCCGCCGGAACTCGGGGCCGTTCCTGGGCGCGAACACGTCGATCACCACGTCGGCCACCCCGCTCCTGATCGGCAGCGGTCGCCACACGTCGGCCACGAACGCCCCTGCCCTGGGATGCACCCGCGCCGCCCGGCGCACAGCGTGCTTCGACACATCGAACGCCATCCCGATGCCATCGTTCACCGCGTTGAGCGCGGCCACCAGATAATGCCCGGTGCCCGCGCCGGCGTCGACGATCAGCGCGGCCCTGCCCTCCGCGTCACGACCCTCGACGATTCCCGGCTCCCGCCCGGGAATTCGTGATCCCGCGCCGCAACCGGTTTCCAGTCCCGCCCCACGGTACGCCCTCAACTCGCCGCCGTCATTGGTTTCGGTAGAGGACTCATGTTTTCCTGGAACGATCTGAGCCCCCACGGCGTCGGCCACGGCGTCGGCCAGTGGCGCGTAGTGGCCCCGGTCGAGGAAGGCGGCCCGCGCGGCCACCATGGCGGGGCTGTCGGCGGTGCCGGGAGGCCGGGATCCGACGAGCAGGCTCACGTATCCCTGCTTGGCCACGTCGAAGGAGTGCCCGTTCGCGCACCGCAGCGCGGTTTCGTCCAGCCGCACGTCGGCTCGGCAGACGGGGCAGATGAGGAACTCGACGATGTCGGCCAGCATGCGGCCATTCTCGTGCACCGGCGTACGACCGGTGCGGGCGGCCCGATCGGGCGGCCCGGTCACGCGGCCTTCGCCTCCATGAGGAACGCGGCGTTGGAGGGGGTGGAGCGAAGCCTGTCCACGAGCACCTGCAGACCCTGCTGCTTCTCCAGCGTCGTGAGCATGCGGCGCAGCCGCCAGACCACCTGCCGCTCGTCGGCGTGCAGCAGGATCTCCTCGCGCCGGGTGCCCGACGCGTCGAGGTCGACGGCGGGGAACAGCCGGCGCTCGGCCAGTTCGCGGGTCAGGTGCACTTCCATGTTCCCCGTGCCCTTGAACTCCTCGTACAGGCTGTTGTCCATCCGCGAGCCCGTGTCCACGAGCGCGGTGGCGATGATGGTGAGCGAGCCGCCGCCCTCCACGTTGCGGGCGGCGCCGAAGAACCGCTTGGGCGGGTAGAGCGCGCCGGCGTCGATGCCGCCCGTGAGCACGCGCCCGCCGCTCGGCGCCGTGTTGCTGTACGCCCGCCCCAGCCGCGTCAGCGAGTCGAGCAGCAGCACCACGTCGCGGCCCGACTCCACGAGCCGCTTGGCGCGCTCGACGGCCAGCTCCGCGACGGCGGTGTGGTCGCGGTCGGGGTGGTCGAAGGTCGAGGAGAAGACCTCGCCCGCGACGTTGGCGCGCATCTCGGTGACCTCCTCGGGCCGCTCGCCCACCAGCACCACCATGAGGTGCACCTCGGGGTGGTTGCGGGCGATCCCGGCGGCCAGCGCCTGGAGGACCATGGTCTTGCCGGCCTTGGGCGGCGCCACGATGAGTCCGCGCTGCCCCTTGCCGATGGGCGCGAACAGGTCGATGACGCGGGTGCTGAGCGACTCGGTCTCGATGTTGAGCCGCTCGGCCGGATGTACGGGCGTGAGGTCGCCGAAGTGCGGCCGCCCGCGCCATTCGGCCGAGCCGTTGACCGACTCGACGCCGACCAGCTTGTTCCCGGCGAACGACGCGACCACGTGGTCACCGGTACGCAGGCCGTGGTGGCGTACCTGGTCGGGCGGCAGGCGTACGTCGCCGGGGGCGGGCAGGTGTTCCGCCCGGATGAACGCGGACTTGTCGCGTACGTCCACGAGGCCGCTGACCTGGCGGACGGCGGCGCGCTGTTCCTGAGGAACGGTGGCACGCTGAGGAACGGCGGCACGGTGTTCCTGAATGGTTTGCACAGACATGGTGAGCCCCTTGAGGGAAATGCGCCGGACCGGCGAAGGCCGGGCGCGGGTGACGAAAGAGGGCCGGGCCGCTCACTCGCGAGTCCTCGCGAAGAAGTGAGAGGTGTGGCCTCGGAAGAGGTGGATCTGCGGAGCTGACGCTCAACGCTTGGTGGGAAGATACCACACGATCCGACCTATGAAACGCCTAGCCCTCTTGGACTATTCCCGGGTTGTTCTCGTGTCTTTGCCCGCGCGGGAGGGTGCAGGGGTGACAATGTTCTTCTCGGCACCGTACTGCGAGGAAAATTACCGCGCCCGGTCCGTCGAGCGACACACAACCCCCATCGGCGCAGCGTCGTCGTGTCAAGTGGCATGCAGGGCCCCTGCAACTCGGTGAGGGTTCCATAGGGACGTACAGAGAAAGACTCCTTGGGGGAGCACCGAATGAAGACCGTCAACCACTGCCCGCGGTGCCACCACGAGCTGGACGAGGGCCCGATCATGTACCGGTGCGCGCACTGCTGCCGCGCCGTCTACGCCGCCGACCTCGAGAACGAGTACGTTCCGCGGCAGCCGGTCGCCGCCTGACCGCCTCCCCGTCCCCGCCCTCCTCGCCGCCCTGCCTGCCCGCCTGCCCGCCGTCCGTGGGCCTTCCTGCCGTCCGTGGGCCGAGGTGCGTGGTGCGGAGGGCCTAGGCTGGCGGGGTGCCGCATCAACCGATCAGGGTGTCCGGCGTCGAGGTGACGCCGCTGTGCGACGCCGTCGGGCCCATGGGCCCGGCGATCCGCCGCCCGCCGGCCGAGATGTTCGCCGGCTCCGGGCTCCGCGACGAGCCCTGGATCCTGCACTTCCACTGTTACCTGATCCGCGACGCCGCCGACCGGCTGACCCTGGTCGACACCGGCATCGGCGGCGTGGACTCGCCGGCGTCGAGCTGGGCGCCCGTGCCGGGGACGCTGACGGGCGAGCTGGCCGCCGCGGGCGTCACTCCCGCCGAGATCGGCACCGTCGTCCTCACCCACCTGCACAGCGACCACGCCTCGGGCGCGGTGGCCGACGGCAGGCCGGTGTTCGGCAACGCCCGCCACGTGCTCCAGCGGGCCGAGCTGGACGCCGCCGGCGGCCCGATGCTCGACGAGGTCGTCGCCGTGATCAAGGATCACCTCCACGTCGTCGAGGGTGACGCGGAGGTGGCCCCCGGCGTCCACGTACGCTTCGCGCCCGGGCACACCCCTGGTCACCAGATCGCCAGGGTCGGCGAGCTGGCCATGACCGGCGACCTGGTCCTGCACCCGGTGCAGCTCGACGATCCGGCCATCCGCTACGTCTACGACGACGACCAGGAGGCCGCCGCGCGGACCAGGACCGAGGTGCTGGCCGCGCTCAGGGCCGAACGCGCGATTCTGGCAACGGCCCACTTCAGCGAGCCGTTCCTGCGTCTGTGATCCCGGTTGGGGCAACATGGCCTTCCATGAGGATTCGTGTTGCGACCGGTGTCGCGCTCGGCGTCGTCCTGGCCGTGCCGCCGGCGGTGTCCGCCGCGTCGACCAGGCCGACCCAGAAGGCGACGCCCGCGCTGTCCGGCGCCGCCGTCTATGCCAGCGGCTCCGGCGACCGGCTCAGCAGGTACGCGGACGGCGAGTGGAGCACGCTCGTCAAGTCGGAGGCCATGGCCCAGTACACCGTCTCGCCCGACGGCCAGAAGGTGGCCTGGGTGTCGTCGGGCGGCCGGCTGCAGATCAGGCAGGGCGGCCGGACCATGACGCTCGTGAGCGGCCTGCAGGCCGGCACACCGTGTCTCACCCCGGTCTGGTCCGCCGACTCGGCGAAGGTGGCCTACCCGCAGAGCGGCGGCACGATCATGTCCGTCAAGGCCGACGGCACGGGCGCGCCGCACCGGCTGGGCACGTCGCCGGGCGTGTGTCACCTGGCCTGGTCGGCGGACGGCCGCTACCTGGCGGGCTACACCGGCGAGGCCAACGCCCTCCACCGGCTCGACACCAGGACCGCCGAGTCGGCCCCCGCCAAGGGCGTCAAGTGGATCACCCACGTGCAGAGCCTGTCGCCGAACGGTCGCCACGCCATCGTCGAGTTCCCGCAGCAGCCCGGCGCGCTGGGCGACGGCACCTGGCCCACCGCGTTCAAGCCGGTCGTCCTGGACATGGTGACGGGCAAGAGGCGTACGCCCGCGGTCAAGGGGCGGCTGCTGGGCGCGCTCTACCTGGCCGACGGGCGCATGGTCGTACGCGTCGCGGGAGAGGAGCACAACACGCTGGTCGTGCTCGGCACCGACGGGAAGGAGCTCCAGCGCGTCGCCGAGCCCGCCAGGGCGAAGAAGCAGGCGCTGCTGCAGGTTCTGCCATAGTGCCGGGGTGAACGATGATTTCTGGGCCACGGTCAACCGGGTGATCGCGGGGGCGGCGGCGTACATCACGGACGAGCGCGGCCGGGTGCTGCTGGTCGATCCCAACTACCGGGAGCACTGGTCGTTCCCCGGCGGCGTGATCGACGCGGGCGAGCATCCCGCGCAGGCGTGTGCCAGGGAGGTCGCCGAGGAGGTCGGGCTCACGGTCGAGGTCGGCAGGCTGCTGACCGTCGCCTGGGTCGACCCGCAGCCGGCCGTGCCCCATCCGGTGGTCAACTTCGTCTTCGACTGCGGCGTGATCTCGTCGGGCACCCCCATCACGCTGCAGACGGAGGAGCTCGACGACTACGGCTTCTTCACGCTGGAGGAGGCCGGCGGGCTGCTGGCCGCACACGTGTACGACCGGCTGCTGTCGGCTTCGGCCGCCCGCGGCTCCGGCGCGCTGTCGTATCTACCGCCCCGCCGCGACGGGCTGCTCGGCGAGCAGGGCTGAGGGCAGGGCCACCGTCGCGGTCAGGCCGCCGTAGGGCGACGGCACGAGCGCGACCTTGATGCCGTGCCTGGCCGCGAGCCTGGAGACGACGAACAGGCCGAGCCGGTCGCTCTGCGCCAGGTCGAACTCGGGCGTGTCGGTCAGCCGGTCGTTCAGCTCGTCGAGCTCGACGCGGGGCAGGCCGAGCCCGCGGTCCTCGACCTCGACGACCAGCCCGTGCGGGGTGCGGCCGGCGCGTACGTCCACTTTGGTCTTGGGCGGGGAGAAGAGGGTGGCGTTCTCGACCAGCTCGGCCATCAGGTGGGCCACGTCGGTCACCGCCGAGCCCACGAGCGCGACCGGGGGCGGTGTGAGCACCTCCACCCGGTCGTACTCCTCCACCTCGGCCACGGCGGCGCGCAGCACGTCGAGGATCGGCACCGGGTTGCGCCAGGCGCGGCCCGGGGCCTGGTCGGACAGGATGATGAGGCTCTCGGCGTGCCGGCGCATCCGCGTGGTGAGGTGGTCGAGCTTGAACAGGTCTGCCAGCTCCTCCGGCTCCTCCGTGGCCCGCTCCATGGTGTCGAGCTGCAGGAGCTGCCGGTGCAGCAGCGACTGGTTGCGCCTGGCCAGGTTCACGAAGACCTGGCTGACGCCGTGGCGGAGCCTGGCCTGGCTCACGGCGGCCTCGACGGCCGTGGACTGCACCTCGTTGAAGGCGCGGACGATGTCGTGGACCTCGGAGGTCTCGGCCTTGACCTCCAGCGGCGCCACTTCGGCGGCCGTGGGCGGCGCGGTGTTCGAGCGCAGCCGCTTGACCAGCGCGGCCAGCCGTACCTCGGCCAGCTCCGTGGCGGCGTCGCGCAGCCCGGCCAGTTCGCGGACGAGGCGCCTGCGGAAGCGCAGCGACAGCAGGATCGAGGCGACGACGACGACCAGGCCGACGCCGCCCGCCACGCCGAGCTTGACGAGCATGCCGACGGCCGTCGGCATCACCCGCTCGGTGATGCCCCGCACGGCCAGGGCCTGGTTGCGCTCGACCGCGGCCCACAGGTTCTGGCCGTCGATGTGCCAGGTGGCCGCGCCCACGGGCAGCCCGTTGGCCGCAGCCTGCCCCCTGACGAGCTCCTCGGCCTCCAGGAACTCCATGTAGACCGGCGAGGCGGCCATCTGCGCGTACGGCCCGCGCAGGCTGTCGTCCAGGTGCGACATCGCCTGCGAGAACAGCAGCCGCCTGGTGGCCACCATGCCCGTGAACGACTCCCGCTCGGCGTCCTCGACCCTGCCCTTGGCCAGCACGATGGCGATCAGCGCCCGCTCCCTGGACAGCACGTCCTTGGCCTCGCCCAGCATGGTCACCGCCCTGGCCTGCTGGTAGAGGGCCATGTCGGGCACCAGGACCATGGTGTCGTACATGCGGAAGGAGGCGTCCACGATCTGGCTGTAGCGCTCGATGACGTCGAGCGGCTCGGCGCGGGCGTCGTCGACGTCGCGGCGCAGCTCCGCCAGCTCGTCGAGCTTGACGTGGAGCCCGTTGAGCTGGGCGATCAGCTCCGGCGACAGCTCGCGCAGGTTGCCGGACAGCGTGCGCAGCTTCGTCACGGCCCGGTCGGTCCGCTCGCGCTGGCCGGCCAGCTTGTTCGCGCCCTGGTTGGTCACCAGGAGTTCCACCGAGGCCAGCCGCTCGTTCTGGAGGTGGATGTTGACCTGTTCGGACGGATCGGCCAGGTTGGTGGCCAGGTCGCTGATCGACAGCAGGCGCGTGGCCTGGCCGCCGGTCAGGCTCGCCGCGAACGCCCACAGGCCCACCAGGGACAGCAGTGGGACGAGCAGGAGCACGAGAAGTTTCAGCGCGATGGGGCGGCCACGCGTGGGGGGCATGCGACCTCCGGGTGCATGATGAGATCGCCTCGCAGATTACACCCCCCATTGGAAGGATTTCTGTGCGTCTTCCGCGTTCTTTCTCCGGCTGGACCATGGCGGTGTTCGGCGTCCTCGCCTTCGTGCTCGGCGTGCTCGGGCTGATCTCGCCGGACACGCTGCTGGTCATGCTCGGTTTCGAGGTCGTCGACGTACGGCCGGCCGGCGACTACACGCTGGTCTACATGGCCGCCTCGTCGATGGCGGCCGTGAACATGGGCGTCTACTACGTGTTCGCGGCCTCGGCCGACTACACGCCGTTCTTCCGCTGGACGGTCCCGTTCCGGCTCGTCACGTTCACCGTCTTCACCATGCTGGTCGTGACCGGCGCCGCGCCCGCCGAGTTCTTCGGCGTCGGGCTCTGGGAGGGCTTGGGGGCGTTGATCACGGGATTCGCGCTCTGGCGCGAGGGCAAGCTGCTGCCCGCGCGCCAGAGCGCGGAAGCGGCCTAGCGCTCGTCCGGGCCGCGGGCGACGAGCCGGTCGCCGGTCGCGGGCTCGCGTTCGAGCCGCCGTTCCAGGTCGCGCTTCTCGTCCTCCAGCCGGGCCACCCGGCTGGAGGACTCGGCGCGGGCGTGGCGCAGCCGGCGGTGTCGCCTGGCGGACCTGCGCGAACCCGAGCCCATCAGCCAGAGGCCCACCAGCGCGAGGGCCGCGGCGGCCGCTCCCGCGAGGAACATCTCCACGTGATCGAGCTCGAAGGCGTGTCCGAACAGGAGGTACCTGGCGCTCTCCTCGGTGAGCACCAGGGCGAAGGCGCCGCCGGCGAGCAGGATCAGGAGCAGTCCCAGTAAGATCATCCAACTCACCCCTTGTCGAGAGCGGTTCCACTGCCCGGAGATCGGCGGGGTATGCGCGATGATGGCGTTCATGAGACCCGAGCCAGGGCAGGTCCTGCACTTCTCCGAAGATCCGACGATCGAGAGGTTCGTGCCGCACGTGGCGGTGACCAGCACGCTCACCGAGCCGTACGTGTGGGCGGTCGACCACGACCGCTGCCCCGACTACTGGTTCCCGCGGGCCTGCCCGAGGGCCATGGCCTGGTCCGGCCCGCGCACCACCGACGACGACGTCGTCCGCATCGTCGGCGCGGGTTGCGGGCAGCGGGTGCACGCGATCGAGTACTGCTGGCTGAGGGCGCTGATGGACGTGCGCCTCTACGCCTACCGCCTGCCGGCCGACGGGTTCGCGCCCATCGGCGACCCGCCGCACGCCGTGGTCTCCCGCGACCCGGTGACGCCGCTCGGCCCGCCCGAGCCGGTGGGCGACCTGTTCGAGCTGCACGAGCAGGCCGGGATTCAGCTCAGGGTGCTGGACAACCTGTGGCCGTTCTGGAACGAGGTGACGGCCAGCAGCCTCGAGTTCAGCGGGATCCGGCTGCGGAACGCTCGTCGATGAGGGCCCTGAGGGTCTCGGGCGGCATCGAGCCGGGCGGCAGCTTCTCGCGCGCGTACCGGTTGGCCTCGCGCCGCAGCGTCTCGTTGACCGGGGTGGGCACGCCGTGCTCGCGGCCGAGCAGGACGATCTCGCCGTTGAGGTAGTCGGCCTCGATCGAGCCGCTGGCCCTGGCCAGGCTCTGCCACGACGATCCGCCGCCGCGGCCGACGCCGTCGATGGGCCGGGCGACCACCTTGTCGCCGCGCACCTCGGCCTCGTCGCCGGGGGTGGCGTAGGCGATGCCGGCCCGCTCCAGCACGGCCCTGGCCTCGCTCCTGGCCGACTCGACCAGCTCGACCTGGCCGGGGGCGTGGCCGATCAGCGCCTCGACGGCGTTGTTCAGGTTTCCGATCAGCTTGCCGTACTTCCAGCGCATCACGTCGGGCGAGGTGCGCGCCAGCAGGCCGTGCTTGCCGAGGTCGGCGACGATCTGCTCGTTGAGGTCGTCCACACCCTGTGGATAGCGTCCGACGTGCAGCATCCCCGAGTACGGGCGCGCGTGCGCGGCCACGACGCCCGGCGCGGGAATCTGGGCGGGCAGCCAGACGCACGCGCCGTAGACGCGCTCGAACCGCCGCAGGACCATGCGCTCGTTGGCCACGCCGTTCTGGGCGCAGACCACGGGCAGGTCGGGCGACCAGGGGGCCAGCGCGGCGATCGTGTCCTGTGACTTGGTCGCCAGGACGAGCACGTCGTCGTCGCGCGTGGGCACGGGGCCGTCGGCAGCGGGGACGTCGAGAGTCTCGGTGGACTCAGGGGTGATCAGACGCAGGCCGTCGCGCCTGAGCGCCTCGTAGTGCGCTCCTCGGGCGACGAGGAGGACCTCGTGCCCGCCCTGGTGCAGGCGGGCGCCGATGGTGCCGCCGACTGCTCCTGCTCCGATCACGATGTAACGCATCGTCCGAGAATGTCACTCCTCACTTGGCGAGTGCCACTCCGACGACCTCGGCGGCCGGGGCGGGCACGGCCGCGCCGTGGAGCCGTTCGCGCCAGATCGTCCTGAACACCCGCCAGCCGTCGCGCAGCGCGTGCAGGTTGCTCTCGCCGTGGATGCGGCAGCGCTCGTGGCTGGGCACCTCGCGGATGACGAGGCCGGCCTGGGCGGCGCGGACGTTCATCAGCGTCTCGATCTCGAAACCGTCGCAGTCGAGGTCGAGGACCTCCAGGTGGCGGGCCCAGAAGGCGTTGTAGCCGTAGCAGAGGTCGGTGTAGCGGGTGCCGTAGAGGAGGTTGGTCAGCCCGGTGAGGAACCTGTTGCCGAGCGAGCGGATCGGACTGAGGTCGTCCGAGCCGCCACCAGGGGCGTACCTGGAGCCCTTGGCGAAGTCGGCGCCGTTGACGAGCGCGGAGACGAAGGAGCGGATCTCCCGGCCGTCGGTGGAGCCGTCGGCGTCGATCATGACGATGATGTCGCCCCGGGCGGCCTTGAAGCCCTCGATGAGCGCGTTGCCCTTGCCGCGGCGGGTCTGCACGACGACCCGGAGGTCCGGGCGGAGCCTTCGCGCGACGGCGATGGTGTCGTCGGTCGAGTTGCCGTCGACGAGGACCACCTCGTCGATCCAGTCAGGCAGCGTGGCGAAGACGTGAGGAAGGTTCTCGGCCTCGTTCATCGCGGGAACGATGACACTGACGCCGACGGCGAAAGGCTGCTTGTTCATGGCATCAAGGTGCGCCTGCCTGCATGCAGGCCACTTGACAGTTCCTTGCAGCGGATCGGGTTATTGGCGAGGCGCTGGAATTTCCGCCTCTCCGGCCCGGGAAATGATCTCTTCCACGGTTTCTTCCGGCGTTTGCGCGGAGGTGTCCAGCCATAGTCCGAGTCGTGGGGTCTCCTCCCACAGAGCCCTGTCGAGCTGGGCGATCGTCCATCCGGCGCCGTAGCCGGTCTTGGCTCGTGCGTGTTCCCGCCGTTCGATCGCGGCGGGATTCGGCGCGAGCACGATCACGTACAAAGGGCGGCTGCGGATAAGTCTGGTAAAACCCTCCAGCTCGCTGCCGATAATGATGTCTTGGACAATTGCCGTGAATCCGGCCTCGTAATACAAATCAGCCGTATTCGCGGCGATCTGATGGCGCAGCCTGAGCTGGCGGACGGCCTCGGCGTTCACCTCCGGCGTCATCTCGGCGCGCCCGCTGACCACCATGCGCCGGAACGCGTCGCCCCGGACGTGGGCGGCCCGCGGCAGGCGCTCGGCCAGGGTCTGCGCCACCGTCGACTTGCCGGCGGCCGAGACGCCGGTGATCACGACGACGCCCTTCATCCGCGCGCCGTCCTCATCTGCGCCGTCCTCATTCACGCGCTGTCCTCATTCACGCGCCCACCAGCTTGCGTACCCGGTCGGCGCCCACGGCCATCAGCAGCGTGGGCAGGCGGGGGCCGGTGTCGCGGCCGACGAGCAGCTTGTAGAGCAGGGCGAAGAAGGCCCGCTGCGCCGCCTTCAGCTCGGGCGTGGTGGCCTTGGCGTCGGCGGGCAGCCCGGCCTGGAGCTTGGGCACGCCGTAGACCAGCGTCGTCAGGCTGTCGAGCGTCCAGTCGTCGAGGCCGTCGGCCAGCAGCCGCAGCGCCTCGCGCTCGTCGCCGCCGAGCGAGCCGAGCAGCTCGTGGTCGGGCGTCTCGCGGACGCGGGTGCGCTGGTCGGCGGGCAGATGGTCGTCGACCCAGCGCTGCGCCCTGTCGAGCCGCGGGCGGGCCTCGTCGAGCGCGGACACGCCGTCGAGGTCGCGCAGGATGCGCAGGGTCTGCTCGGCGTGCCCGGTCGTGATGTCGACGACGGAGGCCAGCGTGCGGTAGGCGACCGGGTGCGGCGTGGCCGGCAGCGGGCCCGCCGCCGTGCCCACGGCCCTGCGGTACGCGGCCAGCTCGGCGGGCTGGGCCTGCCCCGCGGCGACCTTGCGGCCCAGGGAGTCCCACTCGTCGTAGAGCCGCTGGATCTCGTGGTCGAAGGCGATCTTGAAGGACTGGGCGGGCTTGCGGCGGGCGTACAGCCAGCGCAGCACCGGCGCCTCCATGATCCGCAGCGCGTCGCCAGGGGTCGGCACGTCGCCCTTGGAGCTGCTCATCTTGGCCATGCCGGTGATGCCGACGAACGCGTACATGGGGCCGATCGGCTGTCGCCCGCCGAAGACCTCGCCCACGATCTGGCCGCCGACGACCCACGCGGAGCCGGGAGAGTGGTGGTCGACCCCGGACGGCTCGAAGACCACACCCTCGTGGGCCCAGCGCATCGGCCAGTCGACCTTCCACACCAGTTTGCCGCGGTCGTGCTCGGCCAGCCGGACGGTCTCGCCGAAGCCGCACTCGCAGGTGTAGGCCAGCTCGGTGGTCTCGTCGTCGTAGGCGGTGACCGTGGTCAGGTCGCGCTCGCACAGGTCGCAGTACGGCTTGTACGGGAAGTAGTCGTCGGCCTGCCGCTCCCCGCCCTGCTTGGTGCGGTAGCGCGACAGCACGGCGTCGATCCCGGCCCGCTCGCGCACGGCCACCAGGATCTGCTCCCGGTAGGCCCCCGAGGTGTACTGCTCGGTCTGGCTGATGCCGCGCACCTGCACGCCCAGCTCGGCGAGGGCGGCGGTCATGGGCGCCTTGAAGTGCTCGGCCCAGTTGGCGTACGCGCTGCCGGGAGGGGCGGGCACCGAGGTCAGCGGCTTGCCGATGTGCTCGGCCCACGACGGGTCGATGCCCGCGGGCACCCTGCGGAAGCGGTCGTAGTCGTCCCACGACAGCAGGTGGACGCATTCCAGGCCGCGCCGCCTGATCTCGTCGGCGACCAGGTGAGGAGTCATCACCTCACGCAGGTTGCCCAGGTGGATCGGGCCCGACGGGCTCAGCCCTGAGGCGCAGACGATCGGTTTGCCCGGCGCGCGTCGCTCCGCCTCGGAGATCACCTCGTCCGCGAACCTGGAGACCCAGTCGGTCTCGGCACTGTCAGCCATCGCGCCATTCTCGCGGGTAAGGGAGGTTCTAGCCAACGCGGCCACCGATCATCCCGATCAGATGGGCGGCGAGACCCGCCGCCCATCCGTCGGGCCACGGCTCAGGACAGCGTGGCGGCGTACGGGTCCCAGTCGTCGGGCAGCGGTTCCGGCGCCGCCGGGGTGGAGGCGACCCGGCGGAACTCCGACCGCTCGCCCGACTCCGTGATGGCCGACATCAGCTCCAGCACGTGGTAGGCCAGCTCGCCCGACGCGCGGTGCGGGGCGCCCGTGCGGATCGACCTGGCCAGGTCGAGGACTCCGATGCCCCGGCCGGCCATGGTCCCCGACACCGGCAGCTCCCGCCAGTCCGCGTCGCGCGGGCCCCGGACCAGCAGCGGGCCCTCGAAGGTGTTGGGGTCGGGCAGCGACAGGGCGCCCTCGGTGCCGATGATCTCGATCATGCGACGGTTGACGGCCGAGTCGAAGCTGAACGTGGCTGTCGCCGTGGCCGTGCCGGGGAAGTCCAGCAGGGCGTTGACGTGGGTGGGCACGTCGACGGGGAAGAGCGTGCCCTCCTTGGGACCCGAGCCGATCACCCGCTGGTCGCGCGCCCTGCGCAGGCCCGCCGCCACCCGGGAGACGGGGCCGAGCAGGGAGACCAGCGCGGTCAGGTAGTAGGGGCCCAGGTCGAACAGCGGCCCCGCGCCCGGCTGGTAGAGGAACTCGGGGCTGGGGTGCCACGACTCGGGGCCCAGGCTCTGCACGGCCGCCGTGACGGCGACCGGGTCGCCGATGAGGCCGGAGCGCAGGGCGTGCACGGCCGACTGCAGCCCGGCGCCGAGGAACGTGTCGGGGGCGCCGCCCACCCTCAGCCCGCTCCCGGCGGCCTCGGCCATGACCTTCGCGGCCTC
This sequence comes from Nonomuraea sp. NPDC051298, assembly GCF_055586305.1. Lineage (NCBI taxonomy): Bacteria > Bacillati > Actinomycetota > Actinomycetes > Streptosporangiales > Streptosporangiaceae > Nonomuraea > Nonomuraea sp. NPDC051298. The sequence continues at coordinate 65,149 of NZ_JBVJIM010000018.1, forward strand.
GTCCAGGTCGAGTGCGAGGGGCTTCTCGCCGTACACGTGCTTGCCGGCGCGCAGGCTCTCCAGCGCCACGGCCGCGTGCGCGGAGGGGACGGTGAGGTTGACGACGATCTCGACCTCGGGCAGCGCGAGGATCTCGGCGAGGGTGCCGGACACCGGTACGCCGTGCTCCCCGGCCGCGGCGGCGGCCCGGCCGGTGTCGAGGTCCGCGACGGCGATCACCCGCACGTCGGGGAAGGCGGTGAGGTTGCGCAGGTACTGGCCGCTGATCACCCCGGCGCCGACCAGGGCGACGCCGACCGGGCCGTTGCTCAAGAGTCCTCCAGAGAGGTGAGGTACGCGTGGCTGTCGGCGAGGGCGGCGAACACGTCGGTCGCGCACTCGTCGAGCTCGACGACGCGCACGGCGCCGGGGGCGGCGGCGAGGATCTCGGGCACGGGCATGACGCCCCTGCCGACCGCGGTGTGCGGCTCGCCCTTGATCACGGGGCCGTCCTTGACGTGCAGCGCCTCCACCCGGCCCGACAGGCGGCCGAGCAGGGCGGGCACGTCCGCGCCGCCCACGGCCGCCCAGTAGGTGTCGATCTCCAGGAACACCTCGGGAGCGAGCAGGTCGGCCAGCACCTCGATGGCGTGCCTGCCCTCCACCTCGGGCTCGATCTCCCACCAGTGGTTGTGGTAGCCGATCCGCAAGCCGTGCCCCGCGGCCCGCTCGGCCAGGCCGTTGAGCAGGTCGGCGGCCCGCTGGAGGCCGTCGCGGGTGGTGAACTCCTCGTGCGCGACGCCGGCCGGGATGATCACCCTGTCGGTGCCGATCGTGGCGATCGCGTCGAAGACCTCCGCGGGCTCCCTGTGGAGCAGCGCGGACGCGTGCGTGCCCGACACGCTCAGCCCTAAGTCGTCGGCTACCTGGCGGAAGCCCTTGGGGTCGGTCGTGGGGTCGTAGGGCTCGACGGCGCGGTATCCGATCTCCGCGAGGCGGCGCAGCACCGTGTCGCGGTCGGCGCTCAGCGCGTCCCTGACGGTGTAGAGCTGGACACTGATGGGTTCGCTCATCCGCGTACTCCCAGGAGGTGCTCGAGCGCGAGCTGGTTGAGGTGGCTGAAGTGGAAGCCGCGGGCGGCCGCCGCCTCGACGTCGAAGTCGTCCTTGGCCAGGTCCTGCCAGGTCTCTCCGGCGGCGAGGGTGGGCCGGGCCAGCTCGTCCACCCGGGAGGCGCTGAGTGCCTGGCGCACCTCGGGGTCGGCGCGGAAGGCCCGCGACTTCTCCTTCAGAATCAGGTACGTGCGCATGTTCGCCGCCGCCGAGACCCACACGTCCTCGGGGTCCTCGGTGCGCAGCGGCTTGTAGTCGAAGTGGCGGGGGCCGTCGTAGCCGCCGTTCTCCAGCAGGTCGACCAGGAAGAACGCGCTCTTCGTGTCGCCGTGGCCGAAGATCAGGTCCTGGTCGTACCTGGGCCCGTGCTGGCCGTTGAGGTCGATGTGGAAGAGCTTGCCGTGCCACAGCGCCTGGGCGATGCCGTGCACGAAGTTGAGCCCGGCCATCTGCTCGTGTCCGACCTCGGGGTTGAGTCCCACCATCTCAGGGTGCTCCAGCTCGCCGATCAGCGCCAGGGCGTGGCCGATCGTGGGCAGGAGGATGTCGCCGCGGGGTTCGTTCGGCTTGGGCTCCAGGGCGAAGCGGAGGTCGTAGCCCTGGTCGATCACGTACTGGCAGAGGAGGTCCAGGCCCTCCTTGTAGCGGTCGAGCGCGGCCCTGACGTCCTTGGCCGCGTCGGACTCGGCGCCCTCGCGGCCGCCCCAGCACACGTACGTCCTGGCGCCGAGCGAGGCGGCCAGGTCGAGGTTGCGCATGACCTTGCGCAGCGCGTGGCGGCGGACGTCGCGGTCGTTGCTGGTGAACGCGCCGTCCTTGAAGACCGGGTGGGTGAACAGGTTCGTGGTGGCCATCGGGACCTTCATGCCGGTCTCGTCGAGGGCCTTCCTGAAGGCGGCCACGGCCCTGTCGCGGTTGGGCTCGACGGCGAGGAGGTCGTCGTCGTGGAAGGTGACGCCGTACGCTCCCAGCTCTGCCAGGCGGTGGACGCTCTCCACGGGGTCGAGGGCGGGCCGGGAGGCGTCGCCGAAGGGGTCACGGGCCTGCCAGCCGACCGTCCACAGGCCGAACGTGAAGCGGTCGTCGGGGGTGGGAGTGAATGCGGTCATTTCGCCGGTTCCTTATTTTTAGTCCATAATCTGAACATAATCCTGAGGAGGTGAGCGCCATGTCGTCAAGAGGGGTTCGGCATGATTCCATGCGCGCCCGAAACCTGGCCGTGGTGCTGGCGACCATCCACCGATCGGGACCGCACACCCGGGCCGCGCTGGCCGAGCGGACCGGGCTCACCAAGACCACCGTATCCAGCCTGGTCGCCGACCTGCTGGAGGCGGGCGTGGTGACCGAGAGCGGCGCGGTGCGGGGCGGCGAGCGCGGGCGGCCCGGCGTGGCGGTGAGCCTGAGCGGGCACCGGGTGGCCGCGATGGGGCTGGAGATCAACATCGACTATCTGGCCGCCTGCGTCGTCGACCTCACCCGTACGGTGCGGCTGCGGCGCACCAGGCCCGCCGACAACCGCAGCTCCGCCCCCGCCCGGATCCTCGCGGAGCTGCGCGACCTGGTGAAGGAGACCACGGCGGAGGCCGAGTCGACCGGGCTGCGCGTCATCGGCGCGGCGCTGGCCGTGCCCGGCACGGTCGAGGGCGGCGTGCTGCGCAGCGCGCCCCACCTCGGCTGGCGGGACGTACGCGTCTCCGGGCTGGTGGACGTGCCCTTCGCGCTCGACAACGAGGCCAACCTGGCGGCGCTCGGCGAGCTGTGGTTCGGCTCGGGCGCGAACGACTTCCTCTACGTCTCCGGCGAGATCGGCGTCGGCGCCGGGCTGGTGGTCGAGGGGGACCTGTTCCGCGGCACGTTCGGGCTGGCCGGCGAGCTGGGGCACGTGGTGGTCGTGCCCGACGGGCCCGACTGCCGGTGCGGAGGGCGGGGCTGCCTGGAGGCGTACGCGGGCCAGGACGCGCTGCTCGGCGAGCTGACCTCGGTGCGCGAGTTGGTCGCGCGCCTGGAGTCGGGCGACCCCGTGGCCGCCCAGGCGGTCGAGCGGGCCGGGCACGCGCTCGGCGTGGCGCTCACCTCGGCCGTGCACCTGCTGGACCCCGGCCGGATCGTGCTCGGCGGCATCTTCGCGCCGCTGTTCCGCTGGCTGGCGGAGCCCGTGTCGGAGGAGCTGCGGGCCAGGCTGGGGCCGATGCGCGACACCCCGCCCGCCCTGGTGGTCTCGGGGACCGGCGCGGACGCCGCCGTGCTCGGGGCGGCCGGGCTGATCATCCAGCGGATCATCGCCGAGCCCGCGCAGCTTCTCGGCCTGTAGCCGTGCAGGCCCGGCGGCTCCGCCGTTCCCGTGAAACCTACGGCTGGGGTGGCGGCTCCACGGGGAACAGCTCGTCCGTCACGGTGACCTCGCGTTTTCCGCAGGCGGCGCAGTCGTCGAGCCTGGGCAGCAGCACGCCGTACCACCGCAGCACGCTCAGCTCGTCCACGGACACCCCCATGGGCGCCAGCCCCGCGTGCGCGGCCTCCCGCCGGTTGACCCACTGGAACAACGGGGCCACCAGGTCCTGGCTGAGGCCGCGGAAGGCGGGCGACTCCTGCCCGAGCAGCTCCACCAGGGACAGCTTGACCATGTGCAGCGCGATCGGGATGACGTCGGTCGACAGGCCCGGCTGCGGCAGCACCGCCCGGTCCGTGTAGGAGAACCGGGCGGCGTCGGCCTCGCTGCTGATCTCGGTGTCGCCGGCCTGGGCGGGCAGCGCCTGGACGTAGCACTGGTAGCAGGCGGTCAGCCCCGGTATGACGCGCTGGACGATGCCGCCGTAGGCCCGCTGGAAGACCCCGCCGATGACCATCGGCAGGCCGTTCTCCACGCAGAGCCGGTTGACCAGCAGGCGGCTCTCGCGCGAGTCGGTCGCGCAGACCACCAGGTCGGCCCGGAGCTTGCCGATCAGCGCCAGCACCTCGTGCCGGGTCCTCCCGTCGATGTGCAGCGTGCTCGTCACCACCTCGGCCGCGGGGTTGTGCCGGTGCACCAGGTCTCGTACGGCCAGCGCCTTCAACCGGCCCACGTCGTTCAGGCCGCACTCGTGGCGGGAGACGTTGCCCGGCTCCAGCCGGTCGTGGTCGAGCAGCAGGAACTTGCCCACGCCCGCCTTGGCCAGCTCGCGGACGATGAAGCTGCCGCCCGACCCGAGCCCGAGCACGGCCACGGCCCGGTCGCGGAGCACGTCCGTCTCGAAGATCCCGCGTACCCGGTCGAAGACGTCGATGGAGGCGGGCACCACCGTGACGGGCACCTCCTCGCCGGGCTCGCCGTCCACCACCCGGCGGCACCGTACGGCGTCCGCCTCCACCTGGCAGACGAGCACCGCGCCGTCGGCCTTCGCCGCGGAGCCCCCGCCGTCGGACGCGGAGCCGCGCACGACCACGACGTCGGTGCCCGCCGTGCCGTCGATGACGCCGAGGTCGCCGTCGTCGAGCAGCCTCAGCGCCAGCCCGCCCACGTCTTCCGCCAGCGCGGCCCCGTGGACGACGACGTGCCGCGGGGCGCTCATGACGCGAAGGCCTTCATGTCCTCGGCGTCGATCTCCGGGACCATGTCGCCCGTCCGTTCGCCGGACGAGCGCACCTCCCATTTCCCGGTCTGCGGGTTGAAGACCATGCGCTTCCCCTGTGGCATGGCGCCCTTGGCCGCCTGCTCCATGAAAGCGCGAATGTCGTTGTGCCGGTCAGTGGCCACGGATTCTCTCCCTTTCAGGCGTCCATCAGGAATCGTGAGATGGGACTGCCGTCCTGCAGGTGGCATTCGTAGGCGGTCACCCAGAGCATCGCCTTGCGTACGACCTTGTTGAGGGAGATCGCCGCCGACCATTTCTCCGGCCGGTACGTGCAGATCTTCACCCAGCCCTCGCGGTCGCTCTCCCAGGTGTGCATGTCGTGGTTGGTCTTGTACGAGCTGATCGGCTTCGTGTAGCCGAGCAGGGGGAGCGGGTCGGTGACGTAGGACGCCGGGCACTCGTCCGGATATCCGGCGGGCAGATAGATCCGCAGCCCGTAGGGATACCCGGTGTTGCTGTAGTAGGTGCCGTGCACGAACGTGTCGCCGAGCGGGTTGAAGAAGTCGAAGGCGGGAAACTGCTGGCGTAGTGCCTTGCGATCGGCCGCCAGCCGATATCGCTGCCACTCATCCCATACCAATGGAGTCTCCTTGTTTCTTACTGCTCCTTCAGGTTTTGGATCCCCCAGGCGAAGACCTCCGGCAGGAGATATCTGTCCTCCGGGGCCTTGGGGGTCCATTCGAGGCTTTGGCGGCCGGTCTTGAGAATCGCGTGCCAGACGAATGGCTTTTCGCCGTCCCAGCCCAGCGTGTAGAGGAAGACGGCGCGGTGGCGGTGCCCGTGGACGATGATCGAGACGAGTTGTTCTCCCAGTGGGCGCAGCTCCGCCTCGTACCCGCTGCCGTGCATGAGGGGGTTGACGTACCGCGCCAGGAAGGTGGTGTGGTCGGGGATCGGGACCGGCTCCAGCCGGCCGGGGCGCGGGTCGTCGGGCGTCTCGCGGCGTCCGCCGGGGCGCGGGTCGGCGGGCTCCGCACGGCTCTCCGCCCTGGGGGCGATCTCCGGGAGGAGGGTGCGTTCGCGGGCCCGCGGCAGTTCGGCGCTCGCCCGGGGCTCGCCTTCGTGCCGCGCCGCCGAGGTTCCCAACTGATAGCGGGTCCGCGCCCGCGACCTGGCCTCCCGCAGGAGGTCGGAGCCGATTCCCGACGGGAGTTTCAGCCGGTCGGCCTCCTTGCGCACCGGGCTCTCGCCCGGGATCACGGCGAACGAGGCCGCCGCGCGGTCGAACGTCTCGATGTCGGGATAGAAGAACGGCGCGAGCCGCACCACGGCGTCCCTGGACGACTCGCCCCGGCCCCAGAACCGCGACCGCTGCTCGGGCGGCGTGGCGTCCCCGTGGACGAAGTTGGCGAGGATCTCCACGTGGCGCTGGCGTTCGGCCTTGGCCGCCAGCCGCTGGGCGCGGTGCCGGTCGCCAGAGCTGGGCTCGAACAGGTTGATCCAGTGGTGGGAGTGCCACATGCCCAGACATTGCAGCCCGAACGTCTCCCACATGCCGCTCTCCATGACCCGGGCGACCTCCGGATCGAGCTCGAGCGCGGTCTCGTGGCGGGTGACGTGCCCGGCCGGGCGGGTGGCCAGGAAGATCGTGGCGCTGCCGCCGTGGCTGAAGAGGCCGTAGAGGCTGCCGCCGGTCTCGATCTTCTGGTGCTCGAACGTCTCGTCGCAGATGACTTCGAGTTCGGACTCGTAAATCCTGATGACGTAGTGGTCGCTCATCGAAGGCTCTCCACGATCTCGAGAAGGGTACGGTCGGGGGACCACCCCGACTCGTCGAGGTCAAGGCGCTCACCTTCGGCTCCCGACTGCACGAGCACCAGGGGCGGGGTCGCGGGATAGTCGGCGGTCACGATGAGCGCGACCTGGCTGTCCTCCAACTCCACGATGACCGCCACCTGCTGGTCGGTGAAGGCCGCGACCTCGGGCTCGTACCCCGCGTGGATCAGCTCGCCCAGCTCGGTCTCCAGCCGGTAGCCGAACACCTCGCCGAGCGGCGGCTCCTCGGGCGGCGTGGGGACCGTCCGCGCGGTGTCGGGCGCGGCCCGCAGCACCTCGCCGAGCAGGTCGGCGTCGTGCACCCCGCGGGCCTGCCAGTGGCTGTCCAGGCACGCCAGCACGAACCAGGCGATCACCGCCGCGACCACCCTGTCCTCCGGCTGCGGGGCCGCCGCGAGATTGATGTACTGCCAGGTCGGCAGATCGCCGTCGCCGGGCAGGCTGTGCCGCGCGCCCGGGGTCTGGTCCCATCCGAAACTCGCCACCCGCAGCGAGAAGCCGAGCGACCCGTCGACGGTCGGGAAGAGCGAGTTCAGATACGCGAAAGCGGAAAGGGTGTCGCCGTCGCGTTCGAAATACAGAATGAGCGCCGGTTGCCCGGGGAACTCCAGCGCGCCGATCTCCTCCGCGCCCACCGATCCCGTGATCGCCCGCGGCACCCCGTTGTCGGAGACGAAAGAGCCGGTGTGCAGATCCGCGAATTTCGCGAACGCCGAGACGCCGCGCAGCGCTTCGTGCACCAGCCCTGGGACCCGGTTCCCGGCCAGCCGCCCGGCGGCGGGCACGGGCGAGATCAGCACCGACGGCCGGAAGTTCGGCGTCTTGTGCTGGAGCCGGCCGACCAGGCCGAGCGGGTAGTGCGCGTTCCGCAGCCGGTAACGCTCCAGCAGGAGGTCGCGTTCGTGCTGCTCGCGGGCGAACGACTGGCGCGAGTTCTCCAGCCGTTCCTCGGCGACCTGGTTGACCGACGCCTGTTGGTCGACCAGCGCCTGCTCCTCGGCCGCGCGCCGGTTGCGGACGTGGTCGATGATCAGCTCAGGGATTTTGCCTGCGAGAGTGCCGACGACAGATGTGACGATCGCGACGAGCCATTCCATCGTTCCCCCACCCAACCGCCAGGTTGGAAGGCCCCCCGATGCCCTCACGGTGACGCCATATCTATCACAGCAATCGTGGCAAGTCTGCTGGATTATGCGAGGCTTTGGAACGGTTCAACATGTGGGCGGCCGGAACGACATTTACAGTCGTGGAAATTTGTGAAGGTCCTGCGTATCGCCGATTTACCTGTCCGCATTTGGACATGCCCGCTTTGGACGGGACCGCTTTGGACGGGACCGCTTTGGACAGGGCCGGGCGGCTGAGGCCCGGCCCTCCTTCGAGCTATCGGGTGATCCTGACGTCGTCGATGCCGGCCTCGACCAGCGAGGCCGTGGAGGCATCGGCCGCGTCGACGAGGATGCGCACCGTCTGCCCGGCGAAGGCGTTCAGGCTCGCGGTGGCCGCGGCCCAGGCGCCGTTGCGGTTCGTCGCCGCGCCGGCCTGCTGGAACACCGTGGTCGTGGTGCTGCCGGCCACGCGGACCCTGAGGTAGTCGGCGCTGGAGGAGTTCGAGCCGTGTGCCAGGTACCACGACCACGACAGGTTCAGCGGGCCGGTCGCGGGCAGGGTGATCGGCGGTGACTGGATGGAGGTGACGCCGCCGTCGAGGTCGTACGCGCCCGCGGATGAGCCCGCCAGCCGCCCGGTGACCAGTCCGTTCGTGCCGCTGACCGTGGTACCGAGCTGCTTGGCGCCGCTGGAGTCGGTGGCCTCGGGGTCGCCGCGCTCCCACTGGCCCAGGGTGGCGCCGTCGGTGCCCGACGGGTTGGCGGTCCAGCCGGTCGCCGTCTCGAAGGTGTCCTGCCAGACCACGACCGGCGGCACGGCGGTGCCGAGCGTCCAGACGGCGTGCGCGATGGCGTCGGCGTTCCGGTCGAGCGCGGTGTCGTTGATGTTGGCCGTGGTGTCGCAGGCGCGGTGGTAGCAGACGTCGAACGCCTGACCGGCGGTGCCGCCCCAGAGCGTGGCCTGCGCCGCGGACTTGATGCCCTCCGCGCCCGTGAACGTGCCGCCCGCCGGGATGCCGACGGCGATGAACGGGCCGTAGTCGGAGCGGCCGTCGAAGTCGGTGCCCCGGGTCTGCACGCCGATCGAGGTGAAGTAGCCGATGATGGTCTGCTCGAGCGCCGCCGAGCCGGCCGGGCCAGGACCGGCTCCCACGCCGTCCGAGTTGTCGCCGTCGTACACGAAGTAGCCGGCGTTGGGGGAGCCGACCATGTCGAAGTTCAGGTAGCCCTTGATCCGCGCGCGTTCGGCGGCCGGCAGGTTGTTCACGTAGTACTGGGATCCGCGCAGGCCCAGCTCTTCGGCGCCCCACCAGGCGAACCGCAGGTGCTTGGTCGGCTGGAGCGACTGGCGCGACACCTCCAGCGCGGTCTCCAGGATGGCCGCGCTGCCGGAGCCGTTGTCGTTGATGCCGGGGCCGGCGGTGACGCCGTCGAGGTGGGCGCCGACCATGAGGACGTCGTCGGGGGTGCCGCCGGGCCAGTCGGCGATGACGTTGTAGCCGGTGGCGCCGTTGTAGGTGAAGCTCTGCAGGGTCGTGGTGAAGCCGGCGGCGTCCAGCAGGCCCCGGACGTAGTTCGCGGAGGCGAGGTAGCCGGGCCGCCCGTGGGCCCTGTTGCCGCCGTTGGCGTTCGCGATCGACTGCAACTGGGTCAGGTGGGCCTTGACGTTGGCGAGGGGGAGGTCGGGCGGGGCGGCGGCCTGGCTCGGTACGTGGAGCAGGGACGAGCACAGGGCCGCGACGGCTGCGGCGACTGCTAATCGGGCGCCATTTCTCCAGGTGAGCGGCATGGGGTCGGCTCCATCCGAAGGTTGAGGGGTAGATAGGAACGTAACCCCGCAAAAGGGATTCGCCTAGCCATGCTGCCCGCTACCCTGGGCCATCGGTATGTTTCAGGTCCGTGATGCAACAGATACATGAGATATCTTCCCTTTTGGGCGGATTGATTAATACGTTCGGGCAACGCGCGATTTGACCGGGGGTTCTCCCTCCACGTTCCGAGGAGCAAGCATGCGTTCCCGACTGCGCAAGGGTGTGCTCGGTGGCATCACCGCCGCTGCCGTCGCCCTTTCCCCCTTAGCCTTCACCGGCACAGCCGACGCACACCGTGGCGGAGACAGCGCTGTCCGCAAGCTCGTCAAGGAAGTTTCCGGCAAGAACGTCAAGAAGCACCTCCAGGCCTTCCAATCGATCGCGAACGCCAACAACGGGACCCGCGTCTCGGGCACGCCGGGCTTCGACGCCTCCCGCGACTACGTGGCGCGCAAGCTCCGCGGCGCCGGATACGACGTGACGATCCAGCCGTTCGAGTTCACCTTCGACGGCTACCGGACGCCGCCCGTGCTCAAGCGGACCAGCCCTGACCCGAAGACGTACTCGTACGGGTTCTTCAGCGACTTCGTGTCGATGGGCGACGCACCCGCGGGCGCGGTCAGTGGCACGGTCCAGGCCGTGGACCTCGTACTGCCGCCCGGCCCGGCCAACAGCTCCACCTCCGGCTGCGAGGCCGCCGACTTCGCCGGGTTCGTGGCGGGCAACGTCGCGCTCCTGCAGCGCGGCACCTGCAACTTCCGCGTCAAGGTGGAGAACGCCATGGCGGCGGGTGCGAGCGCGGCCATCGTGTTCAACGAGGGCCAGGAAGGCCGTACCGAGGTTGACCTGAACCCCGTGCTCGGCGGGCCCGGCATCACGATCCCGGCGTTCTTCGCCCGGTTCTCGGTCGGCCAGGAGCTGGCCGCGGCGGCGGGTTCGGCCGTGCAGATGAACTGGGACCCGATCGTCGAGACCAGGACCACGTACAACGTGATCGCCCAGAGCCGTAAGGGCAACCCGGACAACGTGGTGATGCTCGGCTCCCACCTCGACGGCGTCCAGGAAGGGCCCGGCATCAACGACAACGGCTCCGGCAGCGCCGGCCTCCTCGAGGTCGCGCTCCAGGCGGCCAAGATCAAGCCGAAGAACCAACTGCGCTTCGCCTTCTGGGGCGCCGAGGAGTTCGGCCTGCTCGGGTCGGAGCACTACGTCACGTCCTTGACCGCGGAGCAGCGGGCCAAGGTCACTCTGTATCTCAACTTCGACATGATCGCCTCGCCGAACTACACGTTCGGGATCTACGACGGTGACGGCGACGCGTTCGGCACCGCCGGGCCTCCGGGATCGGACGTGATCGAGGAGGACTTCGAGAAGTTCTTCGCCGGGCGCGGGCTGCCGTACAAGGGGAGCGCGTTCACCGGCCGCTCCGACTACGGGCCGTTCATCGCCGTCGGGATCCCGTCGGGCGGGCTGTTCACCGGCGCCGAGACGCTCAAGACCGCGGAGGAGGCCGCGATCTTCGGCGGCACGGCCGGGATCCCGCTGGACCCCTGCTACCACAGCGTCTGCGACACGATCGAGAACATCAACGACAAGGCGCTGGACGTCAACTCCGACGCGATCGCGACCCTGACCGCCAAGTACGCGTTCGACACCGGGACGATCCCCACCGACCCGGCGCCCACGGCGGCGGCCGCACAGCGGGCCGACGCCAAGCAGGTCCACCAGCACGGGCCCGCCGACTCGGCGAGCTGATCCATCTCCGGACGGCGCCCGCATCCCCTGTGGTGCGGGCGCCGTTCCGCGTCCGTGCCCGTTGTCCGGGCCTGTCGTCCCTGCCTGTCGTCCGTGCTCGTCGTTCGTGCTCGTCTTCCGTGCTTGTCTTCCGTGCTCGTCTTCTGGGCCTGTGTGATGCGGGGCGGCGCGTCCTGGATCGTGTTCTGACGCGACGGGCGTGACGCGCTCTGGCAGGATGGCGGCGTGGAGGTCGGCCGCCCTGTGATCCGCGCGTTGCGCGCCGCGGCGTTCGCGGCGATCTGCATCCTTGCCTCGGCCGCCCTGCACCTGCTGGTCGGAGGCGGTGCCATCAGACCGCAGGCGCTCGGCCTCGCGGTGGTGGCGACCTGGGCGACCGCCTATGCCCTGGGCGCCCGGCAGCGCGGCGGGCCGACGCTGCTGACCCTGTGCGGCCTCTCCCAATACGGGCTGCACCGGCTGTTCGCGACGCCCGACGATGTCGCGTCGACCCTGGTGCCGTCGATCACGGCCGATCCGGCGGGCCACGAACACGGCGCGGGATCCGGCATGCTGCTGATCCACGTCGCGGTGGCCGTGGGGTCGAGCTGGTGGCTGGCCCGTGGTGACGCCGCGCTGGCCGCGCTTTTGCGGCTGGCCGCCGTTCGGGTCGCCGGATGGTGCCGCCTGGTGGTGGCGGCGCTCGCCGTACCGGGGCGGACGGTGGTGGTGACCGGCCCCGCTGTCGTGCCGGTCTGGCCGGAGACGGCCCGCCGCGTCCCGGCGTCGCTGGTACGGGTCGTGTCGCGCCGAGGCCCGCCCCAGGGCCCGCCGAGGGTTGCCGCCCTGCCGCTGATCTGAGGCCGCTGATCTGAGGCCGCCGAACTGAGACCGCTGGTCTGAGGCCGACGATCTGAGACGGCCGATCTGATCTGGGACGGCGGTCTCACGAACAAACGTCCATCCGCCGCTCGCGGCCTTCACGGCCGCGCGAGCGCCCACCACGCCGTGCGGGTGTCGCCGCGTGGCGCGTGCGTCGCCGATGGGCGGCGCGTCTCACCATCTAGTCTTCGGAGTCCGCATTTGACTCACATTCCTACCCTCGTCCGCCGCACCCTGGCGTCAGCGGTCGGTGCCGCCATGGTGCTGCTGCTCACCGCTCCCGCGGCGCTGGCGCATGACAGGCTCAAGTCCAGCTCTCCGGCCGACAACGCCAAGGTCGAGAGCGTGGAGACGATCGAGCTCGAGTTCACCGCGCGCATGACCATGCCCACGATCCTGCTGGAGGGCCCGGACGGCGAGCGCGTTCCCCTCGGCAAGCCCCGTACGGAGGGCGTCAAGGTCTTCGCCGAGCCCGAAGGCGAACTGGCCGCGGGCCGCTACCGGATCGCCTGGCGGGTGGTCTCCTCCGACGGTCACCCCATCCAGGGCGAGATCCGCTTCACCCTGACCGCCCCGCCCAGCCCCAGCCCCAGTCCCAGTCCCAGCACGACGGAACCATCACCAGTGCCCTCAGAAACCCCGCCGACCGCCTCCGCACCGCCCGCCTCGCCCGCGGGTGCGCCGGTCGCGGCCGAGCAGGAGAGCGGCGGCGTGCCGGGCTGGCTGTGGATCGCGGTCGGTGCGCTCGTCCTCGGCGGCGTGGCGATCTTCTTCGGGGGTCGCCGCCGAACCGGCTCCGGCAGCTCCTGACCGCGACCCTGGTGTGGCCGGTAACCGGCCACACCAGGGCCCCGTCCTCAGGCCGCGGCGGTGACCGGGCCGACGCGGGGGAGCCGTTCGCGGCGCTCCAAACGCGTGATCGCCGCCGCGGAGAGCAGGCCGGCGACGGTCAGCAGCGCCCATGGCAACCAGGCCAGCCCGTACGCGCGAGCGACGTCCATCGCGGTGCCCGCCAGCACGTTCCCGGCGAGGATGCCCACTCCGGACAGCAGGTTGTACAGGCCGTAGTAGGTGCCGATCAGCCGGTCCCCCGCCATGTCCGCGATGGTGGCCATCTCGAACGGGAACGCGATCAGCGACCCCACGGTGATCAGGAGGGTGCAGGCCACCACCGGGACCATCGCCCACGCCACCGGCGGCGACAGGTCCGCCATGGCCGCCGGGGGCAGGAAGGCGACTCCCATGAGCGCCAGGCCGCGGGCGATGGCCTGACCGCGGGTCCACCGGGCCGAGCACCAGGCGGTGAGGCGCACCTGACCGGCGATGCCGAGCAGCGCGGAGACCGCGTACAGGGCCATCACCCCCGTCTGCCCGCCGCCCACGCGCTGCACTTCGAGCGGCAGGGCCAGATACATCTGGTACGACAGCGCGTACGAGGCGATCATCGCCGCCGCGAAGGAGACGAACGCACGGTCGCCGAACGCCTGCCGCCAGTCCCGCAGCACCGGCCGGTCCGACGGCGCCTGGCCGCGCCGGGCGGGCAGGCACAGGCCCTGCAGGACGGTGAGCACCGCGAAGATGCCCGCCGCGGCCAGGCAGACGGCCGTGAACCCGCCGCTCAGCAGGGCGATCCCGGCGAGCGGGCCGAGCAGGATGCCACCCTGGTAGAACACGTTGAAGACGGCGAACGCCGCCACCTTGCGCTCTCCTGCCGCCACGGCCAGATAGGCGCGGGCGGCCGGGTTGAACAGCGCCCCCGCGAACCCGGTCACCGCCGCGGCCACGATGAGCATCGGCAGCGACGTGGTGAGCCCGAACATCGCGAACCCGACCGTACGCAACGCGCACCCCAGCATGATCATGGGCTTGTAGCCGAGCCGGTCGGCCAGCGTGCCGCCGATCAGGAACATGCCCTGCTGGCTCAGGTTCCGCAGCCCGAGGAGGAGGCCGATCGTCCAGGCCGCCAGGCCCGCGGCGGCCGAGAGATGCTGGGCGAGATACGGCATCAGCATGTAGAAGCCGAGGTTGATGCCCGCCTGGTTGATCTGCAGGAGCTGGATCGGCCGGTCGAAGGAGCGGAACTCCCTCAGTGTGCCGCTCATCGGGTGCCTGCCAGCGGGTCGGTCACGTTCGCGCAGCGCGTCCAGCGGTGCACCTCGCGCTCGCCGGGGACGCGCAGCTCGTCGGGCTCGTCGGCGGGGGTCTCGCCGAGCAGGCCGTGGGCGCGGCAGTACTCGTCGTCGTAGACGGTGTTCCAGTACCGCCAGGGTCCGTCGGGAAAGATCGCGACGATGGACCGCTCCGGCGCGGTGCGGGCCAGCCAGCGCGCCACCAGTGTGACGGCGCCGGTGCTCCATCCGCCCGTCACGTACTGGCGGGCGGCCAGGGTGCGGCAGGCCCACACCGCCTCGGCCGGGCTGACCCAGTGCACCTCACCGAAGGCGTCGTAGGCGACGTTGCGCGGGTGGATGCTGGAGCCGAGCCCGCGCATCAGCCGCGTCCGAGGTGGCTGGCCGAAGATGGTCGAGCCGATCGTGTCGACGCCCACCAGCCTCAGGTCGGGGAAGTGGCCGCGCAGCACCTTGTGGATGCCCGCGCTGTGCCCGCCGGTGCCGACCGAGCACACCAGCGTGTCGATGTGGGGCAACCGGCCGAGCAGCTCGTGCGCCAGCCCGGCGTAGGCGTCGACGTTGTCCGGGTTGTTGTACTGGTCGGGGCAGTAGGACCCGGGGATCTCCGCGAGCAGGCGCCGTACGCGTTCGCGCCGGGCCTGCTGCCAGCCGCCGACCGGATGCGGCTCGGTCACGATCTCCAGGCGGACGCCGTAGGAGGCGAGGAGGCGGCACATGAGCGGCTCCATGCCCGGGTCTCCCACGAGCACGACCGGGTGGCCGAACACGATGCCGGCCAGGGCCAGGCCGAGGCCCAGCGTCCCGCTGGTGGACTCGACGATGGTGCCCTCCGGCCGGAGGTCTCCCCGGGCCCGCGCCCTGCGCACCATGTGCAGGGCGGGGCGGTCCTTGATCCCGCCCGGGTTGAAGCCTTCGAGCTTGGCCCAGAACCCACCCCCTCCCGGCACGAAAGGCGCCGACACATAGGCGAGCGGAGTATTGCCGACGGTAAGCGAGAGCGAGGAATATCCGATTTGTGGCGCCGCTTGCGGGCGCGCGAGAACGACATTGGACGACATTGCTCAATCCCCGAAGTGAATACGCGTGATCCACGGCATGACGGAACCGCCACGGATCGGAGTGGACCGGTGGACGACGAATTACGGCCGTCGGTCCTATATGCGCATCACGCAGAGAGTTTCCGGAGGGGCGCCCACGAGGCGGGCCAGGCCGCCGCAAGCCTGCGGCGCATGCCCGGCTTCCCCCAGGGAGCAGCCGGGCGGGGCCGCGGGTGCGGTGGTGGAGCCGGGCGTCGCGGCCGGGCTGGTCGCAGAGAAGTCCTGCTCGGTGCCGTGCCGGTGGTGCTCGGGCAGTTGGTTGTGCAGGCAGTGCGCGCTCTCCTGAACGGCGCCGCCTTCGAAGTGGGCGCCGTGGGCCACCGGCTCCGACAGCTCCACCGCCGCGCACGCGCCGCCGTGCGCGAACACCGTGCCGACGACCAGGGCGATCACGAGCACGACAGGGCTCAGCAGCCGACCGGCGCCGAATGCGGCCGGGCGGCGAGAAGCGGTCGTTCGTGTCGTGAGCATCATCGGCAATCATGCCCTCGGGGTGATGGTCTGCGCCCATCAATGACAAAGGTTCCGGTAAAGAACGCGCCCTTATCTGATCGGCCGGGCGCGTCGATGAGGACCATTCACTCGGGAAAATGTTGCCTCATTCAGGCCGACGTCACAGCGGGGACGCGGCATTTCTGCTGCATTTCCCAGCAAACCGGCCGGCCCGCTGCCATCTCAGGTGGAGTCCGCCATGACCTTGTCCAGACGTCGGATCATCGCAGGGGCCGGAGCGCTGGCCGCCGGTGCCATGAACGCCCGCCCCGCCGCCGCCGAGCCGCCGCCGCGCGCGCCCGACGGGGTCACCGCCGCGCGACTGGCCGAGGACGAGCGCTTCTGGGCCTCCGTCGCCCGGCAGTTCCGGGTGAGCCCGGACTTCGTCAACCTGGAGAACGGCTACTACGGCATCATGCCCGAGCCCGTCCGCCGGGCCTACCACGGCCAGGTCGACCACCTCAACGAGCGCAGCTCCCATCTGCTGCGCACGGCGTACAAGCCGCGGGCCGACGAGGTCCGCGACCGCATCGCCGCGCTGCTCGGCGTCTCCGGGAACGAGATCGCGCTGACCCGGGGCGGCACCGAGGCGCTGCAGAACCTGATCTCCGGCTACCGCCGCCTGCGCCCCGGCGACGCCGTCATGTACGCCGACCTGGACTACCACAGCGCCCAGTACGCGATGAACTGGCTGCGTGAGCGGCGCGGCGTCCGGGTCGTCCGCATCGTCATCCCGGAGCCGGCCACCCGCCGGGCGGTGCTCGACACGTACGAGCGGGCCCTGCGCGACCACCCGGAGGTGCGGCTGCTGCTGCTCAGCCACATGAACAACCGCACCGGCCTGGTGGCGCCGGTCCGCCAGATCGTGGCCATGGCCCGCGGCCGCGGCGTCGACGTGATCGTGGACGCCGCGCACTCGTGGGGGCAACTCGACTTCACCCTGACCGGCCTCGACGCCGACTTCGCCGCGTTCTCCCTGCACAAGTGGATGGGGGTGCCGCTGGGAGCCGGGTTCCTGTACATCCGGGAGCACCGCCTGCCCGACATCGACCCGGCTTACGCCGACGAGACCTATCCCGCGACCGACATCCGCTCCCGCGTCCACTCCGGCACCATGAACGTCGCCCCCTTCCTCACCGTGGACGCCGCCCTCGACTTCCACGAGTCCCTCGGCGCGCAGGCCAAGCAGGCCCGCCTGCGGTATCTGCGCGACCGCTGGGTCCGCCAGGTCCGCGACCTCGGCGGCTTCGACGTCCTCACCCCAGACGAGCCGGACATGTACGGCGCCATCACCGCCTTCCGTGTGCGGGGCCGTACCTCCGAGGCCGACAACCTGGCCCTCGCCGACGAGCTGATGAAGCGGCACCGGATCTTCACCGTGGCCCGCAAGGGCATGAGCGGCGGCGACGCGGTACGGGTCACCCCGGCCCTGTTCACCTCGGCCGACGACGTGGACCGGCTCGTGGCCGCCCTGCGGGGCGTCTCCCGGCGCCACTGACACGCGCTGAACCGTTGCCGCCGGGCCGTACGTGGTAGGGGCATGACGCTGCGACTGCTCGCCCTTCTCGCTCTCGTCGCCGCCTTCGTCGTGGGCACGTCCACGGCCGCCCGCGCCTGCGACTGCGTGGACCTCGCACCGGCGGAGTCGATGGGCCACGCGGATGTGGTCTTCACCGGCACCGTCGTGAACGTCCGCGCGGGTGCGGCCGATCCCTTCGGCCCACGGCCGCAGATCGTCTACACGTTCCTGGCGGACAACGTGTACAAGGGCGCTGCCGCCGCCGAGTTCGTGATCGCCACCAACGCCGACAGCGCCTCGTGCGGGTACGCGTTCGGCAAGGGCGGGCGCTATCTCGTCTTCGCCGACTCGGACGCCTCCGGACTCGCGCAGAAGGCTCAGGAAACGGCCCTGTCGTCTTCGCTGTGCGCGGGCAACGTCCCGGTCGACCCGGGCTCCGGCCCGCTGCGGCCCGGTGACGAGCGGGCCTCCGCGCACGAGAGCCTCGCGGGTCCTGTCGACGCCGAGCTGGTCACCGCTCTGGGCGCTCCCGTCAGGGTGAACGCGCCCTCGCCGGGCAATGCCGGTGAGCCGTCAGGTTCCGCCTGGGGGTGGATCGCGGTGGGCGCGGCCGTCGTCGTCGCGCTCGTCATGACGGCCGCGCTCGTCGTCCGCCGCCGCCGTCTCGCCCCCTGACGGGGGCACCCTGCCGCTCGAACCGTTCAGGGCTTGCGGTGTAATGCGACTCTGGCGCTATCATCGTTATATGGCGATTGATCGTGAGGGTGGCCGTTGTGTGAGCGCGGACATCGCGGCGGGGATCCCGCCTGCGGCGGCGCTGTTCCAGTCCCTGGCCGACGAGACCCGGCTGCGCATCGTGCAGCGGCTGACGCGCGGCGAGGCCCGCGTGGTCGACCTGACCGCCGAGCTGGGGCTCGCGCAGTCCACGGTGTCCAAGCATCTGGCCTGCCTGCGCGACTGCGGCCTGGTCGACTACCGCGCCCAGGGCCGCCAGTCCTTCTACTCCCTCACCCGTCCCGAACTGATGGATCTCCTCGCCTCCGCCGAACACCTCCTGGCCGCCACGGGCCACACCGTCACGCTGCGCCCCGCCCACGAGCAGGCAGGGGAGACGGTGTCGTGACCACGCTGACCCTGGCCCGGCGCGCCTCGCTCCAGCGGCGCATCCGGCTCCTGGTCGCCGCCACCATCACCTACAACGTGATCGAGGCGGCCGTCGCCATCACCGCGGGCACGCTGGCCTCCTCCACCGCGCTGATCGGCTTCGGCCTCGACTCCGTCGTCGAGGTCGCCTCCGCGACCGCGCTCGCCTGGCAGTTCTCCACCGCCGACCACGAGCGCCGCGAGCGCGCCGCCCTGCGCGTCATCGCGATCTCCTTCTTCGCCCTGGCCGCGTACGTGTCCTTCGACGCCGTACGCGCCCTGCTCGGCGCGGGCGAGGCCGAGCACTCCACGCCCGGCCTGATCCTGGCCGCCCTGTCGCTGCTGATCATGCCCTTCCTGTCGTATGCCCAGCGCCGCGCCGGTCGCGAACTCGGCTCGGCCTCGGCCGTGGCCGACTCCAAGCAGACGCTGCTGTGCACGTACCTGTCCGGGGTGCTGCTGGCAGGGCTCGCGCTCAACAGCCTGTTCGGCTGGTCGTGGGCCGACCCGATCGCCGCCCTGGTCATCGCCGCCGTGGCCGTGAAGGAGGGCCGCGCAGCCTGGCGCGGAGACGCCTGCTGCGCCCCACAGGCCGGGACGACCTCCGCCGCCGGGCCCGGCGAGTGCGCGGACGGCTGCTGTTCACCCACCTGAACGATGAGGGCTCGCGGGCCCGGCGGCGGTGACGGGGCCAGCTCCTTCGGCTCGAACTCGTGCGGGCCATCCCCACCCCGGACGCCACCCATGTGCACTACCGGGGCAGGAAACGTTTGAGCGCGGCTCCGCTACGGCAGGGCGGGCACCGCCGGGGCGGCGTTGGTCCAGCCGACCTGGAGCAGGAGGTTGGTGTAGGTCTTGTTCGGGAACTCCTTGCCGTCGATCGTGACCTTCCTGCTCTCTGACAGCAGGAGCATCGTGCCGGTGTCGATGATCAGGACTTCCCACGCCTTGTGCTCGTCCTTGGGCCGCACGCCCTTTTCCTTTGCCGCCGACTCCCCCGTGGCCTGCGGGTGGTCGATCCTGACGGCCGTGCCGGTCCTGCCCGCGTCGTCCTTGGCCGTCCCCAGGGAGTGGACGTTCGGCCTCGTCAGCAGGGCCTGGTAGGCGGCGGCGCGCACCTCCTTGGGCGCGGGCAGCCGGTGGAAGAGGTCGCGCAGCGAGTAGGTGACGCTGCCGTCCACGTCCATCTCCCGCCCGGCCCGCGCGGCCTCCGCCAGCCAGGACTTCAGTCCGTCCGGGTCCGCGGGGAGCCGCTGGACCTCGTCGTACGTCAGTTTCTGCCCCCCGAGCATGAACGAGTTCTCGCCCGCCACCGGGGTTACGTGGCCGCGGGTCGGTTCGGTGGACAGCTTCACGACCTGGCCGTCGGCGGTGCGGGACCACTGGGCCGGCGAGCCGTCGCGGCGCCACGCGGCCCGGTCCGCCGCGCTCTTCGGGTAGGCCCCCGGCTGCCGCGACCCGTACCAGGACTTGCCCTCGGGCGTCATCCAGTTCTCCATGAGGTGCTGCTCCACCACCCAGTAGCGGTTGGCCCCGCTGCCGAGCTGACGCGGGTTGGTGCGTTTCAACAGCGTCCTCGTATGCCAGTACGCGCCCTGCGGAGGAGCCGAACTCGCGGCCGTGGACCGCATCGGCGCCTGCGCGTGGCCCGGCAGGCTCGGGAGCAGGGCGGCGCCCGCCACGGCCAGGCCGGCCCCGACCGCGAGGAGCGGCCGGACCGATGTGGTCGTGAATTTCATGCTTCCTCCAGAACGTTCGAACCCGACATCCTGCCAATACGCTTGGGCGCCGCCCGAGGTTGCCCGCGGCGCGCAGGCAACTGCCGGTGCGGCCGAGGCGTATTAGGGGGCGTGGAATTGGACAGACAGCAGTGAGCGGCGCGGAGCACGACTTCGGCGCTTTCGTGGCCGCGCGGGCCACGACCCTGCTGCGGGTCGCCTACCTCGCCTGCGGAGACCAGGCGGAGGCGGAGGACCTGCTGCAGACGGCGCTGGAGCGCACCTATCGGAACTGGGACCGGGTACGGCACGACACCCCCGAGCCCTACGTGCGCAGGGTCATCATCAACACCGCCATCAGCCGGGCACGCAGACGGGCGATCCTGAACATCGTCCCGGTACGCGTCCCGCCCGAGCGCCCGGCCAGATCGACCGACGTCGACCTGCGCCACGTGCTCATGGACGCGCTGCGCGGCCTGCCGCCCCGGCAGCGCGCGGTGGTCGTCCTGCGGTACTGGGAGGACCTCAGTGAGGCGCAGACCGCGGAGGTCCTCGGCTGCACGATCGGCACGGTGAAGAGTCAGGCGTCGAAGGCGATGGCCAAACTGCGTACGGCGCTCGGTGAGACGTCCCTGGAAGGAGTGATCGGGAATGCCCACGCTTGAGGACCGGCTCCGGCAGATCATGGCGGATGAGACCGCGAGACTGGTCCCCGCCCCCGACCTCGCGGAGCGGGTCGTCCGTTCCACGCGGCGGAAGAGGCGGCGGGGCAGGATCGCGGCCGTGGCCGCGTCGCTGGCCGTGCTCGCGACCGGGCCCCTCTACCTGACGGTGGCCCCGGGCGCCATGAGCACGCCCGACGTCTCCGAGACGCCCGTCGCGTCCGAGACGCCCGCGCCGCCCGCGATCGACGACACCCCGCCCATGCCGTCCGAGACGCCGAGCTTCGGGGACCTGGGCGACGGGCGGGAGTTCGGGCGGGTCAAGGTGGGCTACCTGCCCAAGGGCCTGCAGTGGTCCAACTGGTCCCTGAACTACGGCGACCGGTACACGACCTCGTGGAACTTCGACGGCGACAAGGACGGCTTCTACTGCGTCCAGATCTACGTGAACGAGGGCGACGCCGTCCTGGAGGTCGACAACAGCGTGCAGGTGTACCGCGACGAGGGGGAGGGCGAAAGCGTGACCATCGGCGACCGGACCGGGTACCTGGTCGTCGAGGGGGTCGGCGAGGACGGAGGAAAGGGCACCCCCACGCTCATCCTGAACATGGGTGACCAGCGGCGGGCGCAGATCATGTTCAGCCCCACGTACGTCAAGGAGTTCGCCGATGACGCGGCCGTGAACCGCGAGCTGCGCAAGATCGCGGAAGGGCTGACCGCCGTGGACTGACCGGCCGGTCAGGGGGTACGCCGCCCCGGGCGGAGGATCCGACAAGGGATCCGACTGTGGGTCTATTGCAGCGGTCTGGTTCGTATGTCACATTCTGTATGCGGTATGTGAATCACCGGGCACCCAGGCGGAGAGGGAGACCCATGAGACGCGCAGGCCGACTTCTGGCAGCCGCCGCGATCCTCCTCCTGCTCAACGCGGGGCCCGGAACGGGGCTCGCCCAACCTCGACCAGGCTCCGAGACCCCGTTCGGCCGGCCGAACGCCACGACGCCCAATCCCGGGGTGAACAACAAGGCGGTTCCGGCCACCCGCCCCGCCGGGTACCTGGACCAGACGCGCTCGGAGGTCCTGGCGCGCAACGGCGTCGCCGCCACGAGCAACCCGCTGGCCACCGCCGCGGCGGAGCGGATCCTGCTGGCCGGCGGGAACGCGGTCGACGCCGCCGTCGCCGCGTCGGCGACGCTGGGCACCGTCGAGCCCATGAGCACGGGTCTCGGCGGTGACCTGTTCGCGATCGTCTGGTCGGCGAAGGACAGGAAGCTCTACTCGCTGGCGTCCAGCGGCTGGGCGCCCAAGGCGTGGACGGTCGGCTACTTCAGGGACACGCTCGGCGTCGACGAGGTCCCCGGCAGGGGGATCAACTCGGCGGTCGTCCCCGGCACCGTCTCCGGCTGGGACGCGCTGCTGAAGCGCTTCGGCAGCATGGGGTTCGAGGAGGTGCTGGAGCCGGCCGCCTCGTACGCGGAGGACGGCTTCGCCGTCCACGAGGTGATGCACGGCCAGTGGAGGTCGTCGGCCAACGCGCTCAGGGAGGACCCCGACTCGGCGCGGACGTGGCTGCCCGGCGGGCAGGCGCCCGAGCTGTACAGCGTCTTCCGCAACCCCGACCTGGCCCGCGCGCTGCGCCTGATCCAGAAGGACGGGCGGGACGCCTTCTACAAGGGCCCGATCGCCAGGGCCATCGTGGAGAAGTCGAGGACCGCGGGCGGGGTGATCGCGGCGGATGACCTCGCGCAGTACCAGTCGGAATGGGTGACGCCGCTCTCCACCGACTACCACGGCTACCAGGTGCACCAGCTTCCGCCGCCCGGCCAGGGATTCGCGGCCCTGGAGCTGCTGAACGTCCTCGACGTGTGCGCCCCGCGGCTCGGCCTCGACCCGGCCGAGCTGGGCCCGCGCGACCCGCGCTACTGGCACCTCCTCATCGAGGCCAAGAAGCTCGCCTACTCCGACCTGCACCGCTACAACGCCGACCCCAAGTTCGACCCGCCTCCGCTCGACCGCCTGCTCTCCAAGGAGTACGCGGCGACGCTGTGCGACAGGATCGACCCCGACCGCGCGACGCCGCTCGAGGTCACCGGCTCCGACCAGGGCAGCACGGTCTACTTCGCCACGGCGGACCGCTGGGGCAACATGGTCTCCCTGGTCAACAGCGTCTACTCCAGCTTCGGGTCCAAGGTCACCGTGCCCGGCTACGGGTTCGCGCTGGCCAACCGGGGGTCCGGCTTCACGCTCGACGAGACCCATCCCAACGTGGTGGAGCCGCGCAAGCGGCCGTTCATCACGATCATCGCCGGCTTCCTCACCAAGGACCGCCGGCCGGTGATGGCCTTCGGGAACATGGGCGGCGGCACCCAGCCGCAGGCCCACGCGCAGCACGTGGTCAACCTGATCGATCTCGGCATGAACGTCCAGGCCACGACCGACGTCGCCCGCTTCGACCACAGCCAGGAGAACGACGTCACCAGCCTGGACACGTACCTGTACGACCTCGTCGGGCCGAGACTTCAGGAGATGGGCCACCGGCTCAACCGGGCCAACGGCCACGCGGGCGGCTATCAGGGGATCCTGTTCGAGCCGGATCCGCGCCTGCCCGAGCCCATCCTGCCGAAGGGCGACGGCCCGCGCACGGGTGAGGCGTACGAGCGCCCGGTGAACGGCGTCTACCGGGCCGGCTCTGACCCGCGCAAGGACGGGCACGCCGGAGGCTGGTGACGGGCGCCGGCCATCGGAGCGGGGCCTGCGCCGGTGGCCGGTCCGCACGTGCCCCCCGCGTGGCGTGCTAGACCACCTCGAAGTCGGCCATCATCGCCATGTCCTCGTGTTCGAGGTTGTGGCAGTGCAGCAGGTACCGGCCCCGGTGGCCGTCGAAGCGGGCGAGCACGTCCACGACCTCGTACGGCCGCACGTCCACGGTGTCCTTCCAGCCCGCGTCCGTGGCGGCCGGTGGCCTGCCGTTCCTGGCCAGCACCTGGAAGTGGGCCAGGTGCACGTGCACGGGATGGTGGAAGTCGCTGGTCAGCCGCCAGACCTCGGCGGTGCCCAGGCGCGGGCGGGCCAGCGGCGCCCCTGGCCGATAACGCAGGCCGTTGATCGTCCAGGCGTCGTCCGTCCTGCGGAAGTCGAAGGTGCGCGTCGTGACGGGACGCGGCCGGTCGGGCGGACGTGACAGGACCGGCGGCACCGCGCTGTCGTCACGCCCTCCGCGGGTGACGACGAACCGCATGACGTTGCCCGCGGGCCCGTCGGCCAGGGTGTTGACCAGGGTGACGGCGGTGCCGACGGGGTAGGCGGAGAAGTCCACGACGACGTCGTACCGCTCGCCAGGGGAGATCGGCAGCTCGTCGTGCGCCACGGGTGCGGCCAGGAGGCCGGAGTCGCTGCCGATCTGCGTGAACCGTCCGCCCGGCGACAGTCGGAGCCGGTATCGGCGGGCGTTGGAGGCGTTGAGCAGCCGCAGCCGGTGGCGGGTGGCGCTCACCTCGGCCACCGGCCAGGGCGCGCCGTTGACCAGGATGACGTCACCCTCCACGCCTTCCAGGTACGCGGCGTCCAGCGCGGCGCCGCCGTGATGCCCGCCGTGATGCCCGCCGTCCGGGTAGCGGAAGGAGCCGTCCTCGTCGAACGACCGGTCGCAGATCATGAGGGGCAGCTCCCGCTCGCCCCCGGGGAGCGGGAGCGCGTCCTCCTCCTCGTCCCGCACCAGCGCCATCCCGGCCAGCCCGCGCCACACCTGCGGTGCGGTGAAGTCCATCCGGTGGTCGTGGTACCAGAGCGTGGCGGCCCGCTGCTCGACCGGGTACCGGTAGTCCTTGGTCACCGGGTGCAGCACCTCGCCGGGGTGGGAGCGGTGAGAGGTGTGGCCCGCGGGCACGACGAGATCGGCCGGGTAACCGTCGGAGTCGGGCGGGGTGACGCCGCCGTGCAGGTGGGTGGAGGTGGGCACGGGCAGCTCGTTGCGTACGGTGATCGTCACGGGCGTGCCGCGCCGCAGCTCGAACGTCGGCCCTGGGAAGGCGCCGCCGTACCCCCACACCTCGGTGCGCAGGCCCGGCAGGATCTCGACGGCGGCCACCCGCTGCGTCACCTCGTACCGGCCGGGGCTCACCGGCCGGGCCACCTCGGGGATCGGCAGCGGCACGGTGAACGGCTCCGGCAGCGGCGCCGCGCCGGCCAGCAGCTCTCCGGCCCGCTCAGGAAAGCCGCCGCACCCGGCCAGGCCGCCCAGCCCCGCCGCGCCCAGCCCGGCCCCGCCCAGCGCGCGGAGGAACGTCCGCCGCGAGACCCGCCTCATGCCGCCCTCCGGAAGGCGAGCCAGGTCCAGGCGGTGAAGACGGCGGACAGCCCGAAGATCGCCATCCCGAGCGGGAAGTGCAGCGCGAGGATCCGCGACTGCCCGAACACGACCTGCCCCGTCTCCAGCACCACCAGGCCCAGACCGGCCAGGGCCGGCCATCCCGGTCCGCGTCCCGGCCGCCACAGCAGGATCGACACCACGAGCTGCAGGTAGAGCACGCTGTGGGTGACGCCGCCGTTGTCGCGGTGCCAGGTCAGCAGGTCGACGTCGCCGGTGACGAACAGCCCGGCGAGCGCGGCCTGCGCGAGCACGCCCGCCAGGTGGACGGTGGCGGTCACGCGCAGGGACCAGACGATCCAGCCGCGCGGTCCCGGCTGAGGATTTGTGGAGCTCATGGCAGGAATGCTCCAGGGACGGACCCCGGGAGACATCCCGCCCCGGACGGCTTCCCCGCGTACGCCCGGAGACGTACGCGGGCCGCTGAGGGCCACGAACGTACGACCACGGGATGACGTCCGTTCTGGGGACTTTCGCCTACCTTGTGGGAATGGACAGCCGGAAGGTGGACACGCTGGTCGCCGTGGGCGCCCTGGCGGCGATCGTGGGCGGCACGTACGGCAACCTGTCGTGGACCGGCCCCCTCGAACGGCCCCTCGACCCCGCCGGCCTGACGCTGATCACGATCGCGGCGCTCTCGCTCGCCTTCCGGCGCACCAGCCCGCTGGCGGCCGGGGCCGTCGCGGCGGCCTGCGCGGTCGTCTATTACGGGGCCCGCTACCCGGGCGTGTTCACCGCTGGGCCCGCGCTGGCCGCGATCTACACGCTGGCCTCGCTCGGCCGCCGCAGGGCCGCGATCTGGCTGGCGGCCGGGCTGGCCGTGCCGGTGTACGCGATCATGGCGCTGGCCGCCGACGACCCCGCGGCCGGGAACTGGATGACGCTGCTGAGCGGCTGGCTGGCGGCCATGGTGGTGGCCGGCGAGGTGGCCAGGGCGCGGCGGGCGTACCTGCGGGCGGTGGAGCAGCGGGCCGAGGAGGCCGAGCGGACCAGGGAGGAGGCCGCGCTGCGCAGGGCCGGCGAGGAGCGGCTGTGGATCGCCCAGGAGCTCCACGACTCGCTCACCCACAGCATCTCGGTGGTCAACGTGCAGGCGGCGCTGGCCGTGGAGCTGTTCGACCGCCATCCGGACCGGGCGAGGGAGGCGCTGGCCGCGATCAAGGAGTCGGGGCGGGAGGCGATGAACGAGCTGCGCGCCTCGCTGGGCGTGCTGCGCCGGCCGGAGGAGCCCGAGGCCGGGCTGTCCGGGCTGCCCCGGTTGGTGTCCCGGGCCGAGCGGGCGGGGCTGCGGGTCTCGCACACCGTCGTCGGCGAGCCGTACGCGCTGGCGGCCGAGGCGGACCGGGCCGCGTACCGGATCGTTCAGGAGGCGCTCACCAACGTGCTGCGGCACGCGGGCACGGCGGCGGTCACGGTGACCGTCGAATACGATCACGCGAAAGTCGTCCTGCGGGTGGAGAACGACGGCGAACCGGGCACACCCGGGCCGGGGATGGGGTTGATCGGGATGCGTGAGCGCGCGGTCGCCGTCGGCGGCTCGGTGACGGCGGGCCCGGGTGAGAGCGGCGGCTTCGCCGTGCGTGCCGAGCTGCCGACGGGGCCGGTCCCGGCGTGATCAGGGTGCTGCTGGCCGACGACCAGCCGCTGATCAGGGCCGGGTTCCGGGCCCTGCTGGAGCTGACCGACGACATCGCCGTGGTGGGGGAGGCGGGCGACGGCGCGCAGGCCGTGGAACTGGCCGCGCGCCTGCGGCCCGACGTGGCGCTGCTCGACGTGCGCATGCCGCTGATGGACGGCATCCAGGCCACCCGCAGGATCGGCGCCACCCGCGAGCTGGACGGCGTACGCGTGGTGATCCTCACCAACTACGCCCTCGACGAGTACGTCTTCGCCGCCCTCAGGGCCGGGGCCAGCGGCTTCCTGCTGAAGGACATCGAGCCGGGCGACCTGCTGCAGTCGGTACGCGTGGCCGCGCGCGGCGACGCGCTGTTGTCGCCCTCGGTGACGCGCCGCCTGATCGAGGAGTACGTCAGCACCCCGCCCCGCCCCTTGCCCACCCGCGCGCTCGACCCGCTGACCGGCCGCGAACGCGAGATCGTGACCCTGGTCGCCAGGGGCCTGTCGAACGACGAGATCGCCGAGCACCTCGTGATCAGCGTGGCCACCGCCAAGACCCACGTGAGCCGGTCGATGACCAAGCTGGGCGTGCGCGACAGGGCCCAGTTGGTGGTGCTCGCGTACGAGTCGGGCCTGGTGGTGCCCGGCGCGGGCGCCTAGCGGGGCCCGCCAGGCAGGCCCATCGCCGGCGTCAGCCGTTGTGCATCCCCTGTTGCGGGCCGGTTCACCTTTTCGATCTTTCGGCCACCCGGGGAATGCCTAGATTCCTCATTCATGCGCAAGTTAGCACTCGCTCTGGTGTTCGCCATCGTGGCGTCACTCTCGGCCGGGCTCACGGCCGCCGGACCAGTGGTGGCCAACACGTTTGGGTTCTACATCTACCACCCCTCCTGGTGCTGTCCCAAGACCGACAACCGTGACATCTACTGGAACGGCGCCACCCTCACCAGCAACATGATCGCCGCCGCCGACTACGGCATGGCCAACCTCGACTACCAGACCGACCTGAGGATCGGCGGTTACGACAGCCCCGCCGGCACGCACACCGACCTGGTGATGTACGACGCGTACTACACCGACTACTGGGGCAAGGACTGGGACGGTTCGAGCACGGGCGTCAACATCACCGGTTCGACCAAGTGCGTCAGGGTCCTCGCCCAGATCGGCGGCGAGTACCTGTGCGACCGCGCCGAACTCCGCTTCGACCTGGCCGACATGAAGACCACGGCCATCCGCAAGAAGACGGCCTGCCACGAGATCGGGCACGCCATCGGCCTCGGGCACACCAACCTGACCTCCTGCATGAAGCAGGGCACCTCCACCACCCAGACCTACAGCAGCCACGACCGCTCGCACGTCAACGGGGCGTGGTGACCGTGAAGAAGCGCCTCGCGGTGGTCCTCACCCTGGTCGCCGCCGTCGCCACCGGCACTCTCGCCGGGACGCTGCTCAACCGCTCGGAACCCTCGTTCTGGGGGACGCTGCGCTACGGGGCCAGCGTGTCCGACGGTGAGTACCTGTTCGACTCGGTGGCCGACATCGTCCCAGGAGCCCCCGACTCCGGTGCGTTCAGGGCCGCAGGGGCGCTCGTCCAGGGCACGGTGGTGGACATCGAGCCCGGCATCGCCTTCGCCTCCGACGACTCGGCGGACGGCGCGGCCGTCGTGCCCTACGACAGCGCGGACGCGGCCATGCGCTACGCCGGCCTGGTGGTGCGCGTGGACAAGGTGCTAGCCGGTCGGCTCGGTCAGGGCTACACCGACGGCAAGATCCGCGTGCAGGTCGAGCAGCCGGTCACGACCTCGCTCGCCGAGCTGAAGGAGTCCGTCGGCACGGCGGGCACGGGCCTGATGTTCGTCCACAACCTGGCGGACCGGCAGCAGCTCCTCGGCCGCCCCGTCACCGACCCCGCCCGGCTGGCCTACGCCCGCTCCGTCCACCTCCCGATCGGCGAAGGGCTCTTCGTCGAGGAGGCGGCGGGCAGCCCGGTGATCGCGCCGCTCATGGACGGTCAGCGCGCGGCGCAGCTCCTCGGGTACACCTACGTCTCCGAGGACGGCGAGACCGAGCCCGCTCCCTCGCCGACCTGCGACGACCTCGTCGAACCCTGCTACACGCCGACGAGCAAGCCGTCGGCCACGGCGACGTCGGTCCCCGCGGGAGGCACGGAACCGGCGAACACCATGCCGCCCAGCCTCACGGCCCTGCGCGCGACCCTGGTCGCCGCGGCCTGCGCCGAGGGGACCGCGGTGGACTCCTCTTCCTGCTGAACATCTGTCCGAGCCGTGACCGGGGAGGGCGCGGACCGGCGGGGAGGACGGCCGCCTGCCGTCAGGGGCGCAGCCGATGGAACAGCTCGACCCTGAGGCGGTGGTACTCGAGGTCCTCCTCGTCGTGCCGCACCCCGGCGCGCTCGGCCCTGCGGAAGTAGGCGTACTCCCTGCGCAGCTTGTGCCGGACGAACTGGGCGAGCGCCTCCTCGTCCAGCCGGCCGGCGGTGCCGCCCGCGTCGTGGTAGGCCGCCACGAACTCCTCGCTCGGCCCCTTCACGTCGTCGCCCCATTCCAGGGCCGCGGCGGCCAGCTCCAGCTCGGGCGGGCCGACCAGGGCCTCGTCCCAGTCGAGGACCGCCACGAGCCGGCCGTCCCTGGCCAGGACGTTGCCGGTGTAGAAGTCACCGTGCAGCGGATGGCGTACGGGGTCGCGCCCGTGGAAGTCGGCCAGCCAGCGGTCGAGGCCGGGATCGGCCAGCTCGGCGGCGTCGGCGGGCGGCGTGCCGTACAGGCCGGACTCCTGGAAGGCGGGCACCGGGCGCGGGCCGGGGTCGTACGTCGCCAGCGCCCTGTGCAGGCGGGCCAGCAGCCGGGCACCCGCCACGCGTACGGCGGGGACGTCGGAGTCGGGCCAGGAGCCCGCGACGTACGGCCAGCAGGAGATCGGGCGGCCCGCCACCGTGATGACGGAGGCGCCGCCGGGAGCGGGCAGCGGCGCGACGGCCTCGGGGAGGGCGGCGGCGGCGTGCCGGGCGACGGCGTGGCACCACTCGGACTCGGCGGCGGTGCGCCCCTCGGGGCCGATCCTGATCACGTGGCCGCCGAGGCGGTAGGCCGCCGACTCCTCCCCGCCGTACAGGCGCTCCCCTTCCCCCTCGACGCCCCAGGCCGCGGCGGCGGCCCGGCGGATCTCGGGGGTGAGGGGCGTGCTGACGTAGATCACCTCACCAGCCTATGCGCCCCAGGGACGGGCCAGGGGAGGATCGTGGTGGAGGGGCCTTCGTGCCATGATGTGGGGGATGCCCGCTGATATGATGGTGCGCCTGGCCCGCTCGGCGGTGTTCGCCGTGGGGTGCGCCGGGCTGGCATCGGCCGCGCACCTGCTGGCCGGCGGCACGGTGACCGCCCAGACGTTCGCGTCGGCGCTGGCGGTGGGGCTGGCGATCGGCTTCCCCGCCACCGGCAGGGAGCGCCCGTTCGCGGTCATCATGGCGTTGCTCGCGGCCGGGCAGGTCGTCTCGCATCTGCTGTTCACCTCGGCGTACCGCGATCTCGTCCGCGACGCCCACACCGGGCACGGCGATCTCTCGCAGGGCGTCGGCATGGTGCTCGTGCACGCGGTGGCGACGCTGCTGACCGCGTGGTGGCTCGACCGGGGCGAGGTCGCGCTGTGGGCGTCGCTGCGCCGCGTGGCCGCGCACGTGGTCTGGTACGTGTACCGCCACACCGTCCCGGTGGTGTGGGCGCAGCCCGGCCCGGTCGCGCCTGAGCGGACGCCGGCCGAGGCCGTTCCGTTGTGGCTGTCCCACGCCGTGGTCCGGAGAGGCCCGCCGCCCGCCTGATCCCGCCCTCGCTCGTCCGGGCGGGTGTTTCCGCGTTTCCTGACGACCTCAGGCGGCCGTCACGGCTGCCGCATGCGCGAAAGGGACCCTCATGGCGAGGGATGTGCTCTCGGCTGCTCCGTCCCGCTCTGTCCGTTTATCCGAGGCCGGCCGGGCCCGGCTGGCATTGATCTTGCTGGTGCTGTCGGCCGGGCTGGTGGTGTCCGTGCTGGCCGGCATCGCGCTCGGCCCGGCGGTCGTGCCGCTGGGCGACGTCGTCCGCTATCTGCTCGCCGCGCTCACCGGCGGCGGCATCGGGGCGGACGAGGTCACCGGCTACTCCATCGTGTGGAACGTCCGCGCCCCGCGCGTGCTGCTCGCGGCCGTGGTGGGGGCGGGGCTCAGCGTCGTGGGCGTCGCGATCCAGGCGCTCGTGCGCAACGCGCTGGCCGACCCGTTCGTCCTGGGCGTCTCGTCCGGGGCCTCGGTGGGGGCGACGGCCGTGGTGGTGTTCGGGCTGTTCGCGAGCCTGGGCGTGTACGCGCTGTCGGTCGCGGCCTTCCTGGGCGCGCTGGGCGCGACGGCGCTGGTCTACCTGGCGGCGCGCGGGCCGCTCGGGATGACGCCGCTGCGGCTGGTGCTCATCGGGGTGGCGCTGGCGTACGGGTTCCAGGCGCTGATGAGCGTGCTGGTGTTCCTGTCGCCGAACGGGCAGGCCGCCCGTACGGTGCTGTTCTGGCTGCTGGGCAGCCTCGGGTCGGCGACCTGGCAGTCCTTGCCGCCGGTGACCGTGGGCGTGCTCGTCACCATCGTGCTCCTGCTGCGCCACGCGAGGGCGCTCGACGTCCTGTCGCTGGGCGACGAGACCGCCGCCAGCCTCGGCACGGACGCGGCGGCCGTACGCAGGGGGTTGTTCCTGCTCACCGCGATGGCGACGGGGCTGATCGTCGCGGTCAGCGGGGCGATCGCGTTCGTCGGGCTGGTGCTGCCGCACATGGTGCGGATGGTGGTCGGCTCCTCGCACCGGCGCGTGCTGGCGGTGGCTCCCGTGGCGGGCGCGGTCTTCATGGTCTGGGTCGACCTGCTCGCCAGGACGTTGTTCGCGCCGGAGGAACTGCCGCTCGGCGTCCTGACGGCGCTGGTGGGCGTACCGGTCTTCGTGGTGCTGATCCGGCGTCGCGGTTACCTGTTCGGAGGCGGCAAGTGATCCTCTCCCTGCGTGCGCTGTCGGTGGAGCGGGCCGGACGGGCGCTGATCGAGCGGCTCGATCTCGACGTGGACGACGGTCAGATCGCCGGTGTCATCGGCCCGAACGGCAGCGGCAAGACCAATGCAGAATTGTTACACTTCTTAGGACGGACACCACCTGAGCAGGGGCGCTGTCCGGCGCTTCCACTACCCACCCCGGCCTGGTCATTCCGTCCGCGTCGCCCCGCTGCCGATAGCCGCATGCCGGGACCGGAGGGTCAAGCCCGTCTTCGCGTGTACGTTAGCCGGTCGCCATTCCTCGATCATGAGATGCCAACGACCAGAGACGGGCTTTACCCGGAGGGCTCGGCATGCTTGCCTCGGGCGGGGTGATGCGGGCGGAATGACCAGGCCAACCTCAGCCACTTACGGCCCTCTCGTGCCGCGCGGGGCTCATTCCGGAGCGGAGCCCCCGCCGGAGGCTCGATCGAACCTCTCACGATGAGTAGCGCGCAAGAAAGCCGACCACCTCAGGGTGGCCGGACTTCCGTCATTTTGGGCCTGCTCGCAACGAGTCAGTCGATCGACTGCGGCAGATCAAACTCTCTCTTGCCCACGCCATCAAGGAACGCGCTCCACTCAGCGTGGGTGAACACCAACGCGGGGCCATCAGGGTTCTTGCTGTGTCGCACAGCCACATGTCGGCCAACGAAGGCAACCTCTACGCACTGTCCGTTGCCACCGCTGAGGCTGCTCGTACGCCAGTTAGCGCCCGACAGGTCAATGCCTTCCATGGATTTTTCCTTTCACGTCTCTTCAAGCACGGTGGCCAAGAGGGCATCTGTTGTCTCTGGGCTGGTAGCCAGGGCTTGAAGATCCGTAAACATTAGTGTATACCGCCCGATATCTTCTTGTCGTTCCAAGAAGAGGTCGGATGTACCTGACTCCATGTAGACAACGTCTTGAGCTTCCTGGAAGCGAAGGATCGCAAAGCTTCCGTGCATGCCAGGATGCGCCCCCACGTCATACGGGATCACTTGCAGTGTGACGTTCTGCTGGCGGGACGCTGCTCTCAGCCGTTCGATTTGAGCGCGCATGACAGACCGACCGCCGACCCTGCGACGCAACACCGCTTCATCGATCACCGCCTGGAGTACCAGCGGGTCCGATTGCGTCAAGAGTTCCTGTCGTGCGAGCCTCGCCGCTACGCGGTCGTCCACCTCCTCCTGCGACGCCTTTGGTACTGATCCGACAATTACCGCCCGTGCATACTCTTCTGTCTGGAGCAGGCCAGGCACGAACGAAGATTCAAAGTTGAGGAGAGCACTCGCCTCTCGCTCGAAGCCAATGTAGGCCGCGTACGGGCCCGGCAAGTGCTCGGATGTCGGCTGGAGCCACGTCTGATCTGACGCCGCTTTGAGAAGAGCTTCGAGCTCTTCGCGGTGCTTGCTGGGCACGTCATACAGATCAAAGAGAGTTCGCAGCGTGCGGGCCTGCGGTCGGACCTTTGCCTTCTCGATGCGGAACAGCGTGGATGCAACGAGCCCGGTTGCATCTGCAACTTGCTGAGGGCTGAGACCTGCTTGCTCCCTGAGTTGCCGCAGCTCCAGGGCAAGCCGCCGCAAGCGGGTCGTAGGAGCCTTATAGCGTGCCACGCCGGACAGCCTAGCGGAACGTAGCCGCGACTTGCACATGCACTATTGCATTTGAAGGATTGCTCATGCACGATGGCTTCACCGCAGGCTAAGCCGTGGCTATGGCCAACCGATGCGGAGTTCAAGGGCACGGGCAGCGCAACCCCGAAGAGGTGATGGTATGCGGCACCCCGAACACGATGAGGAACGCTTCATTCACTTAGTGCGACCTGCGTGGGATCTGTCTCGGCTCGATGTGGGCCTGTCGGTGCATTGGCCTCGATGGGTCGAGCCGTTCGTTTCGGTTCCTCGGGCACGGGGGGTTCTGCGGGTTCGGGCGGTGCTGAGGGGTAAGCACTGGGTCTTTACGTGGGGTCACGGTCGGGGTCGGTGGGTGGCTGCGTATGACGACAACGCGGTTACGCGGATCTGGGAGGAGGCCCAGTGAAAGCGGAAGAGCGGTTCCTGAGCGAGATGGTGTTCCCGGGCGAGAGGTGGGTCGTGCCGGTGGCCCGCCGTTGTGTCGGGTCGGTCCTTCGGGCGGCGGGCTACCGGGACGTGGACGACGCACAACTGATCGCGAGCGAGCTGATCTCGAACGCTCTACAGCACACCACCTCGGGACGTAGCGGCGGTCTCGTCGCGGTGGATGTCATCGCCATCGATGCGGTACGGGCACGGATCGAGGTCACCGACGACGGGGCGGACACCGTTCCGCGTCCGCGCCCGCCTGTTGACGATTGCCTTCGCGGGCGGGGCCTGCTGATCGTGTCGCAAGTCTCGATCGTCTGGGGTACTCGCCCGCTGGTCGGACGGCAGCTCATCGTCTGGGCTGAGGTGTCCATGGTGACGGGATCGGCGTCTTCGGGTGAGGCGGCCATCAATCCTCCGGCGTGGGAGGTCGGGGGGTTGGCGGGATGATCCGTTTGGGGTGGCGTCCGCCTCGCTGCGAATCGCCGCACGTTTCCGCTCCGTCGTCGGAGTGCGAACTGCTGGCGTGGGGGCTCCCGCGTGAGGGTGAACCTGAGGCGCGGGTGTTGCAGTGGACCTGCGACTGTCAGCCGGTGGTGTACGAGTTGGTGACGCTTGGTGGGGCGCGCTACATCCGCCGTCACCGTTCTCTCAACGAGACAAGGGTGACGCATGAGACGGCCCGTTGGACCGATCGCGTCGCGGACGGCATTTGGAACGCTCTGCTGTGCGGGCATGTGCGATAGCTGATGCTCATGAGCTGGGGTGGAGTTGGGGAGGGTCCTGTGGTGGGGGCCTTCTGGGGAGACACTCCACCCCTGGGAGGGCGGCGGCGCGGTTGATGCTCCTCATGTCAGAGGGTCGAGCGCCTGCGTTGCCGCCCTCATTCACCCTGCGGTACGGCTCCGATGAGGGGATCATGGCTGCGGCGAGCGAAGAGAGGCAAAGGAAATGCGGCAAAAGCCCACAGATGGGGCTTTTAGCAGATAAGCGGAGTAAACGAGCCAGAGGAGGCGTATAGGACTATAGCTAAACTACAGTAGCGTCACGTGTGGGGTCAGATTATTCACCTGTGGGCTAGGCGTTGAATCGCGTTTGCCCGAACTGGTGACATGTTCTCGACTCTTAGCAAGGATGCGCGTATGGCCTGGTCAAGATGTCTCTCGCCATACGTGGTTGGTGTGCTGTCTTTTAAAGTGTGACAGTTGCCGGTTTTGGATGCGTGCAATGTCGAGTGGCCTGCCGTAGTATCGCCAAAGGCGGTCGGTCAAACATGCAACTCTCGCCATACGGGCGGACCTCGCGCCAGTCGGATGTATCCGTTCGGGATAGCTCACTTCATTCCACATTTAGGTTAGCTTCGAAACAAGGAGGCCGATTATGGCATCGCAGCAGTTCGACCCGCCCTCGGGTACACGCGATTTTCTGTCGCGAGACCTTCGGATGCGCGAACACGTGTTTTCCGTGGTTCGCGACGTGTTCGAGCGGTACGGATTCGAGCCGTTGCAGACACCTGCCTTTGAGCGGTTGGAGACGCTGACCGGCAAGTATGGCGATGAAGGCGACAAGCTCATCTTCAAGATCCTGCGTAGAGGGGAACACGAAGCGACCGGAGCGGCTGACCTGGCACTGCGCTATGACATGACAGTTCCTCTGGCGCGTGTGGTCGCTGCGTACGGTTCACAGCTTCCCACTCCGTATAAGCGCTACGCCATGGGGCCGGTATGGCGAGCTGACCGTCCGGGAAAGGGCCGCTTCCGGGAGTTCACACAATGCGATGTGGATGTGGTGGGTTCCACGTCGCCGATGGCTGACGCCGAAGTCGTCTGCGCGGTAGCTGAAGCGCTCGACGCCGTAGGGGTAGTAGATTTCCGCGTTTTGGTGAATTCGAGGCGCGCACTGTCGGGCTTGCTGGAGGTCTACGGCATCCCCTCCGATCTGGGCGGCGGTGTGCTCATCACGCTCGACAAGCTCGACAAGCTGGCTCCCGATGCGGTGGTGGGCGAGTTGGTGTCAGCGCGTTCCCTGGAGGGTGCCACAGCGCGGACGCTGGTCGACGACCTGACGGCTGACGACGCGGTGGACCGGGTGCGGGTCATGCTCAAGGACAACGCGGGAGGACGGGCCGGGCTAGAGGAGATCGATCGCCTGATCGATCTGGCCAAAGCGAGCGTAGGTGGTTCTCGCCTGGAGTTCACACCAAGCCTGGTCCGTGGCCTGGACTACTACACGGGCACAATCTTCGAAGTGGTCGCAACGGGAATGCCAGGCTCAATTGCCAGTGGCGGCCGGTATGACCATCTCATCGCCAATCTCGGTGGACCGGACGTACCCGCCTGCGGTGGTTCGCTTGGCGTGGAGCGGATTATCGGCCTCCTCGATTCTCAACGCGATGATGCCAGGCAAACAGACATCGCCGTTACTGCCATCGATGAGGATTCGGCCGCAGAGCTGATGGGCTTCACAAGCGAGCTTCGCAAAGCAGGGCTGCGGAGCGAAGTCTATCTCGGCTCAAGCCGGAAACTGGCGAAGCAATTGAAGTGGGCGGCCGATAGGGGGGCGCGCTTCGCGCTTATCTACGGGCAGCAGGAACGAGCCGAAAGAACGGTCACGGTACGGGATATGGAGTCTGGCGAACAGACGCGCGTTCCCGTTCACAAGCTCGCGGAGCATCTAAAGGGACGGTGCGCCGCGTCGCAGTAACACAACCAGGAGGTACACATGGGTGTGCAAGGCGATCGGATCTTCGCGGCAATCCAGGAGAAGGGTTGGCCCGACCCTTGGGCCACCTTCGGTGAGTGCATGTGCTGGGAAGCCGCCTACTCCGTGCAACTCAAGAAGGCGATCGAGGACGCTCGTAAGGATCAGGACGAGGGGACTCTAGCGGCGGTCGAGGCGCTGTTCGCGGTCAAGCTGGCCAACCTGGCCAAGACGCGACGCCTGCTCGCTGACGTGCTCAGCGAGTACGAGGTCAACGGCATGTGGCGCGAACTCGACACCCGCGCCGGGCGTCTGGACATCGAGGACGTGTCCGAACGCTGGGCACGGGGACCGGCCGAGCACCCCTTCCCGATCGCGGTCAAGTCTCTCCAGTTCAACTGGACCTACATGAAGGCTCATGGGGTCCGCGCCTTCTACGAGATGACGGCCCGGTACGTGGACGGTCTCACCGAGAACACCCACCGCTGGCACGGCGCGTGGCAGGACGAACTCACCAGCGGTCTTGTGGATCGCGTGACCATGATGGAGTGCGACCTAGCCTCCGAAGAGGCACCGATGCACTGCAACGTCTGCAACAAGACGATCGCCGCGCTTCTGTTCCTCGACGGCTAGTGCGATACCTCCCTCGTGAGCGACCCGTCCCCGGCCTACAGGCACGAGGGCGGGTCGCTTCTCCATAGGTTGCTCAAACATGCGGGAGTGGCGGGGCCGGCGGAATGGCCGTAGGCCACCCGTAGGGCGAGCGCAAGCGAGTTCGGCCGGCGCCGCCACGGCTTTGTGTGATCAAGAGATGTCACGACGGTGATGCTTGGAGTTCGTGTGCGTGCGTGCAGGTTATGGGCGGTGGCGCGTGGCCGGTCGGCGGGCTGGGGTGTGTACGGCGGCTGGCCGTGGTCGGTGGGCGGCGGGTTGCGCTCGGCGTGCTGGTCGGCGCGGGCCGGGACCGGCCCCCAGGCCGCATGCCCGGATCCGCTGGCCGGGCGGCGCGGCGGGCGTCGCCCGCCGTGCGGCGGCGGGGAGGGCCGCCGCCCCTTGATTACCATAAGAATAATTCGGCAACTTGAACCGCCCAGGAGTGTGACGCAGATCACACAAGATCCGTTTTGCGGCGGGCGGCGTTGATCTTAATGGGGCGTAAGGCGCATATGCTGTTGCGTCGGTGGCGAATACGCCCGTCTTTGTCTCGAATTCGGCGTGTTTGGTCCGCCCTTTAAGGGTGTCCGTAATAACGGTAATGGTGCTCTGAGCTGGGAGAACGCGGGAACTTTTTGGGTACGTTGTTCGTTACTTATATGTAAAGATCGTTCACGACCTCGGGAGTTAGATGGCCCTACAAGGTGCGATTCCGGTTTCTCAGGAGATGGCGTTCCCGCACGGCTGTTTTGTTGCGGGGGAGGTGTCCCCGGTGCTCGATTTCGATGCTTCGACGAAGGATCGTGAGGTGAGGGCGCGGGACAAGGTGTCGGGCGAGTTGATGTGGTCGGTGCCGGTGATCGACGCTGACCCGTCGCTGAAGGCGTCCGCTAAGGCGGTCGCGGTGAAGATCGTTTCTGGGGTTGAGCCGGTGATTCCGGCTCCCCCGGCGTCGATGGTGGGGCTTCCGTTCGTGCCGGTGGTGTTCGAGGGGTTGACGGTGACCCCGTACGTTGCGGCCAACGGCCGGATGGCGTACTCGTTCAAGGCTACGGGTCTGCGGGCGGCGCCGGAGCAGGGCGTGCCTGAGCGGGGCGCGAAGCCGGGCCGGGGTGGCGCGAAGGACGCTGCGTGATGTCCGGGCCGGGGGTGCTGGCTTGCGGGGCGGGGGTACGTCCGGGGGTGGTGCCGGTGGCGCTGCCTTGTGGGAGGGGGCTGGGGCCGTCCACGGTGGCGGCGTGGCATAGACCGGGTTGTGGTGCGCCCGGGGCGTCGTCGGGGCGCGTTCTCTCGTAACACGCTGCCTGTGTGGCTGTCGGCGTGGGGCCGATAGCTGCTGTGGTGGTTGCGCATCCGCGCTGCGCTGATTCGCGCGGGTCTCTTCGTCCGGTCAGGTCTGCGGCTCCGTCTGTGGTGGCGGTGACACGCGGCCGTCCGGCTGGCGGTGCATTCGGTCAGGGTGTGCCGTCGTGAACTCCTGGATGGGCGGGTGGTGGTGGTTGCGCTGCCCGTGTGGCCTTCCGGGGTGTGCACAGTCCGTGTCCAACGGGATCGTTCCCATGTATCAAGGGAGAACTGTCATGTTCAAGCCGTCCACGCTCTTGGCCGCTTCCGTCCTCGCCGCGCTCGGGCTCCTGGTGGCGGCGGGGCCGGTCCACGCGCTGACCAGCTCGGCGCGGGGTCAGGTGTCGGCCTGCTGGAAAATCAAGGTGACCGGGGGCCGGGTCGCCGTGCGCGAGTTCCCGTTCGCGAACGGGATGATCTTGCACACGGTGCGGCGCGGGACCGTTCTCAGGAGCTGCACGCGGGTGCGTCCCAATGGGTCGGGCTACGGCAGCAAGTGCGGGCGGGGCGGGTACGACTGGTACAGCGTCACCTCTCGCGGCCGGGCCGGGTATGTGCCTGCCACGTGTGTGCGCGTGGTCTAGGCGGCTCTTGGTGAGGTGATCGCGAACACCGCGCCGTGACGGTCTGGGGAGCTGCCTGGTATTCCGGCCGGGCAGCTTCCGGGGCCCGTCGTGATCCCCTCTCCCTTGCTCTCCCTCCTCCCTCCTCGCCCCTTCCCCTTCCCTTCCTTGATCGCGTTGAGCGGTCTTCCCCCCGTCTCGGGTTCTCGGTGAAAGGTGTGTGCTTCGTGCTGCGCAAGCTGCCTGGTGATCAGGTCGAAAACGTCGTCTCCACTCGTCCGGACACGCAGATCCACTATCGGCCGGTGGTGGTGCGTACCCCCGGCATCGTCTTCCTGATTTCGCACCTGTTCAAGCTGGTCGGCGGGCTGGCACGGATGGTGTGGCGGCATCCGGTCGCCTGCGCGTTGTGGGGGGCGGCGGGTGCGTATCTGTACCTGTTCGGCTGGCGGGCGCTGCTGCTGACGCTGGCGGTGGAGATGTTCATGCTGGGCGTGTGGTGGTCGGTACTGCCACGCTCGTTCGCCCGCGTCGTCGGCTGGCCGTTGGTGAGCTGGTGGCGGTGGCTGTGGCTGTATCGGCGTCGGTGGCGTGGGGTGATGGCCGTGTCCGGGCTGGGTCATTCGGTCGGCGGGCGGGGGTTCCTGCCGGATCTGGTGCGTGTGCGGTCGGGTCCGTGGACGGACAAGGTCCTGGTCAAGATGCTGGGCGGTCAGTCCGATGAGGACTGGGCGGTCAAGAACGCGAATCTGGCGCATGGGTTCGGCGCGGTGTCGTGCCGGATGGTGGTGGTCAGGCCGGGCTGGCTGCTGCTGTTCTTCCCTCGGCGCGATGCGCTGGCCACGCCGATAGCGGCGCTGCCGTATCCGGTGGGCACGAGTGTGCGCAAGGTTCTGGTCGGCCTGGATGAGACGGGGCGGCGGTACTGGCTGAAGGTGCACGGCACGCATGTGCTGATCGCGGGGGCGACGGGGGCCGGTAAGGGCTCGTGGCTGTGGAGCATCGTGCGGGGGCTGATGCCCGCTGTGGCCAAGGGGCTGGCGGAGCTGTGGGCGCTGGACCCCAAGGGGATGGAGCTGTCCTACGGTCAGCGGCTGTTTCGCCGGTATGGAGCGTCTCCGCTGGCGTGTGCGCTGCTGCTGGAGCAGGCCGTGGAGGTGATGCAGGAGCGTGCGGCGCGGTATGCGGGGGTGCGGCGTGACCACGACCCGACGATCGATGACCCGTTCATTCTGGTGATCGTGGATGAGGTGGCGTTCCTGACCGCCTATCAGCCGGATCGCGCTCTGCGGGTGCGGATCATGGCGGCGTTGTCCACGCTGACCACGCAGGGCCGGGCGGTGGGGATCGGGGTGGTGGCCGCGCTCCAGGACCCGCGCAAGGACGTGCTGTCCATCCGCAACCTGTTCCCGGACCGGATCGCGCTGCGCCTGGATGAGGCCGAACAGGTGGACATGGTTCTCGGGGACGGGGCGCGGGATCGGGGGGCTCTGGCTGACCAGATCCCCCGTGACCCGGACAACCCGGAGGTCGGGGCGGGGATCGGGTTCGTGCGGCTGGAGAACCGGCCGGAACCGCTGCGGGTGCGCGCGGCGTATGTCAGCGACGCCGACGTCAAGGAGATGGAGCGCCGCTGGACGGTGTCCAGCGACGGGAAGCACGGGGAGAGCGGAGAGGGCGGGGATGCACGGTGAGCGTCGAGGAGGTACTACACGGCCTGACGTGCTCGGTGTGCGGGGAGGAGGATCAGCTCGTCCTGGACATGGTTCGGGGGCTGGTGGAATGCCGGTGCTGCGGGGCGCGCGGGCTGGCGGGCCGGGTGGAGGACTGGCCGGAAGAGGAGTTCGACGGGGAGTTCGGCGAGGAGTTGGACCTCGGCGCGGACCTGTACGAGGACGAGGATGAGGACCCGTACGGGGACGTGACCCTGCACGAGGACGAGAACGAGGGCGAGGGGTTCGAGACGGTCGGCGGCGACGGGGGGTTGCTTGACCGGTGAGGGAGAGGGGGTGCCGCGTGCTGTGGCGGGTGCGCGGCTCCCGTCTTTGGATGTGGTTCGGGCGCTGGCGGAACAGGCGGGCGTGTGTGTGCGGCCCATTCCCATGTGGGTGGCGGATACGGTGACGGGTGAGCGCAGGATCGTGAACGTGGCGTGCGGGGCTCGGCTGGAGGCCACGTGCGGGCCGTGTGCGCGGCGTGCCCGGCTGGCTCGGATCGTGCAGTGCCAGGAGGGGTGGCATCTGGACGTCGAGCCGGTGAGGGAACCGGCGACAAGAAAGAAGTTGATCAAGGAATCGGCCGGCCGCTGCGTGGAGGGTGACGATGCGCAGGCCGGGGGCGGTGTGCGGCGGGTGCGTTCGACGCGGCGGCGGCAGGATGCGCCGAAGCTGCCCAGGCGGGACGGGCGTGGGGGCACGCTGGGGCGGACGTTCGTGGGTGTGGGCGGCAGGGTGTATCGGCCGTCGATGTTCGTGACGCTGACGCTGCCTTCGTATGGGCGGGTGCGTGACGGGCTGCCGGTTGATGCGGGCCGCTATGACTATGTGCGGGCGGCGCGTGATGCGGTGCATTTCTCGCGGCTGGTGGATCGGTTCGTGCAGAATCTTCGCCGGGTAGCGGGCTACAGCCTCCAGTATTTCGCGGTGGTGGAGTTTCAGAAGCGGCTTGCGCCGCATCTGCACATGGCGGTGCGGGGGACGCTGGCGCGGGCGGAGGTGCGTCAGGTGGTGGCGGCCACGTATCACCAGGTGTGGTGGCCTGCGGCCGATCGGGTGCGGTTCGAGGGCGATCGGTTGCCGGTCTGGTGCAGCGGGGCGGGCTATGTCGATCCGGTCACCGGGGAGGTTCTGTCGTCGTGGGATGAGGCGCTGGATCGGCTCGCGGATGATGCTCGGGCGGTGCCGTTGCATGTGGCGCGGTTCGGGACTCAGGTCGATATGCAAGGGGTGCTCGGGGGCACGGCTGATGCGGATGAGTGCATGGGCTACCTGGTGAAGTACCTCATCAAGTCGGTCAGTGGCGGAGCCCTGGCGGGCGGTGACGCGGGGTCGGCGCGGCGGTGGCATGTGGGGCGGCTGCTGGAGGCGCTGCGGTTCGAGCCGTGTGCGCCGGGGTGTGCGAACTGGCTGCGGTACGGGGTGCAGCCGAAGGGGGCGAAGGCGGGGCTGGTGCCGGGCTTGTGCCGGGGCAAGGCGCATCGGGCGGAACATCTCGGTTACGGGGGTCGGCGGGTGCTGGTGTCGCGTCGGTGGTCGGGCAAGACGCTGGGTGAGTACGCGGCGGAGCGGCGGGCCTGGGTGGCTGCGGCCCTGGGGCTGGAGGAGGAGCGGCAAGCGGATCGGCTGGTGTGGCGGATGGCTTCCAGCTCAGACCCGGCCGTGCCTGAGCTGAAGGTGCGGCTGGCGGGGCTGATGGAGGAGCGGCAACAGCTCCGGCGGGCGCTGAAGCGGGCCAGCACAGACGGCCGGAACGGAGGGGACGGCGGGGGCGATACGAGGGAGAGGTGAGGCGGTGACGCGGGAGATGGTTCAACTGCCGCTGTTCGAGGTGGAGGAGGCGGCGGTTCGCGTGCGCCCGGCTTGCGGGTCGGCGGGGTCTCCGGATGGTGAGGGTCGCACCGGGAAGGACAGCGCCGAAGGCTCCGCTTCTGCTTGCCCCGAGGAGGTGGGTGAGACGTTGCGGCGGCCAGCCACGTCGGAGCCTGGGGCGGGTGGGCGGGGCCGGGAGAGTGCGGGGCAGGGTACTCCTCCAGTCGATCATGGTTCGGGGGACGGCGGTGGGGCGGCGGGGTCGCGGCGGGCCGACCAGCGCGCCCGGGATGTCGTGGAGGTGTCTTCACCTGCGGGGGCTTCGGCTGCTGCTGATCCTTTGTCGGCGGAGGATCGTGAGTGGGCACGGCGGACGGCGGCGGCGCTTGGTCCGCTGTCGGAGGAGGAGAGGGGTTACCTGGCGCTGGTCTTCGGTAACCGTCACCGGTAGGGCCGGTGTTGCCGATACCCCGGGGGGTGATCTTCCCGGGGGTATCGGTGTGTGCGGGTCAGGCGGCTTGCGGGGTCACGTTCTTCGTGGGCTGGCCGGTCGGGGGCCGGTCGGTGTCGATGCGGACGCGATCACGGACGGGCACGCTCCTTTTGCCGCGCCCGATCGGCAGGACCGCCACGGTCACCATGCGGCGGCAGATCTCCCGCTGTTCACCTAGGCCCAGCTCTTCCCATGCCTGCGCGATGTTCTCGACCCCGATCAGCTTCGTAACCGGGTTGGTGTTCTCCAGCGCGCCGTCAAGTGCGGCCTTGGCATCGTCGAGCTTCTTGCGCCGTATGGCGGTCCGGCTCTTCATCTGCGCCTTGGTGATCTCGTCGGCCTCGTACTCCTCGCCAATCTCGATCAACCGTTGTTCGTGCTTGGCGATCTCGGCGCGCAACGCGGGCACGTCGATGGTCTTGCCGGGCGCGGAACCGATGATCTCGGCAGGG
The DNA here is from genome assembly GCF_055586305.1 of Nonomuraea sp. NPDC051298. Classification (NCBI taxonomy): domain Bacteria; kingdom Bacillati; phylum Actinomycetota; class Actinomycetes; order Streptosporangiales; family Streptosporangiaceae; genus Nonomuraea; species Nonomuraea sp. NPDC051298. The sequence continues at coordinate 108,746 of NZ_JBVJIM010000018.1, forward strand.
TCTGAGAGTTCGATCCGCTCATGAATCGTGGCGATCACCAACCGGTCTAGTTCTGCGGCGGCGATCGTGACGTGTCCCGACCCCTCCCCGCCGCACCGGTAGTGGCGCTCTTCGTCGATGCGGAGGACTTCCCCGCTCTTGCGGTCCTTGATCTTGCGGCGCTTGTTCTGCGAACGCAGCTTGTCACCACACGGGCAGTCATAGATGCCCGAACCGAGCAGGACCGGGACAGTGCCCACATGGTTGGTGCGGCGGTTGGGGTCGGTCAGCTTGTGTACCAACGCCCAATAGTCGTCGGGGTCCACGATCGGGTCGCCGGGCAAGGTGCCCACCACGTCATCCGGGGTGTAGTGGAGGGGGCGGGCCGTCTCCTGCTGGCTCTCCTCGCCCTCCTCGCCCTCGATGTACTCGGCGTGATCACGCTCCGGCCGGTGGACGGCCAGACCCGCGTTACGCGGGCGTAGGAGCATGGCCCGTGCCTCCGCAGCGGAGAACGGCCTACCGGTCGTGGTGACCACACCGGCGCGTCGCATGTCGCGGGCCACTTCCTTCATGAAGACGCCGGTCAAGGCAACCTCCGTGTAGTGAGCAATGTGCTCGGCCTCGCTGGGACGGTGCGTGATCCCGTCGGGCTCGAATCCGAAGGCGCGACGCCCACCACCGAACCGCCCTTCCTCGGCCTTCTCCCGGCGCTTGCGGGAGACTCGCCGGGCCGTGTCGCGGGAAGCCTGGTTCGCTATGGCGCAATGGATGCGGGCGGATGTGATGTCGCTGTCATTGGCCATGCGAAGGCTGCCAGTGCAGGAGGCGACGACGATACGCGGCCGTGAACCCTCGACCACGTCAATGAGGTCTTCGAGGTCACGCGGGTCACGAACGGTGCGGTCCAGATGGTAGGTCATGAAACGCCGGTAGGTGCCCTTGCTGAGCAGTTCCAGCGCACGCCGGAACTTCGGCCGAACCGTACGGAGCTGTGTCTCCCCGTTGGGTAGCTCGATCTTGCGGCGCTTGAAAGCACTCGTGTCGTTCTCGACCAGGATCATGCCCACCGGCCACCCCATGCGGCCCGCGTGCCTGATGGTGTCCTGGACCTGACGGGCCACACCGAAGATGTCGCCCGGATCCGCGTCGGAGATCCGAACCAACAACAGCGCTGCCCCAACAGGGCGAACATCCGCTGTCCAGACCTCGCCGCGCGCATCCCATCGACCGGGAATGCCATTGATGGTCATCGGTGCGCCGTCGCGCATCGCTTCCCGGATGGACGTGATGAACGCTTGCTCTTCCGGAGCGAGATCGGCGGAGTTCTGGATCTTGCGTGCCATCCTGTTACATCCTCTCTGACCTGGGCTTTCACCTACAATTCTACCCGGAAGATGTGTCAAAACTCGTACCTGGGCAAGTCCACCGCGCTGCGCTGCGTCTACCGCGCGCTGCGGCCGACCTCCGGCGCGGTGCTGCTGGAGGGCACCGACCTGACCTCGCTCAAACTGCGCGAGAGCGCCCGCTCCATCGCCGCGCTCACCCAGGACGCCCATGCCGAGCTGGACTTCACGGTCGCGGAGGTGGTCGGCCTCGGCCGCGCCCCCCACGTGCGCGGCAACCGGCCGCTGGACGCCCGCGAGCGCGAGCTGTGCCGCGCGGCCATGCGGCGGATGGACGTCGCCCACCTGGCCGACCGCAGCGTGCTGACGCTGTCGGGCGGGGAACGGCAGCGCGTGCTCGTCGCCCGCGCCCTGGTCCAGGAGCCGCGCGTGCTGGTCCTGGACGAGCCCACCAACCACCTGGACGTACGCCACCAGATCGCCCTGCTGTCCTTCCTGCGCGGCTGCGGCCTGACCGTGCTCGCCGCGCTGCACGACCTCAACCTCGCCGCCGCCGTCTGCGACCGCATCGCCGTGCTGCGCGCCGGACGACTCGTCGCCACAGGAACCCCGGCCGAGGTCCTCACCCCGGAGCTGATCCGCGACGTCTTCGGCGTCGAGGTGACGGTCGTGGAGCACCCACGCACCGGCGCCCGCCAACTTCTCTACGACCTCGATGAGGGAACCCGCTCATGATCCGCGTCAAACCGTTCCTCCTGCCGCCCCTGCTCGTCCTGCCCGCCCTGCTGGCGACCGGCTGCGGCGCCACCGTGCGACCGGCCGCCACCGGCGCGCCGACGACCGTCACCATCTCCAACTGCGGCCAGGACGTCACCTACACCCGCCCGAGCCGCCCGGTCGCCTACGACGTCGGCGGCGCCGAGAAGATGTTCGCCCTGGGCCTGGCCGACCGCATGCGCGGCTACGTCATGAACACCCTCGGCGACCCCTCCATCGCCGGATCCCCCTGGAAGGACGCCTACACCAAGGTCGAACGCCTCGGCAACGAACGCATCACCCGCGAACTCGTCGTCGCCGCCAAGGCGGACTGGGTGCTGGCCGGCTGGAACGCCGGCTTCAGCGAGGAACGCGGCATCACCCCGGCCCTGCTCCAGCAGGTCGGCATCGCCAGCTACCTGCACACCGAGACCTGCTGGGGCTACGGGGACAAGGGCCTGGACGTGCCGCCGCTGGAGGCGCTCTACACCGACCTGCGGAACCTGGGCCGGATCTTCGGCGTCGAGCCGCGGGCCGAGCAACTCGTCACCGAGTTGGAGGCGCGCATCGCCGCGCTGAAGCGGACCTGGCCCAGCGGCGGCACCCCCGCCAAGGTGTTCGTCTACGACTCAGGCACCGACCAGCCCTACACCGCCGGACGCCACGCCGCCCCGAACGACCTCATCGCCGCGGCGGGCGGCACGAACATCTTCGCCGGGCTGGACAAGGGCTGGACCACGGTCGGGTGGGAGCCCGTGGTCGAGGCCGGACCCGACGTCATCGTGATCATCGACTACGCCGACCGGCCCGCCAAGGAGAAGATCGCCTACCTGGAGTCGCTGCCGCAGATGAGGTCCGTGCCGGCGGTGCGGGAGGACCGTTACCTGGTCATGTCGTACGGGGAGGCGGTCAGCGGCCCACGCAACGTCAAGGGCGCGGAAGACCTCAGCGCCTACCTCCGCTCCATCGGCCGATGAACCCACCCCGGACGAGGGGGCCTTGAATCCCCACCAAAAGGATCATTAGCCTCGATGGGGCAACGCCGAATCGCTCCACACACCCGCCCAGGGCACGCATCCGCCCGGTGCCCGCATCGGAGGTACGGTGACACCCGATCCGATCCCCGCCATCGATCACATCTCCGCCGGATACGACCCCGATCCCGCACTGTCGATGTCGCTGCACGCCGACGCCTACACGGATCCGAAGTGGTTCGACGTCGACCAGCGGGCGATCTTCGCTCGTACCTGGCAGTGGCTGTGTCACGTGGAGAAGCTGCGGGAGGCGGGCGGCTACGTGACGGGCACGGTGGCCGGGATGCCGATCGTCGCCGTCCGGGACGAGTCAGGCGCGCTGCGGGCGTTCTACAACGTGTGCAAGCACCGGGCGCACGAGCTGCTGTCCGGTTCCGGGGTCAGGCGCAGCATCGTGTGCCCGTACCACGCCTGGAACTTCGACCTGACCGGCCGGTTGAGACGAGCGCGCAACACCGGCGGCATGCCCGGCTTCGACCCCTCCACCGTCTGCCTGGACCAGATCCAGGTCACCGAGTTCGGCGGCATGGTCTACGTCAACCTCGCCCCGGACGCGCCCCCTCTGTCGGAGCAGGCCGGGGGACTGGAGGCGGAGATCGAGGCGCGGGCACCGGACGTCTCCAAGCTCACCCTCGCCCGCCGCCTCACCTACGACATCGCCTCCAACTGGAAGAACGTCGTCGACAACTTCCTGGAGTGCTACCACTGCCACGTGGCGCACAAGGACTTCGTGTCCCTGGTCGACATGAGCACCTACCAGGTCACCACGTACGGGATCTACTCCAGCCACATGGCCCAGGCGGGCAGGACGGACAACTCCGCCTACGACGTGTCGGGCGCGACGGTCACCGAGCACGCGGTCTGGTGGCTGTGGCCCAACACCTGCCTGCTGCGCTACCCCGGCCGCGGAAACTTCATGGTGCTGCAGATCATCCCCGACGGCCCGGAACGCACCCGCGAGATCTGGGACTTCTACCTGGAGACCGCCCAGCCCAACGAGGCCGAGCTGGACAGCATCCGCTACATCGACCAGGTTCTCCAGGTGGAGGACATCGCCCTGGTGGAGAGCGTGCAGCGCGGGATGCGCACCCCCGCGTTCACCCAGGGCAAGATCGTCTACGACCCTGACGGGTCCGGGCTGTCGGAGCACGCGCTCCACCATTTCCACGGCCTCGTCCTGGACGCGTACCGACAGCACCTCGAACGCCCCCGCACCTGACGAACCGTCGGGCTACTTGAGTCTGAGGTCGGCGCGCACCCGCTGCAGGATTTCGGCCGAATACTCGCGTAGCTCCGTGCGGAAGGCTCTGGCGTCCCCGCTCTTCAGCACGTAGTCGTTCCAGTCGGGCAGCTCCTTCTTGGCGAGTTCCCTGGCCCGGTCGGAGGAGCTGTCGAACATCTGGGTGTCGTAGTCGTCACCCGGCTCGGCCACGTAGGCCCGCTCGAAGAGGTCGGTCAGCTCCTCGACGAGCCGGTCGAGGGCCTCGTGGTAGATGGGGCTGAACACGGAGGTCTTCTTGATGTCGGCCGCGCCGTCGAAGCTGCTGTAGACGGTGATCTCGAGGTCGGTGCGAGTCCCGTACTTGTCGGTCGTGGGGTTGTCCCACTGGCGGCTGCGCTGGAGGCGTTCGATCTTCAGGAGCTCGGACATGCAGCCGTCGAACCGCTTGGACCCGCCCCACCAGACGTCGGGGCAGGCAGGGCGTTCGGTGTAGACCCAGTCCACGACGTATTGGCTCGGGAACGTTCCAGCGCTCATCATCGAGCGGATGCCGTAGGTGGTGTCCTCGATGAACTGGTGTTCGGAGTGGCTGAGGTTCAGGCGTAACTCTCGCTGGACCCGGCCCCCGACCAGCGTGTACGTCCCGACGCCCGTGCTGGTCTCCGAGCGCATGAAGGGGGCGCGCTCGGGCGCCTCGCCGTCCAGTCCCGGCCGGGACACGAAGTGGAAGGTCGCGATGTTGCGCTGAGCGGTGACGTTCTGGTTGATCCTGGTGATCCAGGCTTGGCGGGAGTAGTCGTCACGGCCGTAGCCGGTGTGATCGAGCAGTGCCACCTTCATGGCGAGGCCCCTTCCGTGTGATGTGACTCATATCGAGGAACGTAGAACGGCGTTCCTGTCCCGTCCACACCCGGGCGTGCTCCCGTGGAACCAGCCATGGTCGCCGGCGTTTCAGTGACAGATCAGGGTCGATTCAGACCGCTGTGAGAGCGTGTGCCCACGCGAAGGGAGGTGGCGTTGGGGGCTCGATCAGCGGTCCACGGGCTCACCGCCGAGACGCTGGATTCTCGCGCGTACGCCGTCGGCATCCGGATGGCCGAGGTCGGTGAGGAGGTCCAGGGCTCGTCTCCAGGCATCCCGTGCCGCGTCGGCCTGGCCGGCGGCGAGGTGGCTGTCGCCGAGGTTCGTCAGCGCGTCGGTCAGCTCGTGGCGGTCGTCGAAGTCCCCGAGCAGGGCGGCGGCGTTCTCGTAGCAGGTGATCGCCTCTTGGTGATGGCCGAGGTGACGGCGGACGTATCCGAGGCTGTCCCAGGTGGCGGCCTCGCCGCGCCGGTCGCCGATCTCGCGTTGCAGGGCCAGCGCCTGCTCGCAGTGGGTACGGGCCTTGTCGTACTCGCCGAGCTGGGCGTGCAGCCACCCGAGATTGTTGAGTGCGCGGGCCTGCCCGATCCGGTATCCGCTCAGTACGTACAGGGTGAGGGTGGCCTCCGCCTGACGGATTCCCTCCTGGCGGTGGCCCAGCGACCACAGGACCCAGGCGAGGGTCCGGGTGGTCTCGGCCTGGCCGATGAGGTCATCGTGGTCGGTGAAGTGCTCGAGGGCGCTGACCAGGTGGAAGTTCGCCTCGTCGAGGCGGCCCAGCTTGATGAAGGCACGGGCGAGACCTCTGTGGGCGTAGGCCCGTCCGGCCCGGTCGCCCGACCGGGTCGCCGCCGACAGGCCGGTACTGTGCGCGGCGGCCAGGTCGGGCCAGCGTCCCTGCCGGTCGAGGAAGTCGTCCAAGGTCCAGGCGAGCTGCCAGGTGTGGCGCGGGAACCCGGTGTCAGCGGCCGGGTTGAACGCGGCGAGCACCTGGCTGGATTCGGTGGTCAACCAGGTCATGGCCGCCACGTAGTCCGCCAGGAGTTCCGGGGTGACTCCTGGGACGGGCGCAGGAGGATCCAACGGTCTGCGGTTCGGCATCACCAGCAGGGCGGCGGCGTGGGCGGTGTGCAGATAGTAGTCGAACAGGCGGTGCCTGGCCGCACTCCGTTGGCCGGCCGGTTCGGCGGACTGGGCGAGTTCGGCGGCGTAGGCGGACAGCAGGTCGTGGAAGACGTACCTGCCCGGAGCGCGCTCCATGATCAGGTGGACGCGGGCGAGTTCGGCGAGCAGCCCGCGCACCTGCGTCTGTGGCAGCGCGGCGAGGCTGGCCACCGCCGCGACCTCGAACTCGGGCCCCGGGTGCAGCCCGAGCAGCCGGAACAGCCGCGCCGCCGCAGGACTGAGCGTGTTGTACGACCACGAGAACACCGCACGGACGTCGGTGATCGAGGCGTCCCCGGTGAAGGCGTCCAGTCGGTCACGCGTCTCGCGCAGTTGGCGGACCAGGTCGGCGAGGGAGGAACCGCGACGAACGGCGGCACGCGCGGCGACGACGGCCAGGGCCAGCGGCAGACCGGCGCACCTGGCGACCAGCTCGTCGAGCGCCGCGGGTTCGGCGACCGCTCGCTCCGCGCCCAGGCGCAGGGTCAACAGCTCCCTGGCCTCGCTGCCGGACAACAGGTCCAGGGGCAGCAGGTGAGCGCCTTCCGTGGCGACCAGGCTGGAGAGCTGGTTACGGCTCGTCACGATGACGACGTTGCCGGGCGAGCCGGGGAGCAGCGGGCGAATCTGCTCGGCGTCGCGTGCGTTGTCCAGCAACACCAGCATGCGACGATCGGCGAGCAGGCTGCGGTAGAGAGCGGCCTGCGCGTCGACCGTGCCGGGGATCCGCTGCGGGGACACCTGTAGTGCGTCGAGAAATCCGCGGATCGCCTCGGCCGGGGTGGCCGGTGATCCGCTCGGGTCGAACCCGCGCAGGTTCACGTACAACTGTCCGTCGGGGAATCGGTCGCGGACCCGATGCGCCCAGTGCACCGCCAGCGACGTCTTGCCGACCCCCGCGGTGCCGGTGATCACGAGCTGGAACGACGTCTCGGGGGCAAGCGTCCGGTCCAGGAGCGCGAGCGCCTCCGCCCGGCCGGTGAAGCCGGCGACGGCCGCCGGTAGCTGTGCCGGCACCGCCGTGCTCGCAGCCGCCCTGGCCCGGCCGCTGCCGACCGGCTTCGCGGCCCCGACCAGAGCGGAGAGCTGGGATTCCGGGACGGAGAGCGCGTTCGCCAGCATTCGTACCGACCCGATCCGCGGCCGCTGGATCCGGCCGGACTCCAGGCCGCGAATCGTGCCCACGCTCAAGCCCGACCGCTGCGCCAGCTCTTCCTGTGTCAGAAGGGCTTTCTCCCGAAGCGTCCGCACCAAGGTGGCGAGCCGACCCTGTCGGCCGGAATGCGATGACGTGTCAGGATTACGCATAATCTCTGCGGTCACTCCGGAAGTGATGGTGACTTGACGGTCAATTGACTTGATCTGTTCGCGAAGGTTGATCAGTCTAATCCACAGGAACTGATCGGCACCGACGTCGCGGACGTCCGCCGGCGGGTCCTGGTTCGGCGGGGAATCTCGGGGGGGAGGCACCACGTTTTTTCTGCATGCTTGCGACTTTCGGAACGGCTTGAGGTTTCCGGCCGGAAGGCGATGACGGTCACGCCGGCGGCTCGCGGGCGAGGAAGACACCGGCAGCCCACTGGACGACGCTGCCCGCCCGCGCCATGTCGTTCGTCCTGGACGGCTGCCCTCCCGCCGAACCCGACACCATCACCGAACTGATTGGCAGGTGAACCTATGTGCCGCCACCAGGCATCGAGCACTTTCCCGCCCGGACCGGTTCTTGTCACGCGATCCGAGGGCGCGGGGTAATGGTGAGCGAGGCGGAGTTCCGCCTGCTCGGACCCGTCGGAGTGTGGGCGGGCAACGCGCCCCTGGGCCCGGTCGCGGCGCAGCAGCGGTCGGTGCTGGCGATCCTGCTGCTGAACGTGAACCGGACCGTGCACTTCGACCGGCTCGCGGCAGCGGTATGGGGACAGGAGGTCCCGATGTCGGCCCGCAACGCGATGCAGGGATACGTGTCGCGGTTGCGGAGGGTCCTGCGTGACGTGCCGGACGTCGAGGTGGCCACGTCTTCGCCCGGCTACCGTCTCAAGCTCGATCCGTTACGGGTGGACGTTCATCTGGCCCGGCACCTGGTACGGCAGGCCAGAGCCAGGGCGGGCGAGCCGGCCGACGACGCGTCGCTCCTTCTCGGCCTGCCCGAGGACGTGGCGGACGACGTCCTCGACGCCGGCAACCTGCTCAGGCAGGCGCTGACGTTGTGGAACGAGCCGCCCTTGGGCGGTGTGGCCGGCTCCTGGCTGCAGGAGACGTTCGGCGCGTCGCTGGAGGAGGAGCGGCTGGCCGCCCTCGAGGACCGCATCGCCATCGACGTGCGTCTGGGCCACCTGTACGGGCCCCTCGCCGAGCTGCCGGTGCTGATCAAGGAACACCCCTTGCGGGAACGGCTGGTGGCGCTGACGATGACGGCGTTGCACCGGGACGGACGCCGGGCCGACGCGCTGCGGATCTTCCGCGAGGCCCGCGAGCGGCTGGTCACCGACCTGGGCATCGAGCCAGGAGTCGACCTGCAACGCCTGCACCAGCACCTCCTGACCGTCGAAGGCCCCCGGGACACGTCCGCCGCCGCGGACCGGCGCGGCAACCCCCCGGCCGCGTCCGCCTTCGCCGTCTGGCGCAGGGAGACCCTCGCCGTCGCGGTCAGGCGTGGGGGCGACGCGGCCGTCCCTGCGCGGCAACCGCGGCCGGACCGATACCCGCCCGCATCGGCGCAGGCACCGCTGCCCAGAGAGCTGCCGGCCGACCTCGCCGCCTTCGTCGGGCGATCGGCCGAGGTGACGCTCGTGCGTGATCTGCTCGGAAGGGACGCGGCCGAGCACGTACGCGTCTGCCAGATCAGCGGCATCGCCGGCATCGGCAAGTCCGCCCTGGCCATCCACGCCGCGCACGCCCTCGCGGGCCGCTACCCCGACGGTCAGCTCTATGTGGACCTCCACGGAGCCAGCCCGCACACCACCCCGCTCGACCCGGCCGAAGTGCTCGGCCGCTTCCTGCGCTCGCTCGGCCTGCCCGGCTCCGGGGTGCCCGCCGACCTGGAGGAGGCCGCGGCCCGCTTCCGTTCCATGACACAGGGCAAGCGGCTGCTCGTGGTCCTGGACAACGCCCGCGACGCCGCCCAGGTGCGGCCGCTGCTGCCCGGCAGCCCCACCTGCGCGGTGCTGGTCACCAGCCGCCGGATGCTGACCTCGTTCGACGGCGTGCTGCAGGTGCCGCTGGACGTGCTGCCGGACCGGGACGCCCTGGACCTGCTCACGCGACTGGCGGGCGAGCAGCGCATCACGGCGGAGCGCGCCGCCGCCGCCGACCTCGTCCGGCTCTGCGGCGGCCACCCGCTGGCCCTGTGCCTGGCCGCGGCACGACTCAACGCCCGTCCCTCCTGGCCCGTCTCCCTGCTGGCCGGCCGGCTGACCACGACCCAACATCGCCTGGACGAGCTGCGCGCCGACGACCGGGCCGTACGCGCCAGCTTCCACACCAGCTACCAGGAGCTGAAAACCGATCCCGACGGGCCCGCAGCGGCCCGGATGTTCCGGCTGCTCAGCCTGCTCGACGGCCACGACATCGGCCTGCCTGCCGCCGCCGCGCTGGCCGACCTGCCGCAGACGCGTGCGCAACGCCTGCTCGACCGCCTCTCCGACGCCCAGCTCGTGGACAATCACGCCCCCGACCGCTACCGCCAGCACGACCTGCTCCGCCTGTTCGCCCGGGAACGGGCGGACGACGAAGACGCCGAACAGGACCGGACGGCCGCCGTGGAACGGGCGCTGCACCACTACCTGGCCACCGCCCGTTCCTCGGTGCGCAGACACAAGCACGCCACGTTCTGGCGCACCGAGATCGGACCCCGGTACCTGGCCCAGCCGGGAACCCCGCTGCACACCACCGAGGAGATGCGTGCCTGGGTGGAACACGAGGAAGGCAACGTGGTCGCCGCCGTCGGGCAAATGGTCCGTACCGGCTCGACCGACCTCGCGATGGCGCTGGCCGTGGTGTTCGCGATGTTGCTGTTCAACCACGGGCTGTGGCTCAGCCAGCTCACGCTGGCCACCTGGGCGCTGCAGGCCGCGCGGCAGAGCGGGGACACGCACTATCAGGCCATCGCCCTCGGCGACCTCGGCTGGTGCGAGCTGTGCCTGGGCAGAAGGGCCGAGGCGATCGGCCACCTGCGGCAGTCCCTGACCGCGCACGAGGAGCTGGGCAATCTCCGCCGCCAGGCGTCCCTGCTCGACCAGCTCGGCGTCGCCTACCGCGGCGCCGGCCGGTTCGACGAGGCCATCGAGCACCACCTGCGGGCCCTCTACCTCGACCGCGCCGTCGGCGACGCCGAGTCCATGTGCGCCCGCCTGACCCATCTGTGTGTGGCCTACCAACGGCTCGGACGCTTCACGGAGGCGATCGACGTGGGCGTCCGCGCCGTCGACCTGCTCGGGACGACCGCCGCCACGGCCGACCTGGTCAGCGCCATCGGCAACCTCGCCGAGGCGTACCGGCTCGCGGGGCAGCCCCAGCAGGCGGCCGCGCACTACCGGCGAGCCCTGCACCTCTACCAGGAGGCGGGGTACGCCGGCGACTACCGCGAGGCCGAGATCAGGTGGGGGCTCGGGCACGCCCTGCACGACGTCGGCGACACCGGCCACCAGGGCGAGGCCCTGCGATCTCGCCGGCACGCGCTCTCCATCCTGCGCCGCCTCGGCCTGGTCACCCCCGAAGAGCACCACACCATCGAAACCAGTGCCACCCCCCTGACACCCGAGGTCATCCAACGCCACCTGTAATGGCCCTTGTGGCAACCACCCACTCGCGTAAGGCGTTACCCCACCGAATACCCGACGCACGAAATGCCCGATGCCCCGAAAGGGTGGGATGCGCGACGACAGGCCGTTTCAGAGTTTTTTCAGAGCTGTTTAAGGGCCTTGCCGCAAGATGGTCAACCGCAATTCGACCCAGAAAGCCCGTCGGGGGCGGGCGGATGCGCCGTGCGTGCTCGACGACCCGCGCGGCAGCCCCCGGCACGGACAGGAAAGTTGATCCATTCCATGACACGCGTACGTGCCATGCTCCTGACGGCCGTCGCCACGACGACCATGGCCCTCACCGCCTGCGGCCCCCTCGTGCCCGCCGACCGGCAAACGTCGGAGGCCGGCCTGGTGACCGAACAGCCGAGCAACAGCTCCACCGCCGAAGGGCCGGGCGAGGGCACCCCGCAGGCGTCCACCAGTTCGGACGAGGCCGGCTCGGACGGCTCGGACGGCTCGGACGGCTCGGACGCGGCCGCTTCCGAGCCGGGGAAGACGACGAAGGCCGGTACCCGGCTCCAACTCGGTGAGCAGGCGATCCTGCCCTACAGGAACGGCACCATCGGGATCACCGTGACCGCCGTCGAGAAGGGCGATCCGGCCCAGCTCGAGCGGGAGTTCGGGGAGCGGGCCAAGGGCATCGTTCCGTATTTCATCCGCTACACCGTCGAGAACGTGGACGGTGTGGACAGGTCGTTCGCGTCGGCGCCGTACCTGCAGCCGGTCACCGCGACCGGCGGCCCCACCGGCGCCGTGGTGACCGGCGGCATGGACGGTTGCGAGCGGGAGTCGGCCCCGAAGGGCTTCGCACAGGCCGGCGCCACCTTCGAAACCTGCCGGCTGACGGGCGCCAGAAAGGGTGTGGAGATCGTGGGTGCGGAGTTCGACGACGACGCCTACCGGGACAACCCCGTGGTGTGGCGCAGGTAGCGGACACCCGCCGGGGCCGCGCGGTCAGCGGCCCGTACCGGCCGTCGGCAGGACGCGTGCGGGATCAGCCGCCGATGCCGCCCCCGGGGCCCTCCCGCATCACGGGCCCGCCGGAAACGACCTCACAGGGCGCCACCGCGCCGGTCGCGACCCGGACGATGGCGCTGGCCATGCGGGCGTCCCCGCGTTCCTCGTACCACAGGGTGTAGACGAAGGTCTGGCCCGGCTTGATCTGCTCCGGATGCAGCCTCGAATAGGCTTCCTCGCCGTCTGCGGGCGGCTCCATGGTGAGCAGGGCCGGATTGTCCGGCAGGTACGTGCCCCGGGGCTCCTTGCACTGCTTGCCGGGCGGCAGGAAGGTGACGCTCGCCCGCACGTCGAGATCGCGCAGCCTGCTTTCGATCACCTCGGGACGCCGGTAGTCCCTGACGTAGATCCTGATGGAGCCGTCCGGTTCGCGGATCACCGCGTTCGCCGGGGTGGCGCCCTGGTCCAGCAGCACGGGGACGCCGATCACCAGCACGGTGGCGACCGCGGTTCCCAGGGCGGCCAAGCCCAGCTGGCGACGGCGCGGGCGTACCCGTGCGGAGGCGGTCTCCTGTTCGATCATGGTCAGCAGGTGGGCTCTTCTGGCTGAGTGCCGGACGGCAGGAAGGTCACGTTCTGCTGGAAGCGTCTGGTCTGTCACAGCTTCTCGCCCTTCGTCCGGAGCGCCGAGAAGCGCTCACTCCATCTGTGTCCAGGCCGCGGCGTGGTTTCCCTGCCCAGAAGGTCCTTCAGGCGGCCGCGCGCCCGGGACAGTCGCGACCGCACCGTGCCCACCGGGATGCCCAGGGCGACGGCCGCTTCCTCGTAGGTCAACTCGGACCAGACGCACAGGGCGAGCACCTCGCGGTCCGCCGCCGGCAGCCGGTTCACCACCGCCAGGATCTCGCGCATCCGGTGCTCGTCGTCGATTCGCCCGGCGACGTCCTCGGCGGGATCGGGTTCGTAGGCTTGGGACGGGAGCTGGTCCAGTGCCGTCCTGTGACGGCGCAGCGACCGTTGCCGATTCCGTAAGACGTTGTTGGCCACGCCGAGCAGCCAGGGGAGCGCGCTTTCGTGGCGGATTCGCACCTCGCCACGCCGCCGCCACGCCTCCAGGAACACCACCGAGGTGAGATCCTCGGCGGCCGACCAGTCCGCGGTGCGGCGGAAGCAGTGGTTGTAGACATTGGGCGCGTACTTGTCGAACAACGTCCCGAAGGCCGCTCTGTCTCCTTCGGCCGCGCAGGACCAAAGCTCGAAGTCAGTACTCACGACTCGTCTGTGTCCGCACGTCGAATCCAGTTCCATCGGTAGCCTGCGGGCGGGCCGGGCAGAGGCAAGCATTACCCCCGCTATCGCGTCATATCACCGGCGGCCGGGCAGGCATTTGGGGTGATGCGGTCCAGTCGGCCCGTGTCGGACCGGTGGGGAACGCGGGGTCGACGATGAAAGACGAAGCACGGGACGGCCCCGAGACCCCGGCCGTACGCCGCCGCGAGCTGCTCAGCCTGCCCGTCGCCATGGCCTGCGGCTCGGCGGTGCTGACCGCGTGCGGCACCCCGCAACGAGCCGGTGTCACCGCGACGCCCACGCCCGCACCCAGCTCGGAACAGGCCCGAGCGGTGCCGGTCACGCCACCGGAAGACCTCATGCGCGAGCACGGGGTGCTCAAACGGATCCTGTTGATCTACCGGGAGGGCATCCGGCGGATCAACGCCGACGAGCCGGTGCCCGCCCAGCCCTTGCACGCCGGGGCCGGCCTCATCCGCACCTTCATCGAGGACTACCACGAGCAGCTCGAAGAGCGTTACGTCTTCCCACGCCTGGTCGAGGCCGGCAAGCTGACCGGCACCGTGGCGGTACTCGTCCGGCAGCACGAGCGCGGACGCGTGCTGACCGGACGCATCCTGGACGCCACCGCCAAGCCCTCCTCCCGGCAAGCCCGTCGAGACCTGGTCGCCAACCTGGCCGCCTTCGTCCGCATGTACGAGCCGCACGAGGCCCGCGAGGACACCGTCGTCTTCCCCGCCATGCGGGACGTCATCCCGCCCAAGGAGTTCAGCGAGATGGCCGAGACGTTCGAGGACGAGGAGCACCGCCGTTTCGGCGCGGTCGGCTTCGCCGGCATTGTCGGCCAGGTCGCCGACATTGAGAAGTCCCTCGGCATCTACGACCTCAACCAGTTCACCCCCCGCGTATGACCCGGCTGGAGGCGAGGCGGGACCCGCTTCGGCATGGAGGGTTCGCGGGTGATCCTCGGCCGCTTGCCGGCAGGCTCAGCCGCGGTGGATGCGGCGGCCGGTGATCCGGTGCGGCACGATGCGGAGGTAGAGGCGGCGCTCGCCCCCCGCCCACGGACTGACGTCGGCCTCGGCGACCTTGTCCACCTCGTCCTGCGGCACGTGGTGGGCGGGGCCCTGGACGAGGACGCTCCAGCCCTCCCGCCGGACCTCGTCGAGCCGGTCCACCTGGAAGCCGATCTTGATCTCCACCCCTTCCACGCCGGTGCGCAGCTCCTGGTCCATGGGGCCGCCGTAGGCGGTGCGGAAGACGATGGAGCCGCCGTGGAGCCGGTAGTTCACGGGTAGCACCGTGGGCCCGTCCAGGCTGTTGAACGCCACCCGGCCGACGCCGCCGGGGGCGATCAGACGCAGGCACTCCTCGGGTTCGAGGACCTCCAGAACCGGGCTCGCGGCGGCGTGGCCGGGACCGGGCGGCCGGTCGCGGCCGCCGCCCCGCAGGTCTTCGACGGTCGTCTCGAGGGCGGCGGCCAGGCGGGCCACCGTTCCGGCGTCAGGGGTGCCCAGATGGCTTTCGAGGTACTGGACGTATCCGGCGGACATGTCGGCCCGATCGGCGACCTGCTCCGGAGTGAGGCCGAGTCTGTGGCGGTGATGGCTGATGCGCCGCCCGAAGTCCCCGTTGCCTGTCATGAGCGTGTCCTCCCTGGTCATGGCCATGAAGCTACCCACCGGCCCCTTCGCTAGACAGGGCCCTTCGGCCCGCGCCTCACCGACCTCCGGCCCTGCCGGGCGACGCCCGGGCCGGAGGACTGTGGGAGGGGAGGTGGGTGTCATGCCACTGGAAGTCAAGGACGTCATGGGCCGCGTGGCCATCGCCGTGGTGAAGGAGGCCGCGTTCACGGAGATCGTGGACGCGATGGAACGGTTCAAGGTGGGCGCGGTCACCGTGATCGACGAGGACCGGCGGCCGGTGGGTGTGGTCTCCGAGGACGATCTGCTGCTCAAGGAGGCCGACACGGTACGGCACTGCGCGTCGGTCTCGGAGTACCGCAGGCAGGAGCGGGAGCACAGGAAGGCCGCAGGCGTGACGGCCGCCCAGCTCATGACCTCGCCGGTGATCGCCGTCACGCCGGAGACCTCGGTGCGGGACGCGGCCAGGCTGATGCACGCCGAGCGCGTCAAGCAGCTACCCGTGATCGACGTGGTCGGCGGCCGGGTGATCGGCACTCTGCACCAGCGTGACGTGTTGCGCGTCTTCACTCGCCCGGCCGAGGAACTGGAGTCGGACATCAGGGCCGTCCTGCCGCGCGGAACGGCGTTCACCGTCGCCATCGACCAGGGCGTGGTGACGATCGGCGGCGCGGTCGAGCGGAAATCAGAGGCGCTCGCTCTGGCGGAGCGGATCCGGCTGATCGAGGGCGTCGTGGACGTGCGGCCGCAGATCACCTTCGACAAGGACGATCTCCTCATCGTCGGCTCCGATCGGTGAGGAGCCGGGAGCCGGGCCAGGGCGGCCACGGCGCTCGTCGCGCAGGAGCGCGTCCTCACGGGCGCGGGGCCGTCCGGCCAGGTCGAGGGCCCTGGGAAGAAGCCGGTCAGATGGGAAGGCTGGTGGTGTGGAGCGTCTGTGGTCGATGGCCTTCCTCGCCTTCACAGTGGCCGCCCTGGCCGTCGGGGGCGCCCTGAGCCTGGCCGGACTGTCCGGCTGGGGCGACGTGGTGCTCGCGGCGGGAACGATCGTGGCCGTCGTCCCGGCGTCGTGGTGGGTGTTCTCCGCGCTGCGCGCGGGTCGGCTCGGGGTGGACGCGATCGCGGTGCTCGCCCTGGTCGGGACGCTGGCCGTACGCGAGTACCTGGCGGGTGCGCTGATCGCGGTGATGCTGGCCGGCGGGCGGGCGTTGGAGCAGTACGCCATGCGCCGGGCGCGGGGCGACCTGACCGCGCTGTACGAGCGGGCGCCGCGCTGGGCGCATCGGTACGAGCGCGACGGCCCCCGCAGAGTGGACGTCTCCACGTTGTCGCGGGGCGATCTGCTGCTGGTGCCCGCGGGGGAGATGGTGCCGGTCGACGGTGTGATCATGAGATGCGCGGCGATGCTGGACGAGTCGGCCCTCACCGGTGAGGCGCTTCCGGTGGAGTACCCGGTCGGCGAGAACGTGCGCAGCGGCGTCGTCAACGCGGGACCGGCCTTCGACCTGCGGGCCACCAGTACGGCGGAGGAGAGCAGCTACGCCGCCGTGGTGCGGCTGGCGCGGGAGACCGAGGCGGACAGCGCTCCGGTGGTGCGGCTGGCCGACCGGTTCGCCGCCTGGTTCCTGCCCGTGACGTTGGCGCTGGCGGGGCTGGCGTGGGCGGTGTCGGGGGAGGCGGTGCGGGCGGTCGCGGTGCTGGTGGTGGCCACCCCCTGCCCGCTGCTGCTGGCGGCGCCCGCCGCGATCGCCTCGGGGCTGTCGCGTACGGCACGCCGGGGCGTGGTCGTGAAGGGCGGCGGCGCGCTGGAGACGCTGGGCCGCGCCCGTACGCTCGTCCTGGACAAGACGGGCACCCTCACCCAGGGGTGTCCGGAGGTGGTGGACGTCGTCGCGGCGGAGGGCTTCGGCGTCAGGGACGTGCTGGGGCTGGCCGCCGCGGTGGATCGGATGTCCTCACACGTGCTGGCCGCCGCCATCGCCCGCGCCGCCGAAGTGCGGGGCGCGGAGCGGTTCGGCGCCGAGCGGGTGCACGAGGAGGTCGGAAGCGGCACGACGGGGACGGTCGGCGGCCGGCTGGTGCAGGTGGGAAAGGCGCCGCGAGGGCTGGACTCGACGTGGATGGCCGCCCAGCGGGCCAGAGCCGCGCTCGACAGCGCGATGACCGTCTGGGTGAGCGTGGACGGCGGGGTCGCCGGAGTGATCCTCCTTCGTGACGCGGTGCGCGCGGACGCCGGCCGTACCTTGCGCAGGCTCCGCTCGTCCGGCATCGAACGCGTGGTGATGCTCACCGGCGACCGGGCTGAGGTCGCCGAGAGCGTGGCGGCGGTGCTCGGCATCGATCGGGTGCTCGCGGAGCGTACGCCCGAGCAGAAAGTGGCGGGAGTCCGCGAGGAGGCCGTCCGCGCGCCGACCGTCATGGTCGGCGACGGCGTCAACGACGCACCGGCCCTGGCCGCCGCACAGGTCGGGGTGGCCATGGGGGCGCGCGGATCGGCGGCCTCCACCCAGGCGGCCGACGTGGTGCTGACCACCGACCGGCTCGATCGGCTGGCCGACGCCATGGACGTGGCCAGGCGCGCCCGGCGGATCGCGGTGCAGAGCGCGGGAGCCGGGATCGGTTTGTCGCTGGTCGCGATGGTCGCGGCGGCCCTGGGCGCCATTCCGCCGGCCGCCGGCGCCCTCCTTCAGGAGGCCATCGACGTCACGGTGATCCTCAACGCGCTGCGCGCCCTGCGCCCCGTCAGGGGCACCCGCGTGCGGGTGGACGCTCCCACCGACGCCCTGCTGCACCGCTTCGACCGGGAGCACGCCGCCCTGCGGCCCGCGCTGGACCAGCTCCGCGAGGCCGCCGACGCGCTCGACCGGCCGTCGTCGTCGACGCTGCCCCTGCTGCGGCACGTCCACGACGTGCTGTCCCGCGAGATCCTGCCGCACGAGCAGGCCGAGGAGCGGTACCTGTACCCGGCGATGAGCAGGCTGCTCGGCGACCCCGAGGCGACCGTGACCATGAGCAGGGCGCACGCCGAGATCAACAGGCTCGCGGGCAGGCTGGGCCGCCATGTCGAGCTGGCGGGGGCGGCGGGGCCGGGGCCTGAGCAGATCGACGACCTGCGGGCCTGCCTGTACGGGCTGCACGCCGTGCTCACCCTGCACTTCGCACAGGAGGAGGAGGCGTACTTCTCGCTGATCGGCCGGGCCGAGTGAGAGGGGCGGGTGCGATCGAGCCCGGGTAGGGTGGGGTGCATGCTTTGACGCCTGCCCGGTGATCGGGCGCCTCCGTGACCTCCTTCGTTCGTCGTAGCTCGACCCTGGACCCACGAAGGAGATGTCTTCCATGAACACGTCCATCGACGTTCCCGACCCGTTCGCCGCGTCCTATGGCGCGAACGGCGCCGAGGCGCGCGCTTGGCTCGCCGAGCTGCCTCGTCTCGGCGGCGAGTTCCTGGAGCGTTGGGGGCTGCGGCCCGACGGCGCGGCCGCGTACGGCATGGCCTCGCTGGTCCTGCCCGTGCTTCAGCCCGACGGGGCACCCGCCGTGCTCAAGCTTCAGCAGCTCCGGGAGGAGACCGCCGGTGCCGCCCCCGGGTTGCGGGCGTGGGACGGCGGCGGCATCGTCCGCCTGCTCGACTACGACGAGCAGAGCGGCACGCAGTTGCTGGAACGCCTGGACGCGGCCCGGCCGCTGTCGTCGGTGGCCGATGACGACGCGGCCATGCGGATCCTGGCCGAGCTGATGGCCCGCCTGACCTCGGTTCCCGCCCCCAAGGGCCTGCGACGGCTGTCCGACGTCGCCGCGGCCATGCTGGAGCAGGTCCCGCAGGCCCTGCCGGCGCTGCGCGAGCCTGGGGAGCGGCGGCTGGTGCGCACCTGTGCGTCCGCCGTGGCCGAGTTGGCCGGAGAGCCCGGCGATCGCCTGTTGCACTGGGATCTGCACTACGACAACGTCCTGGCGGGGGAACGGGAGCCCTGGCTGGCCATCGACCCCGAACCGCTGGCCGGCGACCCGGGGTTCGAGTTGCTGCCGGCACTGGACAGCCGGTGGGAGGAGGTGGCGGCCACCGGAGAGGTGGCTCGCGCGGTGCTGCGCCGCTTCGACCTGCTCACCGAGGTCCTCGGTCTCGACCGGAGCCGGGCGGTCGGCTGGAGTCTCGGCCGCGTGCTGCAGAACGCGCTCTGGGACATCGAGGACGGCAAGGCCACGCTCGAACCTGCCCAAGTGGCGATCGCCCTGACGCTGCTGCACCGGAAAGAACCGGCCACCTTCCGGTAGCTCTGTCTGTCAGGACAAAACAGCCTGTCGGCAGGTCCGCCGTACCGCTTCGAGCAGGTGACGCACCATCGGGGACGGCGGGTCGGGCGGGACGGCGAGCGAGGTGGTCAGGCGGAGGCCGGCCAGCGGGCGCAACGCCACCCGCGACATCGTCGGCAAGCCGCCGACCTCGTAGAACACCGTCCAGGACGGCGGATCGGCGGCGATCTCCGCCAAGGTCTCCTGAAAGCCGCGGAACGGCGGGCCCGGCACCGGTTCGACGCCCGCCGCCCGGAACGCGTCGAGCACGAGGTCGTGGAAGGGCGGGTTGGCGGCGCGGGGCGCGAGCCGCAGCGGCAGGTGCGCGAGCCGGGCGATGTCGAGTTCCGGCTCGGCGGCCAGCGGGTGGTCGACCGGCAGCGCGACCATGAGCGGGTCGTCCCAGACAGGCAGCAGCTCCAACCCGGGTACGCCGGCCGAGGCCCGCACCAGCGCCGCGTCCAGTTCGCCGGAACGTACGGCCGCGAGCCGCTCGGTGACCGGCAGGCTGCTCAGCCGGACCTTGAGCCGGGGCGCGATCGCCGACAGCGCGTTCAGCGTCCGGTAGAGCCGGTCGCTGGGACCGCGTACGACGCCGAGCCGGAGCACGCCCTCATCGCCTGCCACCAGGTCGGCGGCGGCCCGGCGCAGCCGCCTGGTCGCGGCGAGCACGGCACGCGCCTCGGTGAGCAGCCGCTCACCGTCACCGGTGAGCCGTACGTGCCGCGTCGAACGGTCGAACAGCCGGACGCCCAGCTCGCGTTCCAGCCGGCGGACCTGCTGACTCACCGCGGACTGCACGATGCCGATCCGCTCGGCGGCCCGGCCGAACCCGCCCTCGTCGGCGACGGCCACGAAGTATTCCAGTTGCCGCAGTTCCACCTGCGTGCCCATTCATCTCGATTCGTGATTACCACAGTCGTCAACTGCTTCTACCTCGCCATTCATTCCTGACGTGCAATGGATGCCGTTTCTAGTAGAAGGGACCACCATGACCGTTTCCGATGCCGCCCTCGTCGTCCATCCGGGGGAGGCGGCCACGGCGCCACTGGCGCACGGCGGGTTCGACCTGCTGGCCGACGGCGGCGCGGTCAGCGCCAGCCGGCTCACGCTCGGCACGGGCGCCGACGGCGCCCGGCCGCACCGCCATCTGCTGTCGTCGGAGCTGTTCTACGTGCTCGACGGGGCGATGACCTTCTACCTCGGCGGTGACCTGGTCGACCTGGCCGCGGGCGGGCTCGTCGTCGTGCCGCCGGGTCTTCCGCACGCGTTCGGGGCGGCCGACGGCCGTACGGCCGAGGTGTTCGTGGTGCTGAGCCCGGGGATCGAGCGGTTCGGCTACTTCGAACGGCTCGCGGCGATCAGCAGGGGCGAGGCCGCGTTCGAATCGCTGCTGCCCGAGCAGGACCGTTACGACGTGCACTTCGTCGACGTGCCCGACTGGCGGGTGGCCCGATGAGCGCTTCCCACGCCGCCACGGGCCGCGTGACAGAGGGCGGTGTGACGGCTGCGCCGGGTGGGGCACTGTCGCGTGGCCTGCGGATCGGCCTGCTGTTCGGCCCGAGCGTGTTCGGTGTCACAGCGGCGGGCGTGGCGCTGCCGCAGGTCTCCGCCGCCTTGCAGGTCGGCTCGGCCGCGGTCGCCTGGGTACTGATCGCGCACGCCCTGGCGCTCGGCGTCGGCACGGCGCTGTTCGGGCGCTTCGCCGACTCCTGGGGCGTACGCACGTCCCTGCTCGCGGGCTCGGCCGTACTCGCGGCGGGCGCGATCGTCTGCGTCGCCGCGCCGAACCTGGGCGTCCTGGTGGCCGGGCGGCTCCTGCTGGCCACGGGCTCGGGCGCGATGGCCGCCGGTGGCCTCGCCCTGCTCGCGATGACCGCCCCGGAGCTGCGGGCCCGATCCCTGGCCGGGTACGGCGCCGTGATGGCGGTGTTCGCGGCGACGGCGCCCCTGCTGGGCGGCCTGGTGACGGCCTGGCCGAGTTGGCGGGTCACCGTCGCGCTGCCGGTGCTGTCGCTGCTCGCGGTGCCGTTCTGCCTGCCGCTCGTCACGCGGCCGGGCAGCGGGCATCGCATCGACTACGCCGGGGCCGCCGCGCTGGCGGGCGCGGCCGGGGCGCTGCTGGTGGCGATCCAGTCGCGCACGCTCGGCCTGCCGGGGCCGGCGGCCATCGGGTTGGCGGCGGTCGCGCTCCTGCTCGGCGCGTGGGTGCTGCGCCGCAAGGACGGGTTCGTGCCGCGCCCCGTGGTGGCCGACCGGCGGTTCGTGCTCGCCATGGTGATCGGGGTCGGGATCTTCGGCGGGCTGTTCGCGACCATGTACGCCGTGCCGCAACTGCTGGCCCGTGAGTACGGGTGGAGCGTCCTGGAGGTGGGTGCCGCGCTGCTGCCAGGGGCCGTCGTGGGCGCGGTCGGCTCCCGCCTGGCGGGGTCGCTGACCGCCCGCTGGGGGCGGACGGTGCTGGCGGGCGTCGCCGCCGCCGCCGGGCTCACACTTGGCTACGCGGGGCTGGCCGGGGGCGGTCCTTGGCCGGTGGTGGTGGGCGCCGCGCTGGGGCTGGCCGCGTTCGCGGTGGCCCAGGTGGTGCTGACCGCCGAGATGTCGGGGCGGATCCCGCCACCGCAGCGCGGAGCGGGCATGGGGTTGCTGAACCTGACCTTCTTCGTGGGCGGCGGTGCGGGATCGGCGGTCTGCGGCGCGCTGGCGGGCCCGCTCGGGCTCACCGCGGCCCTGGCGGTGGTGGCGGTGTTCCCGCTGGTCGCGGCGGTGGTCGCGGTCGCGTCCCGCTGACGGGGCCGCGTGCAGGTCACGGCTTGCGGGCGACTCCGCACACGGCGCTCACCACCGTGGCCGGCTCGTCCCAGCGGTCCGGCTCGGGGTGCCACTCCGGCGTGGGCACCACGCCGGGCTCCACCAGCTCCAGACCGGTGAAGAAGCCGGCGATCCGCTCAGGAGAGCGGAGCTGGTAGGTGTTGGCGGAACTCTTGTTGTACGCGGTGACCGCCTCGATCAGGGCCGGGTTGGTGTTCGTGCCGTCGCTCAGCGCCAGGTGGCTGCCGGGGGCGAGGGGCTCGAGCAGCCGGTCGATGACGCCCTGCGGATCGTCGTCGTCGGTGAGCTGCCCGGCGATGCTCAGCATCATGACCGCGACCGGCCGGGACAGGTCGAGCGTCCGGCCCGCCTGCTCCAGGATCAGGTCGGGCCGGCGGACGTCGGCGTCGACGTAGTCCGTGGCGCCTTCTGGCGTGCCGGCGAGCAGGGCACGGGCGTGCGCCAGGACGATGGGATCGTTGTCGACGTAGACGACCCGCGAGTCGGCCGCGAGTCTCTGCGCGACCTCATGCGTGTTGTTCGCTGTGGGCAGCCCGGTGCCGATGTCCAGGAACTGCCGGATCCCGGCCTCCCGCACCAGGTGGCGCACGGAGCGGACGAGGAACTCGCGCTGCAGCCTGGCCACCATCGCGAAGTCGGGGAACAGCCGCAGCAGGGTCTGACCGGCCTCGCGATCCACCTTGAAGTGATCCTTGCCGCCGAGCAGGAAGTCCCAGACCCGCGCGGAATGCGGCACGGTGGTGTCAACGCGGTCCCAGACTGATGCGTCCGCATTGTTGTCACACATTGGGGCATCTTTCCACATCAATGATGTCGAATGTGCTCTATTGCCCTACTCGACGACGGGCGTCCCCGATGGCGCGGGCGGCGTTGATCAGGCCGATGTGGCTGAGCGCCTGGGGGAAGTTGCCGATCGCCTCCCCAGTGGTGGCGTCCACCTCCTCGCTGAGCAGGCCGACATCGTTGGCGCAGGAGGCGGCGGTCTCGAACGCCCGCCTGGCCTCGGCGTCCTGACCGAGGAGGGCCAGCGCGTGGGCGAGCCAGAACGTGCACAGGAGGAAGGTGCCCTCCTGGCCCGGCAGCCCGTCGGCGGAGCGGTAGCGGCGCACCAGTCCTCTCACGTCGGTCAGGTGGGTGGCGACCGCCCGCACGGTGGAGCGGATTCTCGGGTCGTCCGGCGGCAGGAACCCGACCAGGGGCATCATCAGGGTGGCGGCGTCGAGCTGGTCGCCGTTGAAGGTCTGGGTGAAGGCGCCCGCCTGCTCGTTCCAGCCGTGGCTCAGGATCGCGGCGTGGATCTCGTCGCGGCCGCGCGTCCAGTCGGCGACCCGGGAGGCGGCTCCCAGCACGGGGGCCAGGGAGATCGCCCTGTCCAGCCCCACCCAGCACATCAGCTTGGAGTGCGTGAAGTGGGCGCCGGGGCCGCGAATCTCCCACAGGCCCTGATCCGGCTCCCGCCAGCGGCGCGCGGCGGTCTCGGCCACTCCGATCAGCAGCGAGCGGGTGAGGGGGTCGAACGGGCCGAGGTCCCGGTAGGTCTGGTGGGCGGCGTCGAGCAGTTCGCCGTACACGTCGAGCTGACGTTGCCGCCACGCGTCGTTGCCGATCCGTACGGGGGCGCTGCCCCGCCACCCCCGCAGATGCGGTAGCCGCCGTTCGCTCAGGTCGCGCTCGCCGCCGATGCCGTACATGATCTGCAGGTCCGGGTCGGCGTCGGCCTGGGTCGCGCACGCGCGGGACAGGAAGGTGAAGAAGGCGGTCTCCTCCTCCTCGCAGGTGGCCGTGTTCAGCGCGTGCAGCGTGAAGCTGGCGTCGCGGACCCAGGTGTAGCGGTAGTCCCAGTTGCGCTCCCCGCCGATGCTCTCCGGCAGGGAGGTGGTGGCCGCCGCCACCATGGCCCCCGTCGGGGCGTAGGTCATCGCGCGCAGGACCCGGCCGCTGTGGTTGACGTGCCAGGGCCAGGGGCCCTCGTAGTCGGCGTGCCCGCGTGACCAGGAGCGCCATCCCGCGACGGTGTCGCGCATCCGGCGCGCGACGGCCCACGAGGTACGGCGCGGCGGGTCGGGCGCCCAGGCCGGGCCGGCCTGCAGGGCCAGACCGACGCTCTGTCCCGCGCGCAGGGTGAGACCGGCGTCCGCGACCGAGCCGCTGGTCCTGAACTCCACCGGGCTGGACAGGGTGAGCACGTCGGCGCCGCCCCGGGCGATCAGGCCGCCGCCGACCGGTTGCATCAGCGGGCGGACGAGGCCGTACTCGGGCCGGGGCGCGTACACGATCTCCACGGGCACCCGGCCCTCCGTGCAGGCGATCCGGCGAAGGAGCAGGCCGGGCGACGACGTGCCCAGCGCGTGCCCGCGTTCGCCACGGCCCAGCGCGAGAGCGTCCATGAGCACCAGAGTGCCGCCGGGGGTCCGGAACGTGGTCTCCAGCACGAGGGTGTCATCGACATACCGGCGGGTCACCTCGGCCGGGCAGGCAGGCCGGATCGTCCAGCGGCCGGCGTCCTCGTCCAGCAGTCGGGCGAAGAGCGCCGGGCTGTCGAAACGTGGCAGGCACAGCCAGTCGACAGAGCCGTCGGACGCGACCAGCGCGGCGGACCGGCAGTCCGACAGCATCGCGTAGTCGCCGATCGGCCGGGCGCTCAACGGCCGGCCCGCCCCGCGACCAGGCGCCGCAGCACGTAGAGCAGTGCCGAGGCGGCGAAGAGCACCAGGGTGACCGCGATCCACCGGGTGAGATAGGGCAGGGTGCTCAAGGCGACCGCCGCCCGGTAGTTGGGCTCGGCGCCGCGCAGGATGAGCGGAGACCACACCAGCAGCAGCAGACCGGAGAACGCGGTCGGCACGCGCAGGTGGTTGAGGAGAGACGGCTGCCGCCTCGGCGGCCGTGGCCGGGGCCGAGCGGCCGTACGGCCACGGTGACGGGTCAGGGCGGTGGAGGACCTGGCGGCGAGGTCGGCGGCGGAGTAGAGCGGGAACAGCACCAGATCGTGCAGGATGACGGCGCCCACGAACCACACCAGAAAGCCCGGCAAGATCCCCACGTCGACCACCCGGATCGCGGCGTAACCGGCGACCAGGAAGCAGAGGGCGAGCGCGAGCAGGTGCCACAAGGGGGCGCCGTAGATCCTCGCCCACCGGCTGTGGCCGTTCAAGACCTCTCCTGGGTGAAGTCGAGTTCGCGCACCCACTTCGTGTTGTGCACGCCTGGCGCGTTGGGGACGATGACCCGCGCCGGGTAGCCGTGGTCGAGCGACAGATCGGCGCCGTTGACCCGGAGCGCCAGCAACGAGCGCGGGTCGGCGACCTGCGCGGCGCTGAGCGAGGCCACGCCGAAGTAGCCGCCGCGCTGCAGCGACCTGGCGGTGACACCGGCCGAGCCGGGCTGGACCCCGGCGAGGCGGGCGAGGTCGGCCAACCGTACGCCGGTCCAGGTCTGGACGGTCGACCAGCCTTCGACGCAGGCGATCGGCAGGGCGTAGGTGTACAGCGGCATCGCCAGCAGGTCCGCGCGGGAGAACTCCCTCCGGCTCGGTCCGTTGAGTGCGAGCCGCCAGGACTCGCCGGTCTGGGCCGCCGTGACGCCGAGACTGGCCGCCGTCTTGTTGACCTGGAAGTCGTTCGGGCCCGGACCGTAGTAACGCCCATGGGGAGCGAGCAACGCGGTACGGCGCAACGGCCCGTCGATGCACTGGCCGACGGACAGGCCGAACATGACCAGCGAGCCGCCCCCGGCGAAGGCCAGCAGGCCGCGCCTGGACATCGTGGCGGGCGCCGGGTCGGTGGGGACCAGCCCGTCAAGGTCCGGCGGCTCCGGGCGGGTGTCCGCCACGGAGGTGCGCAGGTGGTCGCGCAGGCCGTACGTCCGCAGGGTGCGGATGACGCGGGGCAGCTTGATGACGACATGCACCACGAAGGCGGCCATGAAGATCCAGGCGCCATAGAAGTGGGCCGGGTAGAAGGAGAACGGGAAGACGTAGAAGAGCTGGACGTTGAGTATCCCGGTCACGAACTGGAACACCGCGCCGCCGACCAGCAGCAGCAGGCTGGCCCGCTCGACGACCTCCGCCACGGACCGGGCGGGCGGCCAGGAGAACAGCTTGGGGATGACCGACCACAGCTTGGCCAGCAGTATCGGCACCAGCGTCAACCCGCCGATGACGTGCAGGCCCTGGGTGACCCGGTACAACCAGACCGGGTCCGTGGGCCAGTCGAACAGGTAGAAGCCCAGCAGGCCCCTGCCCGGGGTCGTGTCGTTGCCCGGCAGCCGGGGCTCGTAGGCGGCGTACGACACCAGGCCGGTGATCGCGACGACGGTGATGCCGACCAGCAGGACCAGCCCGAGCACCGAGGTGAGCCAGGGGCCGCGGAGCGGGCTGCGCCAGAACTCCGGCCGGAACGGTCCCGGCGGTCCGCTCCACCCTCTCAGGCGCGCGGCGAGGCTGCCCTTCTTGCCGGGCTCGACCTCGTGATCGTGCCCACGCGACGCATCCGGCACCGGTCCCCCCGATATCCAATGTCGGCTGTCCGGTCTCCTTCACCGAAAACGCTTCTTGCAAAGCAACGCCCCGGCACCCATTCGGCAATGTCACGGAAACCCGTGGAGCGACGCTTCCGCGCACTCGCGTACTACGGAACAGCGCCGTGTCGGTGCCCAGCGCGACGAACGGCGACATGTGGCCGGGCTCCGGCACGTTCAGCGCGGTGCTCATTGTCGGGACCAGGAAGGTCCCGCGCGTGGCATCCGCTTATGCACATGGTAAGCATAGTGCACAAAAAATGCATGATGCATCTCTTGAGCATCATGCAATCTGCCGTATCGTGCAGGTGAACACATGCGCGATCGGAGGTTCGCCCCTATGGACGCCGAGCAGGCGAGCGCCCGCCTCGAGTGGGAGCTGATGATTCTCACGCGGCAACGCGAGCAGGCCATGCTGCGGGTCAGGCCCGGCGATGAGCGCCTGGACCGCAGCGCCTACGTCCTGCTGAGCCGGCTCGAAGCGCAGGGCCCCATGTCCATCGCGGATTTCGTCGACGCCTTCGGCCTGGCCGCGTCCACCTTCAACCGGCAGACCGCCGCCCTGCTGCGGGACGGACTGGTCGAACGCACCCTCGACCCGAACGGCAGCGTGGCCCGCAAGTTCCGCATCACGGCAGAGGGCAGCCGACGCCTGACCTCCGACCGCCGCCAGGTCGTCAACGGCCTGGCCACGGTGCTGACCGACTGGCCGCCCGAGCGCCTGGAGCGCTTCATCGCCGACTTCCAGCAGTTCAACGAGGACATCGAACGCCTCACCGGGCGCCCCTGGCCGCGTCCGGCCACGGCCGCGACGCCGTCCACCGGAGGTTAGCCGGCCGGGTCAGGCGGCCCGCAGCAGCTCGGCCAGGTCGGCGGGCATCGGCATCGGCCGGGTGAGGCCCACGGTCGCGCGGCCGGTGTTGCCCTCGGGATAGCGGCCCAGCGCCGAACCGGGCGCGGCCACGATGATGCGGAGGGCTTGGCCGAGCGCCTCGCGGCGGTCGCGCCGGCGGATGGCGAGGGTGAGCATGGCCAGGTGGTTGGCCGTGTGCGGCCAGGGCCAGGGCTGCGACAGGATGTGGGCGCGCTCCAGGTGCCGCCAGCGGGTCTCCGGGTCGGTGCTGACGCGGGCGGCGCGCATCTCGGCCTGGTAGGCGGCCCGTACGGCGACGGGCATCGGACGGCTGGCCATGGGGTGGGTCCCTTTCGGTCACTCGTGGGCAGGGCGGGTGGCGGTGATCCGGATCAGCGGGTCGTCGGCGAACGCCCTGGCGGCGGTGAGGGTGACGGCGGGGTCGGTGACCCAGTCGTCGAAGGCGGCCATCAGCTCGCTCTTGCGGGTGACCGGCAGCTCGGCCAGATCGGCCCCTTCGGCCGGAAGGCCCTGGTACAGGCGCCGATAGTAGGGCGAGCGCGCACGGGCCCAGGCCACCAGCTCGGCCAGGCGGGTGTGCTGCCGGGCGGCCATCGCCCGCTCGCCGCCCGCCTTGGCCCGGCGGACGTCGGTCAGCAGCCGTAACGTCGAGACCTTCATCGCTGGGGGTCTCCTTCCTGGTGTCCGGCAACGTTGTGCGCCTGGCCGGTGCCGGGTCGTGCACTTGATCCGGCTCCCGACAGGACCGAGGCGATCGATCGCGAATTCAAGCTGTCATCACTCTACAGCGATGAATGGGAGCCCGCTCGGTCGGACTGTGCTCGGTCACTTCGACTATCTTCTACACTCCGTAGAAAAGTTGGTCGGTGGTGAGGAGTCGCACGTGCCGCAGCAACAGGACCGGGCCGAAGCCAGGCGCGCCAAGGTCGATGCCATGCGCGCGGAAGAAAGGCAACGCTCCGCGCGCAGGAAGAACGTGACCATGTCAGTCGCTGTCATCGGGGTTTTCGCCGTGGTGGCGGCCGTGTGGCTGGCGATCAGCAGCCTGGGTTCAGGCGCGGGCAGGACGGGCGAAGGCGCTGCGTCGGCCGGTGCGCCGCAGGTGGTCCGTGAGGACAGCCACCGGCTGCAGACGGCCGCGGACGGCAAGGTGACGCTGGTGGAGTTCCTCGACTTCGAATGCGAAGCGTGCAAGGCGTACTTCCCCACGGTCGAACAGCTCCGCAAGGACTACGCGGGGAAGGTCACCTTCGTCGCCCGCTACTTCCCGATCAGCAGCCACTTCAACGCCGAGCGGGCCGCCCGCGCCGTGGAGGCCGCCGCGCAGCAGGGCAAGTTCGACGCGATGTACCAGCAGATGTACCAGACCCAGACCCAGTGGGCCGAGAAGCAGGTACCCGCCGACGCGTTCTTCCGCACGCTGGCCGAGGGACTGGGCCTGGACCTGGCCGCCTGGGACAAGGCGTACGAGGACCCGGCCACGCTGGAGCGGGTGAAGAAGGACGCCGCCGACGGCGAGGCGCTGGGCGTGCAGGGAACCCCGACGTTCTTCCTCAACGGCAAGAAGATCGAACCCCGTTCCTCCGACGAGTTCAAGGCGGCCATCGATGCGGCGCTCGCCCAGTGACACCGCGCCCCCCGTGGGCGTCACCCCCGCCACGGCCCATGCCGCCGAGCCCGAGCCCGAGCCCGAGCCTGAGGCCGAGTCTGAGCCCGAGGTCGCATCCGAGGTCGGGCCCTTCCCGCGACTGCTGGCACGGCTGCTGTTCGTCGGCGGTGGGATCGGGCTGATCGCGGCCTTCGTGCTGACGATCGAGAAGATCGCTCTGCTGGAGGACCCGTCCTACGTGCCCAGTTGCAGCATCAACCCGGTGCTGTCCTGCGGCTCGATCATGCGTACGGCGCAGGCGGAGCTCTTCGGCTTCCCCAACCCGCTGCTGGGTGTCGCCTCGTTCGCCATCGTCACCACGGTCGGAGCCGTGCTCCTGGCCGGAGCGGCGTTGCCGCGCTGGTTCTGGCTGGGCCTGCAGGCCGGCGTCACCGGCGGCGTGGTCTTCGTGCACTGGCTGATCTTCCAGAGCCTGTACGTCATCGGCGCGCTGTGCCCGTACTGCATGGTCGTGTGGGCGGTGACCGTGCCCATCTTCTGGTACGTCACCCTGCACAACGTGGTCCGGAGGCATCTGCCCGCCTCGGCGGCCGTGCGCCGCCTGGCCGGGACGCTCGCCACGTACCACAGCGTGCCGCTCACGGTCTGGTTCCTCGCCC
This sequence comes from Nonomuraea sp. NPDC051298, assembly GCF_055586305.1. NCBI lineage: Bacteria > Bacillati > Actinomycetota > Actinomycetes > Streptosporangiales > Streptosporangiaceae > Nonomuraea > Nonomuraea sp. NPDC051298. The sequence goes on from NZ_JBVJIM010000018.1 coordinate 138,579, forward strand.
TCGTGGCCATGATCGGGATCAGGTTCTGGGACTACTGGAGCACCCTGGTCTAGGTCGTCTGGACGCGGCCCTACATGCCGGGCATCGTGTGGGTGGCGGCCTCGAGGTCTCCGCCCACCCGCTGCTGCAGGGCCTGCAGGAGGTCCATGCTCGCCACCACGGCCCATTGCCTGCCGACGAGGTAGGTTCCGCCGTACATCTGGGCGGCGTCCAGCCACTCCCGCTTGCCCTTCTCGGTGGCGAAGGTGACGATCGTGTAGCGTCCCGCGGCCGTCTGACACGCGGCCTGACGTAGTTCGGCGGCGTCGGTCTGCACCTTCAGTGACGTGCAGGCGGCCTTCGACGCCAACTCCTCCACGCTCGCCGCCGGGGCGGCGGTGGCGACCGGGGCAGGCGTTGCCGCATGGTGCTCCGCGCTCTGCCGGGGTGGCGCGACGGGGGAGGCGCAGGCCGTGGCGAGGAGGAGGAGTGCTGCCGCGGCCGGGCGGCGGAGTCGTCCTGGGCCGACCCGTTTCACGTGATCGATGGTGTCGCGCCGCTCCTGCATGATCACTACCTCCTGCCTGCGAGCTGTCCTGCTTCTGGAGTTCATAGAAGCAGGCATGCGGTACGTGCGGCGGCGAATCGGCCCTGCCAGACCGGATACGTTCCCCTGTGCCGCTGTTTCGGGAGTTCGGGTTCGCGGCCGTCGCGGGTCGTGCCCGTTCGCGCTCGGCCGGTCCGCGCTTTCTGCCGGTAGCCTTCTAACGGGTGTAGAGGCTTGGAGGGTGCAGATGGTACGGCTCGGCAACCTGGAGCGGTCGATCATGGAAGCTCTCTGGAGCCGTCCTGAGGGGATGTTCGCTCAGGACATCGCGCAGGGTCTGTCGTCTCAACCGGCCGTGACGACGGTCCTGACGGTCTTGGTCCGGCTGTCGCAGAAGGGCCTGGTCTCCCGCGAGAGAGTGGGGCGGGCACACCTCTACAAGGCGACCGAGGGCAGAGACGCCTTCGTCGCCGAGATCATGCGTGCCGCGCTCGAAGAGGCCGGAGATCTCGAAGCGACCGCGCAGCACTTCGTGGGCACGGTGACGCCCGAGATGGCCGAGGCCCTGCGCGAGGCGCTCAACGTACGGAACGGAACGGTGGCGTGATCATCTGGTTGGTGGCAGCCGGTATCGCGCTGGCGCCGATCGCGCTCGGCGGCCGGATCGCGCGACGGCTTGCCGCGGCCCCGTGGACGCACCGCTCCCCTCGGGCCGCCCTGGCGCTCTGGCAGGCCATCTGCCTGGCCGGTGGCCTGGGCGCGGTGGGAGTCGGTCTCGTGGCGGCCGTGGCACCGCTGGCGGCCGTCTTCCCGCACGGTGCGCACACCCTGGCCCGCCAACTCGTCAGCGGCCATGGGCTGGACGGCCTGGGGGGCCTCCACGTCGCGGCCCTCGCCTGGTCGGTCGGGCTGATCGTGTGGTTGCTGGTCCACACCACCGGGGTCACGGTGAAGACGGTCCGCCGGCAACGGCGTCAACGTCTGCTCGTCGACGTGGTGGCCGATCACAGCGCGGTCCACGACGCGTACGTGCTGCCGAGCCACGAGAGGGTCGCCTACTGCCTGCCCGGCAGGCGGGGGCGCGTCGTGCTGAGCCAGGGCACTCTCGACCTACTCAGCGCGCACGAGTTGGAGGCCGTGCTCGGGCACGAACGCGCCCATGCCCGCGGTCGTCATGATCTGGTGCTGCTGCCGTTCATCGCGCTGGCCCAGGCGTTCCCCTGGCTTCCCGCGGCCCGGGCGGCACGTGAGACCGTGCCCCTGCTGCTGGAGATGATCGCCGACGACCACGCTCGCCGAACCCACGGCGAGTTCGTACTCGCCCAGACCCTCGTTCGGATGGCCACCCCGCGCTTCGACGACGGGGCGCGTACGTTCGCCCTGGCGGACGCCGCCGTCGCCGAACGGGTCGGCCGCCTGCTTCGCCGGCACGAGCGTCCGCCATGGGTGCCGGCCGCGGCCTACGCGGCCGCCACCCTGCTGCTCAGCGGCCCGTCCGCGGTGCTGGTGGCGCCTCTGCTGTGCGTCACCATCTGGAACATCTGACACCCGGCGACCGAGTCTCTCTCTGAGGCGCCTGCCTCAGGATTCCTGAGCCTCCTGGTGATTCCCCGAGGGGGCGGCAGGGGTGCCGGGCTCGTCGGCCACTCGATCTTCGACGGCCTTGGCCCGTGCCTCGGAGCGCATCAGATGGACGACGCCCGCGATGAACGCTCCACCCACCACCAGCGGAGGAACGAGCGCGGACACGATCTCGAACATATCGTGCACCCTTCCGTGGGCATGAACTTCTACGTGGCGTCGAATGCAGCGTACTGCGCGCTCCCGCCGGTGGCGGCCCCGGCTCTCCGGTGAGGGGGCGCCCGCCGACATTCGACATAATGTAGAAGTTGTGCCGGCGTGGACGGACGCGGCAGCACACAGCGGAAGCACGTCCCGATCTGACCGTTCTCGCCCTCAAGGACGGAACCATGCCCTCTCGAACCATCCGCCTCCTGCTCGCGGCTGGTGGCGCCGCGCTCGCCGCGCTCGCCGCCGGCCTGATCGCCGGAGGAGCGGCCGTCACCACGGTGATCGTCGGCCTGCCCGATGCCGGTGCCATCACTCGCTGGGGACTTCCCGTCGCGAAGCTCGGAGCGGATCTGGCGGCGACCGCCACCGTCGGGCTGCTGCTCGTCGCCGCGATCTTGCTGCCGTCTGGGAAGGGGCTGCTGTCGTCAGAGGCCAGAAGGTACGTCGACGGCGCGTCATGGGCCGCTGCGGCCTGGGCCGTCGCGACCGCCTTCACCTTCGCCTTCACCCTCTCCGACATTCTCGCCGTTCCCGTTGCGCGGCTTCTGAGCGTCGAGGCCATGGTCAGCTTCGCCACCTCGATCCCGCAGGGCGGCGCGCTCCTCTCGGTGCTCATGCTGGCCGCCGGGATCGCGTTCTTCGCCAGGGGGGTCGTCACCGTCAGCGCCGCGGCGTGGCTGCTGGGCGGCAGCCTGCTCGCCCTGCTGCCGCCGGTGCTCACCGGCCATTCGGCCAGCTCGCCCAACCACTCGATGGCGATCGTCGGACTCGGGTTGCACCTCGTGGCGCTCGCCCTCTGGGTCGGCGGCCTCGCGGTCGTCGCCGCGCACGCCCTGCGCAAGGGCGCGGATCTGCGGATCGCCGTCCAGAGGTTCTCCCGGCTGGCGCTGTGGTGTTTCGTCGGCGTCGGGGTGAGCGGCGTGGCGAGCGCCGCCGCCCGGCTCACCGAGTTCGGGCAGGTGCTCTCCTCCTCGTACGGTCTCCTCATCGTCGCCAAGACCGTGGCCCTGACCGTACTGGGCGTCCTCGGATGGCGGCACCGCCGCCGGAGCATGGGGGAGCTCGAGGCGGGCAAGCCGCGCGCCTTCCTCCGGCTGGCGGTCGGCGAAGTCGTGATCATGGCGGCCACCATGGGATTGGCGGTGGCGCTGGCGCATACCTCGCCGCCGCCGAACGACCTCGTCACCGACCAGGTCCGGGCCCTTCTCGGCTATGCGATGCCGCCGGAGCTGACGGCGGGACGGCTGGCGACCCTGTGGCGGCTGGATCTGTTCTTCGCGATTCTGGCGACCGCGGCGACGGCGGCGTACCTGGCCGGGGTCGGGCGGCTCCGCCGTCGCGGCGACAGGTGGCCAGTGCGCCGGACCATCGCGTGGCTCCTCGGCGTGACACTCGTCGTGGTGTTCACGCAGAGCGGCATCGCCACCTACGCCCCCGTCCTGTTCAGCATGCACATGATCCAGCACCTGGGGCTCGCCATGCTCGTCCCGATCTTCCTGGTGCTCGGCGCGCCCGTGACCCTGGCGCTGAGAGTGTTGAGACCGGCCGTCAGACGGGGTGACCGCGGCCCGCGAGAGTGGATCGTCGCCGTGCTGCACAGCCGGTTCGCCGAAGTGGTCTCACACCCGGCCCTGGCCATGATCCTCTTCATCAGCAGCTCGTACGCGCTCTACTACACCTCCCTGTTCGAGACGGCGATGCGTCAGCCCGTGGGACACATCCTCATGAACACGCACTTCCTGCTGTCCGGAGTGCTGTTCTTCTGGGTGATCATCGGCGTCGACCCCGGCCCCAGGAAACTGCCGTACATCGCCAAGCTGGGCACGCTGATGATGACCATGCCGTTCCACGCGTTCTTCGGCATCTCGATGATGATGATGGGCAAGTCGGTCGCCGCCGGCTGGTACGACAGCCTCGGCCGTACGTGGGGATCCTCGGTGCTGCAGGACCAGAACGTGGCGGGCGGAATGGCCTGGGCCTTCGGGGAGATACCGACGATGATCGTGGTCATCACCATCGCGGTGCAGTGGGGTTTCAGCGATCACCGTCAGGCGCGTCGAGAGGATCGGCACGCGGAGCGTGACGGCGATGCGGACTTGACGGCCTACAACGACTACCTGGCGAAACTCAACAGACGTTCCCCTCAATAGCCGTCGGTCGCGCCTGTCACGGGCGGATGGCGCCGAGCAGGCGGTTGCGCCAGTAGCCGTCGAGCGAGACCACCTTGATGACGTCGCCGGTCTGCGGGGCGTGCACCATCTTTCCGTTGCCGGCGTACATGCCCATGTGCCCCAGTCCTTTGCTGAAGAGCAGGTCGCCCGGCTGCAGCGCGTCCAAGGGGATGCGCCGGTTGGCACCCCAGGACCACTGGGTCCACGTCGTACGCGGTAGTTCCACCCCTGCGGTACGCCACGCGGCCTGGGTGAAGCCGGAGCAGTCGTAGGAGTCGGGCCCGGTGCCGCCGTACCGGTAGGGCTTGCCCACCTGGGCGAAGGCGAACTGGAGCGCCGAGCGGGCATTGCCCGAGGCCGGGCCGGTGTACTGGATGCCGGGGCTGTTGGGGTCGCCCGTCTGGAAGGCGCCGAGCCTGCGCAGGAGCTTGGTCTGCTCATCGACCAGCTTGTCGACCTTCTTCTTCTCGTCCTGCGCCTTGGTGCGTGCGGTTTCGGTCTCCTTCAGGACGCCCTTGGCCGTTTCGCGCCGGTCCCGAAGCTCCTTGGTCGCCGCCTCGAACGCCTTGACCTTGGCCGCCCTGTCCTGGGCGATCTGCTCGAGGGAGGCCATGCCGCCGAGGACCGCCTCCGGGCTGCCCTGGGCGAGTAACCGCTGCCAGCCCATCGACGGGCCGTACTGGTAGTTGTGCACAGCCACCGCGACGAGGTCCTGGCGCAGGGCGTCGGCCTCCGCGTTCTTACGACCGAGTTCGGTGTTCAGCTCGTTGTACCGATTCTTGGCCTTCTTGTACGCTTCGGTGGCCTGGTTGTACCGCTCGACCAGTTGGTCGGCCTGCTCGTTCAGCTTCACCAGCTTGGCTCTGGCCTTGGCCGGTGACGGATCGGCGACAGCAGGACCGGGATCGGAGACCAACGCGGCCACGATCAGCGCCGTGGCCACCATTGCTCGTCCCACCCACGTCGGCACTGCCACTACGACGCCTCCTCGTAAATCTCCGATCCTGGGCCGAAATAGTACAGAAGTTGGGGCGGCGTCTGGCCTGTTCGCTGCAATCGTGACGACGGATCCGCATGTACTATCCGCCGTAATCGACGGCATCGTCCCGCGTAGCTGCGGGGCACCGCGCGAGTCGGCCCCGGAGAGCGTCCTCGGGTGACGCCGGTGACCGGCGACGCGTTTCGCCGATCACCAGCGCCTTTCACGACCGCGTCCTCGTGGACCGATCAGGTCCTGGAGTCGTCTAGCGGACGCGGATGAAGACCGGGTTGGAGTAGAACCACAGGTCCTCCCACGGGCTCTCCTTGCCGTCGGCCTGCGGCTCCATCTCGTCGGTGCTGGTGCCGCGCACCCGGAGGTAGCTGTCCTGGCCCACGTCGCGCAGGGTGTGGCGGATGACGCGATCCTTGCCCTGCTGCCGCCAGTCGTTGGGGCCGAAACGGGCCACGACCTTGGTGGTGGGGTTGGTGTCGGCGTCGAGGTTCGCGCTCACGCCGGTGACCTGGCCGACGATCAGGTCGACGCGCTTCACCTCGGGACGGTCGCCGTTGGCGTTCTCCCCGTCCAGCGGGCGGAAGCGGATCTCCACCTCGACGTCGCCGCGGTTGCGGTTGCTGACCACGAGCGTCTCGCTCACGGTGGCGCGGCGGCCCTGGTTGCTGGCGGTGACGTCGAGGGCGGTGATCAGGTCACCGGTGGTGACGAAGATCCGGCCGTTGCGCAGGGCGTCCATGATGTCGCCGTAGTCCTGGCGGGCCGCCACGTAGGTCTTGCTGTACTCGCCGGGCCAGAAGTCGGAGCCGCCGCGGGTCCAGTGCACGTGCGAGTCGGAGGTGGCGGTGATCCACCAGTGCCGTCCTTCGCCGAGCAGCGAGTCCCACAGGCCGCCGACCCGGGCGGTCATCTGGTCGAAGCCGCCGTAGGTGGGGTGGTTGCCGTACCCGCCGCGCGCGCCGCCGATCAGCGGGCCCGCCTGGTGGCCGGGGGCGCCTTCGAAGCCGACGTACACGTCAGGGGCGGCGTTGTTGCCGTTGCGGAACTCACGCGGAGTGTCCTGTCCCCACACGCCCAGCCCGGTCGCCGACCGGGACGCGTGGTGGGCGATCACCAGCGGCTTCTGCTGCATGCCGCGGGCGGCCTTGAGGAACTCCACCATCTTGGCCTCGGTGTCGCGGCCCGGGTCGGTGGGGAAGGCGTCCAGCTTGGCGAAGCGGCTTTCCAGCTCGAACAACTGCTGCGCCTCGTCGGAGTGGTGCGGGATCATCAGGGTGTGGTGGTCGAGCTTCGGCGCGTCGAACTCCATGCCCCAGAACTGCAGCACCTCGGGCACGAGCACCCGCGAGCGCAGCAGGTCGGGGTACGCCTGCTCCAGGTTCACCTTCGAGTGCGTCGGGCCACCGTGGTCGGTGCACATCGCCCAGGTCAGGCCGAAGAACTTGGCCATGATCGCGTTGGTGACGATCGGATAGACCGCGTCCGCGCCCTTGTGGAAGGTCGGCGGGTTGGTCTTGGTGTCGAACTCGCCGCTGTACTCCGAGTGGATGTGGTGGTCGCCCGCGCGCCACATCCGGCCGTTGTTGCCGCCGTTGCCGAACTTGCGCTCGTCCTCGGCCTGCGCCGGGGTGCCGCCCACCAGGGGGGCGGCCGCGGCCAGCGTCGCGCCCACACCGGCGTACTTGACCAGGCGGCGCCGGGAAAGCCCGGACTGCTCGGCCTCCTCGGCCTTCTTGTTCCTCACGGTGATGCCTCTCATGCTGCTGCTTCGAGATTGGGGACTGCCAACCCACGAGCTTCCAAGGAAGGGTTGAACGCGGCATGAACAGAGATCGCGACAAAAGAGAATAAGTCGGACATGTTGAACTTTTAATAAGAGCGGATAGTTCTCCGGAACTAGGCAGGTCAGTGCCCGCGCGTGATGTGGCGGGAACGACCCGGTTCCTACGCTCTGGCGTGTGCTCAAACGTCTTGTCCCAGCCCTGCTCGTGCTGCCGGCCCTGCTGCTCACCTGGGCGGGGCCCGCCGCGGCGCACGGGCGCAGCGGGGAGGCCGACGCGCGGTTCGCCCAGACGATAGCCGGAATGGAGCTCACCGTCGTGGTGCGGGCCAGCGTGCGGGTCCCCGCCCCGTTACAGGTGGACGTGGTCGCGCACACGCCGGGCCGGGGCGGCCGGGTGGACCTCGCGATCAGGTCCGTGGAGGACGGCGGCTCCGCGGCCGGCGCGGTGCGGATCGAGCCGGGCCGGTCCGGGATGTACCCGGCCATGCTGTCGGTGGACCGGGTAGGCCCGCACGAACTGGAGGTCCGCGCCGGCGGGGAGCGCTCGGTGCTGCCGCTCACCGTGCTGGTGTCGAGCACGCCGCTGTGGGAGGTGGTCGTGTACGCGGCCTTCGCCTGCGCGGCGGTGGCGCTGATCGGCGCCATGGCGGGCGCGCTGCTGTCGAGGCGGGCCGTCGCCGGGGGCTTCGCCGGCGGATTCGTGGTGGCGACGGTGGTGGCGTTCACCGCCGGGGTGCTCTCCCCGTGGTTCGCGCCGACGCCGCCGAGGGGAGCGCCGCCCGCGCCGCCCCAGGAGGCGACGCCACTCGGGCGGCCGAACGCGCAACCGCTGGTCGAGGTGGAGCCCGGCCGGCCCGCCCGCGGGTCGGAGTTCCTGCTGCGCGTGCGGCTGTTCGACGGCTCGACCGGCCATCCGGTGGACGACCTGGTCGAGCACCATGCCGCGCTGTCGCACGTCGTGGTGACCAGCCAGGACGGCTCGTACTTCCGTCACGTGCACCCCCTGCGCACGGCGCCGGGAACGTACGAGTTACGGCTGCGCGCGCAGGCGGAGGGCCGCTACCAGGTGTACGCCGAGTTCGAACGGACCGACGCCGGCGGGCAACTCGTCACCGGCGACTTCACCGTCGGCGACGCGGCGGACGGAGGCGACGCGGCGGACGGAGAGGACGCGGCGGAGGAGGGGACGCCGTCGGCCGGGAGCGCGGACGTCCTGGCCGTCGAGCCCGCGCGGCCGGTGGCCGGCACCCCCGTACGCATCACGCTCGACACCGGCGTCACCGGCCTGCAGCCGTGGCTCGGCATGGCCGGGCACCTCATCGTCCGCAGCAGGGACGGCGGCTACCTCGGCCACGTCCACGAGGCCGGCTCGATGACGTCCGGCTCGATGACGTCCGGCTCCGAGCGGACGCCGGACGAGTCCGTCGCGCGGTACGGGCCCCGGCTGGAGTTCACCTTCAGCTTCCCCCGGCCGGGCCGCTACCTGGCCTGGATCCAGTACGCCAGGAACTACGAGATCGTCACCGTGCCGCGGGTCATCGACGTCGGGGCCGAGGGAAGCGCGCGATGAGGCGGCGGGTGGCGTACCTCGTCCTGCCCATCCTGCTGCTGGCGGCCGGAATCGGGTGGCTGCTGCGCGGCGGGAGCGGCCCAGGGCCGGTGGAGCTGCCGGGCAGGGGCGCGCACTACGCGGTCGTCGTGGCCCTGGACCCGAGCACCGGCCCACTGGAGGCGCGGGTCGAGATCGACCCGGCCGCGCCCGCGGAGGTGTCGCTGTTCGGGGTGATGCCCCACATGGGGCACACGACCGCCGAACTCGCCGCGCGACCCGAGAACGCCGGGCGCTACGTGGCGCGCGGCGAGCTGTTCACCATGCCGGGCGCCTGGGAGATCGGCGTCCGGGTGCGCGGTGCCGCGGGCACCGAGGTCATCAAGGTCAACACACTGGTCGGAGAGTAGGAGACGCCTCATGGCGACAAGATCGACGACGGGTCCGCCGAACCGTGCGGACAACCGGGACAGCGTCGGCGCGGTCCGCGACGTGCCCCGCCGGGAGGTCACCGGCGCCTGGTTCCTGCTGGCCGGCTACGCCACGTTGCTGGTCGGCATGGTGTGGGACGGTCAGTGGCACGGCGACGTCGGGCCCGACAACTTCTGGACCGCGCCCCACCTGCTGCTCTACGCGGGCACCGGCATCATCGGACTGACCTGCCTGACCGTGGTGCTGCTCTCCACCTGGGCGCGCGGGCCGGCGACCGAGACTCCCTCGGTGCGGGTGCTGCGCACCTTCCGCGCGCCGTGGCCGTTCCTGGTGGGCGGGCTGGGCGCGGCGGCCAACCTCCTGTACGGCGGGGCCGACCTGTGGTGGCACGACCTGTACGGATTCGACATCGCGATCGGGGCGACGCCCTCGCACCTCGGACTCGGCCTGGCCATCCAGACGGAGATCTTCGCCATGGTCATGGCGTTCGCCGTGCTGCGCCGTACCCGGTCCGAGCGGTGGGGGCTGGCGCTGGCGGTCGGCCTGGCCACCCTCGGCTCGACGTCGCTGTTCGGCCAGCTCTCCGAGCTGGTCCTGGCCTGGGTGCCGGGCCTGGCGCCGCGCGTGATCGGGCTCGGCGCGGTGGCCGCGCTCATGCTGAGCCTCGTCGTCGGGCTCACCCGCAACTGGCGCTGGCCCGCCGCGGCGGGACTGATGTTCCTGGGCGTCCAGGGCGGGCTGGCGCTGTTCGCGCCCGCGGCCACCCGCTGGTACGCCGAGGCGATCGGCCAGCCGATGCGCGACTACACGACCAACCTGCCGCAGTCGCTGGTCGGCTTCCCCGTCACGTTCCCGCTGGTGGCGGTGCTGGCCGGCGGGCTGGTCGCGTGGGCCGTACGGTGTGGCGTGGGCCCGTCGCGGATCACGGCCGCGGTCGGCGCGCTGGCCGGGCTCAACACCGTGCTCTTCTACCAGTTCGTGGGCATGGAGATGAACCTGCTGGTCACGACCCTGGCGGTGACCGCCGTCGGGGCGGGGACGGGCCGGCTGGGCTGGGAGTTCGCCGCCCTGCTGCGCCGGTTCGGTGTAAAGGTGCCAGGGGTGGTGGCGGCATGAGGCGGGCTCTGACGGCCGTGGCCGCGGTGGCCGTGGTGGTGCTCCTTGCCGCGGGTCCCGCGGCGGCCGCGCCACCGCTGCCGGGTGAGATCGTGCACACTGAGACGGTACGGATGAGCGACCAATCCGCGATCACCGTATCGTTCACCAGGTGGCCCATCCGCGCGCTCGAATCCCTCGACTTCACCTTCGAACCCACCGGCGGCATCGCGGGGCGCACCGGGCTGGTCACGACGGTCGCGCCCGATGGCGACCGGCGCGGGCTCAAGGGCATCTTCCTGCAGCGGCGCGGTGACGGCATCGTGCTGCCGCGGCACCCGAGGGCGCGGCAGGTCTGGGGGCTGGACGTCGTCGCGATGCCGGAGGAGGGCACATGGCGGTTCGAGTTCGCCGTGGAGGGGCCGGGCGGGACCTCGACGGGCGTGCTGCCGATCCAGGCGATCGCGCCGCCGGGGCCGCCGCTCCCGCTGAGCTGGACGATCGCGCTGGCCCCCTGGGCGCCGGTGGCGCTGCTGCTGATCGGCGGCTGGCGGCGCGACAGGCGGATCCGGCAGAGCGCCAGACCCACCTGGAGTGGATGAGCGAGGGCCTGCTGGCACTCCTCCCCCCGCTGGTCGGCTGGCTGGTCGGGCTGGCCGGCGAGCTGGGGGACGCGGCGCCGGTGCTGCTGGCGGTGACCTGCGCGCAGTCCGTGGCGCTGATGTGGTCGCGGCACTTCCCCCTGACCGTGCTGGCCGTGGCCGTCGGGCTGGAGTTGGTGCTGGCCGCGCTGAAGATGCCGGTCATGGTGGCGCCCCTGGTCGCCGCGTCCCGTCTCGGGGCGTGGGGCCGGGGGAGCCGCCGGGTGATCGGCATCGCCGCCGTGCTGGCGCTGCTGCTCATCGGCCTGCCGCTGACGCTCTTCAGCATCGGCGACCCGATCCGGGTGCTGGCCGTCTACGCCGCCGTCGCGGTGCTCTTCGTCGGGTTCTGGGCGGTGGGGCGGGTGGACGGGCGCCAGCGTGACCGGATCAGGGAGTTGCAGGAGCGCTCGCGGCGGCTGGAGGCGGAACGGGCGCAGGCCGAACGCCGGGCTGCGGAACGCGAGCGGGCCCTGCTGGCCAGGGAACTGCACGACATACTCAACCACTCGGTGACGACGATGGTGGTCGACGCAGAGGCGGGGGCCGACACCCGCGACGGGATGGAGGAGACGCTCCGCCGGGTGGCCCACACGGGCAGGGAGTCCCTCGCCGAGCTGCGGCGGCTGCTCGGCGTCCTCAGGGAGGCGCCGCCAGGGCACGACCCGCTGGCGCCGCCGCCGCGGCTGGCGCAGCTCGACGACCTGGTGTCGGCCGTGCCGCCGGGCGGCCCCCGGGTGCTGCTGACCCGCGAAGGAGACGTACGGCAGGTCGACGCCAGCATCGAGCTGGCCGCCTACCGCGTCGCGCAGGAGGCGCTGACCAACGTCGCCAAGCACGCCGGCGCCGTCGAGGTGCGCGTGCTGCTGCGCTACGAGCCGTCGCGCCTGACCGTCCGCGTCACCAACCCGGTACGCGGCCGGACTGGCACGATCGGGACCGGTACGATCGGGAACGGCGCAGGGGTGGGGCTGGTCGGCATGCGCGAACGCGTCGAGCTGCTGGGCGGCTCGGTACGCGTGAGCGACGGCCCCGGCACCTTCGAGGTGTGCGCCGTGCTGCCGCTGCGGAGCCTGGCATGACCGCCGTCCGGGTCCTGGTGTGCGACGACGAGCAGTTGCTCCGCGAGGCGCTGGTCCGCCTGGTGGGGGCGGCCGACGACCTGACCGTGGTGGGCGCGGTGGGCGACGGCGCGGCGGCGGTCGCGGCCGTGGCCGAGCACCGGCCTGACGTGGTGCTGATGGACATCCGCCTGCCGGGCATGGACGGCATCGAGGCGACCCGGCGCATCGTCGAGCGGAACGCGGGCGGGCCGACCCGGGTGCTGATCCTGACGACGTACGACCTGGACAGCTACGTCTACGCCGGCCTGCAGGCCGGGGCCAGCGGGTTCCTGCTGAAGGACGCGCCGGGCGAGCGGATCCGCGACGGCATCCGGATCGTCGCGGCGGGGCAGTCGGTGCTCGCGCCCGAGGCGACCACCCGGATGATCGAGGCGCTGCGGCCCATGCTGCCGACCGCCGAGGACCGCGCGCTGCAGGAGTCGGCCGACCGGCTCACCGAGCGCGAGCGGGAGGTCTGCGAGCTGATCGCGCTGGGGTTGTCCAACGACGAGATCGCGCGACGGCTCGTCATCAGCCGCTACACCGTGAAAGTGCACGTGTCGAGCATCCTGACCAAGCTCGGCCTGCCGGATCGCGTCCACGTGCTGATCTCGTGGTCGCGACTGCGCGGCTTTCGTGATGACCGGCGGCCCCGGGCGGCCACCTCCTGGACCGAGCCTGGCCGCCCGATACGCGAGGAACCGCCTAGTCGTTGATCCTGCCGTTGACGGTGAGGTCGCCGTCCACGTACAGGCCGTTGACGCCGTAGGTGGTGATCTTCTCGGTGCCGTGATCGGAGACGTTGAAGTCGCCCTCCACCCAGAGGCCGCTCTTGCCGACCGTGGTCATCTTCTCGGTGCCGCCGTAGGAGACGCTGAAGTCCTGGTTGGCGGACAGTCCTCCGTTGACGGTGCAGTCGTTGTTCACCGTGAGTCTGCCGACGACGACGACGGTGTCGTCCAGCGTGACTCCCCCGTTCACTTGAAGGCGTCCGCTGAGGCTGGTGTCGCCGCGGACGAAAAGACCTCCGGAGAAGAGGTTCCCCACGAGGTTGCAGTCGCCGTCCATCTGGCAGGACCGCGTCATCGTCGCGTCGCCGGCCTCCAGCACGTCGGTGGTGAGGGTGTTCGAGACGGAGAGGCCGTCGTTCGCGGTCAGCTTCCCGTAGACGCCGAGCGAGCCGTTGACGGTCAGCTCGCTGAGCGTGGGGTTGGTGATGGTGATCGTGATGGTGGCGTACCGGTCGACCGTTCCGAAGCCGGTGGAGTTCTTCTTGGACGCCTTCAGGGTGAAGGTGGTGTCGTTGACGATCGCGCCCTCCGGGACGGTCCAGGTGGTCTCGGGGCCTTCGTGGAGGACCGTGCCGTCGCCGCCGTACAGGTGGAAGGAGTCGCCGTTGCTCTCCCAGGTGAGCGAGATCTCGTCGCCGGCGTTGAACTTGGTCCTGGGGATCGTCGGCTCGTTCGGGGTGGCGGCCAGGAGGTTGTGCAGGTAGAACGGGGGCTCCGCGGTGGGCAGCGTCAGCATGAGCGGGTCCTTGCGGGTGTAGTGGCCGTCGGTCGTGCTGGAGGTCTCCGTGACCAGGCAGGTGAGCAGGCTGCCGGTGGCGTCGGCGGCGAGCTTGCCGCTGATGGTCAGCGTCATCGGCTGGTCGATGTGCCGGAACTGAGCCGGGCCGCCCTGCCGGGGCTGGAAGATGACGTGGTGGTAGTTCGTGTCGCTGGCCAGGCCGAGTTCCCGCCCGGACACCAACCGCACGGACGCGATCTGCCACTTGTCGTTGTCGGTCGACGATTGCGGAGCTTCGGTGAAGTACGCGCCTGCGTCCTGCGGTTCACCGACCGGGACGGCAACGTCGATCTTGTCGCAGTAGACGTTCTGCCCGTCGGGGCTGGACACGATGACGTCGATGCTGTTGGCGGCGGGGTCGTCTGGAGTGCCCGCCTGAAGCGGAGCCGGACTGGTGACGGTGCGGTAGAGCAGCAGACGGGGGGCATCGGGCATGCGGGAGCCTCCGAACGGGTGCGGGACGGGTGAGCGGAGCGGGCTACTGCTGCTGCTCAGGTTCGGTGAGCAGACGGAGCAGGCCGTCTTCGAGCGTGGCGGTGCTGTCGGGGAACTGGGCGTCGGGCACGGCCGGGGTCAGCTCGTACGCGGTCCAGGCGGCCTGCCCGGTCGCCGGGCGCAGCCATGACCAACTGCCGTGCTTCTCGCCCGGCCGGGGGAAGGCGAGGGTCCGGGCGTGCTCGGTGGTCAGGACGGGGCCGAAGCGGAAGAGGACCTGCAAGTGCCGCAGGGCGTCGTCCACGTGGCTGGGCGGGACGGCGGCGGTCGCGGTGGGGGCGAGGCCGCTGGTGGCGTGGACGGCGGCGCGTGGGTCGAGGAGCAGGAGCACCCGGGTGGGGGCGGGGTCGGCGAAGGTCAGGTGGAGGTAGTTGCCGTCCTGCGCGGGGCCGGGCGGGCCGATCTGGGTGACGTAGTCCTGCCCGTCGTCGGGCGAGACGAGGCTGTGGAACCTGTCGTACCGGTAGCCCGCCGCGCCGTCGGCGGTGAAGTAGCCGATGAGGCCGTCGTCACGGGCGGACTGGTCGCCGAGGCGGACCTCGAACCGGTGGCCGGTGAAGACGGGGGGCGGCGGGTCGAGGGTGGCGGCCCAGCGGGTGTCGGGCAGGGGCGGGCCCTGGAGGGTCAGCCGCAGTTGCGCGGGGACGAGGGCCAGGGGGCGTCCGATGAGGACGGACAGGTTCTGGTCGGCGCGCTGGCCGAGCGGCTCGGTGGTCCACAGGGTGGCGTCGATGGCGTCGAGGAAGGCGGTGAGGTTGGCCTGCGCGGCGAGTTCGGGTGCGCGGATCAGCCCCGCGACGAAGGGCGCGAGTGCCGCGACCTGGTCCAGGGTGGTGAGGGTGCCGTCGGGTGGCGGCTCCCATTGGCCGGTGCGCTGCCCTCGCGCGGTGGTGAGCAGGCGGTAGGTGCCGAGCAGCCGGCCCGCCGGGTCGTACAGCAGCAGGCTGTGGTCGAGGTGGTTGGGCAGGATCCAGCCGCCGATGGGGTTGGGGTCGGCCGCGGTGCGGACGATGCGGGTGCCGGTCTGGGCGTCGAGGAGGTCGAAGTCGAGCCGGGCGGGCTGGAGGGGGCGTGGCGGCAACTGGGCGACGGAGGCGATCGTGGGGGTGAGCGAGGTCCCGGCGGCCAGGGGGGTGTCGATGACGAGGGGGAAGTTGCGGTAGTCGTGCAGTCCGCCGGTTTCCGTGTCGGGGCTGACGACGTCGAGCACGCGGCCGAACTTGTCGTAGAGGAACAGCTCCTCGATGTGGATCTGGCCCTGCCGCATCTCGTGGAAGGGGGCGTTGGCGGCGCCGGGCAGGTACGGGACGCTGGTGACCCGGCCACGGTAGCGGGCGGGCAGGCCGTCGCCAGTGGCGGCGTCGGGCCAGCCGGCGAGGTCGGCGATGTGCGGGTGGTCGGTGTCGTCGGTGGTGGGGCGGCGGAAGGCACGGGTGTCGCGGGCGGCCAGCCGTTCGTTGAAGCCGGTCAGCTCCTGGGCGAGGAAGGCCCAGCGGTCGATCCCGTCCAGCCAGGTGCCGAGTTGGTGGCGCTGGTCGTCGGTGCCGTGCTGGGCGACGAACTCCTTCAGCCGCCCGGCGAACAGGGAGCGGGGGTGCGGACCGAGTCCGGAGATTCCGGTGACGGTGACCCGGTCCGGGTCGACGGCCGCGCCTGGCGTGTAGTGGTAGTCGGCGCCGTCGAAGGTCCAGCAGCGTTGTGTGCCCACGGCGTAGGGGATGTGGCGGTAGGCGACCTTCCACTCCATGAACAGCGGTTCCCAGGGCTGGGCCCAGGGGGTCAGGCCCAGCGCGGGCAGCGTGCCGGTGTAGTCGGCGGGGCGGTGGCCGGCGATGACGTGGCCGATGTCGTCGGTCGGCAGGCCGGTGGCGGCGGCCAGCGCGGGCGCGTTGCCCGGATCCAGCAGGAAGTACTCGGTGAGCAGGGCGGGGATCTCGGGCGGGAGCGCGTCCAGACCCGCGACGGCGGGCGTCCTGTCGCTGCCGGTGATCGTCGTGCCCGTGACCGTGACGGCGCTGACCAGAGGCGAGGGGGCGTCGGCGGTGAGGGGCCGTACGAGTAGCGGTTCGTCGGGGACGGTGGTGTCGGCCGGCGGCAGGATGCCCGACAGGCTGACCACCGGGTCGGCGGCATTCCAGTACGGGGCGTTGGGGACCGCCTTGAGAGTGGCGCCCCCGGTGAGCCCGCGGGCTTCGGCGAACGCGCTGACCCCGGCCAGGAACGCGTCGTGGTCGCCCTCGCGCGGAACGGTGTGGTCGGGCTGGGGGACCTTCGCGGCCAGCTCCCGTACCTGGGCGGTCATGGCGCGCACCGTGTGAGCGAGCGAGCCGTCCCTGTCGGGGTCCAGTTCCTGCGACATCCGGTCGGGGTCCGGCGCGTCGCCGGGACGCGGGGACACCGCGTCGGCCAGGCCGTACTTCAGCCAGAGGGCGTTCAGCCGCCACTGGTGGGTGGCCAGCTCACCGAGCCGGGTGTCGAGTCGCCGCTGGTCGTCGTTGAGGGTGGCCAGCCAGGGCGGCGGGGTGAACGGGGCGGGGGCCGACGCCGCATCGCCGGTGTCGGCGGGGGGCGGCGTCACGGTCCAGTGGTGGCCTCCGGCGGAGGCGCCGAACGAGGCGTCGTGGACGTGGCGGCGTACCCGGGCGTCGCCGCCCTTCTCGTCGGCGAGGTCGAGGACGTTGTGCAGGAAGGTGCGCAGCAGTTGCAGGTCGACGCTGGAGGGGGCGGCGCCGGTGGCGTGCAGGGTACGGCCGGCGAGCGCGGTGAAGGCGTCCTCCGTGGAGTTGCCGATGGCGAGGTTGAGCGCGCCGCTGTCGCGGATGGCGTCCAGGGGGTCGGGGGCGGGCGCGGCGCGGGCGTTCGGGTCCCAGGCGACGGTCAGGGTGGTGCCGCAGTACAGGCTGCGGGTGGCGGGGGTGACCGCGGCGTCCTGGCCGAGGTGGCGGGGGTCCTGCCAGCCGAGGTGGGCGAGGTGGTCGGCGTAGGAGGTGTCCGCCGGGAGGGAGGCGAGGATGTCGGCGTCGGAGTCGGAGTACCAGCCGACGACCTGGTAGCCGAGCGGGCCGGCGGAGGTGACGTCGGACAGGTCGTCGAGGAAGGAGAAGACGTTGCTGTTGTGCGGGGTGTAGGCGGTGAAGTACGGATCGCCGGTGGACATGGCGGTGACGAACGGGGGGACGTCCGCGGCTCGTTCCGTCCAGGGCGTGGCCGTGTCGGTGAGCGGGAAGGCGAGCCCGATGAGCACCCCGGGGGTGTCGGGCGTCATGGTGTTGCGGTAGGGGTCCGAGCTGGCCTGCCAGGCGCGCAGGGTGTCGCCGGAGACCAGGTACGGGCTCGACCGGTCGTAGGGTTGGCCCTCGTCGTAGGCGTGGCCGCTGTAGGGGCAGTCGCTCTCGACCACCCACGCCTTGGCCCGGCGGGTGGTGGTGCCGCTGAACCGGGTCACCAGCCACCGGTTGGGCACCAGCGGATACCGGATCTGCCCGGTCCGCGGGTCCTGGACGCCGTGGCGGAGCCCTCGGGGCAGGGTCCAGTGCAGGTGCACGCCGGTGTGGTTGTGGACCTGGCCGTTGCTCTGCCGGTCGCCCTCGTCCGGCTCGGGGCTCATGTAGAAGTCCAGTGCCTGGTAGTTGTGCTGCCAGGTGCGGAAGCCGTCGCGGCCCTGCAGGGTGGTGTTGACCACGAGGGCGTCCAGGCCGACGGGGACGAGGAGGGTGGGGCGGGTGGTCATCCTCGGTCTCCGTCCGGGCCGGTGAAATGGATGGCTTCGGGGACCTTGACCATCTGCATGGCCAGGTCGGCGGGCCCGATCGGGCCGACGGCGGTGCCGTGCGCGGCGTCCAGGGCGGCCCGCAGCGCGGGGACGAGCGAGTCGAGGTCCAGGACCCGGCCGCCGGCGCCGGTCCTCAGGTGGTCGAGGACGGGGAAGGTGACGCTGGTGCCGATCTGCTCGCCGAGCCGCAGGTTGGCGGGCGGGCGCGGCGGCAGCATGTTCCGCAGCGGGATCAGGCCGTGGTCCTCGACGCCGAACCGGAAGCCTTCCTGGGGTTCGCGGAGTTCGACCATCGCGGGCAGCCCGACGAACAGGCACAGCAGCACGTTGGGCGCCAGGTGGTCCATGCGCAGCATCGGCAACTCCGCGCCGCCGGGGTCGACGGCGCGGACGGCCAGGTTCGGCCAGCCGGAGACCAGCGCCGAGCGCAGCAGCAGACCGGAGACCTCGGGTGCGGCGCCGCCGGGGTCCGGGGTGCCGGGTGTGGTGCCGCGGAGCGTGGCGCGGTGTGCCGCCGCCACCCGTGCCGCCGCCGCCCGGACGCTCGCGGCCACGAACTGGCCTTGGAGGGTGTCGCGGCTGGACTGGGCCCCGATGCCGAGGGCGCCGGACACCAGCGCGTCCAGCCAGCTCGGGTCGAGGTGGAAGAAGCGCAGCGACTCCTTCGGCAGCATCCGCTCGTCGGGCACCAGATGGGTGAACGGCACGGGGTAGAGCAGCATGAGCCGCCCGAGCCACTGCACGACGGGGGCGAAGTGTTCGGCGAGTCCGTCGCCGTCGGCCAGCGCCTCGGTGAGGGTGGCCCTGGTGGTGTCGGACCGCAGGAAGTCCTCCAGCGTCTGGGTCGCATGCTCTGGCGCGGGCGGCGACCACGGCGCGTCCGGTCTGCCCGGCGGGGTGCCGAGGGTGGTGAGCAGGCTGCCGTCCAGAAGCGCGCCGAACGCGGCCCGCGCCGTCTTCTGCCCGTCGCCGTCCTCCGGCAGGTGGTTGCTGGTGGCCTGGTGGTAGAGGGTGTCGACCAGGTTCCTGGCGGCGTGTTTGAACGCGAGCAGGTGCTGGCCGAAGGCGGCGTCGGCCAGGGCGAGCGCCCTGCCGGTCTCGAACGCGGTGGCCAGCGACAGGTCGAAGCCGCCCCAGGCGGGGTCGTAGCCGATGAGCGCGTCGGCGGTGGTGGCCTGCGCCGCCGCCGCGGTGGCCACGGGCAGGACGGGGGTGAGCGGTCCTCGGTACCAGCCGTAGGTGGACTCGCCCGAGCGGGTCAGGTACGGCAGCGGCACGTAGCCGTCGTTGAGCCGCCGGGCCACGTGCCGCTGGGGGGCCGGGGTGGCGTCGCCGTTGGGGTAGGGGGAGGCCAGCCGCAGCCACATCTCCTCGCGGCCGGCCGGGGCTCCGTCCGGGGTGCGGGTGAGCCCTTCGGCCAGATCGGCGAAGTCGGCCTGCAGGTCGGGGTAGGCCCAGAACGACCAACTGGCGAGGGACAGCAGCGCCACCGACGTGCGGCCGTGGAAGTTCGGGTCGTTCACGAGGAGCTTCTCGTGGCCCTCCAGGGAGACCAGGTGCACGATGTTCTTGGTCACGGCGGTGGAGCCGGGCGGGGCGTCGGCCGGGAAACGGCTCGCGACGACGACGGCGAACAGCCCGTCCTCCTGGAGGCCGAGGATGGGCCGGTCGCCGGTGTTGGCTCCCCGGCAGTGCGCCAGGAAGCGCAGCTCGTCCAGACGGGGCGCGACCGCGTGGAAGTCGGTGGCCGCGACCTGGATGTAGGCGCAGGGATCGGCGTCGCCGAGGTCGGCCTCCAGCTTCAGCGCGGGTTTGAGCACGGCCGCGTCGGAAGCCAGGAACTGGCCGACCGTGCCGGAGATCGTCCGGGTCGGGGCGTCCGTGCCGCCGACGAGCTGGTCGTCGGTCAGGACCAGCAGCGCCAGCCAGGGCGTGCCGGGTGGGGCGCCCTCCATCGCGCGTTCCCACGGCAGCATGGGATCGCCGAGCACCACGTGGGGCAGCACCTCGGCGAACCGGCCGGTCGAGGCGTCCGGCGGTTGCCTGGCGAGCACCGCCCCCGTGTCGATCGCGACCTGCGGGCCGCGGACGGTGAAGCTCTGGGCGGCGGTGAAGGTGTCGCCGACGACGGGGGCGTGGTCGTCCTGGCCGGTGCGCAGGGCGTGGGTGACCTCGGCGCGGTAGTCGCCCGCGGGCAGGGCGGGCAGGTAGTTGTCGTGCAGTTCGAGGTCGCCGAGGGGGATCGTGTCGCGGGCGGGGTGCTGCGGGCTCTGGCTCACGTCCGGCTCCCCGCGTCCTGGGTCATGGGGGCCTGGCTGTACAGGTGGCCGGCGCCCTGCGCCAGACCGGCCAGGGGGTCGTTGGGGCCGGTGAACAGTTTGGCGTCGGCCAGGGCCGCGTACACCTGGTCGCGGCCGAGCTTGGCGTCCCCGCGGTCGGCACGGCCGATGAGGTCCACGGACGACGCCTCGGCGGCGAAGACGAAGTCGACGTTGGCGGCGGGCTGCCGGGGCAGCGGTGACAGGCCGGGTGGCAGCTCGTCCTCGGTGTACTCGCTGAGCGGGAAGACTCCGCGCGAGGCGGCCAGCGACGGTCGCGGCGCCTGGACGTCGAACCCGACCGGCCGGTCGGGGACCAGCTCGGCGCTGGGTGACTGGTCCGCCTGCGGGTCGCCCCACAGGGACGCGGGCAGGTTCCGGGTGCGGGGGGTCAGCGTCCAGCCGTCGGTCGGGGCGAGCCGATCCTCGAAGTACAGCTTCAGCCGATGCTCGCCGACCAGGCCGCCGCGTTTCATCGGCCGCACGTCGACCAGGGGGCCGTCCGCGGGCGAGGAGAGCGGGTCACCGCCCGTCCGCAGATGGCTGGCGGGAATCGCGGCCTGGGTGAAGAACCGCAGGTCGCGGGCGCGGACCAGCCACCGCTTGCCGCCGTTGTCGTCCATGGTCCCGTCCAGGCCGCTGACCGGGGCGATGGTGATCATGTCAGGTGGTTGGGGCAGCAGGCCGGCGAACTCCGGCCACTGCAGCGTCTTGGCTCCGGAGCCGGAACGTCCTGGCCCGAAGCTGACCGTCACGGTGAAGCACAGGAGGTGCGCGGAGACGTAGCCACCGGTCGGCGGCCCCCACAGGGCCAGGTCGGCGCCGACCGAGGCCGTGAGGGTCTTGTGCACGAACCAGACGTCGACCTTGAGCGAGGCGCCGATGCTCACCGAGATCCTCGCGTCGAAGTGGAACGGCCGCCACGACAGCAGCAGGTCCGCCTGAGCGCTGAACCAGGCACGGAAGGCGCCCGAGTGGAAGACGGCGTCCAGCCGGACGCCCGCCATCGCGCACGACGGAGTCACCGCCAGATACGCCTGCGCCTTGATCTCGACGTTGCCGCTGACCGCCCAGTCGATGCCCAGCCGGGGCACCCGCGGGTAGGAGGCGGGCGGCTGGAACGCCGGGTGGTAGCCGCCGAGGGTGACCACGAACTGCCCGGCGTTCGGGTTCGGCCCGAACCACACCGCGGCGGCGAACCCTCCGGTGAGGTGGCACTCGGGCGTCAGCACGTACGAGGTCGGGGACAGTTGCGCGGCCAGTTCGAAGCTGCCCTGCAGGGGCCGGATGACGGCTTCCAGGCCCAGCTCGGCGTAGACGTAGGTGCGGGTGGCGGACTCGGCGGGCGTCGGCAGCTGAAGGGTGGCGATGCCCAGGACGGCCAGCGCCAGATCCTGGCCGAACTCCGCGGCCAGCAGCACCTTGGCGTTCACGACCTCGGCCACGCTGAACTCCACGCCCAAGGCCAGCCAGTACGAGCCCTGCCGCGGGGCGATCCACTGCCGCGCCCGGCCCCCCGGCACGGCCGGTAACCTCCCCTCCAGCACGTCCAGCACGTGGGTGGGCTTGGCGTCCTCCGAGTCCGGCCCCTGCTTGTTCAGGACCAGCAGCGGGTACCCGGTCACCTCCGCGGGGGCGGGCAGGGCCAGCTCCCTGTTGAAGCCGAACCCGGCCATCAGCCCGGTGACCAGGACCGGCGGCAGCTCCAGCAGCGGCCCCTCCAACTGGGCGAACACGAACAGTGAGGGCTCGCCGCTCTTCAACTGCGCGTAGGAGCCGACAGCGCCCAGCGAGAAGTCCGGCAGGGCGATCGTCGCCGCGCCGTCGTACTGGAACGCCACCTCCGGGCCGAGCTGGTCCTCGGGCAGATGCAACAACGCCCCTGCGATCACCACCGGAGGCGCGCTGTAGCCGATGCCGAAACCGTCCAGGTTGAACGTCGGCGCGAACCTGTCCAACGGCGATCCCACCGCGAGCCCGTCCAGCGACATGGACAACGGCCCCAACGCGACCGAGACGTCCAGCGCGAAGAACAGCACGTTGTGCCGGTACGACACGCCCACCCGGTTGATCTGGACGACGCCGAGCTTCTTCTGCACCGTGATCCACTGGACGGTGGAGGCCGGTCCACTCTGCGGGGTGGGGGTGCCGCCGCCCGGGACGGCCGGGGCGCCGGGCTGCCCGCTCCCGGGGGAGGCGGGGGCGCTCGCCGACGGCACGCCGAGAGCGATCGGTGTGCTCTCGCTTCCGACCTTCAGCTCGGCCAGGGCCGCGACGCCCGACTTCAGCCCGGCCGCCGGCAGCGGCACCACCTCACGCAACAGCCCGTTGACCACGCTGACCGTCTGCGGGGCGAAGTCGCCGGAGCTGTAGAGGATCTGCAGGTTCCGCACGCTCAAGGTCCCCACCGTCGACAGGAACCCGCCCACCAGGGGAAGCTGGGAAAGGTCGAGGTCCGCCGACAGGTCGACGCCCAGGCAGAAGCGTGCCGCACCGTCCGCGGTCTTCACCCGGACGAACTTGGCGTCCTTCAGCCCGATCCGCAGGCTGTCGGGAACGTCCGCCGCCAGGTCGGCCGACAGGTGCGCCACCCAGTCGCGCAACACGATCTCGATGCCCCCGTCGGGACCGCGGAACGTGGCGGCGAGCACGTCGACGCCGGACCCGTCCTTGTCGAAGACGACATCGAACTCGAAGCCGTCGATGTCCAGCGTTCCGGTGTACCGCGTCTCCGAGCCATCCCGGGTGGCCGTCACGCCGAGCGAGGCGCGTACCCCGTCCGCGATCATCATGTCGCCCCGTAACAGGGCCTGGTAGCCGGCGCCGGAGCCCGTGGTGTGGGAGAACCACAAGCCGGTCAGCTCCAGGGAGCCGACCGGGCCGGGCACGTTCGTCAGACCCAGCGCCGTGACCACGTCGGCCACGCCGAGGTGCTCACCGGCAGTGAGGCCGCCCTGGAAGGTCCAGCCTCCCGCCGCGCCGCCGTTCCTGGCCGCGAGGACGTCGATGCCGAGGGAGCCGATCTCCACGGTGCCCGCGACCGTGGCGACGAACTTCTCCACCTCGTCGTAGGACAGGTCCAGGGACAGGGAGCTGATCGCGAAGTGCTCGATCCGCCACAGGCCGGTGACCTTCATCCGGACGATGTAGGCGTCCCCGAGCGCGGCGGCGAACGACAGGTCGCTGACGGCCAGCTCGGAGGGCAGCTCACCCGCGGGTATGCCGAACGACTCGAGCAGCGGCCCGACGCCGATCGGCTGGTCGCCGCGCACCCGGCCGGTGACCCGCAGATCGGGCAGCCACACGGCGACCTGGAGAGGCAGGGTCTTGATGTCCAGGTCGGCCACCACCGCCACGGACGTCACCGTGTAGACGGACTGCCGTCCCTTCGTCAGGCGGTAGTCGAAACCGGCGACGTTCCTGAGATCGAATCCGAAGCCGCGCAACCCCTCCTGCGCGCTCTTCCACACGTCCCCGCCGAAACGCTCGCCCAGCTCCTCCAGCGCGGCGGCGAAGGCGCCCGCCCGGGTCGGCCGCACGGCGGCGGTCAACTGCGCGGAACGGGTCGCGGTCACCGTCGAGGTCACCTCGACCTTTTCGAACGTTCCACTGAGCGTGAGTGTGACCGTGCCCTGGCTCGTCACGGTCACCGTCACGCCCGTCGCCGCGACGGTCGCTTTCGCACCGGCGGGCCAGGCGAAGGACGCGCACGTCAGCGACAGCGACAGCGACGTGTGCCCGGCGTCCAATTGCGGCTGCCCCGAACCGGCCGCCCCTTGACAGACGCCGTTCGGGAACGTGCCAATCATGTCGCGCAACCGCTCGGGCAGTGCGGTGTCCGCGGCACTCAGCACCGGCCGATCACCCAGGCCAACGAGGTGCGCACGCAAAGCCTCAAGATCCACGCTGTTGTCTCCGCCGGGTGCTCGTTCCGCCACGGCTCACTGCCTGCCTCTCGGTTCGGTGTCCGATCACGCGATGTTGTCGCCGAGTTTCACTCCGTCGCCGATGGCGGCCCTGGCCTGCTCCGCAGTCACGTCATTCGGCGTGCCGGGCCATTTCAGCATGTCCGTGCCATTGTTCGCCTTCCTCGAGAACTTATCCCATTTGGCGACCACGGCATTGAAACAGCCGAGCTTGTTTGTGCCCATGATGCGCGGATTCGACTGACTCCAGGTGAAGGCCCAACTGTGCTTGAAGGAGTCGTAGTAACCGCCGAACCGGGCCATCTCCGACGTCATCCTGACGATCACGTCGAAGTCCGTCTGGAGATTGCCCGACTTCTGTGGGTGCCCGTCTTTCTGACGTTCCAGATAGTCGTAGAGGTGCTGCAGCGAATCCTGCATTTGATTCCGGCTCAGCGGCACCTGCTGCACGAGGTCGCCGTACCGAATGTCGATGACCTGGCCCGTGTTGATCCGGACGACGGGCTGCCCGGGGCGGGGCGTGTCATTGAGGCCGACCCCCAGGTATTTGGCGAGATCGTCGTCGATGGTCCACCCGACGAGATAGAGGTCCTTCTTCTTGAAGTACAGTTGCACGGACCGGTCGTACGGCAGGCCGATGTCGACGCACATGAAATTGCGGTCATCGGAGTCCGGCAGGTCTTTGCGATAGGTGTGAAACCTGGCCCGGAGAAACTCTATCATCGCGAAAAAGCGTCGATTGCTGGGTACGCGCTCCTCATCGAATCCGAGTGATTCTTCCCCCGTGAGAATATCCTCGTCATCAAGGGCCACCCGTCAACCCCCCTCATCGATACCAAGATCGATCTGCTGACAGTCGTATACTCTCCCGCATCCCAGACACATGCAATACACGCATGCCGACATTTTTCGCCGGACCATGTCAAGACGTACGGACACTGCCCAAGGACCCCGAAGCCGCCGTGGGAGAGCGGCTCGTGGGAGCCTTGGAATCATGGGGACAGCGGAAGACGATCAGTCCCTCGCGGCGTTTCTGCCGACCGTGAGCGTTGGCGACGTCCTTTCCGGGACCGTGGCGGAGGTCACGCGCTCGCAGACCACGGTGCTCCTGGACGACTTCGCCGACGACCCGATCGGCATCATCGGCCCGCTCGATCTTTCCTGGCAGTCCTTCCGGCGATCGGATCTCAAGGCCGGCGATCGAATCTCCGCCGAAGTCATCGCCCTCGATCCGCCAGGACGGCGCATCTGGCTCTCCCGGTCAGCGACCGAGAACCCGCGACTCTGGGCATTCCTCAAAGCGCTGATCCCGGGACAACGGTTGTCCGGCACCGTGGCGGCCATTGAGCGCTTCGGCGTCTTCGTCGATCTGGACGACGGACCGGACCATCCCGTCTTCCCCGGCGTCGGTTTCATCACCATGCCCGAACTGTCCTGGCAGCGGTTCGAGGACCCGTCTGAGATCGTCTCCGTGGGACAGCGCATCACCTGCGAAGTCCTCGCCTTCGACACCTGCAACGGCGAAGCCCGGCTGTCGCTGTGTGCCACCCAGCCTGATCCGTTCCTGCAATTCGCCCACGACGTTCGGGCCGGGCGGACTCTGCACGGCCTGGTCACGAAACTGGTGCCCTTCGGGGCCTTCGTCCGGGTCGCGGACGGCGTCGAAGGTCTGGTCCATCTCAGCGAACTCGCCGAACCGCCCGTCGAGACGCCTGACCAAGCAGTACAGATCGGCGATGAGGTCACGGTCGTCGTCACCGACATCGACGCACCACGACGCCGCCTCGCCCTGTCACGCCGCCAAGTCCACGCCGGTCGTGGAACGAAGGCGGGTCATGTCCCTCGGTTCCCCGCACCTTGACCAGTGGTACACGTCTTGACCAGCAGGGATACCTCTCGGAGCCGGAGGTTGATCTCGCCGGCGGAGGTGAGGGGGTTATTCGGACCCTTCATGGATCTTGGGGCGAATCGGGTAGGGTGGCCCGTCATGATCGAGCGCCCCTCCTACCTCACCGCCACAGCCGAGGCATACGACGCCGTCGCCGTTCTTTACGCGGAACTCTTCCAGAAGGCGCTTGATGACCAGCCGCTGGATCGCGCGGCGCTGGATGTGTTCGCCGAGGTCGTGCGGACCTCAGGTGGCGGGCCGGTCGCCGAGCTCGGATGCGGCCCTGGGTACGTGGCGGCGTACCTGCGGAAGCTGGGACTGGACATTTTCGGCCTTGACCTGTCGCCGGTGATGATCGATCTTGCCCGTGAGGCGTATCCGGAGCTGCGCTTCGAGGTCGGTTCGATGGACGCCCTGGACCTGGCCGATGGAGCGCTGCGCGGCATCGTGTCCTGGTACTCCCTCATCCATACGCCCCCGCAGGAGTTGCCGGCGTACTTCAGGGAGTTCCGCCGCGTTCTGGCCCCGGGCGGCCATCTCCTGCTCGGCTTCTACGAGTCGGAAGGAGAGCCGCTGACGCCCTTCGACCACAAGGTGACGCAGGCATATCGGTGGCCGATCGACGAAATGGCCGCGCTGGCACGCGCCGCCGACTTCGTCGAAGTCGGCCGGATGCTGCGCGAGCCGCGCGTGGGGGAGCGGTTCCGCCAGGGCCGCCTGCTGATGAGCCGGCAGTGAACCGGCAGTGAACACGGACGGCCGCGGCGACGTTGTCGGGCTTACTGACCGCGCCTTCGTGCGAGTGTTGTTCCGGCCTCTGTGCTCGAGCCAAGCCTGGAAGACCAGGTCAGGCCCCCTGCATCGCGGACAGCCGCCTACAGTGGGTGTCTGTGCTTTACGGAAGATCTGTGGAAATCGGCGCACTCGACGAGGTGATCGCGCGGGCCCGCGATGGCTTCGGGGGTGCGGTGGTGTTGCGGGGCACGGCGGGGGCGGGCAAGACTGCCCTGCTTGACGAGGCGGCCGCGCGCGGTGGTGCGATGCGGGTGCTGCGGACCACTGGCGTCGAGTCGGAGTCCGACCTCGCGTTCGCGGCGCTGCACCAGGTGCTGTGGCCGGCGATCGGCTCGCTCGACGCGCTGCCCGAGCCGCAGCGCGTGGCTTTGAGCGCGGCCCTGGGGCTTGGCGCGGGCAGTGTCGGCGATCGGTTCCTGGTGGGGGCCGGCGTGCTCTCGCTGCTGGCCGAGGCCGCCGCGCCGGACGGGCTGATCTGCGTGGTCGACGACTTCCAGTGGGTGGACCGGGCTTCGGCCGATGCGCTGCTGTTCGCCGCCAGGCGGTTGGGGACGGAACGGATCGCGATGTTGTTCGCCGTACGCGGGGACGCCGCGGTCAAGGGCGTGCCGCTGACGGTGGACGTGCGCGGCCTGTCCGAGTCCGCTGCGGCCGAGTTGCTGGAGTCCCGCTGCGGTGCGCCGGCCGCCCAGGTGACACGGGAGCTGGTCACGTTGACCCGCGCGAACCCGCTCGCCCTGGGCGAGGTCGCCGCCCGCCTGACCCGCGATCAGCTCGCCGGGCGCGAACCGCTGCCCGACCCGCTGCCCGGTGGTTCCCGGCTCTTCGGTGATCCGGTGGCCGCGCTGTCCGCTCCTGCTCGGCTGGTCGCCCTGGTCGCCGCCGTCGAGGCCGACCTCGACCTGGTCCTGCGCGCCACCGACCGGCTGTTCGCCGAGGCGGCACGGCCAGGCGCGAGCACGGGGGACGGGGCCGGGCGGGTGGCGTTGGCTGAGCTGGAGGAGTCCGGGTTGGCCGGGGTGTCGGGCACGAGCGTACGCTTCCGCCATCCGCTCATCCGATCCGCGGTGCACGAGGCGGCCGCTCCCGCCGACGTCCGCCGCGCGCACGCCGTCCTGGCGGAGCTGACCTCGGACGACCGTCGCGCCTGGCACCTGGCCGCAGCGGCCCTGGGCCAGGACGAGCAGGTCGCCGCCGCGCTGGTGACCGCCGCGGAGCGGGCCCGTGACCGCGGCGGGTACGGCGCCGCCGCCACCGCCCTGGCCAGGGCCGCCGAGCTGACCCCCGAGCCGCGCGCCCGCGCCGTCCGCCTGAAGGACGCCGCCGTCGCGGCCTGGCTCGGCGGCCGACCAGGACAGGCGGAGTCGCTGCTGGCCGAGGCGCGCGAACGGGCCGGCGGGGACGCCACGCTCGCCATGGAGATCGCCCAGCTCCGGGGCCGGTTCGAGCTGAACTCGGGCAACGCCGCCGAGGCCGTACGGATCCTGGCGGCGGGCGAGAGCCTGGACCTGCTGGCCGACGCCTCAGAGGCGGCCGCGTACGTCGGCGACACGGCGGCCGTCGTCGAACTCGGCCGGCGGGCCGCGGCGCATCCCGAGGGGTTCCTGCGGGACACGGTGGCCGGGATCGGCCTGACGCTGGACGGCGACGCCGCCGGGCCTGGCCTGTTGCGGCGGGCGCTGGACAAGGTCGGCGAGCTGGAGGACGCGGCGGGATACCTGTGGGCGGCGGCCGCGGCCAGCTACGTGGGCGAGGCGGACCTGGCCGGCGAGCTGGCCGGTCGGGCCGGGCGGGTGGCCAGGGTGTCGGGGATGAGCGGGCAGCTACCGGTCGTGCTGGAGTTCGTGGCGACCGCCGAGCGCATCGCCGGACGGCTGGCGCGCAGCCAGGCCGTCTCCGAGGAGGGCCTGGAGCTGGCTCGTGAGGCCGGGTACGAGAACACGGTGGCCGCGCACCTGGCCAACCTGGCGGTGCTGGCGGCGCTGCGGGGCGAGGAGGAGCCCTGCGAGCGGCAGGCCCGCGAGGCGCTGGCCATCGCCATCCCACACCGGGTCGGGTTGCGGGTGGGCGTCGCGTCGTACGCGCTGGCGATGCTCGACCTGTGCCTGGGCCGGTTCGCGGCGGCGCACGACCGTTTCACGGCCATCGCCACGGCAGGACCGGGCGCCGGGCATCCGACCGTGGTGTGGCGGACGACCCCGGACCGCGTCGAGGCCGCCGTGGGCGCGGGCGACGAGGTGGGCGCGCGGGCGGCGCTGGCCGCGTACGAGCAGTGGTCGACGCACGCCGCCACGGCCGAGTCCCGCGCGCTGCTGGCCCGTTGCCGGGGCCTGGTCGAGTCGTCCGAGGACGCCTTCGGCGAGGCACTGCGGCTGCACACCAACCCGTTCGAGGCGGCGAGGACGGCCCTGCTGCTGGGTGAGCGCCTGCGCCGAGGTCAACGGCCGGGCGAGGCGCGGGCGCAGCTTCGGACGGCTTGGGAGACGTTCGAACGGGTGGGCGCACGGCCGTGGGCGCGGCGCGCGCAGGACGAGTTGCGCGCGGCGGGCGAGAGCGGGCAGGCCCCGCCCGCGGCCGTGCTCGACGCGCTGACCCCGCAGGAACTGCGCATCGCCGGCCTGGCCGCGGACGGGTTGTCGAGCAAGCAGATCGCCGCCCAGCTCTTCCTGAGCCCGCGCACGGTCGAGTACCACCTGTACAAGATCTATCCGAAGCTGGGCATCGGCTCCCGTACGGATCTGGCGCGACTAGTAGTTCTACAGAAGGCGCCCGTAGCCGAAGACGACATGCTCTGAGACATGCAGAACGTGAACATCTGGAGTGAAGAGTTCGGCGCCGAGACGGACGCGCCGATCCTGTTGATCATGGGTTCGATGTCGCAGGGCATCCTGTGGCCGGACGAGTTCGTCGGCCGCCTGACCGCCGGAGGCCGCCGGGTGATCCGCTACGACCACCGCGACACCGGCAGGTCGGGCACCGTCGACTTCGAGGCGGAGCCGTACACCTGGGACGACATCAAGAACGACGTCTACCGCGTGCTGGATCACCACGGCCTGGAGAGCGCGCACCTGGTCTGCCACTCGGCGGGCGGACTGCTCGGCCAGTTCGTCGCCGTGGAACGGCCGGAGCGGGTGCGCTCGCTGACCGTCATCGGCTCCTCCCCGCTCGGCGGCGGCGAGGGCCAGGTGATCATGCGGGCGCTGATGGGACAGCCGCAGCCCGAGGGCAGCCTGCCCGAGCCGGCACCGGAGTTCGTGGCCTTCTACCGTACGCTGATCGCCGCCCCGCCACCTGCGGACCGGCGCGCGCGGATCGACGGCATGATCGCCGAGCAGCGCCTGCTGCACGGTGCCGGGCTGCCGTTCGACGAGGACGCGGCGCGCCGGCTGCAGGAGCGGATCCACGACCGGGCCCGCGACCTGTCGGCGGTGGCCAACCACCGGATGGCCGCCATGGCCAAGCCGGACTTCGAGCCGGTGGGCGTACTCCATCAGGTGAAGGCGCCCACGCTGGTCATCGAGGGCAGCCACGAGCCGGCCAAGCCGGGCCACAGCGCGATCATCGCCGAGCAGATCCCAGGGGCGCGGCTGATGATCGTGGCGGGTATGGGCCACACACTGCCGCCCGAGGTGCACGAGGAGCTGGCCGCCGCCATCCTCGCGCACACGGCCGGATGACCTGCCGCAAAACAGGCGCGGTCCTGCTGGGAGCGCCTCCACCGACTCGCGCACCGCCGAGGCGGTCCCCTGCCGCCCGCCGAGCGCGGCGACGTCGATCGCATCGCCCAGGCCATCCGCACCGCGCTGGACGGCGCGGCACTCGCGGCCCGATTCGAAACCGGCCGGGCCGCCGGGGCCGACGGCTGGGCGGGGCTCGACCTGGCCTGGGCGGCCGATCGGGGAGGACATCGGGGAGGATGAGGTCTCACGTGCAGGTCAGGCGCGGCTCGGGCGCGTAGACGGTGTGGAACTTCTGCCTGCGGACGACCTCGCCGTCCTGCTTGAAGATTCGCCACACGTCGATAGAGAACCCCTCGGCGCCTTCCATCGGGATGCAGTCGGGCCCTTCGTCCGACAAGGTGGAGAAGCTCTTGACGTCATAGCGGGAGGAGCTTTCCGACTCGATGTCGTACCGTTTGGTGCTCCAGAACTGGACCGTGATCGACGTCCCGGTGTAGGAGGTCTTGATCAGCACGCCGTACGGCGAGTCGTTGCGCCAGCGGAAGTCCGGCTGCGGGTAGGAGACCGTCGACTCTCGTCCCGCGGGGTAGCGGGAGATGTAGTACTGGTGCGGCCGGTGCTGCACGTCCTCGAACCCGCCGAAGAACACGGCGTTGAACATCGTGGTGGCGAACTGCGAGATGCCACCGCCCACGTCGTTCACGAACCGGTTGTTGAGGATCATGGGGGCCTCCACGAACCCGCGCGCTCTGTCGCGCTCGCCGACGACGCCGTTGAGCGAGAACGTCTCCCCGGGCAGGACCAGGTGGCCGTCCAGGAGGTCGGCGATCGTGTGGATGTTGGTGACGCGCGGAGCGCAGCAGGGATGGCGCGTGGTGAAGGAGCTGACCTTTTCCTTGATCCCGAGCTTTTTCGCCTTCTCGGTCGTGACGCGGGGGCGGGTCACCCGCGTAGGCACCTCGACCGTACGGCTGCCGTCGCCGAGGGCGGTGGCGATCGACTTCTCCAGTGCTGCGGTGGCTATTCCCTGGCCGGTTCGCGAAGGCACGACGGTGGGTTCGCCACCTGAGATCGTGAAGGACGCGTTCTTGGGCCGCCGGTTCCGCGTCGATCAGCTTCCTCTCCAGGTCGGCGGTGATGCCCTTGGCGTCGAACACCGGGCGCAGCCCGCCCTGGACGGAGACGAAGCGCAGCCGCGCCGCGATGTCGGCGCCTGACAGCGTCGACTTGCCGGACGGGCCGGTGAGCGTCAGTGGGGCGGCGACGGCGGCACGAGCCTGTGTGCCGGCGATCCGGCGCACCTCCGCTGCGGGCACCTTGGGCTGCACCGTGCGTAAGGCAAGCTCCACCGGGCCGTCGGAGGAGAGGAAGGCCGACCGCAGGGCCGCGGCGGCTTGGGCTCGATCGAGCGTACGTCCTGTTCTGGGCATGATGGGTTGCGGGTTCAGCCCCTTGTAGCGGACCTGGCCCTCGCGCGCCTTGGTGTCCACGGTCCTGGCGAGTTCGGCGACCTCGGCCGACAGGCGGGCGGTGTCCACCTTGACCCGTGGGGCGACCTCGCTGCTGCCGAAGAGCGAGATGGCGACTCCCGCGGGGGTGCCGGCTCCGTCGAGCGCCGCCGCGACTGTGGCCTCCGTGTCGAGCGACAGCCCGAGATCACGGGGTTGGAGCCGGATCGTGGTACGCCCGGCTCGTACGGTCAGGGGGCGGGACGCCTTCGGACCGAGTGCCCTGTCCAGGCGTTGCCGCGCCTCGAGGGGAGAGACCCCGCCGATGTCCACCCCGTCGACCTGGGTGCCCGGCGGCACCTCGCCGGCCAGGGCGATGCCGGGCACGACGTAGAGGAGCCCCGCGGCCACGACGACGGCGACGAGCACGGCGACCGCCTTGCGCCTCGGCGTCTTCACCTTGTCCAACACCCGGCTCAGTCCTTGAATCGTTGAAATACTACGAACCATAGTAGAGAGGACGGGACGCGGCCGGTGAGGGAGGATCAGCGGCTGTCTTCTCCTCTCCCCCGAGCCTTGGCGTAGTGGCGGGCGGCTCGGGCTCGATTGCCGCAGCCTGCTGAGCACCACTCGCGCCGTGCGTCGCGGAGGAAGTACAGGACGCATCCGGGGCCGTGGCAGGCGCACATCTTGTGACGTGCCGGCCCGGCGAACAGGGCGACGGCGTCCTCGGCCAGTGCGGCGAGCGCGGCCGTGACAGGGCGGCCCGCGGTGCACACCGTCATGTGCGGCTCTGGGGTCGTCCGCAGTTCGCTCCATCGTGGGGCCTGGCCGGCATGACGGTTGAGGGCCGCGACCGTGTCGGGGGGGAGGTCCTGGCCGTTCACGGCGGCGGCCGCGAGGGACCTGATGACGTCCCGAAGCTCCCTGGCAAGGCGAAGGTCGGGGTCGGTCACGCCCTGAAGGTCGGCATCCGTGAGAGGGATCGCGAGGCGTGGGCGCATGTCGCGTAGCCACGTCGCGAGGTGCTCGACGGTCTGCAGGCCATCCTTGGGGCGGCCGCGCACCGCGTAGACGGTGTTGCCGAGTTCGATCGGCGGCGGTTCGCCGAGGAGAGGACCGCCGCCGCCGACGAGGTGTGCCACTTCCACTCTTCTAACGCTATCTCCTTCTTGACACCGTAAGAAACTCTGGACATTCTAACGTTCAGAGTCGCTCGAAACCGTTAGAACCAACCGCCACACAGGAGGCCCCGCATGAGCGCACCGGTCCTGCAGACCGGGCACGTCGGCCTGAACGTGACCGACCTGGCCCGTTCCACCGCCTTCTACCGTGAGATCTTCGACTTCGACGTCATCGGGGAGCAGATCGACGGGGACCGCAGATTCGCGTTCCTCGGCCGAGACGGCACCCTGCTGGTCACGCTGTGGCAGCAAAGCAGCGGCGCGTTCGCCGCCGACCGGCCCGGGCTGCACCATCTGTCGTTCCAGGTGCCTGACATCGAGGCGGTTCGCCGCGCCGAGGCCACCCTGCGCGCCCTGGGCGTGGAACCGCTGCACGACGGCATCGTTCCGCACGGAGAGGGCGCCTCCTCCGGCGGCGTGTTCTTCACGGACCCGGACGGCATCCGCCTGGAGATCTACGCGCCGACCGGCGCCGACACCGCACCCGCGCCCACCCGGGACGCACCCACGTGCGGCTTCTTCTGACAGCCACCCCCAGGCCCAGGCCGCACTCCGCGGCCTGGGCCGGTCATGGAGAGGAGCTGACCGTGCTCCATCACGGCGAACGCGCGGTGCAGCGCCGGGCCGGCCTGACCGTCGACGGATGGGGATCGGCCGTCGTCGGCGCGACCATCCCACCGGTGGCCGCGGACTTTCTGCGCCTGCAGCGCCTGGCGGTGATCGCGGCCGCCGACGACGCAGGAGCGGCCTGGGCCGGCCTGATCACCGGCCCGCCCGGATTCGTCACCGCGCCCGACGAGCGCACCCTCATCGCCGACCGGCTCCCCGGCGACGGCGATCCGCTCACCGGCCTGTTCGACACCGAGCGGGGCCTCGGCATGCTCATGATCGAGCCGGCCAGCCGCAAACGGATGCGGGTCAACGGCCGAGCCCGCCGGGACGGCGACCGTCTCGTTGTGCGAACCGCACAGGTGTACTCCAACTGTCCGAAGTACCTCCAAACCCGCACTTACGTCGACGAGTCACCTTCGACGAAAAGGGTGGCAGCCATCACCGGCGAACTGACCGCCGACCAACAGCGGTGGATCGCCACAGCCGACACGTTCTTCATCGGCACCTACGCGACGGGACACGGCGCAGACGCTTCGCATCGCGGCGGCAACCCCGGCTTCGTCACCGTGACCGGAGGTCAGCGGCTGACCTGGCCCGACTACGTCGGCAACTCCATGTTCATGACGTTGGGCAACCTCGAACTCGAACCCCGCTGCGGGCTGCTGTTCCCCGACTGGGAGAACGGGAGGACGCTGCACCTGACCGGCCGCGCCCGCGTCGACTGGGACCCGGACCGCGCCGCCGCGGTCCCCGGCGCCCAGCGACTGGTCGACTTCGACATCGAGCAGGCCGTCCAGATCACCGGCGGTATCCCGCAGCGCTGGTCGTTCGGCAAATACTCCCGGTTCAACCCAGCCCCGGCCGCTGAGAAGGAAACGTGATGCGCGTCCGCGTCGATCGGACCCTGTGCCAGACCCACGCCCAATGCGTGTTCGCCGCCCCGGAGGTGTTCGCCCTCGACGACGACGACGAACTGGTGTACGAGGCGACACCCGGCGACGCGTTGCGGCCCGCCGTGGAACAGGCCGCCCGCCTCTGCCCCGAACAGGCCGTCTTCCTCGATGGGGGCTGACCGCCGTACAGGAACTGCGTCATCAGGGACCGGCCTCGGCGCCGAACCGATCGAGGATCAGTTCGAGCGGCCGGGGGTCAGTTCGAGCGGCCGGGGGTCATCAGCGCGGCGGCGACGGCACCGATCGCCGCCGTTACCGCCGCCACGATGAAGCCGTTGGTGAAGCCGGTCAACGTGGTTCCGACCAGGCTCGCCGCCGCCACGCTCGACACCACCGCGGCCCCGATGGAGGCGCCGAACTCGTGGAAGGTGCTCACGATGCCGGAGGCGATCCCGGCCTCGTGGGGCGCCACCTGGCCGAGCGCGGTCGCCGAGGCGATGACGAACAGCGCGCCGGTGCCCGCCGCTGCGACGGCCACGCCGACCACGACGCCGACCGAGTTCATCGACACCGCCGGCACCGCCATACCGATCGCCGCGATCACCAGACCGGTGACGGCCAGTGCGCGCCCACCCCATCGGCCGAGCATGCGGCCGGTCAGGTTGGCCCCGAGCATCGTCGCCAGTGCCACCGGCAGGAACAGCAGCCCGGTCTGCAGCGCGCCGTATTCCAAGGCGTGCTGGAAGTAGAAGGTGCCGAGGAAGAACACCGCGATCATCAGCGCCGTCGCCATCAGGATGAGGAAGGCGCCGGTTGCCACGGGCCGCCGAGCCAGCAGCCGGACGTCCATCAAGGGCGAGCGGGCTCGCCTCTGCCACCACACGAACAACCCGTAGCCCACGGCGGCAGCCAGGACGAGCAGGCCGGTGAGCACGGTGAGCCAGCCCCGCTCGCCGGCGGCGATGAGAGCGTAGATCAGCGATGCGGAGGAGGCCGTCACCAGTACCGCGCCGAGCACGTCGATCCGAGGCCGGTTGGCGGACGTGGGCGGCTGGGCCGGGAGCAGAACGGTGAGCACCACGGCGATCACCAGCCCGATGGGCACGTTCACGTAGAAGACCCACGACCACCCGGGGCCCGCGGTGAGCAGACCGCCCAGCAGAACGCCGAGAGCCGCGCCACCACCGCCGAGCGCCGACCAGACGCCGAGGGCCTTGTTCCGCTCCTCTCCGTCGAACAGGGCGACCACCAGCGACAGGGCCGCGGGAGACAGCAGCGCCGCGCCGACACCCTGGGCGACCCGGCCGCCCACCAGCACGGCCGCCGACCCGGACAGCCCGGTGACCAGGGAGGCGATGGAGAACAGCAGCAGCCCGGCGAGCACGACCCGCTTGGCTCCCACCAGGTCCGTGACGCGTCCGCCGAGCAGCATCAGCCCGCCGAAGGTGAGCGTGTAGGCGCTGACGGTCCAGGTCAGCGCTTCGCGGCCGAGCCCGAGATCCGTCTCGATGTGGGGCAGCGCGATGGCTACCACGGTGACGTCGAGGATCAGCATGAGCTGTGCGATCCCGAGGCAGCCGAGGATGCGCCATCGCGCGGGGTGTGGCTCGGGGGGTGAGGTCTGCCGTACCGCTTCTTGGGTCATCGGATTCTCCGTCGCGACAACTCGTACTCTCATATACGAGAACTGGCTGCCACTATAACCCGTACTTCAAGGTACGAGTTAGACTGCCCGTATGGCTTCACCTTCCGCGCGCTCCAAACGCCGTGCCGACGCAGAGCGCAACATCGCCAGCGTCGTGTCCGCAGCGCGCCTGCTGATCAGTTCCGACCCGAACGCGACCACGGACGACATCGCCCAGGCCGCCGGCGTCGGCCGCATGACGCTGTACGGTCACTTCCGCACCCGGGCCGACCTGGTCGAAGCCGCACTCATGGACGCGCTGCGAGCCGGCGAGGAAACCCTCTCGTCCCTCGACCTGAGTGGCGACGCCCGCGACGCCATGACCCGGCTGCTGGCATCGAGCTGGGAGACCGTGGCCGAGTCCGCGGCTCTGCTGAGCGCCGCGGAGACGGTCCTCCCCGCGGGGCGAATACGAGAGCTGCACGCCGAACCCGCCCGGCGCATGGAGGAACTCGTTCGCCGCGGTCAGGAAGAAGGCGTCTTCCGCACCGACCTGACCGTCACCTGGCTGGTCAGCCTGGTCCACTACATCCTGCACGGGGCAGCGAACGAACTGCGCGCCGGACGGCTGCCCGCCCGCGACGCCGCCGACGTGGTGACGAAGTCGGTCCAGTCGGTGCTGACCGGCTAGTGGCCGGCCGGGTGGTCGATCTCAGGCGGTGGCCCCGTCGGCCCGCTCCCAGGATTCAGTGCGGGACGACGCCCTCGGCCAGCACCCGCCGGTAGTTCGTCACCCGATCTTCGACGGTGTCCAGGCAGCAACTGGAGCACTTCACCTTTTCGGCGGAGGTGTAGTAGAGGCAGCAGGTGTTGCGGAGATAGAAGAGTCCCTCCCGCGTTCCCTCCTTGAGCCGGATCACCGTGCCGAGCCGGTCCAGGCCGCCGGTGGCGGCGGTCAGGAAGGTCTGGTAGGCCCGTTCCAGCTTGTCGACGTCGCCCCCGCGGCGGCTGGCGATGCAGAAGGCGGCTGCGCACCCGTGGGCCACGCCTCCGTAAAGCTGCCGGAGACCGGCTCGGGTGCGTACGCGCATGGCCTGCGCGACAGGCAGCAGATGCTCATCCAGTACCCATGCGACCAGGGTCTCCACCGGCGCCTTGGTGACGCTGGGCTCACGGAGCCCGACGGCTTCGAAACCGTGCTGCGGAGAGAGCCGGACGGCGACGTTGCGGGGCCGGATGTCGATCACCGCGCCGTCGACCGCCCATGCGAGCACGGCGGACGCGGTCACCGTGCCCGCGTAGACCGCCATCACCGTCAGCGCGGTCGCGTGCTCGGAGACCTGGCCGCTTGCCTGCCGTTCGGCGTCGAGCACCCGGCCCAGTTCGTCGGACCACGGATCCAGCAGCCGATCACAACCGATCCAGTCCTCATCCGGCGAGAGTCCGCGTTCGAGCCGGAAGCGATCGCCGAAGGATTCCAGGCGGGCGAAGACGTCGGTCACTCTTTTCCGTCCTTCCTTCTTCATGTGGTCCGAGCCGCATCGAGCAACTGTGCCGTATAGGAGTGGGCAGGTGCGCCGGCGAGGTCGGCGGACAGGCCGTGCTCGACGATCGTGCCGTCGCGCAACACCGCGATCCGGTCGCACGACTGCACCGCCTCGCCCAGGTCGTGGGTGACGAACAGGACGGCCAGCGCCCGATCGACAGCCAGCGTGCGCAGCGTGGTGGCGATGCCGGCCCGGGTGGAGACGTCCAGCATCGACGTGGCCTCGTCGGCGACCAGGAGGATGGGCTCGGCGACCAGAGCCCGAGCGATGGACACCCGCTGCCGCTGCCCGCCCGACAACTGGCCGGGGAATCGCCGCAGAAACTCCTCCGTCACCGGCAGCCCGGCGGCGCTCACCGCGTCGCGCAACCGGTCGGCCCGTAGCTCACGCGCCACACCGGTCGTGACGAGAGGTTCGGCCACCAGGCTCGCGACGCGCATCCCGGGGTGGAGCGCGTCGTACGGGTCCTGGTGGACGAACCCGATCCGCCGCTGGATGCGGCGGAGCGCGCCACCGCGTCGCGCCGTCAGTTCCTCACCCGCGATCTCGACCCGGCCGCGCGTCGGGCGGAGCAGGCCCAGGACGATCCTGGCCAGGGTGCTCTTGCCGGAGCCGCTCTCGCCGACGAGCCCCACGATCTCCCCGGCATGGATGTCGAGATCCACGCCGCGCAGCGCCTCCGTGGTCCTGGAGCGCGTCCGGTAGCGATGACGGACACCGGACGCGCGGACGACCGGCTCTCCCGGCGCGTGGATGCTCCGTGGCACCGCGGGGAAGGTGGCCTTGTCGTGGTGGTGGCAGGCGATCCGCGCCGGGCCGTCCGTGCGCAGAGGCGGGTCTTCCTCGGTGCAGCGGCCGGTGGCAAGAGGACAGCGCGGGGCGAATCGGCATCCGGGCGGGAGCAGGTCGAGGGCAGGGGCGGAGCCGGGGATGCTGCCCCAGGGCACCTGCCGGTCCGCGACGGGGGTGGCGGTGAGCAGACCTGCCGTGTAGGGATGGGCGTGCTCGGCGGCGAGCGTACGGGCCGGGCGCACCTCGGCCAGCCGGCCCGCGTACATGACCGCGACCCGGTCCGCGTACGGCATCAGCCCGGTGAGGTCGTGAGAGACGACGAGCATCGTGGTGCCGAGCCCGGCGAGCAGGGCGAGAACCTGCCGCTGGGTGATCACGTCCAGCCCGGTGGTGGGTTCGTCGGCGATCAGCAGCCGTGGCTCGCCCGCCAGCGCGAGGGCGATCGCGACCCGTTGACGTTGTCCTCCGGACAGCTCGTGCGGGTAGCAGCGCAGCATCGCGGGCTGGAGCCCGACGCGTTCGAGCAGCCCGGCGGGGTCGGCCCGGCCGCCGTGCAAGGTGAGCATCTCGGTGAGCTGGGCGCCGATCCTGTGCACCGGGCTGAGCCCGGTCATCGCGCCCTGCGGCACGATCGCGACCTGACGACCTCGTACGTTCCTCCAGTCGGTACGGCCCGCCAACTCCTCCTCGCCGAGCAGGGCGGACCCGGCCACGGTCGCGGTACGGGGGAGCAGCCCGAGCAGGGCGCGAGCGAGCGAGGTCTTGCCGCAGCCGCTCTCGCCCACGAGCGCGACGACCTCGCCTTCCGCGACGTCCAGGTTGATCCTGTCCACCGCCGTCAGACCGCCATAACCGACCGTCAGGTCGCGCAGCGACAGTGTCATCGGGTGGCCTCCCTGAGCGCGGGGTTGAGCCGTTCCTCGACGGAGATGCCGATGAGGGCGAGGGCGAGCACGGTGAGCGTGATGGCGGCGCCGGGCGGGAGCGCCCACCACAGCCACGCGTCCGACAGGAACACGCCGTTGGTCTGCACCCAGAACAGCGTGGTGCCCCAACTCGGCGCGGTGGGATCGCCCAGGCCGAGGAAGGAAAGGGTCGCGTCGTAGATGACGGCGCGCATCGCCGTACGGACGAAGATCGGGATGAGCAGTGGGCCGATGAGGTAGGAGCCGTGCCGCAGGAGCAGCCACCAGCGCGGTGCCCCCATCGCGCGGGCCACCTCCAGATGCCCCCGTGACCACGCGGTCAGGACCGCGGCGCGCAGCACACGGGCCGGGACGGGCCAGAGGATGAGAGCCAGGATCGCCACCCGCGTGCCGAAGGACTGACCGAGGAAGGCCGCCGCGAGGATGTAGAGGATCAGCTCGGGCAACACCAGCAGGACGTCGGTGCCGCGCATCAGGGTGGCCGACAGCCGGCGTGGCCCGATCCCGGCCGCCCCGCCGACCAGCGCGGCCAGCACGGTGGTGGCCATGGCGACGATGAAGGCCAGGCTCAGCGAGGTGCCGGCGCCGACGATGAGCTGGTCGAGCAGGTTCCTGCCGAGGTCGTCGGCGCCGAGCGGCAGTCCCGCTCCAGGAGGGGCGTACGGATCGGCGACCCTGGCACGGCCGGCCTCGTCGGGGAGCAGTGTGCCGTACAGGGCGATTCCGATGACGACGGCGAGGATCCCGGTGCCGATCTTCCCCGGGGTGCTCAGCAAGGTCATGGGTGGCCTCCCGTTCTCGCACGGGGGTCGAGGAGCGGGTACGTGGCGTCGGCCAGCGCGTTCATCAGCACGACCATGAGCGTCAGGACCAGGAACGCGCCCTGCATCAGCGGATAGTCACGGGCCGTGATCGCGTCGAAGGTGAGGCGGCCGAGCCCGGGATAGGCGAAGACGGTCTCGACCACGATCGAACCGGCGGCGAGGAAGCCGATCTCCATCATGAGAATCGTGTGCACGGGCAGGAGCGCCGGCCGCAGCGCGTGCCTTCTGACCAGCCGCCCGTAGGGTACGCCTCTGGCGTGCGCGTGCTGGATCGGCTCGCTGGTCAGCACGGTGAGCAGCGATGATCGGGTGTAGAGGAACAGATAGCCCATCCCGGTCAGCGTCAAGGTGCTCACCGGCAGGACGAGGTGCAGCAGTACGCCGGACACCGTCACGCCCTCGACGCCGGACACCCCGAACGTCGGGAGCCACTGGAGTTGCACCCCGAACAGCACGATGAGCAGCATGCCCAGCCAGAACTGCGGGAACGAGTCGAGCACGATGGCCGTGCCGAGCAGCCCCGAACCCTTGCCCTTGCGCCGGCGCAGCGCGCCCACCACCCCGAACGTCACGCCCACCAGCGCGGTGCCGACGATGCTGGTGCCGACCAGCAGCAATGTCCACGGCAGTGCCTCGCCGAGCGCTTCGGTGACCGGGCGCCCATCCGACAGGGACGTGCCGAGGTCCAGGGTGAACACGCCGCCGAGGTAGTCGAGGAACTGCTCGTGCAGCGGCTTGCCGAAGCCGTACTGGGTGGCGATCTGCGCCCGCTCGTCCGAGGTGAGCCTGGCCAGCGCTTCAGGGCTGCCGAACAGTTTCAGCGGGCCGCCGGGCAACGCACGGGGCAGCGCGAAGTTCAGCGTGAGTGCCACGGCCAGCACGGCGGCGTACTCGGCCAGCCGCCCTGCCGCGTATCGCCAGGGCATCACGGCCTGAACTCGACGAGGGAGAACTTGTTGAGCACCGCGGAGCCGTTCTGCCAGGTCCAGCCACTGTAGACGTCCTTGCGGAAGGCGTAGGCGCCGTTGCGGTAGTAGAGCGTCAGGAACGGCATCTGCTCGGCGATCTGCGCCTGGAGCTGCTTGGCCGCCGTCGTCCTGGCCTCCATGGTGGGGGCCGAGGTCAACGTCTTCACCACGGCGTCGACCTGCTCGTTCTTGAAACCGACGACGTTCAACGAGCCGTCGTCCGGGTTCGAGGCGACGAGCTGGGCGATCGTGCCGCTGCTCAGCATGACCGGAGCCGACCAGCCCCACATCGACATGTCGTAGTTGCGGCCCTTGCGTACGTCGTAGTCGGGCCACACCTTCGCGTCCAGCGAGTCGGAGTCCAGCGAGGTGACCCGCACGGCCACGCCCACGGTCTTGAGCATGTCGCGGATCAGCTCGGCGCTGCGCAGCCGGTCGGTGGAGGTGCTCTGGACCAGCAGCTCGTACGACATGGGCCTGCCGTCGAGAACCCTGATCCCGTCGGGCCCCGGCCTGGCGCCCAGGGCGTCGAGTTCGCGCTTGGCCGCTTCGACGTCGTAGAGCGGGACGAGCCGGTCGGGCCCGACGGGGGCGTCGGCGTGGATGAAGCCGGGGTCGCCAGGCGTTCCCTGGCCGAGCAGGGCGGTCTTCACCAGGTCTGCGACGTCGATCGCCTTGGCGAGGGCGCGCCGCACCTCGGGCTGGTCGAACGGAGCCCTGGTCGTGTTGAAGGCCAGCAGCGTGGAGGCGAACTCGGTGCCCTTGACGACGCCGATGTTCGGCTGCCGCTCCAGCGCCTGAAGTTGCTGCGGCGGCACGATGCGCGTCGACATGTGGACCTCGCCCGTACGCAGCGCGGCGAACTGCGTGGACTCTTCCGGGATGACCACCACCTTGACGGTGTCGACCTTCGGCTTGCCCATGACGTAGGAGGCGTTGGCGGCCAGCGTGTAGCCACGGGCGTTGTCGTACTGGGCGAGCTTGTAGGGGCCGGTCCCGATCGCCTTGTCGGCGCCGGCCTCGCCGGCCTTCTCCACCGACGACCACAGGTGCTCGGGCAGGATCGCCATGTCGGCCAGGATGCGGCGGGGGAACTCGGGGTCCGGGGCCTCGAGGGTGAGCACCACGGTGTCGCCGTTCGCGGTCACGCTCTCCACCGGGCGGACGTCGATCGCGGAGTCCCCCTCCATGTTCTTCTTGTAGAACTCGACGCTGAACACCACGTCGTCCGCCGTCAGCGGCTTGCCGTCGTGCCAGGTGACACCCGACCTGAGCGGCAGGGTGAAGACCTTGTTGTCGGTGGTCTGGATCTGCTTGGCCAGCAGCGGCGTGACCCCGTCCCCCTGGACGATGACCAGCGTGTCGAAGATCAGCTTCACCAGGTTGTTGCCCGGGTAACCGGTCTGATTGGTGAAGGGGGTGAGTGTGCCCTCGTCGGAAGAGATGGCGATGGTGACGCTTTTCGCGGCTGTGCCGGTCTTCCCTGTCTGCTGAGGCTCGGTGGCGGTGCCGCATGCCGCCAGAGCCAACCAGAGCGTGGCCGCCATCGCGATGAACGTCCTCGATTGCCGGAACACGAAACCTCCCGGGGGTATAAGAGGCCGAGACCACCGCCACGGCGAGCGCGCGGTGTTTCATGCGACTCTATAGAGGTATTCCGTAGATACAAGAGCTCAATATGTAAACTCCGTAATTCCCCCGCCTGGGGCGACCGGAGGCCAATGAGCCTCCGGGACCTGCTCTAACGCGGGTCGCATGTCGCTGCAGCGACGATCAGAGGGAGGCGGCTGGGAGCGTCCTTAACCATCCCGGAACGCCGTCTACGAAGGCGCGCCGTAGATCAACGGCCGTCCGCGTCGGCCACGATGCGACCGTGTCCTTCCTCCGCCCGGAGACAGCGGTGACGCGAACCACCCGCTCAGGCCACGCCGACCTCCCAGCTCGCATTGACCCAGCACCCATCTGGTGCCGAGGTGATCGGCCTAGCTTCACGCTCCATGAAAGATCGTTGTTGGATGAAAGTCCTCGCCGCGGGGGCGGCTGCTGTCCTCCTCGGCACGCTCCCCGAAGCCCAAGCCTCGGTTGCGCCCTCCCTGACCGTGCGAGACGGGAGAACACAACCGGTGTTCTCCTACGCCGGCGCGGTACGCGAGAGGGTGTTCGTCGAGGCGCCCATGGACAGTGATCACGACGGTCGCCGCGACCGCATCGCGGTGGACATCCTCCGGCCGGCTGGGTCGGGACCGGGGTTGAAGGTCGCCACAGTGATGAAGGCCACCCCGTACAGCGCCAAGAACGGCGTGTTCTCCGACTGGTACGACGAGTACTTCGTACCGAGGGGCTATGCGGTGGTGGAGGCCGCAGTGCAAGGGACGGGCGCGTCGGAGGGCTGTCCGACCACCGGCGGGCGCCCTGACGTGCTCGCCACCGCGGCCGTTGTCGGCTGGCTCACCGGCCGCGCCCGTGCCGCCTACCCTGACGGCCGCCCCGCCGTGGCGGCCTGGAGCCGGGGCGCGGTCGGCATGGTCGGCCTCTCCTACGACGGCACGCTGGCCGAGGCCGCCGCCGCCGAGGGCGTGGCGGGCCTGAAGACGATCGTGCCCGAAGGCGCGATCTCCAGTTGGTACGACTACGCGCGGGAC
The DNA here is from genome assembly GCF_055586305.1 of Nonomuraea sp. NPDC051298. Classification (NCBI taxonomy): domain Bacteria; kingdom Bacillati; phylum Actinomycetota; class Actinomycetes; order Streptosporangiales; family Streptosporangiaceae; genus Nonomuraea; species Nonomuraea sp. NPDC051298. The sequence goes on from NZ_JBVJIM010000018.1 coordinate 182,567, forward strand.
CAGGGCGTCGCCTACCAGGGGACGCTCGGCGCCCGTTATCCGGAGTACCAGGCGGACCGGGTCATCAGCGACGCCGCCAAGGCCAGGTGCGGCGACGTGCTCAAGGCGCTGGGAGACAACGCCGCCGACGACACCGCAGACTACAACGCCTTCTGGGCCGAGCGGGACTACCGGCGGCACGCCTCCCGAGTCCGAGCCTCCGTGCTGCTCGTCCAGGGGCTGAACGACGTGAAGGTGCGCGGGCGCCAGTTCGCCGCATGGTGGCAGGCGCTGGCCGAACACGGCGTGTCGCGCAAGTTGTGGCTGCACGACGGCGGCCACGAAGATCCCGTGGTCACGGGCGGGGACGTCTGGCGCGAGACCTTGCACCGGTGGATGGACCACTGGCTGTACGGCCTGGACAACGGCATCATGGACGAGCCCCGGGTCACCGTGCAGCGCCCGGACGGCTCCTGGCAGGTGTCCGCCGACTGGCCGCAGCCGGGGACACGGGACGTCCGGATGTGGTTCGGCCCGGCGACCTCCACCGCCGCCGGCACACTGACGACGAAGCCTGCCGCTCACGGCGTCACCCAGGCTTTCACCGACGACCCGGCCCAGTACGAGACCGCCATGGTCGCCGATCCGGAGACCGGCGCCGCGCACCGGCTCGCCTACCTCAGTCCGCCCCTGACCGAGGCCACCCGGCTGTCGGGGACCTCGCGAGTGCGGGTACGCATGACGAGTACGTCGACCAGCACCCCGCTCACGGCCCTGCTGGTCGACTACGGACCCCCGTCGTCACAATCCGCCGCCCCACGACTTCCCGCCCCGCATCCGGAATCCGCCGACCTGGCCACCGTCACCCCCACTGGCAAGCTCCCGAGCAAGCTGCCGGTGGTCACCCGCGGCTCCATCGATGTCAAGAACCGCCACTCCCTCACTCGCCCGAGCACTCTCAGTCGCGGTCGGTCGTACACGGTGGAGTGGCGCCTGCACGCCACCGACCATGTCTTCCCGGCAGGCCACCGCATCGGGCTCGTGATCGTCGCCAACGACCGGGACTACATCGCCACTGATCCGGCCGCCGATTCGGTCACAGTGGACCTGACCCACAGCAGCCTGACTCTCCCCCTCGTCCAGCCGTAGTCCTCCGCGGACGGCAAGGTCGGGAGCCATCGGCCACGGCGGCGACTGGCACTCGACCGGCACTCGACTGGCACTCGACTGGCACTCGGCGTCTCCGGCGGGACCTCGCCGGTCTTGGCGGACCGCAGCCTGGCGGCGAGCCAGGCGGTTGAGTCGGTGGGCACTCGCCAACGGCCCGGATCGTCCCTGACCACCAGCTCGGAGCACCGCCAGAGGCCACCAACCGAACTCGGCGACACAGGTCCGGCGGCCTGTCCGGGCCGCGTCAGCAACTGGGCCGACGACGGAATCGCTCACCGTCCTCGTCAAGCCGGCATGGCGGGGGCTGGCCATCCAGGCGGGGACGTCCTCCGGGCTCAGCTAGGACGAGTAAGTCCTAAGTCACCTGGGACGATGTCGATCCTCCTGGCCAACCGGTGCGGGTCCTGTGGCGTTTCCTGGTGTGGACCATGTTGCTGGGCGAGAGCCGGGCCAGTCTCGGGGTCAAACGGCGCCGTAGCTGGGTACGAGAACCAGCGCACGTCGAGATCAGCCAGGCAAGCCGAGAACAACCGTGAGACGACCGCAAGACCCGTACGCGCAAGCAGCCTCGTCTCCATACGTCTGGTCTGCACCGCCCGCTCTCAACCGCCTGCGTCAGACCGACCTCGGACTCTGCTTCCCCGCCCTGCTTCCCGTTTCATCCTGACCGCCAGTCCGCCCCCCACATGATCGGTGATAATGCGGGTGAGGCACACAGGTTGATCGAGGGGCAGTGGCACCGGAGGTCGCGATGTCGGCAAAGCGGTTACAGAAGGAAGGCGGCGGGTCCGATCCCCTGCTGCGTGAGCTCTACCAGCTTATGAGCGCACCCGACCTGAAACAGATCATCGCGTACCTCCAGGATCACCTCGACCTGCTCGACCCCGGGATCGACGCGTGGCTGGGCGAGATGGCCGACCAATGCGCGGCGAGAGGCAGAGACGATATAGCCCGCTGGCTGACCGCCTGGCGGGGCCTCCTGCGGACGTCCAGGGAGGAGGGTTTCGTGGCCGCCTTGGACGCGCACGGTGGCATGGTCGAGGGGCCTGAGTGGCTCGCTCCCTTCTTTCAGCGCGTTGAGGAGCTGACACCGATCGCCTATGGGCGGCAGGACACCGACGCGCTGGCCGAACTGGCCGAGGGCTGGATGCGCGTCGCGGAGGCGGACGAGGTCCGCGAACGCTATCCCGCGCTGCGCGCGGCGGCCTGCCACAACGCGGCGCACGCCATGCTTCAACGCGACGATGACCCGGCCGAGGCGATGGCGCTCCTGCATGCGGCCCTTGACGCTCTGCCCCCACGTGCTCCCCTGAGGCCGAGCATCCTGCTCGGCCTGGCCTGCGCGACTGCGGCGCGCGAGCCCTCGCGCCTCGATGAGGCGTTCGAGCTTGTGAGGGAGGCGGTACGGGACGATCCCGGCCTACGCGCGCGGGCGGGAGAGACCCTGAGAGGCATCGGTGCTCGGCTGTTCAGGATCTGCGAGCGGGAGCCGTCGGCCGGGTTGATCGACGCGGCGCTCACGGTCGAGCGCAGGCTGATCGAGGGCGCGTATCCCACCGACGGCGGGCCGGGTGCATCGGCCGCAATCATGGCCGAGTATCTGACGCGCCGGTACGCGATTTCACGCGACGTGGACGATTTGTGGCAGGCCGTCGTCGCAGCCGAACAGGCGGTCGACTACGCGCCGGCAGGGTCGACGGACCGGGTACGCAAGTGTAATCGTCTGGCCGTCGTCCTGCGCTCGGTGTTCAGCGCCACCGGCGACGCCACTGCCCTCGATCGGGCCATCCAGCTCCATGAGGAGAGCCTGGAAGGGCTCCCTCCCGGGCAGGACCGCATCTTTCACCTGCAGGGCCTGGGCCAGGCGCGCGGCCACCGTTACCAGTCACGCGGCGATCGGGAGGATCTCACCGCCGCCGTACAAGCGCACGAGGAGATGTACGAGCTTGCCGAGCCCGGCAGTCAACGGTACGAGGCCGTGCTCGACGCCTACGGCAGCACGCTGCACAATCGGTATCTGGCGTGGGGAGACGCTGCCGACCTCGACAGAGCGGTACTCCTGCACCGCGAGGCGGTCACGATGGCCAGTGGCCAGACGCGGGTCATGGCCGTCAACTTCCTGGCGATCGATCTGCGGCACGTGTACGCGTCCACAGGAGACGTAGGTGCGCTCGAGGAGGCCATCGAGGCCCTGCGCGAGGCTCTCACCATTCCCGCCGCAGGCGAGGACCATGATCGCGCATCGGCGGCACTCGCCGGCTGCTTGTTCAACAAGTGTCAAGCGTTCGGGGACGCGGCCGCCGGCGCGGAGGCGATCCGAATCCTGGCGGAGGTGCTCGACCGTACCCCTAGGTCCTCGCGGGACTACGCGGTGTGGGCGGGCAACCTGGCGGCGGCCCTCCTTGTGCAGGCCGGACCCGCGAATCAGCCGGATCAGGCGCGACTCGACCGGGCCGAGGAACTGCTGGTGGAGGCGGCGACGGCCAGCGTAGGCCTGGAGCGGGCCAGGCACCTGCTCAATCTGGGTGCATGCGTCACGGCGCGCCCTGGCTACGCGGAGTCCGAGCGGAGCGTGCGGCGATTCATCGCGCACGTCGAGGAGGCGCTCGACCTCTGCCCGCCGGAAGCGCCCTTCGCCGCCGGCACCCGGCTGAGTCTCGCCGACGCCTACTCGGACCTGCACAACCTCACCGCCGCCCCCGACGCGCTGGCCCGCGGGATGGAGCTGCTGCGCGAGGGGTATGCGCTGGGGATCGAGTGGTTGCCTGAGTCCGTGTTGCAGGCGAGCCGGGTCTGGGGGAACCACGCGGCCAGGCACGGTCTGTGGGAGCACGCGGCCGAGGCATACGGGTACGCCCTGGACAGCATCGACCGAGTCGTGGACGGCAGTCCGCTCAGAGCCCACAAACAACGGTGGTTGTCAAAGGTGGAAGGGCTGACGACAGTTGCCTCGGCGGCGCACGTGGAGGCGGGCGACGCCTGGGCCGCCGTCGTGACGCTGGAGCGTGGCCGGACACGGTTGCTCGCCGACGCGCTCGCCGGGGCCGCTGCGGAGAACGACCGGCTCGCCGTCAATCATCCCGAGCTTGCCGAGCCGTACCAACGGGCCGAGGCGCGGCTGCGTGAGCTGCAGCGCCAGGCGCTTGAACCCGTCATGGGCGACTGGCTGCCGCTGGCCCCCGCGTTCGACCAGGCCCGCCGCGACAGGAACGAGGCGCTGGCGCACATCAGGGAGCAGCCCGGCTTCGAGCGCTTCCGACTGCCCGATGCGGCCGGCGACATCGCTCGGGCCGCGCGCTCCGGCCCGCTGCTGTATCTACTGGCCGGTACCCGTGGCGGTTACGGACTACTGGTCGACGACGGCTCCGTCGTTGCCCATTCTCTGCCCGATCTGCGGCTGGACCATGTCCTACGGCGGCTGCTCGGCTACATCGACGCCTACGAGCAGGCTGGAACCGACGTGCGGCTCTGGCACCGAGTGCTCGACGACGTCACCCGCTGGCTCTGGGAGGCGGCGATGGGGCCGATGCTCGACCTCGTCCCCGGCGACGGTCCACTGACCATCGTTCCCACATGGCTGCTGGTCCTGCTGCCCTTCCACGCCGCCTGGACACCCGATCAGGAGGCTCCCACCGGGCGACGCTTCGCGATCGATTTTCGACCGCTCACCTTCGCGCCGAGCGCTGGCATCGCCGCCAGATCCGCGCCCGACGGCGCCGAGGCCGGACACATGTTCGCCGTCGATGATCCGCAACCGGTCTCCGCGCGACCGCTGCCGTTCACGGCATACGAGGTCGACGCCGCCGTCCGGGCATACCCTGGCGCCCGTCGCCTGACCGGGGACGAGGCCACGCGCGAGGCGGTGCTCGCCGGCCTTGATGCCCATGAGTTCGATGGGCACGGAGTGTTGCATTTCGCCTGCCATGGCTACGCCGACTGGGAGCAGGTCCTGGACAGTTATCTCCTCCTGTCGGGAAATCGACGGCTGACGCTGCGCGACCTGCTCGTTCGGCCGGTACGTACCGGGCTCGTGGTGCTGTCAGCGTGCGAGACGGCGTTGCCTCAGGTCGAGCTGTCGGATGAGGTGATCGGCCTGGCCACGGGTTTCCTGCAGGGCGGAGCGGCCGGCGTAGTCGGCTCGATGTGGCGGGTGCCAGACGCGAGCACGGCGCTGCTGCTCAGCCGGTTCTACGCGATATGGAAAGGCGGTGGCCACCCGGCGGCGGCGCTGCGTGACGCCCAGAGGTGGGTGCGCGACGCCACCAACGCCGAGCTGCGTGCCGCCTATCCCGCCCTCATGGATCATTACGCACCGATCCCCGAGCCGCTACGACCGTTATGGGGAACGGGCCGCGATTTCGCCCATCCCGCCTACTGGGCGGCCTTCACGTACATGGGAGCATCATGACCGGCCCGCCACGCTCGATCACCGATCTGGCCAACACGATCAGGCCGCAGTTGCCGGCGCTCCTCGGCGAAGAGGCCCTGGAGGTGGACGCGGCGCTCGGCGAGTTGCTCGCCCGCGGTCCGGCAGCCGAGCCCGAAATTCTGACACTGCTTCAGCGGTCCGCGGCGACCCGGGAATGGGCTTACGCGTTCTTGCGTGGCACGGACGGTGGCGACCTGCGCGATCCCCGCACCGCGTACTTCCCGCTGGCCGCCGCCGGGAGCTTCGTCGGAGCTGACGTCTACGAATGCGAGAAGTGCGACCACCGGTGGCTCCGTCGTGCGGTGGGCCAGCCCGTGCCCGACTGCCCTCGGCACCGCACACCCCTCGTCCGCGTCAAGGAAGCGGAGCTGTAGGTGCTTGAGAGCCTGTCGAAGGGGCTGGCGGACCGGGTTGCCGAGCGCTGGACCCGCGTCGTGATCCTGCCCGCCGCGCTGTTCTGGATGGGCGGCGGGCTCGTGTGGTTCCTCAACAGCGGACAGAACATCGAGGCGGCGGTCCGGACGGTGACCGGGCAGGTGACCACCTGGATGGTCGCCGGGTTCCTGGTTGTCGTGCTGCTGTCCGGGCTCCTGGCCAGACGCCTGGTCGATCTGGTGCTCGCCGTGCTCACCGGCCGATGGCACCGGTCGCTCGATCCGCTCGCCCGGCTCGCGGCCAGCCGGTGGTCACGCAGGATCATTGAGCGGGAGGCGCGCTGGCAGGACCTGGCCGCGCGCGCACGCGGCTGGGCGGAGGAACGCGAGCTGGCTGCCCTCGACATATGGCTGCGCGGCATGCCGTCCGACCCCGCACATTGCCTGCCGACCCGGCTGGGCAACGTTCTGGCGGCTGCCGAGCGGTGGCCGGCGGACAAGTACGGGCTGGAGGCGTCACAGTGTTGGAGCCGACTGTGGCTGGTTATGCCCGAGGAAGCCAGGAAAGAGCTGATCGGTGCGCGCGAGCGGCTCGACGGGCAGATCACCGCCTGGATGTGGGGCGTGGCGTTCCTCGTGTGGACACCTTGGGCGTGGTGGGCCGCGCCGGTGGGCGTGGCTGCCGCGGCCGTGGCGTACGCGGGCGCCATTCGGTACGCCGGGGCGCTGGGCGACCTTCAGGAGTCGGCCTTCGACCTGTACCGGAGCGCGCTCTACACGCACCTGCGTTGGCCGCTGCCCGAGGATGCCGCGATCGAGCGGGCAACGGGCCGGCTGCTGAGCGCATACCTTTGGCGAGGCTCCCAGGACCCGCTCCGGCTGCGGCTGGAATGACAGTGATCGGCCGTGGGTCCGGCGCCAGGCTCCTGTTTCACCACGTTGATCACGTGAGAGTTCTATCGGAGAATTCACCCCCACGTGTTTCGCACTTTGTGAGTGATCACGTTTCGGCTGCGACGATGGCCTGGGTTTTTTCGAGGGTGACGTGGTAGGGGTTCTCGGGCCGGAAACGTTCAGCGATGATGGCACCATCACCATCAGCGGTATGCCGCGCGTGTCGACAGCCAGGTGTTCCGGCACGTCGTGCTGCAAAACCTGGCGTCCGACCGTAACCAACCCGGCAGTTCTCGCCCCGCAACATGGACGACGCCGCTGCTCCACGAGGCCATCATCCGCCGACCAAGCAGGCCCGTCAGCCGTTCCCGCCCATGTCGGTGTCAACGGACACGCTGACTTCCATGTAGGCGGGCATTGGTTTGCCAGGTGCGCGGACATCGGTTCTCCAGGCGTGGCCATGGTTTTCCAGGTGG